>JAJYIU010000078.1 GCA_021789895.1 Acidobacteriota bacterium | reverse complement strand
GTAAGCGTTAGAGCAACCACAGGGTAGATCAGCAGCCAAAGCCGTGCTGAACTGGCAGGCATGAACAAACAACCAGCACGGCGAAGCCGGGCGGAAGCCGATGCCCTCGTCGAGGCCTTCGAGAAGAGCGGGCAATCACGGCGGGAGTTCTGCGCGGCGGCGGGATTATCGTCGCATCGACTGGATTATTATCGGCGGCGGCTGGGAAGAACCCGAAGCCGACAGCAGCGGACGCCGGCTGAACTGCCGCGGGTGAAACCGCAGTGGGTGGAAGTCAAGACGGCGAAGCTATCGCCGAGGGCGCCGCTGGTGTTGATCTTGCCCGCTGGCCTGCGGATTGAAGTGCCGGTCGGCTTTGATGCCCGGAGTTTGCGCGAGCTGTTGGCCGTAGCCGGCGGGGGTTGAGATGGCGGGTTGGGGCGCGGCGACGCGGATCTATCTGGCGGCGGGCGCCACGGACCTACGTAAAGGTTTCGAAGGGCTTTACGGGCTGGTGCGCGACCGGCTGGAGTCGGACCCGTTGAGCGGGCACGTGTTTGGCTTCGCCAACCGGGCACGCACGCGGGTGAAGCTGCTGTACTTTGACGGAAGCGGGCTATGGGTTTGCGCCAAGCGGTTAGAAAAGGGAAAATTTCGCTGGCCGGCTGGCGCGGCCGCGAAGATCGCGCTCAGCCCGGCGGAGCTGGAGATGCTGTTGGAAGGCATTGATCTCATGCCGACCAGGAAACGGCCGTGGTACCGCCGGCCGACGGAAGATAAATGCGCTGGCGCATAAATAAATGGTTGTAACCTGCATAAGTCATGTTATAACTCAATCGTGATTGCTATCTCGCGCGTTTCTGATGCGAATCTGGCGGCGCAGATTGCCGCACTGGAAGCGCTGCTGGCCAAAAAGGAAGGCGAGCTGACGACGCTGCGCGTCAAGCTGGTGACGGCGGAGCTGCGCATCGAGAAGCTGGAGCTGGAGCGGCGGAAACGGCTGCGGGAGAAGTACGGCCCGGCAAGCGAGCGGTTAAGCGATGAACAACTGCTCTTGCTGGAGGAGGAGCCGGGAGTCAGCGCGGCCGAGGTGCAAGCGGAGTCGGAGCGCGGCCCGCTCGCCGCCGCAGTGAAGCCCGAACCGGTCCGGAAACCGCACCCCGGGCGGCGGCCGCTGCCGGCGCACCTGGAACGCAAGGAAAAGATGATCGCCGTGCCGGAAACGGAGCGGCAGTGCGCGAGCTGCGGGCGGGAAATGGCGGTGATCGGCTACGAAGAGAGCGAGCAGTTGGAAGTGATTCCCGCCGAGCGGTATGTGCTGGTCACCCGGCGCGAGAAGCGGGCCTGCGCGGGTTGCAAACGCCAGGGGGTGCGGACGGCGCCAGCGCCGGAACGGATCGTGGACAAATGCCTGCTTTCGGATCGCTCGATTGTGGAAGCAATCGTTGCAAAATATTGTGACCATCTGCCTTTATATCGACAAAGCGTCATCCTTGAGCGCGACTGCGGGGTCGAGATTCACCGTGCCACGCTGGACGGGATCGTGCTGCGGGCAGGCGAGCTGCTGTTGCCGCTGGTGCGTGGGATGCGGCAGCAGATCCTGGCCTCGGGCTATGTGCAGGCGGATGAGACGCCGGTGCCGGTGCAATGGAAACAGAGGAAAGGGCGGGAACACCAGGCCTATCTCTGGCAGTACGGCACGCCCGGCGGCGAGGCGGTGTTCGACTTCCGCCTGGGACGGGGACGGGAGGGGCCGAAGGAAGTTCTTCGGGATTATGGCGGACTATTACAGACCGACGGCTACGCGGCTTACGAACACTGCGGCGATGAGGCGCGGGTGGTGCGAGCGGCCTGCTGGGCGCATGCGCGGCGCGGATTCTTCGACGCTTTAAAACTCAATCCGCTGGATGCCGGCGCGGTGCGGCTGATCGAGCAGATCGACGCCTTGTTTGCCATGGACCGGCAGGCGCGGGAGCAACAACTGCCGCTGGCCGAACGCCACGGCTTGCGCCAGAAACAGGCGCGACCGCTGCTGATCAGGCTGAAAGAGGATCTGGAGGCTACGGCGACAAAGGTACTGCCGGCCAGCACGCTGGGCAAGGCGATTCAGTACACGTTGGGGTTATGGCTTCGGCTGACGGCGTTTCTTGAGCATCCGCGGCTGGAGCTGAGCAACAACCTGGCGGAGAACTCGATGCGGCCGGTAGTGCTGGGCCGCAAGAACTGGATTCATATCGGCCATCCTGGCGCTGGCGCCAAGGTGGCGGCCATTTGCTCCGTGGTCGAGAGCTGCCGCCGTTTAAAAATCCCGGTGCGCGAATACTTGCAGGCCGTACTCCCCGGTCTTGCCGATCGCTCGCATCGCCAGCTCATTGACCTCACACCTGCCGCCTGGCTTGCCGTCCGCCAGCAAGCCTGAATCCACCTGCATACTGGGTTTGCCCTGACGCTTACGTTCGACCGCCTTCGACGCACAACCGCCGGATTTACAACCCGCGCCCTTGATGGATATGGATTCCGCTGTCATTTGCCAGCTTGTCCAGCGCAGTATGCCTCCTATCCGGTTCTTGTCCATCGGCTCACGTCTTTGCTCCACGCTTCCTCCAGACCCCACCTCGCGGTGACGCCCTTGCGCTTCGCTATCACTTCTCCTCCATCGGGATGTGAAGAGGACTTACACCTCCAAGCTGTCGAACATGCACGGCGTACAAAAAAAGTGGCAGGCTCCATCAGCCTGCCACTCAAGGTTTGATGCTTGCTGTAGGGTTTAGGATGAGGGGCTGACGATACAGCCGTTGCATTCAGTGGCCTTGCGGACGATGATGCCGGTGACCACCCCTGTGACGGCAGCAGCAGTAACTGCGATCGCAACCACGCGGCCCTTTGAAACCGTGCTGCCGCCTGTAGCGGCCGCCGATGTCGTTTGCAGTTCCATCGCGCCACCGGCGGGAACGGTGTAGTTCTTCGCCCCGCGGATGGAAACCGCGCCGCGTGTCGCGCGCACCAGGATCATGCCCGGCATGCGAGAAACGCTGAAGATGCCGCTGGCTTCGGCGGCGGCAATGGTTTCGCTGGCCGCAGTCACAGGCATACGGCCGCTGACTTGCAGCGAGCCCGCATTCAAGTGCAGCGCACCCGACTTC
>JAJYIU010000020.1 GCA_021789895.1 Acidobacteriota bacterium | reverse complement strand
CGCCGCGCGCGAAACCGCCGCCCAGCGCCAGGCCGCCGCCGCCGCCGCCGCCGCCCGCCGGGAAGAGCGCGCCCAAGCCGCCGCCGCCCGCTTGGAACAGATCCAGGCCCGGATGCGCGAGACCGCGGCGCAGCAGGCGGCCCGCGCCGCCGAAGCCGCTGCTGCGGCGGAGGAAATGGCCAGCTTGGCCGCCGCCAGCGAAGCCGCCCGCCTTGCCCTCGCCGCCGCGGCCGAGGCCAGCCGCCGCCAGGACGAGCTTCAGGCTCAGGCGGCCGAGCAGCTCGCCCTCTGGCGCGCCCGCGCCGCCGAGCTCGAGCCCCGCCTCCAGCAGGCCCGCCAGGCCGCCGGGCAGGCGCGCGAGCGCCTCAACGCCTGCGAGATCCGCCTCGCCCGCCTGGCCTCCGACCTCGAGCACCTGCGCGAAACCCTGTTGCATGAGCTCGGGCTGGAACTGGCGCCGGAGCTGCTCCCCGCCGAGTTGCCCGCCGCCGATTGGTTCCAGGTCGAGCAGGAAGCCGTCGCCGGCCTCAATGCCCGCATCGCCGCCCTCGGCCCGGTCAATATGATGGCGCTCGAAGAATTCCAGGAAACCGAGCAGCGCCATCAGTTCCTCGCCGCCCAGCGCCAGGATTTGATGGATTCCATCGCCGATACCCAGAAGACCATCCAGGAGCTCGATCAGGTCACCCGCAAGCAGTTCGCCGAGGCCTTCGAAAAAATCAACGCCTACTTCCAGGAAACCTTCCAGACGCTGTTTGGCGGTGGCCAGGGCTTCCTCCGCCTCACCGACGCGGAAAATAATCCCGACGGCGGCGTGGATATCGTCGCCCAGCCGCCGGGCAAAAAACTGCAAAACGCGCTCCTGCTCTCCGGCGGCGAAAAAGCCATGACCGCCCTGGCGCTGCTGATCGCCGTCTTCCGCTTCCAGCCCAGCCCCTTCTGCGTGCTGGATGAGGTGGACGCCCCGCTCGACGAGGCCAACATCGGCCGCTTTACCCGCCTGGTGCGCGAAATGAGCGCCCAGACCCAGTTCGTCCTCATTACCCATAGCCGCCGCACCATGGAAATCGCCCCGCTGCTCTATGGCGTGACCATGCCCCAATCCGGCGTCTCCCGCATCGTCTCGGTGCGCATGGAAGAGGCCCGCCGGCTGGCCGCCAGTTGAGGGCAATTGGCTAAGTTATATAAGCCAGAATCCAACTCGCATATTCGGATTCTCGAACGATGCCAGCCATTCGAGGATTGCCGGCGGCGGCAAAATTGAATCCAAAAGACGTCTTTCACTCACGCCTGAAGGTCACTATTTCAGCCGAGCGAAATGCCGTCCGGCCGGGGCTGCCATGGCCGACTGACAGGAAGCCGACCGCCAAATCAGTGTCTGTGAGTCCATTGAATGAGATTTGACAGAGCAGTATTCGGGTGATAAAAGAATCGCAGACGATACCCCCGGAGGCCGGAAAAGAAGCGGAGGAAGGCCTTCCCAATGAATCGTACAGCGACCGGCTGCGAGGCACCTCAGCGGCATGGCTTCCGGCCGGGCCGCCGGATCGTTCCCGCACCGGCGCTGCTGCTGCTGCTTTGGGGGCTGCGTGCGGCCGCCGTTCAACTCGCGCCGCCCCGCATCCGCCGTGAAACCGGCGTGACCCGGCTGGCCGCCGTGCCCATGGTTTCCGAATCCTGGTACGCGACTCTGTCGCGGCCGGCGCCGCGCCGCTTGCAGCCGTCCCGGTTCATCGGTTTTTATCCCGGCTATGGGCGGGCCAAGCGGCGGGCGAACGAGATCGCGGCGAAGCAGCGGCCGGCGCCGGCGCGCACGGCAAATGCAGCCGGCAGCCTAGCGCGCCGCCTCGCCCAAGCCAATGGCTCGGCCGCCACCGCCGCCAGCCCGGAATTTATCGGGCCGACGGAACAAGACGCCCAGGCATTTCCCCCCGATTCCCAGGTCGCCGCCGGGCCCTTGCAGGCAGTGGTGGCGATCAATAATATTTTGGCCATTTATAATCGCGACGGCTCGCCGGCGGGAAGTTATCAGCCGCTATCTACGTTTTTCTCCACCCTGGTATCCAACGGTTTTATTTCCGATCCGAGGGTTATTTATGACCAGGCCGACGGACGGTTCATTCTTTCGGCCATCAACGTTGATTTCAACAATAGTACGGCCAATCTTTTACTGGCTGTTTCCGCCACCTCCGACGCAACCGGGACATGGAACAAGTTCGCGATCGCCAGCGTCGGCCTCACCTCGGACGGAACCAAAGACACTTTCCCCGATTTTCCCACCCTGGGCCTGAGCGCCTCGGCGATCTACATTTCTACCGGCCAATTTGCCATCAACCTCACCTGTCTCCAAAACGGCGGCTGCTCTTTTTCCGATACCTGGATCACCGTCATCGGACTGCCGGAATTGCTGGCGGGCAATTCGACCTTGAACATCACCACCTTCAAGAACGTGCAAAATGCGGCGGGACAGGCGGCCTTTGTCATACAGCCGGCGGTGACTTACGGCGCGGCCCCGGCGGAATTCCTGGCGGCGGCGAATTTTTCCTCCAACGATAACAATCAATTGGATTTATTTTCGATCACGACCGGCGGCACCCCGGTCCTGACCGCGGCGGAACTCAGCCTGCCGGTCAATTATGCGCTGCCCCCGGATGCCGCCCAACCGGGCAGCCAGGTGGATATTCTGACCAATGATTTCCGCATTCTGAACGCGGTCTGGAGCAACGGCTCGCTCTGGTGCGCGCAGAATACGGCGGATGCAAGCGGCGCATACCCGGTAGCGCGCTGGTACCAGATCGCCATCAGCGACCTGGCGAGCGCCAGCCTGACACAATCGGGGACGGTGAACGGCAGCGGCGAGGCGTATTATCCGGCGATTTCCGCCACGGCGGCGGGCTCGGCGTTGATCGCCTTTACCACCAGCAGCCCCACCATTTACGCCTCGGCCGCCTTTACCGGACGGGAGGCGGCGGACGCCGCCGGCGCCATGCGCAGCTTTGGTTTGCTGCACCTGGGCGCGGACTACTATGACCACACGCCGGCGCCGAACCGCTGGGGCGATTACAGCGGGGCCTCGCTCGATCCCGACGGCGCCAGCTTTTGGGCGATGGCGGAATGGGCGGGAACGCCCAATCCGAATTTCGAAACCGCAATCGCGCACCTCGACGGCCCGCCGGAGATCGCCGCCTCGCCGGGCGCGTTGGATTTCGGCAACGTGCTGGTGGGCAAGACGGCGCCGGCGCAGACGGTGACCCTGACCAATTTGAGCGCAGACAGCGTGGCCATGGGGCAGTTGAGCATCCAGGGCCAGGATTATGCAATTTCCGCCGACACCTGCTCCAATGCCACTTTAAATCCCGCCGCCACCTGCAGCCTCGCGGTCGGATTCACGCCCTCGGTCAACCAGTTGGAAAATACCTTTCTCTCGATCCCCTATACCGGCCAGGGCGGCGTGCTGACGGTCGGCCTCACCGGGACCGGCATTATCCAGGCGGCGCTGAGCTTCACCCCGGCGACACTGTCGTTTTCGCCGACGCCGCAGCAGGGGGCGAGCACGCTCACCGCCCAGCTCACCAACAGCGGCAACATCGCCGCGGACAATCTGGTCTGGTCCGCGCCGTTGAATTTTACCTCAACCAACAACTGCGGCAGCTCGCTGGCGGCGGGCGCGAGCTGCCAGCTAACCGTCACCTTCCGGCCCACGTACGCGACCAACTACAACGGTATCTTCGAAGTCAGCAGCGCCGGCACCATGGTGCAGGGCACCCTGCCCGTGAGCGGGACCGGCATCAGCCTCCCCGAAGCGCTCTATTGCCCCACTGCCCTTAACTTCCCGGCGCAGATGGTCAATACCTCCAGCGCGCCGCAAACCGTGATTCTCACCAACAGCGGCAGCGACCCCTTGACCGTCACCGCGATTACTTCCAGCGGGGCGTTTAGTCAAACTTCCAACTGCCTCACCAGCCTGCCGCCGCTGGGCAGTTGCACCATCCAGGCCACCTTCACGCCCACCACCACCGGCGCGCTCAGCGGCGTCATCTCGGTGTATGACGACGCTGCCGGCAGTCCCCAGCAGATCGCTCTCAGCGGCTCGGCAACCAGCAGCGCCGCCGCGAATGCCGCCGGCGGAGTTGCGCCGGCGCCGTCGCGGGTGCTCCACCTGGCCAGCTTGAGCTCGGGAGGCGCGGCTTCCGGCAGCGGCCGGCGCGCAGTCTCCAACTCGGCCGCCGCGCACCGGACCCGGAATAAACGCCTGCGGCGGGCGCTGGCGAATCTTCCGCTCTATTTCGAGCCGAACCGGGGACAATTCAGCCGCGGCGTCAGCTTTGCCGCCCGCCTGCCGCAGTATCAACTGGCTTTGTCGCCGGCCGGCTTGATGCTGGCGCTGCCGTCGAAAGCCAAAACCGCCCGGATCGTTCGTTTGAATTTCGTGGGCGCGAACCGAAACGCTCAAATGCGCGGGCGCAAGCCTTTGCCCGGCCGGGTGAACTATTTCCTCGGCCGCGATCCGAAAGACTGGCACGCTGGCATTCCCACTTATGCGCAGGTGGAAATGCGCCGGATCTATCCTGGCATTGACCTGGTCTATTACGGCCGCCGGCGCCGGCTGGAATACGATTTCCGCCTGGCCGCCGGGGCCGACCCGCGGCAGATCGCGTTTCGCCTAGGCGGCGGTCCGTCGGCGCGCTTGAGTCTCGATCCCCGGGGCGATTTGCAGATCGCCACCGCGGCCGGAGAGCTGCGCTTTCGGAAACCGGTCATCTATCAGAGGACGGGCCGGCGCCGCCGGATGGTCCCGGGCGGCTACCGGTTGTTGAGCCGGAACCGGGTGGGTTTCCGTCTCGGCCGCTACGACCGCCAGCGGCCACTGGTGATTGACCCGGTGCTGGTCTTCTCGACTTATCTCGGCGGCTCCGGTCAGGACGAAGCCAGCGCCATTGCGGTTGATGCCGCCGGCAATGCCTACATCGCCGGTTACACGAATTCGACCGATTTTCCCACCACCAGCGGCGCCTTTCTTAATACCTGCAGTTCCTGTTCAAGTGCATACGATTCCTTTCTGGCCTTTGTGGCCAAGCTGAGCGCGGACGGCACACAACTGATCTATGCCACTTATCTGGGTTCCAATAGCAACCCCGCTCTAACCGTGGCGTCGGGTATTGCGGTGAATGCAGCCGGGGACGCCTATATTGCCGGAAGCACCAGTGATGCGAACTTTCCCGTTACCACGGGCGCGCTGGAATCTACTCTCGCCTGCCAATGCGAGGCCGGCTTCGCCACCGAACTGAACCCCACCGGGTCGGCCCTGGTCTATTCCACCTTTGTGGGCGGCGCAGGCGGGAATCAACCGGCCAGCAACTTACGCAGCAACGCCCACGCGATTACTTTGGATAGCGCCGGCGATGCCTATATCACGGGCAATACTTCCAACCCGTCATTTCCGGTCACGGCGGGCGCATTCCAAACTACCAACCCGAGCCCCGGACAAGATAGCGGATTTTTAACCAAGCTCAATCCGGCCGGGACCGGCGCAGTGTTTTCAACCTACATCGGCGGCAGCGGGTTGGATTTTCTCAATGCCATTGCCTTGGATAGTTCCGGCAACGTGTATGTGGCGGGAAGCAGCACCTCATTGGATTTCCCCGCCACCGCGGGAGCCTACCAGACCGGCTCGTATGGAAATACGGGAGTGATTGCCAAATTCACCCCCGGCGGGACGCTGGTCTTTGCCAGCTATCTGAGCGGCACGCGAGGTGGCGGCATCAGCGCCCTCGCGGTGGATGGCAGCGGCGCGGCTTACGTTACCGGCATTGCCGCGGGCGCGTTGAGCTCCAGCGCAGTTAACGCCCAATACGCGCCTTTTATCGCGAAGCTGCATCCGGCCGGCTGCGCTTTGCTCGCGGCCGACTATCCACCGCTGTCGAATGCCGGCATATATGACGCCGGCACCGGCATCGCGGTGGACCCGGCCGGCGACATTTTTTTTGCCGGCAATGCCACCGAAGGCAATATGGAATCGAAGTATGCCGGTATCCATGCCCTCCAGCCGGCAATGTCGGATAATCCGGATTTTATAGGGGAGTACGACCCGAGCGGCCAGGAATTGAAGTTTTTTACGCCATTGGGCGGAAGCTACAGCGTGGACGAGATCCATGGCATAGCGCTCGGTCCCCAGGGTGATTTGTATGTCACCGGCCGGACTAGCGCCTTTGATTTTCCGCTTGCGCCGGCCAATGCTTTTCAATCCGACCCCCCTATGGACTCGACGGGCGCGGCTACTTTTGTAGCGCGGATCAATCCGGGGCCGGCAAGCGGGGTGTTTCTGACCCGCCACACACTGACCTGGCCGACGCTGCCTATGTACGACAATGAGGCACTGGCGATTGGCCTCGAAAACAATCAAGCGACGGCTTTAAACATCTCCTCGCTGACGCTGGGAGGAAGCGACGATTTCACCCTGGTGGATATGAGCAAGTTCCCCAATCCTCCGCCGGCTTGCTCCGGCTCGATCGCGCCGGGAACCGGTTGCGCCGTCTTCCTGAATTTCTCGCCGACGTCGCTGGGGCCGATCCAGGGAACGTTGACCATTGCCGACGACGGCGCCGGTAGCCCGCGAACCATCGCTTTGAACGGCGCGGGAGAGCAGGATTTCAGCCTGCAGACATCGGGCCCCGCCCTATCCATTATGCCCGGTCAGACGGCACAATTCTGGATTAGCGCCAAAATGCCACCGGGCGCCCCGAATAATCTAACCATTACGCTGGCCTGTTCGAATCTTGCGCCCGCCACTTGCAGCTTCAATCCCACGACTATAACCACTAATTCCGGCAGTTCCACGACCTTGACGGTCGGCAACGTGCCGGCCGGGGGGGTGAAGTTTCAGGTCACGGGCACGTCCGGGACGCAATCCTCAACCGTGCCGCTGGAAGTGGACATTGAAGATTTCACCATGACGGGAAATCCCACCAGCGCCAGCATCTCACCCGGGCAAACCGCCAGCTATACGCTGAATATCACCGCCTTGAATGGGCTCACCGGCGACGTGAATATGAGCTGCACCGGCGCCCCTTCGGAAGCGGTCTGCTCCGTCAACCCCTCCCCGGTGTCGCTAACCGCTGGCAATTCCACTGTGAGCGCAACCGTGAACATCACCACCACCGCTCCCACCGGCTTGGCGCCCTGGGGAAAACCGCAGCCGCCGCCGCGAAAATGGCCGTCGCCTCGAATGCTGGCCTGGTGTTTGGGCTTCGGTCTGGCCCTGTGGCTGGCGCTGCGGCGACGGAAAGCGCTCGCGGTCGCCGGCTTGACCCTTTCCCTCGTCTGGCTGCTTTCCTGCGGTGGTGGCAGTCCCAGCGGTGGCGGCGGCGGCGGCTACCATGACCCCGGCACCCCGGCCGGGACTTATACCCTGACCCTCACCGGCGTCATCGGTTCGGCCTCGCATTCCGTGCAGCTCACCCTGGTTGTGAATTAGGCGTTTCGCGGTGCGCCGGATTACAAGCTTTTCAGTAACTGCACCGGGTCGGTGGCAGCGCCCCGGCGCGCGGGCAGATAGCAGGCCAGCAGCGCCAGCGCCACCAGAAACCCCAGGCAGGCCGCCAGCGTGGCCGGATCATACGCCTGCACGCCGTATAAAAAGCTGCCCAGCGTCTGCCCCAGCGCCAGCGCCGCCGCCAGTCCAATCCCGGCGCCGGCCAGCGCCAGCCGCAGCGCTTCGCCCAGCACCAGCCGTATGATGCTGCCGCGCGGCGCTCCCAGCGCCATGCGCACTCCCAGCTCGTGCCGCCGCTGCGCCACGCTGTAGCTCATCACCCCGTAAATGCCGATCGCCGCCAGCAGCAGCGCCAGTCCGGCAAAGGCGCTCATCAAAGCCAGCGCCAGCCGCCGCGGCGCCATTGCCTTGCCCAGCATCGCATCCATCGTGTGGACGTTCCCCAGCGCCAGGTTGGGATCGAGGGCGTGAATTTGCGCCTCCGCCCCGTGCAGCAAGCTGAGCGGCGGCAGGCCGCCCTTCGCCCGCAATACCAGGTCCATGGTGTCGTTCGCTTGCTGCGGGTAGGGAACATAAAATTCCGGCAGCCGGTCAATGACGGCATCCCCGCTCAGCGTGGTGAGCTTGATATGCCGCACCAGGCCGACGATGGTCAGCGTCTTGGGATGTTTGCCGCCGCGCCCGAATTCCACCTGCTTGCCCAGCGGACTTTGTCCCGGCCAGTATCGCCGGGCAAAGACGGTGTCCACGATCGCGACCAGCCGGGATGAGGCCGTATCTCCCGGCTGAAACAGTCGCCCGCGCAGCAAGGGAATGTTCATCGCTCGAAAATAGCTCGCGCTGACCATGGCAAAATTTGTCAGCGGTTCCTTGCCCGGAGGATATGGCGCGCGGTCGGGAAGCTGAAACTCTATTTCCCAGTCCGAGCCGCTGAACGGCAGCGGCATCGCCGCCGCGGCCTGCTCCACGCCGGGCAAGGCCTTCAACTTGTCGAGCGCGGCATGGAAGAAGACAATCTGCTGCGCGTCCTTCGGGTAGCGGCTGGCGGGCAGCGAGATCGTCAGGGCCAGTTTCTGCCCCGGGTCGAATCCCGGGCCGGAGGCCAGCAGCCGATAAAAACTGCGCAGCAATAATCCCGCGCCTGCCGCCAGCAGCAGCGCCAATGCCATCTCGCCCGCCACCAGGGCGCTGCGCACCCGGTGCCCGCTGCCGCGGCCTTCCCGCCCGCCCTCGTTCAAGCTTGCGCTCAAGCCGCTCGGGTCTTGCTGCCAGAGCGGCGCCAATCCGAACAGCAGCCCGCAGGCGATGGCCGTGCCCAGGCAAAACAACAGCACCCGCCAATCCAACCCCACCGTTTCGGCCCGCGGCAAATCTCCCGGCAGCAGCGGCTTCGCCAGGCGCATCGCCAGCACCGCCAGCCCCAGCCCCACCCCGCCGCCGGCCAGCCCCAGCCCCAGGCTCTCGCTCAGCAACTGCCGTAGCAGTTGTCCCCGCGAGGCGCCCAGCGCGGCGCGAATCGCAAATTCCTTGCGCCGCCCTTCCGCCCGCGCCAGCAATAAATTGGCGATATTGGCGCAGGCAATCAGCAGCATCAGCCCCACCGCCGCCAGCAGCAGCCACAGCCCTTTCGATGAATCCTGCACCGTCCATTGCTGATAATTCATCAGCGATACGCCGACCGAGCTGTTGCTTTTGGGATAGGCCGCCGCCAGCCGTCCCGCGATCGCCGACATTTCCGCCTGCGCCGCCGCCAGGCTTACGCCCGCCTTCAGCCGCCCCAGCGCGGTGATGCCGGGATGGCAGCCGCGGCTGCTCAAGCAGGGATTGCCGCCGCGCATAGCCCCCAGCGCAACCCAAAGCTGCGCCTTGCCGGGGAAATCGAAGCCCCGCGGCATCACCCCAATCACGCTATACGGCTTGCTGTCGAGCACGATCGCCTGCCCGATCAGCCGCCGCCGGGCGCCGAATTTCTGCTGCCAGAGCCGGTACGAAAGCATCACGACCGGCGGCGCGCCCGGCCGGTCGTCCGCCTGTATGAAATCCCGCCCTAGCAGCGGGCGCACGCCCAACGTCTGAAACAGGTTGGCGGTGATGTTCGACGCTTGCAGCTCGACCGGCTGCCGCCCTGCCCCGGTCAGGTCGTAAGCCGCCCATTGCCCGGCCGCCAGTTGGCTAAATACGCGGTTCTGCTGCTGCCAGTCGTAATAGTCGGGCAGGGAATCCGACATCGGAAATTTCTTCGTCTGCTCCAGCGCCACCACCAGTCGGCCGGGGTGCGGGTAAGGCAGCGGGCGCAGCAGCACCGCATCCACCACGCTGAAAACCGCCGTGTTGGCGCCAATTCCCAGCCCCAGCGTCGCCATCGCCACCAGGCTGAGCCCCGGACTGGCTTTCAACGCCCGCCAACTGGAACGAAACAGATGCCGCCAATCCATGTTTCTTTATACGCCTCGGCGCGCCCTGCGGGTCGCAGAAAAAGGAACTTCGTCAGCATTATTGGCCGGGCCGGACAATTTTCTGCCCGGAAACGGGCACCCGCGCAGTGCGTGGGTGGCGAGGTGCCGCGCGCGCCTTCCATGTATTTTGCCGTCGTTTATTCCGTTCGATTTTTCCGGGTTTCAACGCGCGCCTGGCGCTATACTGTTGCTTTCTCAAGAGGACAACTTTTCGTGATGCCTGTTCTTCTTTCCAGCGATTGCCCTGGATTGCATCTGCTCTCCCGCGGCAAAGTGCGTGATATCTACGATTTGGATGCATCCCTGCTGCTGGTCGCCAGCGACCGCATCTCCGCCTTCGACGTGGTCTTGCCCTCGCCGATTCCCGATAAAGGCCGCGTGCTGACCCAGCTCTCGCTCTTTTGGTTCGATTACCTGCGCGACATCTGCTCCAACCACCTGCTCACCGCCGACGTGGCCCAATTTCCGCCCGCCGCCCGCGCCTGCGCCGAACAGTTGCGCGGCCGCTCCATGCTGGTGCGCCGCCTGGAGATGGTCCCGATTGAATGCGTCGTGCGCGGCTACCTGGCCGGCTCCGGCTGGCTGGAATACCGCAAGCAGGGCACGGTGTGCGGCATCCCGCTGCCTCCCGGCCTGCAGGAGGCCGACCCGCTGCCGCAGCCCCTCTTTACCCCCAGCACCAAAGCCGCCACCGGGCATGATGAAAATATCTCCCCCGCCCGCGCCGCCGAGCTGGTCGGCCGGGAAACCGCGCGCGAGCTCGAACGCCTTAGCCTCGAGCTCTACTCCCGCGCCGCTGCCCACGCCGCCGGATGTGGCATCATCCTGGCCGACACGAAATTCGAGTTCGGCCGCCAGTCGGGCGGTCCTCTCGTCCTGGCCGACGAGGTGCTGACCCCCGATTCGTCCCGCTTCTGGCCTAAATCCGAGTACCGCCGCGGTCAGTCGCCGCCTTCTTTCGATAAACAGTACGTGCGCGATTACCTGCTCACCCTCGATTGGAATAAGCAGCCGCCCGGCCCGGCCTTGCCGGATCCGGTCGTCGCGCGCACCAGCGAGAAATACCGCGAAGCCTACCGCCGGCTCGCCGGCCGCGAGCTGCCCGCGTAAGCCTCGCCCGGACGCCTGGCTCGAGGGAATGTCTGGAATAAAGAGTCATGAACTGGCTCGACTGGATATTGCTCATCATCATCGCGATTTCCGCCGCGGCCGCGCTGCTGCGCGGCTTCGTGACCGAAATCCTGATGCTGCTGGCCACCCTCGCCGGCCTGGCCCTCGGCGCCTGGAAATACCAGGCCGCCGGACGCCTCTTCCGCCCTTGGGTGGCGCGTCCGGAAGTGCGCCACGGCCTCGGCTTTCTGCTGATCTTCTTCGGCGTGATCGTGGCCGCCTGGCTCCTGACTGCTCTGCTGCGTAAACTGCTCTCCGCCGCCGGTCTGCGCTGGTTCGACCGCCTCCTCGGCGGCGCTTTGGGCCTGCTCCGCGGCGTCTTGATTTGCGTCGTGCTGCTGGTTATACTGACTGCTTTTCCGCTCTCCGAAACCGCGGTGGCTCAGTCCCGCCTGGCGCCCGACCTGCTCCAGGCCGGCGTCTGGATGGTCCATCTGCTGCCCCCCCGGGTGCGGCAGCGTTTCGAGAACGGTTGGCAGCATTACCTCGCCCACCGCCCCTCGGCAGGGAAAACGGCGAGTTTGCATCCATAATTTCATTCGGAAAAGAGAACCTCGTGGGAAAAGTCTTGGATAGCATCGTCGCCTTGATGGTGGATAAGGGAATCCTTTTCGAAGAAGCCCGCCAGGAATTCGAGCGCCGCTTCCTCCGGCATGTGCTCGAACAGCATGATGGCAACCGCTCCCATGCCGCTCGCGCCCTGGGCATGCACCGGAATACCTTGATCCGCAAACTGGCCGCGCTCCATATCAAGTGAGTGATTGTAATGTAAATAAATACACTACGAGATTATTAGAAACCATTAATGAGAAGTGAGACACTTCACCTCTTTCTCAATTTTTCCTCGTTCGCGCTAACTCGCTCTACATCAGATAGATACTTCGATTTTTCCGCGATTCGTTTTGCGGCTCGTGTCTCACCCGGCGAACGCCAGTCCGCCTCTAGCGCCAGTTATAGGCGGCAATCATCGTCCCGGAGTGGCTGATCAGCGCCATGGCCGCTCGCCCCGGATCCAGCCAGGTGGCGAAGCGCTTGCCGCTGGCCCGGTCTTCAAACGTCACTCGCCGCGCCGCCGCGCTCTCCGAGGTCAGCACGTAGAGCGTCGCCTGCGCGTACTGGGTCGGGATAATCGAAATGCCGGGGTCGGAACAGCTCGTGCTATAGACGGGCGTTACCCCGGCCTGCCGCATGGCATAGCGATAGACCGCGCCCAGGGCGTCATAGTTGGCGTTCAGTTCCAGCGGGGGCGCGAAATACAAGAGCTTTCCTTTACCAAGCTGAAGGCTGGTAAAGGTTTGCCCGCCCGGCAGCGCGCCGTATTCCAGGTAATTCGTGTCCTCGCCGGGGTAGCTGAGCCAGGCCGCGCCCGTCGGCCAGCGAATCCGGAACATGCGCTCGGCCAGCGGACGCGGGGTGTAGTGCAATCCGATCTCGGCCGTTCGCCGGGTGGGATGAAAATGCGCGTCCAGGTCGAACCGGCCGGATATCAGCAGCGTTGCGCCCCGTCGCGTCTTTTCGAGCAGCGTGCGCCATGCTGCCCGGCTCAGCGTCCAGGGCGAAGGCGCCAGAATCAGCCGCGGATGGCCAAGCTGTCCAATCTGGTATTCGCCTGCCGCATACGCCGCGCCGCGGGCATCATCGTACAGCGCCCGCACGCTATGCTGCTGCGCTTCCAGCGCATAGCCGTTGAAGACGGAAAACTGCAGCGATTCGGGCAGCAGGATGGCCGTCTCGGGCTGCTTCACCCCGCGCGCGTAAGGCGCAGCTTGCCGGGCGAATGCCGCCACGCCGCTCAAAATCGGCATCCAGATCTTGTCCGAGCCGTCCTGGCGCCGGATGCCGAATTCATCGCCATTTTCCCAGGCCCACAGCAGCCCGCCCGTGCTGCCGGCCGCCAGCCCCAGCGCCAGTTTGCGCTCGATCAGCCCGGCGGCGCTCAACTCGTTCCAGCGCCAGCGATTATCCGCCCTCCACGCCGGCTGCACCCCGGTCTCGCCGACGAAATCCGGCATCCCGATGCGATGCGAAACCAGTGAATCCCAGAGCAGGGCATTGTCGTGCCAATAGGTGTGGTTGACGGTGAAGCTGACCCCGTCGCTGCTGAAAAACTGGTCCAGCACCCGGTCGGTGACTCCGCCTTCGTCCTGGCCTACGTCAATCAACTGCCGCGAGCCGGTCTGCCGCATGGCCGCCGCCAGGGTGCGCACCCAGCGGCCGAACATCGCCTGCGAAAACAGGTTGTAATCGAATGCCCGGTCCTCGCGCCGGTTGCCGTATCGCTCGCGCTGCAATTCGGCCGGCGCGGGCAGCGGAATCGCGCTCCAGCCGCCCAGCGCCTCGGGCGTCGTGTTCCAGGCGCGCGCCAGCCGTTCCAGTGTTCCATACCGCGTCTGCAGCCACTGCTGCCACCTCCGTCGCTCCACCGCATCGCCGTTCGGAATGTTGCCCTTCCAGGGAACCAGCGGATTGGAGAAGCTGGGCTCGTTGATCAGGTCCCAGCTCAGAAACGGGACCTGGCGAAACCGCCGCACGATCGAGAGGTAGTAATTCAATTCCGCCCGGATCGCGACCGGGTCGAGATAGGGATTGCGTCCGCCGGCATGCGCCGGCCGGTAGCCGATGCGCGGATTGAACGCGGTGAAGGTGAAATTGACTTGCAGGTGATGGTTGGCGGCGGCGAGCAGAAACGCCTCCAACCCGCGCCGGAATTGCAGGTTCACGCCCCCCAGCGGGTTGAGGTACCGGCTCTGTCCGCCCCAGATTCCGGTGCGTATGAAGTTCACGCCCCGCCGCTGCATTTCGGCCATGTCGCGCTGCCAGGTCAGCGCATTGCCTTCGCTGAAGCCGCCGTCGTACCAGGCGGTCGTGAAGTAATTGGCGCCCACCGGGAAAAACGGCTGTCCCGCGGCCAGCAGTGAATCCCGGCCGGCCGTGAGGGCAATACCCGTATGGAGCAGTCCCGAATCCTGTTGCCAATAGCCGAGCCGTTCGGCTTCCCAAGCCTGCTGGCCCTGCCGCAGCCGGGCCCTGACCTGGTAAAAGCCGGGACGCGGCGTCGCCGGCAGCGGTACGCTGGCGGCGCAGGTTGCAGTCCGGCAGCTCCATTGGCGGGTGGATAGAACCCTTTGCCCGGAAAGGACTTCGATCTGGACCGCCGCCTTCCCGGGCTGCCGCCCCTGGCGCTGGGCCAGCACTCGACGCAGGCGCAGCTCGACTTCCGGCGTTTCCCCCGGCTCGAGTGTCGCCAGGCGCATGCGCGCTTCAAATACCGTCGCCCCGCGGCGGGCGTACAGCGCCGCGTCGCGAATCAGCCGCCGCCCGGCGCGGCTCGACCAGAAACCGCGCGCGGGAGTGAAGTTTAGAAACACGCACCGGTCGCCGCGCAGCGCCGCCGCCCGGCCCAGCCCGTCGAAATCCAGGCGCGTAATCGGCGCCGCGATCCGCTCGCCGCCGGCGTTTTCCAAAAATCCCAACCCGTGGTAGTTGGCATCTTCGCTGCTTTCCAGCACGAATACGCGTTTCGCCGGCAAGGAAAGGGCATGAAACGACGGCGCGTGCGCATCCCAGGCCAGGCGCAGCCCGGAGGTCAGCGGCGCGGCGTAGCTGCCGTCCAGGCCCAGGGCGCGGGCATAGGCGGCCTGCATCCGCCCGGGAACGAACCGCCCCTGGCGAAGGTAAACCGGAATCATCAGGCCCCGACCGCCGAGCGTCACCAGGTTGCCGCCCTGGCGCAAGTACGCGAGAATGGCCGCCCAGGCCGGCGCCGGCACCGCCGAGCCGTAGGGCAGAATCAATGCGCTTGCCTCGCGCCATGCGGCGGCCGCTGCCAATTGGCGCAGATTGACGAATTCAATCGGTAGGCCGGCCAACGCCGCCGTCAAATCTGCCCGCGCCGCCGGCTGGCTCTCCAGGGTCGGAAAACCGGCTTGCTGAAAAATGACGATTTTTCCGGCGGCTGTGGGCGGCTTCATCGGGGCCGGCAGGGGCGTCGCCGCCGCGGCGCTCATGCCCAACAGCGCCATGCCGGCCAGCCGGCCAAACCGGCCGGCTCCAATCCATTTCGCGAGCGGCATCGGGACGCTCCTTTCACAGGCGCTTTCCCGCCCGCGCCCGCGCTTCTGCGATCCGCGAAAAAAGCTGAAAAAACGTTTAACTTTAAACTATTTCTGTTCCAGCCGTTGCATTTCGCGCCGCAGCCGGCGTTGCCGCGAGCCCAGCGTTAATAAATAGATCATCGGCACGATCCAGGCAACGGCAAAGGCTGCCACCACGTTTGTCATGATGCCATTCTCCTTCAGGCCTGGCGCAGAGCCAGTTCGCGGCGCACCGCCGCCAGCTTCTGGCGGTCGCATTCCAGGCGATATCGCTGCCAGAACAGCAGCGCGGCCAGCGCCAGAAACGCGATCGCTGAAATTAAAAAAGCCACCGCGATGGGTTCGGCAACACCCGATTTCGGCCCGCCGAAAAACACCGGCTGCGGATGTTGCGTCGGCCACCAGCGTATCGCCATGTAATCAATCGGCACGTCGAGAAAGAAAAAAACCGCCAGCACGGCAGCCAGCCGCGGCTGCTGTTCGTTCGCCGGTGTCAGTTGGCGCAGCATTAAATAGCTGACATACATCACCCAGAGCACCAGCGTGAGCGTCAGGCGGGCGTCCCAGGTCCACCAAATGCCCCAGATCGGCTTGGCCCAGATCGGGCCGGTGATCAAGCCGATGGCGGTAAACGCCACGCCCACTTCCGCCGCCGCCACCGCCAGCGCGTCGGCTTTGAGCGTGCGCCTCCACAAGTAAGCCACGCTGGCCAGAAAATTGATGGCGAAGGCGGTAAATCCGGCAATGAACGAGGGCACGTGAACGTAGAAGATCCGTTGATAGATGCCCATCGTTTTCTCGGTTGGCGCGATCTTCAGCGCCTCGAAGAGCGCGGCTTCCATCAGCCCGAATGCCAGCAGCGTGCATACGCTCCACCATGCGCCCCGGCCTGGGAACGAACTGCTTGTTGCTTGCGCCGGCTGGTCCGTTTGTAAGGTCATGGAAGCCATGCTACTCCGTTTGCATCACCGCATCGGCCAGAACCAGGCCCAGGGTTGTGTATAGGATATCGAATCCGATCAGCAGCCGTAGCCAGTAGCCCACCATGCCGCGGCCGTCGAGCAGGTGTTGGGTCGCCTGCACCATGGAGACGATGGCGGGAATCGCCAGCGGCAGCAACAGCAGCGGCAGCAGCAAAGTGCGATAGCGGGTGTGCAGGCTGAGCGCGGAAAAATAGGTTCCGCTGGCGGCCAGCGCCCAGGTGCCGGCCAGCAAGACCAGCACGATGGCTCCCCAGCGCGCTTCGGGCGGGGGATTGAAGAAAATCGCGAAGAGCGGCAGCAGCAGCAGCTCCACCGCGGTCATCAGCAGGAAGCTGGAGGCGAATTTCCCCGCCAATAAAGCCGTGCGGCTGGCCGGCGAGATTTGGAAGCCCAACAGGCTGGCTTCCGGCAATTCGCGTAAAAACACGCGGTCGAGCGCCACCAGCCCGGCAAACAGAAACGCCACCCAGAGCAAGGCGCCGCCCACGTGCGAGGTAAGCTCCTGGCCGGCATCGAAGGCAAAACTGAAAATTACGATGATCAGCAGCGCGTAAAACACCATTGCCTGCAGGGCTTCGCGGCTGCGCAGCTCCAGCTTCAGGTCGCGGTAAACGACCCGCGCCAGCACGCGCCAGAACTTCGGCGCCGGCCGTTCGGCGGCGGCGGCGCGCGATGCGGTGGAGAGCGGCGCGCTCATCGGCCGGCCTCCATGCAACCGCGGCCCTGGACCAGCCGGCCGCGGTCCAGCTCCAGCGCGCCGTCGGCGAAATCGCTGAGTTGGCCTTCGCTATGGGTGCTGGCGAGGATGGTGCGCCCTTCGGCGCGGAAAGCCTGCAATATCCCGCGCATTTCCTCCACCGTGCGGTGATCGAGGCTGGAAAACGCCTCATCCAGCAAAAGCACCTGCGGCGAGTGCAATAAGGCGCGCGCCAGCGCCGCCTTCTGGCGCATCCCCTGCGATAGCTCGCCCACCGGAACGTCGGCAAAGCTATCGGCCCGCACCCGGGCCAAACCGGCGGCCACCTCCGCGCCGGGAAAGCCGTAGAGCGCGGCGTAGTGCGCCAGATTCTCGCGCACGGTCAGGTCCGGATGCAACAGGCTGCGGTGCGCCAGCAAGCCGACCCGCTGGCGCGCCCGCGCTTCTCCTATCGCAATACCCTCAATTTCCACCTGGCCGTCGGAGGCGCGCAAGGCGCCTGCCAGTATATGCAGGAGCGTGCTTTTCCCGGCGCCATTCGGCCCTAATAACAATACCAGCGCCCCCGCGGGCAGGCGGAAACTGACCTCCCGCAGCGCTGGCCAGGGGCCGAAAAAACGTGTCACCCCACGGCAATCGAGCACGGGTTGAGAGGCTGGGATGGGCACGCGCGCCGGCCGTTTACATCGTCGAGGCCGGCTTGCCGTAGGATTTTGGCTGGTATTTAGAGGCGCACTTGGCCTGTATGCTGGTGGCTTGAAAATGGCCATTCGCCAGCAGCCTGCCTTCGGCCAGCGCCTGGGCATTGCCGACAAAAGTATCCGGCGGCGGCGCGGTGCCGATGTAGCTGACCGGTAAAGTCAGGGAACCCTGCTTCAGCACAAAATCAAAGCTGCCGGCATGCCGCTGGATGCTGCCGGGCACCACCGTGCCGGCCACCCGGAAGCGGCGCTGGCTGCCGGCTTTGACCTGTTTCAGTTGGCCCAGGGTGAGGTAATAACTTTCGCTGTCGCGGATCCCGGTAAACGCCAGCCAGCCGAGTGTTGCCAGAATGATGGCCGCGGCCAAACCGATTTTCCAGTGGGTGCGATTCATATATATCCCTCTACGGAAAACATAGTATAACAGCTTGCGGCGGCGGCTCGCAGTGCGGTTTCAGAGCGGGATTTTCAACGTGATATGGATGGTTTGCTGCGAATCGAATGACGATACTAGGCGCTGGGAGCTGGATTTGCCGCGATAAGTAGCGTGCAGGCTATAGTCGGTGTTCGGCGCCAGGGCGTGAAATACATAGCGGCCATGGTCGTCGGAAATATAGGTGCGCACTGCGCGCGAGCGGTCGTTTTTTAGATAGACAATCGCGCCGGCGATAGGATTCTCGCGGCTATCCAGCACCGTGCCGGTGACGGTGCGCGTATGCTGTGCGGCCAGCGTCAGGCCCCAGGCCAGGCACATGCCGGCGAGCGCGGCGAAGCGGAATTTTCGCGTTTTCATAATCGTAAGATGCTCAATGGTGGGAATGAGTTCCAGCTAATTTGCCGAGATGGAGGAAGATATTCACGATCTGCGGGCCCGGAACCTCGACCATGCCCAGCCCCGGAGCATAGCCGTGCAGGGTCGCTCGCAACTGGTAGCGCGCCGCCTGGATCGGCACCTCTTGCAGGAAATCCCCTACCTCATTGGAATATACGGTCCAATGCCGGCCCTTGGGTAAAGTATGGATGTCGACTTCCGCGCCCGCCGCCAGCATGCCATTCGGCAGGAACACGCTGCCGGAAATGGCCGCGATCTGCTTATGCTTGTGCCGGGGACGCGAATGCAGGCCCAGGCTCAGCCCCGCCGCCGCGATGGCGATCCATCCCCAGCGCCAAAGCGGTTGCCGATGCGGGCTCGTTGGATTTCGACGCGAACGAATCATTCGTAATCTTCGTCCTCGTCTTCATCCTCGTCGTAGTCGTCTTCGTCGTCTAAATCCCCATCCTCGTCTTCATCGTCGTAATCGTCCTCGTCTCCTTCTTCGTCTTCGTCCAGTTCTTCGTCGTCCTGCGCCTCCAATTCGAGCGGATGCGCATTCACGATTTCATAATCGGCGCCACAATCGGGACAGGTAATCATTGCTCCCTCGCTTGCTTCATCTTCGTCCAGATCGAGATCAGCCTCGCATTTTGGACACACAGCCATGCTCCCTCCTGCATTCCTGCCTGGGGGTAGCCCCCCTTAGATTTTTTCCAATTTGGACGGGAAATTGCAACTCCAGCCCGGGCGGAGGCTTTCCCGCTCCCCTAAACATACACGCTTTTTCTTCCCTGGATTGGGCTAGGGGGCTCTGCCGCCGGCCTGATCCATGCCCCGGCTTGATTTTGTAGGAATATCTGCGCAAAACGCCATGGGTAGCCGCCCCGCGGTGACCGGCGCAAGCGGCTGCCCGTGCCCGAGAGGCATCTTCAGCCGCGATGGCCGTGCGCGGTGGCGCGCAGGAGTCGCCGGCGGTACATGCCCAGCCCCGCTGCGCTCAGCGCCAGACCCGCAGCCATCTCCGCTGGCAGCGGGCTGCCGGTGGCCGGCATGTTCGTTCTAGCGCCGGTGTTATGCGCCTTGCCGGCTGGCGTCGCCGCCGCACCCGCCGCTCCTTGCGCCAGGTTCCGCTGCAATGCGCGGGCCGACCGCAGATGCTTCTGTAAACTTGGCAGGATCTGGGCGATATAGCTCTTCAAGCCCGGATCGGTGACCCGCCGTTCAAACCCCCGCAGTTGGTGAATCGCATGGCTATGGTCGCGTTCCTCCGACCGCGCAAAGGTCAGGTCGGCGGAGCGCCCGCCTTGCTGCAAACGGCGCATCAGCCGGCGGTTCTTCTGTTGCATCCGATGGTTTACGTTCATTTGCAGGCCGGCCTGGCTCGCCACCGATTGCAATTTGCGATCTGCTTTTTGATGGTCGCTGACCAGCATGCGGGCATAATTCCTCACGCTGGAATAGCGGCTGTTCTTCTCCACCAGCTTTCCCACCTGGATTTCGCCCTGGTTGATGCTGTGGATCAGCGTCACTGCGCGCTGATTCACGCCGGCCCGGACCTTCGATCCGGGGTTGGAACTTGGATTCGAGCCGGCATTGGCGCTCTGCGCCAACCCGGTGCCCAGCGCGAGCGCGATGCTCGCGATCAACATCATCCAACGGGAACGCATGCTTCACCTCCGCGAAATTTGCCGTTTTCCCATCAGATGCCCGCATAAAAGCTCGCGGTAATTTTTCGCTTGGAACGGAGGGCGCGCGTGCTGCGCGCCCAAGTGGAATAAAACCGGCCAGGATGATTATTCGGCCGCCGTTCCGTTGCTTTCCAGGTAATCGGCGATCGGGACATGAATCTTGAAGAGTTGTTGCCGGATGTCCGATTTTGGCACCAGGAGCACCTGGCCTTCCCAGGAATCGTGCGGCTCGCCTTCCACTTCGGCCAGGAAAACCGCCACCCGGCTGGGCAGGTAAACCCGGGTGTGATAGCGCCAGAGCAGCCGGCAGCAGGTGACGCGTAGCCCGGTTTCCTCTTTTACTTCCCTTCGCAGCGTCGCTTCTTCGCTTTCCCGGAACCAGGCAATGCCGCCTGGAAAACAGCGCCCGCGGCCGTCGCTGCGCTCGACCATCCACAGCGCCTCGCCGTGGTAAATGATCGCCGCCGCAGAGCGGAGTTCGCCAAAAATCGGCCAGCGCCCGTAGGCGGCGGTAAACACCTTGGAAGCGAGGTAAAACAACTTCGGTCCCAGGCGCTTCATCGCAGGCGTGTTACCGCCTCGCTTTCTCCTCCGGCCGCGGAGGAAATTCGAACCTTCTCGCCGGCTTCCAGGTAGCCCTTGCGGTGAAACCAATCCTCCAGAGCGGCGCTGAGTTGGGGCAGCGGCACGCGAAAGCCGGCTTCCAGCTGGCCGTCTCCGACCGGCAGAATTTCATCGAAGCGGCTTTCACCGGTAAAGCTGCGCATCGCGAAACTATCCAGAAAACGCAGCGGGCAGGGGCGCGCCGCCGCGTCCTTCACCAGTTGAATTTGCAGCTTTTGGGCGAACATGGCGCGCCGTCAGGCCAGCTTCTGCTTCAGCCGCTCCTGCACCAGGGCCGGGTTCGCCTGCCCGCGCGAAGCCTTCATCGCCTGCCCCACCAGATAGCCCAGCACGGCGGTTTTTCCGCTGCGATACTGCTCCACCTGTTGGGGGTTGGCGGCCAGCACCTGCTCGAGGATGGCGTCAATCGCCGTGGGATCGCTGATCTGGCGCGCTCCGCTTTTTGCGACGATCTCGCGCGGCGATTGCCCGTTCGTCACCATCGTTTCAAAGATCTGCTTGGCCATCTTGCCCGAGATCGTGCCCGCATCCACCAGCTCGACCAGTTCGCTCAGATGCGCCGGCTGGACCGGCGGACGGCTCCAATCCTCGCCCCGCGCTTTCATTTGGGCCGTCAGGTCGCCCATGATCCAGTTGGCCACCCCCTTGGGGTTCGCTGCGCCTCCGGCCGCGGCCTCGGTATAGGCGGCCAGCGCCGGGCTGGCGGTCAGCACCTCGGTGTCGTAAGCCGGCAGTTTCCAGTCCCGCTGCCAGCGCCGCCGCTTGGCTTCCGGCAGTTCCGGCAGCCGGGCGGCAATTTCCTCGCGCCAGGCAGGCGAAACTTCGAGCGGCGGCAAATCGGGCTCGGGGAAATAGCGGTAATCATGGGCCTGCTCTTTGGAGCGCATGACCGAAGTCTTGCCGCTATGCGGATCGAAGAGCCGGGTTTCCTGGCTCAGCCGCCCGCCGCCGTCGAGCACCTCCGCCTGGCGCTCGATTTCATGCTCCAGCGCCTGCTGCAGGTACCGAAACGAATTCAGATTCTTGATCTCGATCTTGGCGCCGAACGCGATCGTGCCGCGTGGACGGATACTGACATTGGCGTCGCAGCGCAGGCTGCCTTCCTCCATGTTGCAGTCGGAAACATCGAGAAAGAGCATCAGTTCTTTTAACCGGATTAAGTAGGCATACGCTTCTTGCGGGGAACGCAAATCCGGTTCGGAAACGATTTCAATCAGCGGCACGCCCGATCGGTTCAAGTCCACGTAGGAGTAGCTCTCCGAATCCGCGTGGCCGTCGTGCATGCTTTTGCCGGCGTCTTCTTCCAGGTGCACGCGGGTAATGCCAATGCGTTTAAAGCCCTCCGCACCTTCCGCCGCGGGGATGTCCAGACCGCCCGCTTCGGCCAGCGGGCGGTCGTACTGGCTGATCTGATAGCCCTTGGGCAGATCGGGGTAGAAATAATTCTTTCGCGCGAAGATCGAGCGCGGCGCGATTTGGCATCCCAGCGCCAGACCTGCCGCCACTGCCTTGGCCACCGCCTCGCGATTGAGCACTGGCATCGCTCCCGGCAGGCCCAGGCAGACCGGGCAAGTCTGGCTGTTCGGAGGCGCGCCGAAGCGCGTCGAGCAGGCGCAAAACGCCTTCGAGCGCGTGTTTAACTGCACATGCACTTCCAGCCCGATCACCGGCTCGTATGTCGGCCGGGATTCGGTTCGGCTAGGCGTGGGCACGGCCATGCTTTTCATGCTACACGAGCCTGCGCCGGCAGGCCGCCGTGAGGCTCCTGCGGTTTGCAGTTTTCGCCCTCGTCGGCTACGGCTTCATCCGGCGCTTTTCCCAAATCCGGCTGAAAATGCAGCTCAGAATGCCAATTAGCATCAATGCCCAGGCAGTGATGACGGGGATGGCCGGCAGTTGCGGGCGCGGATAGGCCGGCATATATCGAAACAGCCAAAGCGCCGTGCCGGCCGCCAGCAGCAGCAATCCGCATAATCCCAGGGCGAGTATGCCGCGCCGCGCGCGGGTGGATGCCGGGCTGGCTGCTGCAGCCATGAAAGCCGTATCAGGATGAGGGTTGGTGGACGTGAGGGGGGTCGAACCCCTGACCTCCGCGTTGCGAACGCGGCGCTCTCCCAACTGAGCTACACGCCCCGAAATCAGCCGGCGGCGGAAGTCCGGCCGCCGCAGTTATTTTAGCATTTTAGGCTTGGCGCGGCGCCGGCGATCAGGCTGGCCGGGCTGGAACTACGCAGCAGCCGGCGCCCTTGCAAGCGATAGTTGCCGCTCAACATCAGTTGCAGCGCCTCGACATAGAGCCGGTGTTCCTGTCCCAGAATGCGCGCCGCCAGCGCCGCTTCATCATCCTCGTCGCGGACCGGCGTCACCGCCTGCGCAATGATCGGGCCGCCATCCAGCGTCTCATCCACCAGATGCACGGTGCAGCCGGTGTAGCGCACCCCGTATTCCAGCGCCTGGCGCTGCGCTTCCAGCCCGGGAAAAGCCGGCAGCAGCGAAGGATGGATGTTCAGGATGCGATTCCGGTAAGCCGATATGAAATAGGCGCTGAGCAGGCGCATGAAACCGGCCAGGCAGACCCATTCCACGCCCTGCGCGCGCAAAACGGCGACGACTTCGCGGTCGTAATCTTCACGTTCGCGCCGGGCGCTGGGAATCACCCGCAGCGGCAATTGCCGTTGCCGCGCCCACGCGACTCCTTCCGCTTGTTCGCGATTGGAGACCAGCAGCCCGATTTCGGCCTGCAATTGTCCATTGGCGACGGCCGTCGCGATGGCCTGGCAATTGCTGCCGCGGCCCGAAAACAGTATTCCCAGCCGTGGCCGCCGCCCGCCGTCCGGCTGGAATTCGGGAACCTGTTTGTCCGCCATCCCCCATATCATAGTTCACTCTGTCCGGAATCATGCTGCCCTCCGCCCGCGGCATTTGACTTTCCGCCGCCGGCGCGTATAGCATGCCCTGTTCGATGCGCCGCCATCATCTCATTCTTTTGCTCGATTCCGACCCGCGCCGGCTCTCGAATCTGAAGCTGTTGTTGGAAACCCACGGCTATCGCGTTCTCGCCAGCACCAACTCCGAATCCGCCCTGGCGCTGCTTGCCGCCAACCCGGTGGAAGTGCTGGTGACCTTCCGCCACCCGCCCCTGGCCTCGACCCCGCCCCTTGCCGATTTCGTGCTGCAGCATTACCCCCGCACCTCGATCGTTTTTCGGGAAAGACCGGCCGGCCAGGAGGAGCCGCCCCGGCCGCGATTTCGGCCTCCGGTGGAGTTGACCCCGGCAGAGTTGCTGGAATCCATTCGCAAGGAATTTTCCCGCCGTCGCGGCCCTCATCGGGCACTACCGGAGGCGGCCATGACCGCTTCCTCGGCCGGCTGAAGCCTCCGTTTCCTTTTCCTATACCTCGCCATTCCCGTAACTTGCAGCTTGTACTGCATTCGATGTAACGTATTCACAGCAGTTTTCGGGCTCGAGATTTCCACCCGGTCGCGCCTCCTCGTTCGGCAGTATGGAAATTCTGGCATTATCTGAGCGCGATCGCTCCACTTTAAGTGCGGTCTCCGCCTGCCTGCGCCCGCATCTGGCGCGCATCGCGGCCCGTTGGCGGACCGACTTCCCCCATCATTTTGAAAATTGCACCACACACATTCTCTGCGTGTTGGAGCCGTTAGTGCTGATCGGGTTTGGAAGCTCCGGGCAGAAGCAGGAAGCATATGCCGAACAGCTCAGTTATTCCGCCCGAAAATTGGCCAAATTGCGATTCCCTCTGGTGCAGATGGCCGCTGCCTGGAGCCTGGCGCGGGTTTTAGCCACGCCTTATCTGGAAGCCGGACTTGGCGCCCGTTCGGAACGCGCGCTGGCGGTGCTCGAAACCTGGCATCATCTCAGCCTGCTGCAGGCCAGCCAGGCTTACGATGAAGTCCAGCGCGGCGCCTTGGAAACTCTTTTGCGGGTTCTGGATGCGGAGTTGGCATCGTTCGGGCTCGACGATCTGTTGCAACGCCTGCTCCGTTTGGCTGCGGAGGCTTTTGGCGCGCGCTGGTCCGGCATCCTGCTGTTGAATGAGCGCGGCGCGCTTCGCCATCGCGCAGTTTACGGCTGGCCGGCCGAGTGCCGGCCCGACGATCGTCATGAAGGCACATTTTTCACCCAATGCCTGCGGCAACAGAAGCCCGGCATGGTGCTCGATGCGGCGAATGACCCCGGCATCGCGCATCCCTGCTTCCGTATGCTGGAAGTGAAGTCGCTCTGGGCCGTGCCGCTCTACGGTGAATGCGCCGGCGAGGATACTTCCGTCCGCCAGCCATTAGGCGTACTGCATGTGGATTTTGCCCAGGTTTACGAATACCTTCCCCAGGAACTGGACCTGCTCAGCGCCCTCGGCCAACGGTCCGCCCTGGCGATCGAGCGGGTCCTGCTGCTGGATTCCATCCGCGAGCGCCAGGCGCAGGTGCGTTCGCTATCGCATCAGCTCTGGCTCGCTGAAGAGCAGGAACGCCGCCGTATTCGGCGTGAGTTGCACGATGAAAGCGGGCAGCGCCTGATGGCTCTGCGGCTGCAACTGGAACTGCTGCGCCGTCGCGGCGGAATTCCGGATGCCGCCAGCCTGAATGGCGCCCTGCGCGAGGTGGACCGCACCGCTGAAGGCTTGCGCCGCATTATGGCCCGGCTCTCGCCCGCTGTCTTGGAGGAATTGGGCTGGTGCGCCGCCGTGCGCCGTGATCTGCGCCGCCTGCGCCGCTGGCATGGACTAAAGACGGATTTTAGCGCCCCCAAACTCGACAGCTTCAACCTTCCCGATGAATTGCAGACCGTGCTTTATCGCGTGGTTCAGGAAGCCCTCACCAATGTGGTCAAGCATGCCCATGCCGGACGCGTTAGCGTGCGCATCCAATCATCCGATGGCCGGCTGCAGGTTACGATTGAAGACGATGGGATTGGTCCCAGCGCCAATGGCTGGCTCGAAAACGGAAGAGCCCAGGACGCGCGCGCGATCGTGGCGCGCAACGGCTCCGGCCGGGGACTGGGCCTGCGCGGCATGCGCGAGCGTATCCTGATGGCCGGCGGTGATTTCGAGCTTGGCCGCCGGCGGGGCGGCGGAACCCGCCTCGCCTTCTGGCTGCCGCTGGCCGCGCCGGCTCCGCTCCCGGCCGCCCCCAATGGCGCGACTCTGCCATGCCCAAATACCGCATCCTGATCACCGACGATCACATGCTTTTCCGCCAGGGGCTGCGCCATCTGTTGGAAAGCGAACTTGACTTGGAAGTGGCGGGCGAAGCCCGCGAGGGCGAGGAAGCGGTGCGCCGCGCCCAGGAACTGCAGCCCGATATGGTGCTGATGGATATCGGTATGCCCGGCCTGGCCAGCTTCGAGGCGGTGCGCCGGATCCGCAAAAATCAGCCCGCCGTAAAAGTCCTTTTCCTCACCATGTATGACGACGAGGACTACCTGGCGCAATGCCTCGAAGTCGGCGCTTCCGGCTACGTGCTCAAGGATACGCCTGCCGAACAACTCATCGCCGCCATCCGCGAAATCCGCCGCGGCGGCAAATACATGAGCCCGCGCGTGCTCTCCAAATTCGTTGAAGACCTGCGCACCCGCGCCCCCGAAGACCGCTTCAAGCCCCGCCTGGAAATGCTCACCCCGCGCGAGCGGGAAACCCTGAAGTTGCTCGCCGAAGGGCTCTCGGTCAAGGAAATCGCCGCCCGCCTGGGCCTCAGCGTTAAGACCATCGAGGCGCATAAATTCAATCTCATGCGCAAACTCGATATTCACAACAAGGCGCAACTGGTGCAGTACGCCATTAAAAATAAAATTATCAAAATTGCTTGAGCCGCTAGCCGTTGAGCTGGTCGCCCAGCCGGTCCAGCGTGCGCTGCAGGTCCGCGTTCTGGTGCCGTTCCTGTTCAATCTTGCGAATCGAATGGATGACCGTCGAGTGATGCTTTCCGCCGTAATACCGCGCGATTTCCGGCAGGCTGGCCTGGGTCATTTGTTTGGCTAAATACATCGCGATCTGGCGCGGATAGACGATGGGCTTGGAATTGTTGCGCGCCTTCAGCTCCGAAACCCGCATCCCAAAGGCTTCCGCCACCGCCTTGGCGATCAGCTCGATATCCACCTTGCGTTGCTGCTGGTCGAACAGGTGCCGCAGCGCCTCCTGCGCGCTGCTGACCGTGACGTGCATGCCTTTCAGCGAACAGTAGGCCAAGAGGCGCACCAGTGCGCCCTCCAGCTCGCGTACGTTGCTCTTGATCCGGCTGGCGATGAATTCCGCCACCTCGGCCGGCAGCTCCGGCATATAAGGCGCGCCCTCCCGCTCCATTTGCGCCTTCTGCAGCAGAATATTGATGCGCGTTTCCAGGTCGGGCGGCTGCAGGTCGGCAATCAGGCCGGATTCGAAGCGCGAGCGCATGCGTTCTTCCAGTTGGGTCAGGTCGCGCGGCGAGCGGTCGCTGGAAATCACCAGTTGTTTCTGCGACGAGTGCAGGGTGTTGAAGGTGTGAAAAAACTCTTCCTGCGTGCGTTCCTTGTTGGCGATGAACTGGATGTCGTCAATCAGCAGCACGTCGTTCGATCGGTAGCGGTCGCTGAAAGCGGCGACCCGCTCGCCCCGCAGCGCCGCCAGGAACTCATTGGTGAATTTCTCGGCGGTGACATATTCGACGCGCAGGTGCGGATACAGCTCATGCGCGCGGTGGCCGATCGCCTGCATCAGGTGGGTTTTGCCCATTCCCACTCCGCCGTAGAGAAACAGCGGGTTGTAGGCTTTGCCGGGGCGCTCGCTCACCGCCTGCGCGGCGGCGTGGGCAAACTGGTTGGAACTGCCCACCACGAAAGTGGCAAAACGGTAGCGGGGGTTCAGCCGGTTGGCGATTGAATCGAAATCCAGCCGCTCCTGCACCGGCGCGGAGACCGTCGGGGGCACGAATTTGATGTGCTGCACTTCGCCGCCCAGCGACAGGCGCACGATCGCCTGCTCGATTTGCGGCCCGAACTTTTCCCGCACCCGTTCGAAATCCGCGTTGGGCACGGCCACATACAGGGTGCCCTGGTCCAGCCGCTGCTGCCGCGTCGGCCGCAGCCAGACTTCGAAACTGTGCGCATTGGCCTTTTTTCGAACTTCGCTCAGAATGGCGTCCCAGATCATCTCGGTCTTCGCGCTCGCCGCGTTCATATGCAAACTTTGGCGGGAAGGGGGGAACCCTCGCATCCACTCACTTTCAAAAATTAACGACGAGGTATGTTTGTACCGTCCCGGACAAAATTTTGCAAGCCGAAAAATTTTCTTCGCCGCGCGCGTCGCGCTGACAGTCAATTGTCTGCCCAACCCTCAAGCAATACGCGAATCGGGATCGCTCCGCCTCAGCAATCGTGCGCCTCGCAGATGGTTGTTCAATTGGTAAGTGGCCGTGATTACGCGGCTGTGCCGGCCCGGATTCGAATGGACGGCAGTCTGAAAAAGTATGCCGTCTCGCGCTCCCCGCCGCTGCCCGGCCTGTGCGGGCCGGATTTTGCCCGCGCGCCGGCCATAGAATTCATGAATCATCCGGGCGGGCCATTCCGGCCGGCGCCGCCGGATTATAATTGAATCATTCGCAGTGCGGCTGAAGCCGCGCGGGGGTTCGATATAACTATGCGTCATCGCTCCGCTTGGTGGGTTTGGGTGATTTCTTTATTGCTGGCCGGCTTTATCGTCGCCGGCATGGCCATGACCGGCGGCGACGGTCAATCGCGGCCGTATGCCCAACTGGGCGTCTATGCGCAAGTGCTGTCCTACATCCAGCGCGATTATGTCACCGCGCCCAACCTGCACGCCGTGGCCAACGGCTCGCTGCATGGTTTACTGGATTCGCTCGATGCCGGTTCCAGCTATCTCACCGCCTCGCAGTACCGCGCCTATCGCGCCGCCCTGGCCGAGCCCGCTCCCCGCGGTTCGACCGGCCTGGTCGTTTCCAAGCGCGGCGAGGCCGTCATCGTGGATGTCGTGGCGGGCAGTCCGGCCTATCAGGCGGGATTGCGCCGCGGCGATCTGCTGGAGCTCATCGCTGGCCAGCGCACCAGCATGTTGTCACTGTTTGCCATCCGCCGCCTGTTGCTCGGCGCTCCGGATAGCACGGTGCAAGTGCGCGCGATTTTCATGCGCCACACGCAGCCGCGGAATCTGACGCTGCAGCGGGTGGTGCTCCCCCACACGCCTCTGCAGGCGCAGCTGCTCGACAGCCGGGTCGCCTATTTGCGCCTGCCCGATCTCGACTCCGGCCGGGTGCCGTCGCTGGCCGCGCATCTGTCCGCCCTGGTCCAGCAGGGCGCCAAAAAATTGGTGCTGGATCTGCGCGGCTGCGGCAGCGGCAGCTATCAAGCCGCCGAAGCCGCCGCCAATCTGTTCCTGCGCCAGGGTATGATCACCTCGCTCGAGGGCCGCACCTATGCCCGCCAGTTGGTCGAGGCGCAGCCGGCCCGCGCCCGCTGGCCTTCGCTGCCGATGGCCGTATTGGTGAACGCCGGCACTGCCGGGCCGGCCGAAGTGCTGGCCGCGGCCATTCTCGATAATCATCGTGGCAGCGTCGTGGGTGACAAGACCTTCGGCGAGGGCGCCGTGCAGAAGTTATTCCCGCTCGGCGACGGCACGGCCGTGTTGCTGACCGTGGCGAAGTACTATACGCCCGCGCATCAGGCGATCGAAGACTCCGCCATCACTCCCAATATCGAACAGGTCCGGTTCCCCGGCGCGCTGCCCGACGCGGATGTGCCTCCGCTCGGCGTGTTGCCTCCCAAACAGGACCTGCAATTGAATCGAGCCCTGCAGGTCTTGGGCGCGAACCCCTTGCCGCAGGCCCTCGCCGCGCCGGCTTAGCCGCGCCGGCCGCCATCGCGTTGGCGGCTGCGGAATGCCTTGACCGCGGCCCGAACTGCTTTTAAACTGTTCTCAATTTCCTACATCCAGCCTTGCTGGTTCGCATGCGTCGCTTCTACTTTCTCATCTTGCTGTTTGTGGCCGTTCCGGCGGCCTGGGGCCAAAACAACCTTCCGCCGTCCGGCGCCGCCGGTCAATTTTTTCCGCTGGCTCGTGTTCGCCCGGGCATGGTCGGCTATGGGGTCACCGTCTTCTCCGGAAACACCCCGCAGCGGTTCCAGGTGCGGATTCTGGGCGTAGTGCGCAATATGGGCCCGCGCCAGGCGGTGATCTGGGCCAAACTGAGCGGCGGGCCGCTGGCCCAGACCGGCGTCATCGAGGGCATGAGCGGCAGCCCGGTGTATCTGGACGGCAAGTTAGCCGGCGCGGTCGCCCTGGGCTATCCCTTCGCCCGGCAAGCCATCGCCGGCATTACCCCGATCGGGCAGATGCTCAGCCAGGCGCGCCGGCAAGCGCCGGCGCCGGGCGTGGATGCGCGCCGGCTGTATGCGCTGCTCTCGCCCGAAGCGGCCGCCCCACCGGCCGATGCATTTGCCGCCCCGCGCCTGCCGCAAGCGACCACCGCCTTGATGCTCTCGGGGTTTTCCGCCAGCGACCTCCAGTACTTCATGCCGCAGTTCCGCGCTTTGCACCTGATGCCCATGCTGGGCGGCTCGAGCGGCGGCAGCGCGGCGCCGCCGGTGCCGCCGGCCCAGGCGCATTTGCAGCCGGGGGAAATGATCAGCGTGCAGTTGATGCGCGGCGATCTCGGCGTATCGGCCGACTGCACCGTGACCTATGTGCACGCCGGGCAGGTGTTCGCCTGCGGCCATCGTTTTCTTTCCGCCGGCGCGACCGATTTCCCCTTTAGCCGCGCCCACGTCATCGCGGTCATGCCCGGCTACATGAGTTCGTTCAAGATCGACGTCCCCGGCGCGCAACTGGGCATCATCCATCAGGATCGCAGCCAAGGCATCTATGGCCGGCTGGGCGGCCAGGCGCCGATGGTCCCGGTTTCGATCCTGGTGCATAGCCCCGACGGGGAAGTGCAGCGCTATCGTTTTGAAGTCGTGGACCACCCCTTCCTGACGCCCTTGCTGGCCAACATGGGCGTGCTCGCCACCTTGAGCGCCACCCAGCGCGCCCTCGGCCCTTCCACCCTGTCCGTGCATGGGACCATCCGCCTGGCGGGCAGCCCGCCGGTGCGGATTGATAATTTGTATTCCGGCGAGATGAATATTCCCGGCCAGGCTTCGCTGGCCGTGGCGGCGCCGTTGGCCGAGTTGTACGCCAGCCAGCTCTCCGGCCTGCGCGTGCAGGGCATCTCGCTCGATGTGCGTTCCTCCGACCGCCAGCGCACGGCGCAACTGGTGCAGGTCTGGAGCAACCGTCTGCAAGTGCAGCCCGGGTCGCAACTGCAGTTGACGGCCGTGCTGCGCGCCAGCGGCGGCGAGCAATTGCGCCTGCCGATTCATTTGCGCCTGCCGTACAGCGTGGCTCCCGGGCCCCTGCATATCGTCGTCGGCGGGGGCAGCGGCATCGCCGCGCTCGGCGGGCTGCTGGTCTCGCAACCGCCGCCCCGCAGCCTTTCGCAGCTGGTGGCGCACTTGAATCGCGTGCACCGCAATAATCGAATCTATGTGCGCGTGCTTCAGCCCGGGGCCAGCTATCGCTTGCAGGGGGTGGAATTTCCCATGGCGCCGCCCTCGCTGACCCGCATCCTGACCGCGCCCGACGCGCTCGGCGGCGATCTGCGCAGCCAGCCGATGTCCACTTTGCTGCGCTATCACAGCCGGCCGCTGCCGTTTGCGGTTTCCGGCCGCCAGATGGTCGCGCTCACGGTGAAGAATTAAGCGCCTCCCGCTGGAGGCGCGGAGTAGCTACATGAAGCCTATCCCCCGTGGTTTGCATCTCCGGCGCTGGTGGCTGGCCGCCGGGCTCCTGCTGGCCGGCGCTTTGCCGATTGCCGCCGTCAATACCGTCTTCTGGCGCACCGCCAGCTTTCGCCAGTTTTCCCACGGCTCGATGCATGGGCTCTCGCTCAGCCGCGAAGGCCGCCTGCGGCTGGCGCCCGATCTGCGCCTGGTGTTTCACACCCAGCAAGCGCTGATCTGGAGCGTGGCCGCCGGCCCGCATGGCAGCATTTACCTCGGCACCGGGCACGAAGGCCGCATCTACCGCCTGACCCCCGCCGATCTGGCCGGCGCGCATCCGGTGCCGCCGCGCCGGGCGCTGCTGTTCAGCGCCCCGCAGCCGGAAGTCTTCGCCCTCGCCCTCGGCCCCGGCGGTAATCTCTACGCCGGCACTTCGCCCAATGGCAAGGTGTATCGCATCACTCCCGGCGGCCATGCCTCGGTTTATTTCGATCCGCATGAGCGTTATATCTGGGCCCTGGCGTTTTCCGGCAAGGCGCTCTACGTCGGCACCGGCGACCGCGGCAAGATTTATCGCGTCACCGCGGCGCAACAAGGCGAAAAATTCTTCGATACCCGGCAGGCGCAGGTCATGGCGCTGGCCGCCGCGCCCAATGGCGATCTGCTGGCCGGCTCGGAACCGAATGGATTGATTTACCGGATTACCCCTGCCGGCCAGGCCTTCGTGCTCTATAACTCGCCCCTTGAGGAAATCCATCGTCTGGCGCTGGCCCCGGATGGCTCCATTTACGCCACCGCGCAAGGCGCGCCGGCGCCCTTGTTGGTGCATCCGCCTCCGGTCGAGCCGGTCCTGGCCGGTGGCCTGGCCGCGCCGATGGCGATGACCATTACCGCCTCCAGCGGCTCCGGCCTGACGCCCAAGCCCGCCGTTCCGCCGGCGTCCGGCCAGAAAGCGCCAGCGCCGGTTTCACCCGAGTTCTCTCCGGTGCCGCATCTGGCCGGCATGCGCAGCGCGGTGTATCGCATCGCGCCCAACCAGGCCGTGGATACGCTCTGGAGTTCGACCTCGCAGGATGCCGATGACGTCTTGCCTACCGCCCAGGGGCTGCTGGTCTCGACCGACCACAATGGCCGGATTTATCGCCTGGGCCCCAACCGCCAAACCACCATCCTGGCGCAAACCAATCAGGAAGAAACCACCCGCCTGCTGCGCGCCGGCCCTTATGTGCTGGCGACCACCGCCAACCGCGGCGATCTCTATCGCCTGGGCGGCAGCGCTTCCGCCAGTGGCTGGTTCGTTTCCCCGGTCAAAGATACCCGCGTGATTTCCCACTGGGGCGATTTGCAATGGCGCGGCCAGTTGGCGCCGCACACCCGCCTGCGGCTCTGGACCCGCAGCGGCAACTCTCCCCGCCCCGATCAGACCTGGAGCCCCTGGCAGGTGGTGCCGCTCGGGCAACGCATTCCCAGCCCGGCGGCGCGTTATATCCAGTGGAAGGCCGTCTTTCAGGGCTCGCCCTCCGGCTCGCCTTACCTGGACGAAGTCGTCATCCCCTATCTGCCGGTGAATCTCAGTCCGGAGATTCATTGGTTTCATGTCCGCTCTGCGGTATCTTCCGAAGCCGCCGCCCGGCCGCTGCTGCCTCCGCTGCCGTCCATGGCGCCGCCGCCGGCGCATGCGCCGGCGCATGTGCACGGCATCGAGCTGAGCTGGAAAGCGAATGACCCCGACGGCGACCGGCTGCGCTACAGCGTCTATTTTCAGGCCGAGGGAGAATCCGACTGGAAGCTGCTGCGCGGTGATTTGAGCGCCTCCCGGCTGATGATTGATAACCGCCGCCTGCCGGACGGCGTGTATCGCTTCAAGCTGGTGGCCAGCGATGGGCCTTCCAATCCGCCCCGGTTCGTAAAGCGCGCCGAAGCGGTCAGCCCGCTGGCTACGCTGGATACCGCCGCTCCCAGCCTGCGCCTGCTCTCCACCAGCCAGCCCCGCCCGGGCGAGGCGGTGGCCCGCTTCGCCGCGGACGATCCCGGAACGGTGCTGGTGCGCGCTGCCGATTCGGTGGACGGTGGACCCTGGCGGCTGCTTTATTCCGATGACGGCATTATCGATTCGCGCCGCGAAACCTTTACCGTTCGCGCGCGGCAGCTTTCTCCGGGAGAGCATCTGCTGATGTTGCGCATCGAAGATGCCGCGGGCAATATGAACTCGGCCAAGGTACTGGTCTCCATTCCCGCGCCCCGCCCGTAGCGGCGCCGGCCCCCCCGCGGTGTTTTCCACAGCTTTTTGCACAGCCGGGGCTGTGGAAATTTCCAATATCGCGGGGCGAGAGCGCGCGGAAAATTTTTTTTCCCGGCCGCGCGGACCGTCTGCGGCAAGATAGACCAGCGCCGCAGGAGGGCGCAGCACGATGGCGGTAGCGGAACTGCTCGATCGCAAGGGATTGCCGGCGCATCTGCTGGCCGAGCGTTCGGTGCTGGGTGCGATCCTGCTCGATCAGGTGGCCTTTCACTATGCCGCCGCAATCCTCCACCCGGCGGATTTTCATCTCGATTCTCATGGTCGCATCTTCGCCGCCATGGGCGAGTTGGCGCAGGCGAATCGGGCGATCGATTTCATCACCGTCGGCGAAGCGCTCGAGCGCAGCGGTCATCTGGAGACCGTGGGCGGCCATGCCTTCCTGTTTGCTCTCACCGAGGGCCTGCCGCGTAGCGTCAATGTCGAGCATTACGCCCGCATCGTCAAAGACCGCTCCCTGCTGCGGCAATTGATTGGCGCCGCCCAGGCGATCAGCGAAATGGCCCTGGCCGGCAGCGAAGAAAGCGCGGTAGTGCTCGACCAGGCGGAGAAGATGATCTTCGAGATCGCCACCGCGCGCGTCCGCGGCGACCTGATCGGAGTCGGCGATCTGGCGCCAAAGCTGCTGAAAAAGCTCGAGGACATGCAGGGTAGCGCCATTCCCGGCCTTCCCACCGGCTACAGCGATTTCGACAACATGACCGCCGGCTTGCAGCCCGCCGAATTGATCGTGCTGGCCGCCCGCCCCTCCATGGGCAAAACCGCCTTCGCCATGAATATCGCCGAAAACGTGGCCCTGCGCCAGGGCAAAACCGTGGCCCTCTTCAGCCTGGAAATGGCCAACTTGCAACTGATCTTGCGCCTGCTCTGTTCTGTCGCGCGGGTGGACAACCACCATCTGCGCATGGGCCACATGGATAAAGCCACACGCAAAACCCTGGCCTCCGCCATGGGACAACTCGCCAATGCGCCCATCTTCATTGACGATACTTCCGGCATCGACCTGCTGACGCTGCGCTCCAAGTGCCGCCGCCTGAAAGCCGAGCGCGGCGCGCTGGACCTGATCATCATCGATTATCTGCAGTTGATGAGCTCCACCGGCCGGGCGGAAAACCGCAACCTGGAAATCTCTCAGATCTCGCGCGGCCTCAAAGCGCTGGCCAAGGAGCTGGAAGTGCCGGTGATCGCGCTGTCCCAGCTCAGCCGCGCCCCGGAACAGCGGCCGGGCAAAAGCCGTGAGCCGCTGCTCAGCGACCTGCGCGAGTCCGGCTCGATTGAGCAGGATGCCGATCTGGTCGCCTTCATCTACCGCGAGGAGATGTATAACCGCGATCTGGAGGAAAACGAGCGCGGCAAGGCCGAGATTATCATCGCCAAGCAGCGCAACGGCCCCACCGGCCGCATCCGCCTGGCTTTCCTCCGCCAATACACCCGCTTTGAAACCATGATCGAAGACGGCCCCGAAGACGCTCCCGCCTGAGTTCGCGCCGCGAAGTAGTCCTGACTGAGTAAGATAGCCCTTGCGTGGGCTCGGCCGGAGGCCCTCGCCGGCGGCTCGCAAAATATTGCAGGTCATCGCCGCTGGCCTTGCACTTAGAAGAATCTGGCGAAAAATCCACTTATAACTTACAATCGAGTCAGGGGATGTTCACTTTTTGTGGCGGAGCCGATATGAACTCTCTATCGCGAGCCATACGCGAGCTGGAGGACGAGCGCGCGCGTCTGGAAGTTGTCATTCGTAGTTTGCGTAGTTTGTCGAGCCCGGGCGCGGGGCGGGGAAGGAAGCGGGGGCGGCCGCCAAAAATGGGCCGCAGTCTTTACCGGCTTTCTCCCGAAGGCCGGCAGCGGATCGCCGATGCCGCGCGGAAGCGTTGGGCCAAGGAACGCGCCGCTAAAAAATCCACCGAGAAATAGCCCCCCGGCGGACATTCACAATTGAAACCGTGGCATCATGCAGGCATGCGCTCCTGCACCGCGGAAGTGGAGTTCGTCGAAGAAGCCAATCTCCACTACTACCAGGCTGTCGCCGCCCAAAGTCTACCGGATTTAGACGATATCTGGCTGCCCTCGGAGGCCTGCCGCTGCCTGCTGCCCGGCTGGCCCTTGCTGTACGGCTGGAGCTCGATCCGGCGCGGATGGCAGGCCCTGTTCGACTGCACGCGCGAATTGAGCGTCTCCGTGGATCGGGTGACGGTGCAGATCGAAGGCGATCGCGCCTGGCTCAACTGCCGCGAGCGGATGCAGCGCGTGGTTGATATCCACTGCCGCCAGAACTGGCTGCGGGTCGCCAATCTGTTCTGGAAGCGCCAGGGACGCTGGCGCCTGGTGCTGCATCACGCCGCGCCGCTGGCGGCCAGCCCCGGCCGCTGGCTGCAATGATCCTCTCCGTCCTTGCCTGACGCCGCCCCATCCTCGGCCCCCGCCCGGCGCTCCTGGCCCTCCGCCGACTTGTACCTGGTGGATGCCATGGGCTACGTCTTCCGCGCCTTCCATGCCCTGCCGCGCATGACCAATACCCGCGGCCTGCCGACCCACGCCACCCTGGGCTTCCTCAACATGGTGCGCAAGCTGCTGAAGCAGGCGCAACCGCCCCATCTGGCCGTGGTGATGGACGCTCCCGGCCCCACCTTCCGCGAGCAGGCTTACACCGCCTATAAAGCCCACCGCCCGGCCATGCCGGAAGAACTGGCGGCGCAGCTTCCCTATGTGCGCCGCGCGGCTGAAGCGCTGCGTCTGCCGATCCTGGAAATGTCCGGCTTCGAAGCCGACGACCTCATCGGCTCCCTCTCCCGCCAGGCGGCGGAACGCCGCTTGTCGGTGGTGATCGTCTCCAGCGATAAAGACATGCTGCAGTTGGTGAATGACTGCATCTGTGTGCTCAACCCTACCCGCGGCGACCTGCTCTGCGATACCGCCGAAGTGCAGAACCTGTTGGGCGTCCGCCCCGATCAGGTCGTGGATCTGATGGCCCTGCGCGGCGATGCGGTGGACAATATTCCCGGCGCTCCCGGCATCGGCGAGAAAGGCGCGCGCGATCTGATCTCGCGCTTTGGCGCCCTGGATGCGCTTTTGCAGCGCGCCGCGGAGGTCGAGCGTAAATCGTACCGCGAAGCGCTGCAAAACTATCGCGACCAGATCCTGCTCAGCCGCCAATTGGCGGCCATCGACACCGCCGCGCCGATCCGCCTTGATCTTGCAGCGCTGCGAGTCGCCGAACCCGACGTGGATGCTTGCCGCGCGCTCTTTACCGAGCTGGAATTCCACACTTTGCTGAAGGATTTGCCGCCCCCCGCAGCGGGGATGGCGCCGCCGGCCGCCGTCGCCGCGCCCTGGCGCCGGCTGGCTTGGGCCACGGCGGCGGATTTGACGGGTTGGCTGCGCGAGCACGGCGCCCGCCCGCTGGCGCTGTTTGCCGCCGAATCGGACGTTTCGCCGCTGCCCGGGGTCGCCGGCCTGGGCCTGGCCACGGAAAACGAAGCCGGCCTGGTCGGCCCGGAGTTGTTGCCCGCTCTGGCCGCGGAACTCTCGCACCCCGCCCGCGCCTGGTTGACCCACGATTGCCGCCGGCTCCGCCGGCAGTTGCGTAGCTGGCGCCAGCCCCTGCCGCCGCATGCCGCCGATCGCCTGCTCGATGCGCAACTGCTGGCCTATTTGCTCGATCCTACCCGCGGCCGCTACGATCTGGAATCGCTGGCGCGCGCGCGCTTGGAAATGGCCTGGGAATCCGATGCCGCCGCGGCCGCCTGCGCCCTGGCGCGCCTCGCGCCGGCGCTGCGCGCGCAAGTCGAAGCCGCCCGCCTCTGGCCGGTCTATGGCGATCTCGATCTGCCCCTGGCGCCGGTGCTCGAAGCCATGGAAATCGCCGGCGTGGGCGTGGATCTCGCCGCCCTGCGCTCACTCTCGAGCGAGCTGAGCCGGCAATGCCAGGCCTTGGAACTGGAAATCTATGCGCTCGCCGGCGCCCGCTTCAATCTCCATTCCCCCCGCCAGTTGGGCGAAATCTTGTTTGAAAAGCTGGGCCTGCCGGCCCCCGCCCGCCGCGGTAAAACCAAGTCGCTTTCTACCGCGGGGGACGTGCTCGAAGAACTGGCCCCCGATTATCCGATTGCGGCCAAGGTGCTGGAATTCCGCCAGCTCGCGAAATTGCAGTCCACCTACGTGGATGCCTTGCCCCCGCTGGTGGCCCCCACCGGCCGCTTGCATACCAGTTTTTCGCAGATCGGAACGGCCACCGGACGGCTTTCTTCCAGCAATCCCAACCTGCAAAATATCCCGATTCGCAGCCGCTTGGGCCGCCAAATCCGCTCCGCCTTCTGCGCCGCTCCCGGCAATCTGCTGGTAGTCGCCGATTATTCCCAGATCGAGCTCCGCCTGCTGGCGCATTTCAGCCAGGATCCGCTGCTCCTCGCCGCCTATCAATCCGGCGGCGACATTCACCGCCTCACCGCCGCCGAAGTGTTCGGCATCGCGCCCGATCGGATTGATGAAGACCAGCGGCGCCGCGCCAAAGCCGTGAACTTTGGCATCGTCTACGGCCTCTCCGCCTTCGGCCTGGCGCGCCAGTTGGGCATACCGCAGGCGGAAGCGGCGGATTTCATCCGCCGCTACTTCGAGCGCTATGCCGGCATCCGCCGCTACATTGACCAGCAGTTGAGCGCCGCCCGCGAGACCGGCAGCGTGCGCACCCTGTGGGGACGCCTGCGTCCGATTCCCGACTTGAACAGCCGCAACCCTGCGCAGCGCGGCTTTGCCGAACGCACCGCCATCAACAGCCCCTTGCAGGGCACGGCGGCCGATCTGATGCGGCTGGCGATGGTGCGCGTCCAGGCCCGCCTCGCCGGCGCTTCCGCCCGCTTGCTGTTGCAGGTGCATGATGAGCTGGTGCTGGAAGCACCCGCCGCGGACGCCCCCGCGCTGGCCGAACTGGTGCGCAGCGAAATGGAAACCGCGGCGGAGCTGAGCGTTCCCCTGGTGGCGGAGTCGGGCACCGGACCGAATTGGCGCGATCTGAATTAGGGCAGAGTAAAATAAAGCATGAGGATTCGGCTGCATTGGATCCTGCTGCTGATCTTCTCGACCGCGGCCTCCATCTTCCTGTTGACCCTGGTGGAGGTTCGCACCCAGCGCCGAGGACTCGGCCGTGAATTGCAGCGCCGCGCCGAAGGCCTCGCCGGTTACTTTCAAGACCGCTTAGATCCGCTGATGTTGCCGCAACGGCAGCCGGCCCTGTCGGAGGAGATTCAGCGGCTGGGGAACCGGGAAGACCTGCTGGGTCTCGCGGTTTACGACGATCAGGGCAACCATCTCGCCGTCACCTCCTGGCTGGAGCCCCGGCTGGCGCGCTTGCCGGCCGCGGTGGTGCAGGCCACCGCGGAAAATGGCGGCCGCGGCCAATTCCTCAGCCTCGATGGCCAATCCATATACCTCTTCGCCGTGCCGCTGCACCACGGCGCCTCGGTGACCGGCGCGCTGGCGATGGTTTATGACGCCAGCTATATCCAGGCCGATATTCTGCATACCTGGCATTCCGCGTTCTGGATGGTGCTGGTGGTGATCCCGCTGGTGCTGCTGCTGGCCTGGGCCGTTTACCGCGTCTATTTCATCCGCCCGCTGGCGCGGACCGCGCACTGGATGCGCGAGCTGCGCAAGCGACCGCTCGCTCCCCGCCCGCCGCCTTCGCCGGTGGGCGATCCCCTGCGCCCGCTGGCGGAAGAAGCCGCGCGCCTGGCGCAAACCCTGCACGAGGCCCGCGCCGCCGCCAGCCTGGAAGCCCGGTTGCGCGCCTCCGGGCTCTCGCTCTGGACAGCCGAGCGCCTCCGCGTCCATGTGCAGACCTGCCTTGAAGACAGCCGCCTGTTTGTCATCTCCAACCGCGAGCCATATATACACTCCGCCACCGGCCGGGGCATCGCCGTTTCCGTGCCGGCCAGCGGTCTGGTGACTGCCCTGGAGCCGATTCTGCGCGCCTGCGACGGCACTTGGATCGCCCAGGGCACCGGCAGCGCCGACCGCCAGACCGTTGACGCCTGGGACCGGCTGCGCGTCCCTCCCGACGACCCCCATTACACCTTGCGCCGGGTCTGGCTCAGCGGCGAGGAAAACGAAGGCTATTATTTCGGTTTCGCCAACGAAGGGCTCTGGCCGCTGTGCCATATCGCCCATGCCCGGCCTTTGTTCCGCGGCGCCGATTGGGAACACTACCAGGAGGTCAACCGCAAATTCGCCCGCGTCGCCCTGCAGGAAATGGCCGGCGCCGAGGCCCCCTGCGTCCTGGTGCAGGATTATCACTTCGCCCTGCTGCCGCGGCTGATCAAGCAGCATCGTCCCGATGCCCGCGTCGCCATCTTCTGGCATATCCCCTGGCCCAACCCGCAGGCGTTTGGCATTTGCCCCTGGCAACGCGAACTGCTCGATGGGCTGCTTGGCGCCGACCTGATCGGCTTCCATATCCGCTCGCACTGCAATTATTTTCTCGAGACGGTGGATGCCGCCCTGGAATCGCGCATTGATTGGGACCGCTCCGCCGTCAACCGCGGCGGCCAGCGCACCCTGGTGCGCCCTTATCCGATCAGCGTGGAGTTCCCCGAGCCGATGATGCCGGCGCCGACGGATGAGCGCGGCGACACTGTGGAGCGCGCCACCCTGTTCCAAAACCTCGGCGTCAACTCCATCTTTCTCGGCCTGGGTGTGGACCGCCTGGATTACACCAAGGGCATCCTCGAGCGGCTGGCGGCCATCGAACGCTTCCTGGAAAAATATCCGGTCTATCGCCAGCAATTCACCTTCATACAGATCGGCGCCCCCAGCCGCACCCGCATCGGCCGTTATCGCGACCTGATCGAGGAAGTGCAGGCCGAGGCCGCCCGCATCAACCGCCGTTTCCAGACCTCGCAATGGCGCCCCATTGTCTTGCTGTTGCGCGAGCATTCCCGCGCCGAAATCGAGCCTTACTACAAGCATGCCGACGTCTGCCTGGTCACCGCGCTGCATGACGGCATGAACCTGGTGGCCAAGGAATTCATCGCCGCCCGCGACGATGAGCAGGGAATGCTGATTCTCAGCCGCTTCACCGGCGCAGCCCGCGAGCTGCCGGAGGCCTTGATCGTCAACCCTTACGATACCGAAAGCCTCGCCGATGCGCTCCGGCAGGCGCTGGAAATGGACCCGGACGAGCGCCGCACCCGCATGCAAAACCTGCGCCGGATTGTGCGCGAACGCAATGTGTTCCGCTGGGCGGGCTCGCTGATCTCCGATCTGGCCGAGCTCCGGCCGGCGGCCCACCCCGCCGGCAGCGAGCCGGCGGCTTCTTTATCTCGCGCCGATGCGAGCTGACCGTCGATCGGCGGATTGCCCTCCGCTGGCATCCTGATTGCTCCCGAAAAGAGGTCATGTCCATGCAAGCTGTCGCGATTACTCCCCGCCAGCCTCATAGCGCCCGCCTGGTGGATGCCCCGCTGCCGGAACAGGATTCGGTTCCCGGCGGGCGCGGCGTCCGCGTCAAAGTCTTGCGCGTCGGCGTGGATGGCACCGATAAAGAGCTGCAGTTAGGGCTTTATGGCGCCCCGCCCGCCGGCAGCGATTACCTGATCGAAGGCCATGAAAGCCTGGGCCAGGTGGAGCAGGCCGGGCCCGAGGTGAAGGAGTTTGCCCCCGGCGATCTGGTGGTGGCTACCGTTCGCCGTCCAGGCCATAGCCTCTATGACCAGATTGGCTCCCAGGATATGACCACCGACGGCATCTATTACGAGCGCGGCATCAATCTGCTGCACGGCTATCTCGCCGAAGCCTACGTCGAATCCGCCGATTACCTGGTGAAAATCCCGCCGGCAATCCGCAACCCCGCAGTGATGATGGAGCCGTTTTCCATCGTCCAGAAGGGCATTGCCCAGGCCTTTGAGGCCCAGCGCCGCATGCGCATCTGGCGCCCCCGCCGCGCCGCCGTCACCGGCGCCGGCAGCATCGGACTGCTGGCTACGCTGGCGCTCCGCCTGCGCGGCCTGGAGGTGGTCACCTTCGGCCTGACCACCGGGCCGTCGCTCCAGGCGCGCCTGCTGGCGGACCTCGGCGCGGTCTATCTTTCCAGCCGGGAAGTGACTCTGGCCGATGCCGCCAAAAAATATGGCCCCTTCGATCTCATGCTCGAGGCCACCGGCTATTCGCCCATGGCTTTTGACGCCATGCAGGCGCTGGCGAAGAATGGCGTCCTGGTCTGGACTAGCGTCACCGGCGGCGCCCGCACCACCACCGTCAACTCCGATCAGATCAACCTGGAGTTTGTGCTCGGCAACAAGCTGCTGCTGGGCTCAGTCAATGCCAGCCGTGACGATTTCGTGCGCGGCGTCTCCGACATGGTCCTCGCCGAAGCCCTCTATCCCGGCTGGCTGGAGCGTATGCTGACCCACCCCGTCGCCGGCCTGGGCCGCTTTCAGGATCTGTTTAAGACGCTGATGGAATCCAACGCCCCCGACCAGATCAAAGTCTTCTGCGAAGTCGCCTGAGCGCCGGCGGCTTACTTCTGAATCTGCTCCACCAAATCGAGTTGGCGGCGCCCGGGGTCGGTTTCCGGGCGGGGGCCGCGCCAGGTGAAATTCATCAGTTGATTGCCCTTGCCGCCGATGCGGGACCAGTGCGGCAGGCCGGCGCCGTTGGGATTGCCGGTTTTGGCAAAATGGACCCAGTAGGCGTGCATGGCGCCGGCAATGGCTTCGTCCCGCGCGGTCAGGCCGCGTCCGAAGGCCGCCCACATCGAGTGCCGCAGGGTGTCAAAGACATAGGGGATCTCGGATGAATGCGGCGCGCCGGAGAACTTCGAGCGCACTGCCGCGGCCACGTATGAGAAGCGGTATTCGTACGCGGGTTCGCCGGCGAGCGCGTTCTCGCGCGCGATATACCGCGCCGGCTCGAGCATGGCTTTGACCTTGCCGATGCGCTGCGCCACCGCGCGGAGCGCTTGCGAACAGGGCGGGGCGGCGAAACGGGTGCAGCCGCGGGTGGTGTTTCCGGGATCGAAGGCGGCCCGCGCCGCCGCGGCGTGCGCGCCAAAGGGCGCGAGCAGCGCGGTCATGGTGGGCGCGAAAGTGAAGCCGAGGTCGGCGCTGTTGGCCCCGATCATCAGCGGCGCCGCCGCCTGCTTCGCTTGCCGGAAAATTTCCTCCGCCGAATTCACGATGATGGTGCCGTCGAGCAGGGGGCCGGAATAAATCCGGCGCTGGGCAAACATGCTGGCCATGTTGAGTCCATGTTCGATCGCGGAGGCGGGCAGGCGGCGCAGGGCCGCCAGCGCCCGCGCCCCCGTGCCCGGTATGCCCATCTGGCGGGCAAAGGTGATCGCATCCTGCTCGGCCGAGGGTTGCCCATGCGGCCCGGGATGGTCCAAGGGCGTGGGGGGAAGAATGGAATCGCGGCCGCCTCCGGATTCGACAATGGCGCGCGCGAAGAGCCCGCGCGCTAAGGGTGAGCTCATCAAATCGAGCACCGAAGCGCCGCCGGCGGATTCTCCGAAGACGGTTACCTGGCCGGGATTGCCGCCAAAGGCGGCGATATTGCGCTGTACCCAATGCAGCGCGGCAATCTGGTCCATGAAAGCGTAGTTGCCAAAGCGGCGCCCGGATCGCGCCAGCGCGGGGAAGGCAAAAAAGCCAAAGCGGCCGAGGCGGTAGTTGAAACTGACAAACACCACGCCGTCGCGGGCAAAGGCGCGGCCGCTGTAGGGCGCGGGTGATGAGCCGCCGTTGACGAAGCCGCCGCCGTAGATCCAGACCATCACCGGCAGGGGCGCGGCGTTCCGGCGCGGCGCCGGCGCCCAGACATTGAGATACAGGCAATCTTCGCTGGGGGTGGTGCGCAGCGGGGCGGCATCGCCGGGAAAGAGCTTTTGCATGCAGTCGTGGCCAAAGCGGGTGGCGGCGCGCACGCCGCGCCAGGGAGCCAGCGTCTGCGGTGGCGCCCAGCGACGGCGCCCCAGCGGCGGCCGGGCATAGGGAATGCCTTTGAATACCCACTCGCCGCCGCGCTGCGCGCCGCGGATGCGGCCGGCGGCGGTTTGCACAACCGGGCCGGCCGGTCTGGGAGTGGGGGCGGCGGTGGCGAACCCGGCAAGCGTAGCGCACGCCAGGCTCAAGCCAACAACTCGGCAGTTAGAGTACATGCTGGCTCCAGAGTTGACTGTGTTTCAATCTACACCCATTTCCCGCCGGCTTTAGCCGGGCGGTGGCCCCCACTGGAAACCAGGCCCTGAATTCCGGATACTGGAGACAGGAACGCCTTCATGCCGGGCATCGCCGAAACTCCCAACGTGCTGATTGTTGAAGATGAAGACCTCATCCGCGACGCCTATGCGCTGCGGCTGGCGCATGAAGGGTTTACCGTCAGCCAGGCGAAAAACGGACGCGAAGCGCTGGCGCGGGCGCGTCAGGACCAGCCCCATCTGATCCTGCTCGACGTCATCCTGCCCGACTTCAGCGGCTTTGAGGTGCTCAAGGCCTTGCGCGCCGACCGGCGTTTTACCTCCGTGCCGGTGGTGCTGTTCACCAATCTCGGCCAGCACATGGACAAGCACGAAGCGGCGCGCATGGGCGCCACCGATTACCTGGTCAAGAGCGAAGTCACGCCGGCGGAGGTGGTGCAGCGGGTGAAGAAGCTGCTGGCCGAGGGCGGCGGGGTGCGTCCGATCGCTAATTTCGAGCTGTTCGTGGATCCGGAGCGCGGCGATGCGGCGGGCCTGGCCTCGCTGCTGGGCTATCCGCGCGATTACCGCTGTCCGCAGTGCGGCGGCGCGCTGGTGCTGCTGCTCTCCGGCGATTTCTCCGATCCCTGGACGCGCAACTTCCGCGCCCGGCTGCGCTGCCCGCAATGCCAGCGCGCGCCGGAGGCGCCGGCGAAGGAACCGCAGCAGGAATAAGGTGGCCCCGGGACGGGGCGCGGCATGTGGGAACAAGCGCGGACACCAAGTGAAAGCTGGCTGCAGCGGCACTCGCAATGGTATGAGCGCGCGCTGCGCTGGCTGACCGCCTCGGTGGTGCGCTCGACCGCCATCTTCGTGGTGCTCAGCCTGGTGCCGATCCTGCTGTTGACGTACTACATTGTCGCCTCCAGCCTGGAGGCGGCGGAAAACCAGGCGCTGAAGAGCGATTATGAGACGCGCGGCTTCGCGCTGGCGCTGCTGCATACCAGCTACGCCAGCGAAGCCGGCGCGTTGGAGGCGGCCGGGCGCGAGACCGAGCTCCGGCACGCGCTCGCCTCCGGCAGCAGCGCCGCGGTGGCCGCCGAGTTGGGCTCGATCGCCGGCCAGCATCGCGAGTTCACCTCGCTGGCCTGGTATCAACTCGACGGGCTGCTGGAAGCGCAATGGCCCGCGGCCTCCGCCCTCTGGGCGCCGCTGGCCAATGGCCGTCGTTGGTTCCAAGCGGCGCAAAAAAGTTGGTATGCCTCCTCCCTGCTGGCGGCCCGGGACGGCGGCCATCGGGTGCTGCTGCTGGCCGCTCCGGTGCGCTGGGGCGGGCGCCTCGAAGGCGTGCTGGTGGGCGCGCTGCCGGCCGGCATTCCCGCGTCTTGGGTGCACAGCATCAACCGCGGCAGCGACCGCTTTCTCTATGTCTTCGACCGCCGCCGCCAGCCCATCTCGCTGCCGCCCAACTCTCCCCTCAACGCCGGCCGCATCGCCGCCTCGCCCGCGCTTGCGGCCGCGCTGGCCGGACGCACCGGCACCACCGGCTTTTTGCGCCCCACCGCGCTCGAATCCAACTCGCTCACCTTCGCGCCGCTGCCCGATAGCTCGCAGGCGGTGCTGGTGGCGCGTCCGGAGCGCTTCAGCAGCTACGTCGTCAGTGTTTTTTATGACAAGCTGGCGGTGATTGCGGTGATTGTCTTTGTGCTGGCGGTGATCAGCGGGCTGCTGCTGCGGGCGGCGTTCCGCTACTACCTGCGCTATACCAAGGAGGTGGAGAGCGGGCGCAACCGCAATGAAGCCCTGCTCAGCTCCATCGGCGATGGCGTGTTCGCGGTGGATGCCGAGCTGCGGCTGATCGAGTTCAACCGCGCCGCCGCGGTGATTACCCGCTGGCCGCCGCAGGAGGCGCTGGGCCGGGGCTACGATGAAGTCTTCGCCTGGGTGCCGGAGCTGCCGGGGCGCGCCGCCCAGGACCCGGTGCGGCAGGCGATCGCAAAACGCCAGGCGCTGCGCTTCGCCCGCGATCTGTTGCTGGTGCGGCGCGACGGCACCCGCCTCCCGGTCAGCCTCAGCGCCGCCCCGGTGCTGGATGATCAGGGGCAGGTCAGCGGCTGCGTGGCGGTGATCAACGACGCCAGCCAGGAGCGCGAAGTGGACCGGATGAAGACCGAGTTCATTTCCATCGCCAGCCACCAGCTCCGCACGCCGATGAGCGGCGTCAAGGGCGCGCTCTCGCTGCTGCTGGAAGAAGTGCTCGGCCGGCTCAACCCGCAGCAGCGCGATTATCTGCGCCGCGCCTACGACGCCAACGAGCGCCTGATCGCGCTGGTCAACGACCTGCTCAACGTCAGCCGGCTGGAGCAGGGCCAGTTGCAGATTCGGCATGAGCCGTTGGACCTCGGCCATCTGGCCGCCGCGGTCGCGGCCGAGTATCAGGCGCGCGCCCAGCGCTACCGCCAGCAGCTCCTGATGACGCCGCCGCCGGAGCCGGTGATCGCGCTCGGCGATCCCATGCGCTTGCGCGAGGTGCTGGCCAATCTGGTGGACAACGCCATCAAATACACCCCCGAGGGCGGGCGCATTGCGCTGGCGGTGCGGCGGGAAGCGGAGCAGGCGCGCTTCGAGGTCTGCGATACCGGCGTCGGCATTCCCGCCGACCAGTTGCCCCACCTGTTCCAGAAATTCACCCGCATTCAGAACCCGCTGAGCGCGCGCGAGTTCGGCAGCGGCCTGGGGCTCTATTTCGCGCGCTCGGTGGTGGAGCTGCACCAGGGCTCCATCCAGGTGGAAAGCCAGCCGGGGCAGGGCACCTGCTTCCGCGTGCTGCTGCCGCTGGCCCCCCCCGCGGCGCCGGCCGCCGCCCCCACCGACGCCGCCGGCGTTCCCGCTCGCCCCTGACCATGCTTCCTGCCTGGTTCCAAAACGCGATCTTCTACGAGCTGCCGGTGCGCGCGTTTTCCGACTGGAATGCCGACGGTATCGGGGATTTTCCCGGCCTGCTCGATAAACTGGATTACTTGCAGTGGCTGGGGGTGGATTGCCTCTGGCTGCTGCCGTTTTATCCTTCGCCGCTGCGCGACGACGGCTACGATATCTCCGACTTCACCACCGTCAGCCCGGAATACGGCACCCTGGAAGACTTTCGCGAATTTCTCGACGAGGCCCATAACCGCGGCCTGCGGGTGCTGACTGACCTGGTGCTCAACCATACTTCCGATCAGCATCAATGGTTTCAGCAGTCGCGCAGCTCGCCCGATTCGCCCTATCGCAACTGGTATGTCTGGGGCCGCGACGCCACCCGCTACGCCGGCGCCCGCATCATCTTCCTCGACGCCGAAGCCAGCAACTGGACCTGGGACCCGGTGGCCAAGGCGTATTACTGGCATCGCTTCTATGCGCACCAGCCCGACCTCAACTACGAAGAGCCCGCGGTGCGCGAGGCCATGCTGAACGTGGTCTATCACTGGCTCGACCTGGGGCTGGACGGCTTCCGCTGCGACGCCGTCCCCTATCTCTACGAGCGCGAGAACACCAATTGCGAAAACCTGCCGGAAACGCATGCTTTTTTAAAAGAACTGCGCGCCCGGGTGGAGGCGCGCTACGGCGGCGACCGGGTGCTGCTGGCCGAAGCCAATCAATGGCCGGCCGACGTGGTGCAGTACTTCGGCCAGGGCGACGAGTTCCACATGGCCTTCCACTTCCCGCTGATGCCGCGGCTGTTCATGGCCATCCGCCAGGAAACTCGCCGGCCGGTGGTGGATATCCTGCAGCAGACGCCGGCGATTCCGGAAAACTGCCAGTGGGGCCTGTTCCTGCGCAATCACGATGAATTGACGCTGGAAATGTGCACCGACGAAGAGCGCGACTACATGTACTACGAGTACGCGCGCGACCCGCGCATGAAGCTGAATCTGGGCATCCGCCGCCGCCTGGCGCCGATTGTCGAAAACAGCCGCCACCAGATTGAGCTGATGAATATCCTGCTCTTCACTCTGCCCGGCGCTCCCATCCTCTACTATGGCGACGAGATCGGAATGGGGGACAACATCTATCTTTCCGACCGCAACGGAGTGCGCACGCCGATGCAGTGGAATGTGGACCGCAACGGCGGCTTCTCCAAGGCGCCGCCGGAGCGGCTCTATTCGCCGTTGATCCAAAATCCGCTCTACAGCTACCAGGCGGTTAACGTCGAGCGGCAGTTCCAGGACCCCAGCTCGCTGCTCAATTGGATGCGGGCGCTGATTCAGTTGCGCAAGCAGAATCCGGTGCTGGCGCGCGGCCGGCTGGAATTTCTCTCGCCCGACAACCCCCGCGTGCTCGCCTACCTGCGCAGCTCGCAGGAGCGCACCGTGCTGGTGGTCGCCAACCTGGCCAAGACCTCGCAGGCCGCCGGCTTGGATCTGCGCCGCTTTCAGGGCTGGCGCCCGATTGAGATGCTGGGCGAAGCCGTCTTTCCCCCTATCAATAGCCGCGATTACCAGATCACGCTTGGCCCTTACGGCTATTACCTGTTCCGGTTGGAGCCCCCGGCGGCGCCGGCGCCTGAAGCAGGCGCATGAAAAATACTGCAAACTTCAATATCGTCGCCCGCCTCGCGCATCCGCCCTGGCGGCTTTTCTGGGTATGTTTTTTCAGCTTTCCTCTGCCGGGCTTGGCCGTCGCGCCCGCGGTGAAAAACTACCTTTATACCGGCCCGGTCCGGCTAAAAAACCTCGCCGCTCTGATTCAACGCTCGGAAATTCAAGGCGTGCAGGTCTTATATTCCTGGAAGATGCTGGAGACCGCGCCCGGCGCTTACGATTTTTCCCCCATTGAGCGCGATCTCCGCTTCCTCCGGCGCCGGCATAAAAAGCTGTTCGTTCAGCTTCAAGACCGGTTTTTCAGCCGCCAGGCTCGCCGCCTTCCTGCATATCTATTGCGCCGGCCGCGGTATGGCGGCGGCCTGGCGCCGGAATTTGCCCGCCATGGACGGCGTTTGGTCTTCCGCGGCTGGGTCGCCGCGCAATGGAATCCGGCGGTGCGCCGCCGTTTTCAACGCCTGCTTGCCGCCCTCGCCCGGCGCTTCGATGGCCGCGTCGCGGGCATCAACCTGCCCGAATCCTCCATCGAAATACTCGCCCAACGCACCCCTGCCGGCTTTTCCTGCGGCCGCTATTTTCGCGCTACCGAAGAAAATATCGCCTTCGCCCGCCGCGTCTTCCGCCGATCGGCGGTGGTGCAGTACGTCAACTTCTGGCCCTGCGGCTGGAGCAACCACCATCGCTATATGTCCCGCTTTTTTGCCTTCGCCCGCCGCCGCGGCATCGGCTTGGGCGGGCCGGACGTGGTCCCTTACCTGCGCGGCCAAATGCGCAACTCCTATCGCTTCTTTCACCGCTACCGCGGCCGCCTGCCGCTGGTGGCCATGGCGGTGCAGGAGCCCGATTTGAAATATCTGAACCCGAAAACCCGCCGGCCTTTCACCCAATCCGAATTTGCCCACTTTGCCCAAAATTACCTGGGCGCGCGGATCATCTTTTGGACCACGCAGGCCCCCTGGTGGCGGCCACAGCACTGATAGCGGTTATGGTGGCAGTCCGGTCTATAAAAATGGATTTAGAACTTGTACGGCTCCATAGTGTTGGCCGTGATTGAAATCTTCTGAATAAACCTGCTCGCAACTCAGCGCCTCGGCGGCGGCAATAATTGCGGCATCCCAATATGCCAGCCTATACCGTTCAGAAATTTCGATAGCCGAGCGGACGAGGTAATGATCAATGGCCAGACAGGGAAAAGCAGTGAGTTGTTCAATCCATGCTAGAGCTTGCAGCGGAGTTAATGGCTGGGCGATTTTGCGCGACATGGTCACATAGAATTCCTGCAGGACTTGCGCGGAAGAACAGAAGGCTTCCCGGCGGATAATAGCGAGCGCGCGTTCATGTTTTGCAAGCTGATGGGTATCCCGGATCGCGGCATAAACCAGGATATTGGTGTCGAGAAAAACCTTAGCGCTCATGTAGTTCCACGCGCGTCCAGGTTTTATCGCCGATGCGGGCGGACGATTGCCGGCTGAGCGTAATCAGGCGCTTTCGCGCGCGCTGTGCGCGATCCGCTTGGCTGGCAAGTTGAGCCAGGTATTCACGGACGAGGGCATTGATGCTGGAGTTGCGCTCCACCGCTAGTTTTCTGACCTTGGCCAAGGTCGCCTCGTCCACGCTCAAGGTTATATTCTTCACTTCCACAGTATATGTGTAACTGTGCTGAATTTCTATTAAACAGGTGCGATTCGTCGTGCCGCCGCGGCCGCCGCCGGCGGCCTTCGCCATCCCGCCAGGGATTGCGTCTGGAAAAGCCATTCGCCGGCGCCGGCAAAGCTGATAACGTTAGGACATGGCTTCGTCCCATCAGACGGAAATTGAACGCCGGCAGCGCGCCGCGGAAGCCGGCGGCGGTGAAGAGCGGCGCAAGCGCCAGCGCGAGCGCCGCCAGCTTTCCGCCCGCGAGCGTATCGAGCTGCTGCTCGACGAGGGCAGTTTCGAGGAATGGGACCAGCTCGTCGAGCACCGCTCCAGCGAATTTGGCCTCGACGCCCAGCGCGTTCCCGGCGATGGCGTGATCGGCGGCTATGGAAAAATCGACGGCCGCCGGGTTTTCGTTTTTGCCCAGGATTTCACCGTGCTCGGCGGCAGCCTTTCGGAAGCCAACGCCGCCAAAATCTGCAAGCTGATGGATGCGGCGCTTCGGGTGGGCGCGCCCATCGTCGGCCTGAACGATAGCGGCGGCGCGCGCATCCAGGAAGGCGTGGTGTCGCTCGGCGGCTATGCCGATATCTTCCTGCGCAATACGCTGGCCAGCGGCGTGGTGCCCCAGATCTCCGCCATCCTCGGCCCCTGCGCCGGCGGGGCGGTTTATTCGCCCGCCATCACCGATTTTATTTTCATGACCGCCGGCACGGCGCATATGTTCGTCACCGGCCCGGACGTGATCCAGGCGGTGACGCACGAAACCGTCAGCAAGGAAGATTTGGGCGGGGCGCTCACCCACAATCGCACCAGCGGCGTGGCTCATTTCCTGGCCGCCGACGATGCCGACTGCCTCCGCCGCATCCGCGAGCTGCTCTCGTTTTTGCCGGCCAATAACCAGGAAGACCCGCCGCGCCGCGTCCCGCGCGATACGCCGGGAAGGGAAGCGCCCGAGTTGGACCGGCTGGTGCCGGAGGCCTCGCACCTGCCCTACGACGTGCGCGCCGCCATCCACGCCATCGTGGACGACGGCGATTTTCTCGAAGTGCAGGAACTGTTCGCCCCCAACCTGGTGGTCGGCTTTGCCCGCCTCAATGGACGCCCGGTGGGGATGGTGGCCAACCAGCCGGCGCATCTTGCCGGCGTGCTCGACATCAACGCCAGCGTCAAAGGCGCCCGCTTCGTGCGCTTCTGCGACGCCTTCAACCTGCCGCTAATCACGCTCGAAGACGTGCCCGGCTTTCTGCCCGGCACCCAGCAGGAATACGGCGGCATCATCCGCCATGGCGCCAAGCTGCTCTACGCCTACGCCGAAGCTACCGTGCCCAAAATCACCGTCGTTTTGCGCAAGGCTTACGGCGGCGCTTACTGCGTCATGGCTTCCAAGCACCTGCGCACCGATATCAACTACGCCTGGCCCACCGCCGAAGTGGCGGTCATGGGCGCGGAAGGCGCGGTGCAGGTGCTCTATCGCCGCGAGCTGGCAGCGGCGGAAAAGAGCGGCGGCGAACCGGCGCGCGCCGCCCTGCTGCAGCAGAAAATCTCCGAATACCGCGGCCGGTTCGCCAATCCTTTTATCGCCCTCGAACGCGGTTTTCTGGATGCCGTCGTCGCCCCGCGCCAGACCCGCCGGCGCCTGATTGACGGGCTGGAAATGCTCGGCAACAAGCGCGCTGCGCTCCCCCCTAAAAAACACGGCAACCCGCCGCTCTGAAGCCGGTGCGGCGGGGGTGACGGGAGCCTGAAAATCTAGATAAGAAAGGGCTTAATGCGATTTTTCGCAGTTTTTACCGGCATTTAATTCCGGCGATCTGTCATGTAACTTATTGAAAATATTAGGTTATTGCCTCCTGAATCGTTAAGATCGAGTCGTAACATGTCGGGCCCGGAGGGAAGAGACGGCGAAGTAACGGCAGTGTGGCGGCAATGTGGCGGCAATTTTTCGTTTGCCGCCACACGTAATAGATAGATTCCAAAGGCTTTAAATGGGGTGTGGCGGCAGCGCAAGCAAAACGCGATAGTCTTCTTGCGTGGTGAAAAAAAAGCGCATGAACTTAATAGCGGCCGTGACGTTTTAGGTTGTGCTGGTGGCCTCGGAGCTGGCGCCGGGGCCGGCGTTCCTACCGGTTACCGCGGCTTCGCCGCCGAAAAGCTGGTAAATGTGGCGATAGAGCCGGGAGCGCATCTGGGAGCGCAGCGCCGAGGTGGTGATATAGCGGATGCTGAGATTGATGCCGGTAGCGGTGGGCTTGATCTGCGCCGTGGGGCTGAAACTGAGACCGGAATCGGCGTGCAGGTGGGTCTGCTTGCGCCATTCCGCCTCGGCCGCGCGGGCTTCGTTTTCGGTCTCGCGGCGCACTCGTTCGGTGACGGTGGCGACCAGCTTTTGCTCGTCCCAGCCGGCGGGGAGTTGCACCTGCAGCTCGTCCCAGAGCCATTGGCCGGAGGTGGTGAAGTTGAAGTAATGGCCCTGGAAGACGTAGCTGTTGGGGAAATAGACGCGGCGGCCGGTGGGATGTCCGGCTTCGGTCCAGTTGCCGGTTTCCAGCAGCACCGTGCGCAGCAGCCCGACTTCGACAACCTCGCCGACGACCTGGCCGACGACGTCGTCAATTTCGACCCAGTCGCCGGGCGAAACCCCGTGGCGGCCGATTAGCACGAACCAGCCGCAGAGGCTGAGAATCATGTCCTGCAGGGCGACAGTGAGGCCGGCGCCCGCCAGCCCTAGAATGGCGACCAGTTGGGTGGGACGGCCGAAGATGAGCATCAGCGCCCAGAGGACGCCGGCGGCATAGACGGTAAGCCGCAATAAATGGCGCAACGTGCGCATCCGGCGCGCCTCGGCGCGGCGGTGGTGCAGGCTGGCGGTCAGCAGGCCGGCGCTGAAGCCCAGCACTCCTAGCCCGATCAGCAGGTACAGCAGGTCGCCGAAAATGCGGTGCAGGGCGTAATAGCGCTGCGCCACCGCGATTGCTTCCCAATGTTGATAAATGCCGGCAAGCTGTTGCTGGATCTGATAACGCTGGTCGTATTCGCTCATCCGGCGCTGCAGCAGCGCGGCGCGTTCCTGCAACTGGAGCGCGGTATGCAAACTCGCGCTGGCGGAGCTGCCGTCAGCCGTAAGCAGGGCGCCGGCCATTTGCATGGCTTGCGTTCGCTGCCGGCCTTCGGCATTCAACCGCGCTTCGAGCTGGTTGTGCAGCCGCAGCATGCGCGCCGCTTCCTGCCCTTCCCAGTTCTCCACGAACGCGAGCGCTTTCTGTTTTTGCCCCAGCAGTTGCCAGCAGCGCACCAGCGCCGCCAGCCCGGCGGCGGTATCCGGATTGCGCTCCGCGGATTGCGTCTGGAAGCGGTTGCGCCAGGGCGCGGAAATCTGCTCGACCGCGGCGTGCGCCGCCTCGTGAGCCCGATTGATCGCCGGGGCGCCGCTGATCTGGGAGCGCAGCAGGTCCTGGCGCGCGTCGGCTAACTTCGCCTGTAGCAGCCCGAGATGCGCCTGCAGCAACTGTTGGCGCGCCTGCATCGCGGCGAGCTGCGCCGGCTTGGCCTTGGCCAGGCTGGCGCGCAGCGCGGCCAATTGGTTCTGCGTTGCAGCGATGGCGCTTTCCGCCGCTTTCAGCCGCTGCCATTCCGGGCCTTTCGCTTGCGGCTGGCCGGCGGCGGCCTGTAACTGCTGCTGGTAACCCAGATCCATGGATTGATCGGCCAGCTTCGCGGCCTGAGTGTCGAGTTGCTGTTCTTCGGGCGTATCGGCCATGCCATAAAGACTGCGCGGAATGGCCAGCGTGCGCTCTGCGGGGGTGAGGGAACTGTTGGGCTTGTTGGTGGTGAAACTGGAGCCGGCGGCGGCGCCGGTCCAGAACCAGGCCACGGCGCAGCCGGCCAACAGCAAAAGGAAGAATATCCAGCGAAGGCGCATCCGCGGCATGGTACTCCTATCCTATAACTTAAAAAGCGGCCCGGCCGCGTGCGAGATCCTCGCCCGGCCGCGGGCGGTTTAGTGCTCAACGCCGAATACGGCGGCGGCCCGCAAGTGCTCTTCGATCGCCGCCAGCACGGTCTGCACCCGCAGGCGCTGCATGCAGCGATGATCAATGGGGCAGGTGCGCAGCTTGCAGGGGTGGCAGGCGATATTTTCCGCCAGCAACAGCCGCGGCCCCGGCCATCCTTCCGGGCCCAGCGGGTAAGTCTCTTTTTCATTGGTCGGACCGAACAGCGCGATCAACGGGCGGCCCAGGGCGGCGGCCAGGTGCATCGGCCCGGAATCGTTGGCCACCACCAGGTCGGCCAGGCTGAGTACCGCCAGCAGCTCGGGCAGGCTGGTTTCGCCCGCCAGGTTGAAGAGCGGGAGGCGCGCGGCGGCCTGCTCGCGCAGCCAGTTGGTCAGCGGCCGTTCGGCAGCGCGGCCCACTAGCGCCGCGCGGCAGCCGGACGGCAGCCGCGCCAGCAGGGCGGCGAAATACTCTGGCGGCCAGCGCTTGGCTTCGCAATGCGCGGCGCCGGCGTGAATCACGATCAGCGGGCCGGCGCCGGCCAGCCGCCCGCTCCAGCGCCGGCATAGCGCCTCGTCGGCCCAAAGCTGCGCCGTCGGCGTGGGCGGCAGGCTGGCAATCAGCCCGGCGCGCCGCAGCAGCTCCAGGTAATAAAACGATTCATGGCTGGGCGTTTCGCCGTTTTGTGGTAGCGGCAGGGCATGGGTCAGGAGCCACCCGCGGCGATCGCGCTGGTAGCCGATGCGCAGGCGCGCTCCCAGAGTGAAAGCCTGCAGCGCGGCATGAAAGGAATTGGGCAGCAGCAGGGCAAAATCCAGATTCCGCAGCCGGCGCCCGTCGCGGCGCAGATGGCGCAGCTCGGCCAGCAGTTCCGTAAAGCGCAAGGCCGCCGGCCACGGCAGGATGGGAGTACGCAGGCGGGCCGCTGCCAGCGCGGCGGCGGGGGCGGGGCGGGCGAGCACGGCCAGATCGGCTTCCGGCAGGGCGGTTTCCAGCGCGCGCAGCGCCGGCAGCGCCATCAAGGCATCCCCCAGCCAGTTGGGCGCGATGACAATGCCATGCCGGCATTGCGCCCACGCGATCGGCTTCATGCGCCCGCCTCGGCTTCGTATTCGGCCAGCGCCAGCCGCCGCCGGGCGGCGGCGGCGATCAGCTCCACCAGCGCCTCCAGTTCTTCAATTTCCAGCTCCATCGGAATGACCTGCAACGCGCTCAGGCAATGATCGGCAGGCAGGTTCATGGCGTCTTTTTCGGTTGTGGCGAGTACGGCGCAGTGGCGCAGCATCAGTTGGCGCAGCCGCCGGAGATCGCGGCGAGTGTAAGCATGATGGTCGCGGAAGGCAACGGCTTCCAGCAGTTGCCAGCCGGCGCGTTGCAAGCCGGTGAAGAAGGATTGCGGGCGCGCCAGGGCGCAAAAGGCGACCGCGGGCGAGTCGGGCGGAGCCGGGGCCAGCAGCCGCTTATGGGCAAAAAACACCGGCGCCGGAGTCCAGCGCCGCACCCGCTCGATCAGCGCGTTGCGTTCCGCCTGGCGGGCATCGGGCTCGCACAGCAGCGTCACCGCCGAGGCGCGGGCGAGCGCGGCCGGCGGCTCGCGCAACCGTCCGGCGGGCAGCAGGCGGTCGTCCAGATCGCTGGGATCGAGCAGCACCAGGTCGAAATCGCGGGCCAACTGGCGATGCTGGAAGCCGTCGTCGAGCAGGTGGAGATTGGTGTGATATCGGCGCTCGGCCTCGCGGCCGGCAACGGCGCGGCGGCGCGCCACCAACACCGGCGCGCCCAGGCGGCGGGCGATCAGCCGGGGTTCATCGCCTACCAGGGCGGTCGGCGCCGCGCCGCTTTCGGCGATCGCCAGCCCGCGGGTGCGGCGGCGGTAGCCGCGGCTGAGCACGTCCACGCGGAAGCCGCGGCGGCGGAGTTCGCCGCCGAGCAGGATAGTGGCGGGGGTTTTAGCCGTGCCGCCGAGTGAGAGATTGCCGATGGAAACCACGGCGCCGGCCAGCCGGGCGGCGGGGCGGCGGCCGGAATCGAATGCCGCGCCGCGGCGGCGCAGCAGCGCGGCATAGCAGGCGGCGGCGGCATCGGTCAGTTTGGTGGAGGGCATGGCAAGGCTTCCGCCGCCGCGCTGTGTTCGAGTTGGCGCGCGATCACTTCCAGCACCCGGTCGGTGGCGCCGCGTTTGGCAGCCAGCAATTGGCGCGCCGCCTCGCCCATGCGGCGCCGCAGCGGTTCCTCGTCCAGCAGGCGTTGCCAGACCCGCGCCAGCTCGGGCGCGCTGTCGGTGCGAAAGGCCGCTCCCTGCTTGAGAAACTGTTCGGCGATGGAGCTGAAATTGAACATGTAAGGGCCAAAGGTGACCGGGACGCCGAAATAGGCGGGCTCGAGCAGATTATGCCCGCCATGCGGCGCCAGGCTGCCGCCAACGAAGACCGCCTGGGCGAACTGGTACATGGCCGCCAGTTCGCCAATCGTATCCAGCAGCAGGATGCCGTCGGCGGCGAGGCCGTCGGTGTCCAGCCGCGTGCGCCGCGTCCAGGGCAGGCCGCTGGCTGTGAGCTTGCGCGCCACCGCCTCAAAGCGCTGCGGATGGCGCGGGGCGATCACCAGCAAGCGTCCGTAGGCCGGCTTGAGAGTGCGCCAGGCTTCCAGCACCAGCTCCTCTTCGCCTTCCATCGTGCTGCCGGCGACCAGCACCTGGCGGATGCCGGCGCGGCGCAGCGCGTTCTGCATGCTCTTGCGGAAGCTGAGATTTTCCGCCGGCAGCAGATCGTATTTCAAATTGCCGATGACCTGCACCCGCTCCGGCGGCGCCCCTAGTTCGACGATGCGGCGGGCATCGGTTTCGCTCTGCATCAGGAAGCCGCGCACGCAGCCAAGTGGCTTGCGCAGCAGCCGCCCGAGCAGGCGATAGCGCGCAAAGCTGCGCCCGGAAATACGCCCGTTGATGAAGAGTACCGGGGTGTTGCGGGTGGCCGCTTCGCGCAGAAAATTAGGCCAGATTTCGGTCTCGACGATCAGCACCAGAGCGGGCGCGACCGCGGCCAGGGCGCGGCGGGCGGCGCGGGGCAGATCGAGCGGAAAATAAAAAATACGGCTCGCCGGCACCCGGCGTTCGGCGAGGTTGCGGGCCGCGGCGGTGGTGACCGACAGCGCCAGCGGCCGCTCGGGGTAAAGCTCCCGCAGGCGCGCTACTAGCGGCTCGATGGCCAGGGTTTCGCCCACCGAAACCGCGTGCACCCAAATCACGCCCCCCGGCGGCATGGGCGCGATGCGCCCAAACCGCTCGCCCAGAAAACGTGTATAACGCCCGTCCTGCGTGTCTTTCAGCAGCAGGTAGGGGGCGACGGCCAACAGCCCGATAGTTAGGAAAACGCTGTAGAGCCAGTACATAGGGCGATCAGTATGCCCAGTGTAACAGGCGGGGCAAGCCTGCTGCCTTTAGCCGCAAAACTGGATTCCGGCGGCATTCCATCCATAAGAGCGAATGGTAAACTGGATTTCCGGATGTCCGATCTGCTGTCCGATCTCAATCCTCAACAGCGCGAAGCCGTTCTGGCCGTCGAGGGCCCCTTGCTGATTCTTGCCGGGGCGGGAAGCGGCAAGACGCGGGTGATCACCTACCGCATCGCCCATCTGATGACGGCGAAGCGCGTGCCCGGCCGCCATCTGCTGGCCGTGACTTTTACCAATAAGGCGGCGGCGGAAATGCGCTCGCGGGTGGCCCAGTTGGCGGCGGCCGCGGCCGAGCTGCCGCCGATTGCCACTTTCCACTCCTTTTGCGTGCAACTGCTGCGCCGCGATTACCCGCTGATCGGCGGCCGGCGCGATTTCGTCATCTACGACGCCGACGATCAGGAAAAGCTGCTGAAGTCGGTCTATCGCCGGCTCGGTTATGACGAAAAACGGCAGCCGGTGCGCGCCCTGCTGGGCCGCATCTCGGCCGCCAAGAACCGCGGCCTCGGGCCGGAAGCGGTGGCCCAGGCGGCCCTGGGGCGCCCGGGAGACGAGGCGCTGGCGGCGCTCTTTCAGGAGTACCAGCGCGAGTTGCGCCGCGCCAACGCGCTCGACTTCGACGATCTGCTGCTCGAAGCCGAGCGCCTGCTGCGGGAAAGCGAGGCTTGTGCCGCGCGCTGCGGCGCCACCTACCGCTATCTGCTGGTGGATGAGTACCAGGACACCAATCGCCCGCAATATCTGCTGCTGCGGCAGCTTACCCGCGCCCATCAGAACCTGTGCGTCGTCGGCGACGAAGACCAGAGCATCTATTCCTGGCGCGGCGCCGACCTGCGCAATATTTTGGATTTCGAGCGCGATTTTCCCGGCGCGCGGGTGCTGCGGCTGGAGCAGAACTATCGCTCGACCGGCAATATCCTGGCCGCTGCCTCGGCGCTGGTGGAAAACAACCGCCATCGCAAGGGCAAGCGGCTATGGACCGAGGCGGCGAAGGGCGAGCCGCTGGATTTTTACCGCGCCGCCGACGGCGAACAGGAAGCGCTGTACGTCGCCGGCACCCTGCGCGCCTGGCTCAGCCGCCATCCCGACCGGCCGGCGGCGGTGCTTTACCGCATCAACGCCCAATCGCGCGCCTTTGAAGAGGCGCTGCGGCGCTATAACCTGCCGTACCGCCTGCTCGGCGGCTTCAGCTTTTATGAGCGCGCCGAGATCAAAGACCTGCTCGCCTACCTCAAACTGGCGCTCAATCCCGATGATTCGGTGTCGCTGCTGCGGGTGATCAATACTCCCCCGCGCGGCCTGGGGCGCGCCTCGGTGGAAGCATTGGAGGCCCGGGCGCGCCGCCAGGGCCGGTCGCTCTGGCAGGCGCTGTCGGAGCAAGTGTCGGCGCCCGAGCCGGGACGCGCGAGCGCCGGCCTGAAACAGTTTCACGATTTGATGCTGGAACTGCGCCGCTTTGCCGGCACGGCCCGGCTCGCCGGCGATGCCGCCGAGCCGGAGCCCGGCGAAGGCGCTGACGCCAGCTTCGATCCGGCTCAGTTCGAGACGCAGCCGGCGGCCGAAGCGGCCGCGCCGGCAAGCGACTCGCCCGTGGCTGCGGCAAAGGGGGAAGAACCCGGCGCGATCGGGCTGGAGGCGCCGGCCGGCGCGGCAAGTGCGGCGGCCGCCCCGCCGTATCCGTTGCGCGACATGCTGGAATTGTTGCTGGAACGCACCGGCTACGCCAACCGGCTGCGCGACGAAGAGACGACGGAAGCGCAGGCGCGGCTGGAAAATATTGACGAATTGCTGGCCGCGGCGGCCGAAGCCGATGAGCGCGGCGAGCGGCTGGGCGATTTCCTCGATCATGCCGCCCTGATCAGCGAACAGGATGGTCTCGACCGCTCGATTCCGGTCACGCTGATGACCCTGCACGCGGCCAAGGGGCTGGAGTTTCCACTGGTGTTCCTGGTGGGGCTGGAAGAAGGCCTGCTGCCGCATGCGCGGGCGGTGAACGCGCTCAGCGCCGGCGAGCCGGGCGGAATGCGGCTGGAAGCGGACGAGTTGGAAGAAGAGCGCCGCTTATGCTACGTCGGCATGACCCGCGCCCGCGAACGCCTGGTGGTGACCTGCGCCCGGCTGCGGCGGCGTTTTGGCGCCGGCATGCCGATGCCGCAGCCGCCTTCGCGCTTCCTCAGCGAACTGCCGCGTGAGCTGCTGCGCGACCTCTCGCCTCCCGGCGGGGGCGAACTCGCCGCCGGCAGCTATGCCGGACGGCGCTATGTCCGCGATGGCTACGAGCAGGCGGAATGGAAAGAGCCGGCGGCGAGCCCCGGCTGGCGCCCGCCCGCCTCCGCCCCTGCTCCGGCCCCCGCCGCCGCAGCCGGCTGGCGGCCGGGCATGCGCGTGCGCCATGCCCGCTACGGCGCCGGCACCATTCTCAAAGTCGAGGGAGTGGACGATCAGGCCCGATTGACCATCTCCTTCCCCGGCTACGGCCAGAAAAAGTTCATGGAAAAATATGCCTCGCTGGAACGTGCTTGAAATGCCGACCCTGCATCCCCTCAGCCCGCGAAAGCATCGCCTCTTTCGCACCGAGCCGCGTCGCGCCGCATTTCCCGCCGCCGCCCTCGGCTGCTGGCTGGCGCTCGCCCCGCTCTCCGCTTTCGCGCGCGCGCCCAAACCGGCGCCCGCGCCTCCCGACCGCGCCCGCCAGCTCGTGGCTGAGGCCATTGCCGCGCTCGGCGGCCCGGCTTATCTGCATGCCACCTTTAAGACCGGTTGGGGCCGGGTGTACTCCTATAACGGCAGCGGAGAACTGAATGGTTATGGCACCCAGTTCTGGAGCTTCACCGCTTTCCCCGGCAAGCAGCGGGTAGAGCTGACTAAGAAGCGCGACATCTTTTATATCTATAACGGCCCCCATGCCTGGCAGGTGACGTATCGCGGCGCCTTCCCGCTCAATCGCGAACAGATGCGCGACTACACCGACGTGGACGCGCATTCGCTCGGCCGCGTGCTGCGCCAGTGGGCGGATTCACCCGGAACCTTGATGATCGCGCGCGGGTTGTCGCAAGCCAGCGGGCAACAACTCGAACAGGTGGACCTGATCAGCCCGCAAGACTTAACTGTCCATCTCTCGCTCGGACTTTACAGCCATCTGCCGCAGCAGTTGAGCTGGAGTCGGCGCGACCGGCTGCTGGGCATTCTGGTGCCGCAAAAAGTGATCTACGGTAATTACCAGCGGGTGGACGGCGTGATGACGCCGATGATGGTGCAGCGCTATGCCGGCACTCAGCCGGTGGTGGAGCGGATCTATTACAAAGTGCAGTATCCGCCCAGCCTGGATGCCGGCCTGTTCACTCCGCCGAAAAAACTGCCGAAATAACCGGTGTGCGGCCGCGCGGCCCGCGTGCCGCTCAACCGCGCTTCACAACGACGATTTCGAAGCTGCCGGGCCGGATGTGCGGCCGCCGTCTTTCCGGAGCGCGAGGTTCCTATTGGGCGGCAGGCAGAAAAATCTCCTGCCGCCCCCAGTCCAGGCCCATGGTGCGCGCGCCGCGGGCGGTTGTCAGCTTCTGTTCCACCTCGAATTTGCCGGCTTTTTCGCCAATCACCGTCAGCGTCCCATCGCCGCAACTGGCAAAGACCTGGCCGGCGGCATAGCTTACAGCGTCGTTCACCCCGCCGATGGGCAGCGCCGCGACGATCTTGCCGTTGCGCGCATCCATCACAATCAGCTTTTGTGGATGGCGGCAGCCGATAAAGAGCAGATGCCGGGCCGCGTCCATGGCCATGCCCGTCGGCCGGCCGCCGGGGGCTACGGGCCAGCGCGCGATGACTTTGCGCCGATGCAGATCCACCACCGCCACCAGGTCTTTGTTCGCCAGGTTTACGTACACCTTGCCCGAGCCGTCGGTGGCGAGAAATTCGGGCGCGCCGCCCAGCGGGATGGGCCGTCCGATGCGGCCATGCTGGGGATTGATGTCGGGATTGAATACCATCAAGGCGTTGCCGTCGCCCGAAACCGCCAGCACCCGGTTCAGCTTCGCATCGTAAATGATGCCGTCGGAAACCGGCATGGTGGCGATGCGGCCCAGCACTTTATAAGTCCGCGTATTGAAGACCAGAATGGCCCCGCTGCCGCCGCCATCTGTGATAAACCCGCGGTTGAGCCGGGACACGAGAGCGACGCCATGCGAGCGTATCTGGCCCAGGATGTCAGCCAGAACTTTGCCGCTGCTTTCCGAGATCGCCAGGGTGTAAGTGGCGCGGGTCACGAAGAAGCGATGGCGCGGCGCGTCCACAGTGACATAATCCCAGTTGCCTTTCCGCCCGATATGAATGGTATTCGCCACTTTCCAATGCGCTTGGGCCGAAACCGGGGTGACCCCTGCCGCCATGGTCAGGACCAGCAATGCCATCCGAAATCCGGCCATATGATTTTTTTTCCACTGAAACCGTTGCCCCGCCACTGGACTTCCCGTGTAAGGCAAAATTGGAAGGGCTTTGCTCGGGGTTGTGGTTTGAGCGTTTGTCTTTTTTGCTATGCTATCGCACGGAACCGGTCAGCTTGCTATTATGGAGCATAGGCTGCGCAGAGCGGGCCGAAAGCGGCATTGAGGTGAATTCCGGTAAATCAGCCATGCCGGAAAATCCGTGCACAGGACATAAAACTAGAAACTATAGCATAACGGAGAGGTGGCCGAGTGGCTGAAGGCGGCGGTTTGCTAAACCGTTATACGGGCCAAAACCTGTATCGGGGGTTCGAATCCCCCCCTCTCCGCCAAATAAAGCGCCAGCAGACATAAAACCACCAGATCGGGCGGGTGAGTGAGCGCCCCCAGCACGCGCGCCCCAGACGTTGTTAGTGGCGCCAACGGATGCCGGGGGAAACCAGCACGCCGGATGAACTGGAATCACGGCGCCGCAGCTACACGTCCTAATAATTGTGGGCAAACAAAGATTCTCGAATCGAGAGGATAGAGGGCCCACGGCGGCGCGGCGGGTGTTTCCTCAGGCGGCGGCGAGGTTCGCCGCCTTCCGATTCTGCCTCCCGTTCCAACCCGGCCGCTTTCCTTCTTCACGCGGCTGGCGCCGGCTGTTGCAGAAGCTTACAATCATCAGTCGTTCAGACGCCGATCTGGAGCGCGCGGCGGGCGGAAGACCGCCGGGCGCTGGAGAGAATGCATGGCGCAAATATTCTGCCGGCTACAATTCATGGCCTCCGCTTTAGGGATTGCTTGGCTAGCCGCCTCCGGCTCGATGCGCGCGGCCCGGCCGGCAGCGGGCGCCGCCCCGCCGGCGGCCAGGAAAGTGGACGTTTACGTTATCCCGTTTTCGCATCTCGACCGTTTCTGGGCGGGGACGGGCGAGGAAACCCTGGCCCGCGGCAATCGCATCATCGCCAAAGCCATCGCGCTGGCTCTGAAGTATCCGCAATTTCGCTTTTTTCTCGAAACAGATAATTTCGTCAATAATTACGTCCACAGTCACCGGGGCACGCCCGCAGTGGCGGCGTTGAAGCAACTGGTGCGCAAGGGCCGCATCGCCATCGCCCCGGAATGGGCGGGAATTTTCCAGGAGTTCCCACCGGGCGAAGCGCTGGCGCGCAACCTGCTCTATGGTGAGCAATATGCTCAGCGGGTCTTCGGCGTGACTCCGCGCGTAGATGCCTTGAGCGATATCCCCGGCGTCACTCCACAGTTTCCGCAAATGCTGAGCGAGGCCGGCATCCCGTTCATGATCCTCTCGCGCATGGGCCCGCGCAATCGCTCGCTGTTTCACTGGCGGGCGCCCGATGGCTCGCAGGCGCTGGTCTGGAACGACCTCTATGGCTACTGCTGGGGAGCCCAATTGGATTCTCCCGGCGTGGTTGGCGCACAGCAGCGGCAGCGGCTGGCGGGCCAGATCGCGCGCGTCGAGGCCACCGCGCCCGGCCCGCTGTTGATGAGCTCGGGCTGCGATCTTTGGGCGTCCACCGCGCAGTTGCTCGCCAACCTCAATGCGCTCAACCGCAGCCTGCCGCGCGCGCATTTCGTGGTGGCGACGCCGCAGGCGTTTTTCGACCGCGTCGCGTCCACGCCTTCCTTGCCCGCGCTGGCGGGCGAAATTCCCTCCGGCTGGCCGATGATCGAAACCTCGATCCTGCACCTCTGGCAATGGACCGCGCCCGCCACCCATACGCTGTTGAATGCGGAAAAATTCGCCGCCATTAATGACGCGCTGGGCTATGCTCCCTATCCGCGGCATTCGTTGAATCTGCTTTGGCGCCGGCTGCTGACCTCGATGGACCATAACCACGACGGCCAGGGCGGCCGCATCGGCGATGAGCGCAAGCTGCAGTACTCGCAGATGGCGCTCCTCGGCGGCGGCGACATTTTGCGCCGCATGCTGCGCAATATCGCCGAGCGCGTCCAAATCCCTTTTCCCGGCAGCTTTCCCGTCGTGGTCTTCAACCCGCTCGGTTGGACCCGCGACGGCATCGTTCGTGCCCATGTAACGCTTTTCGGCGATGTCGTGCCCGGGCAGCTCGGGGCCTTCCGGAAAGGCGTCCAGTTGGTGGACGCGAATGGCCATGCCGTTCCGTTTCAGGTGCTGGAAACCAGCGAAAACATCTCGCGGGCGCTGACTCTGGTCTTTGTCGCGCGCGGCGTTCCGTCACTGGGCTATCGCACGTATTTCCTGCGGCCCGCCGCCGGTGCCACGCCCGGGCCCGCCGCCGCCCAGGTCACGCTCGATCAGACGCGCGACCGGAGGGAACCACGCCGCCCGCTCGGCGTCGAGGTGCTGCAAAACCGCTTTTATCGCGTGACCGTGGACCGCGCTACCGGCGCCGTCTCGGTCTTCGATCGCGCGCTCGGCCGGGTAGTGACCCCTGGCATGGTGATCGCCGCCGAGGAGGAACGCGGCGGCAACAACGTCACCCCCGAGCTGCTCACCGGCCGGACCATCTACGCCAGCGTCAACCACGTCCGACTAGTGGAAAACGATTCGGTCCGGACCGTGCTGCGCATTGACGAGCGGATCGCCGATATTCGTATCGTCCAGCGGCTTACGCTGTATGCGCAACTGAAGCGGTTGGATATCGAAAACCGCATCCGCTGGCGCCGCAACCGCCTGCTGAATATCGAGCAATGGATCCCGCTGGCGCAGCCTCATACCGCCTTTCATTACGGGGTCGCATTCGGGGAAAATGCCTCCGATCGCGTGCTGCCGGGCGCCGGCCCTTCCGCCGGCGACGAAATTCAGCCGGCGCTGTGGCATCGGTACCGCGAAATGCATGGCTGGCTGTTTGCCGGCAGCGCGCAGTGGGGGCTGACCCTGGCCGGCGATCATCCTATCGTCGCGCTCGAACCGCAAATGATTCGCGCCGATATGATCCGCGGCCAGCGCTATACCTCGGTTAAAATTGATCGTGGCGGCCGCCGGAGCAGCATGCATTATCCCTGGCCGGGCGACTACGTCTTTCACTACTCGCTGAGTTCGGGCGCGGGCGGATGGCGCCGCAATCAATCCTGGCGCGCGGGCATGGCGCTGGAAAATCCGCTGCTACCGGTCGAGGTGGCCGACGATCTTTCCCCGAAATCGCTGCCGCCTGTGAATTCCTTCTGCTCCGTGCCCGCTCCTAACCTGGTCATCAGCGCTTTAAAAAAGGCGCAAACCGGCAACGCGATCGTGCTGCGGCTCTATGAAATTCAAGGCTTGAAGACGGAGTCGCCGGTCGTATTTCTCGGCCGGGCGCGGGCTTTCCGGCCTGCCGATCTGCTGGAGCAAGCGCAAGGGCCGGTGCGCCGGCGCCGCTTGCGCCTGCGTCCGTTTCAAATCCAAACCCTGCGGCTGCGCCCCTAAGCGGCGGGCCGCGGCTTGTCCAAGCTCAAGTTTAAAAACCAGGGCTGCGGCTGGAGTTCCCCCGGGTTCCGGGCTTAACATGGCCTGAATCGCCGCGGAGTGCTCGAATGTACCGCGGCCCGGGGCGCCATGCTTTTTCGCACCCTCAGCGCGTCGGTCTTCGGCATTGATTCCACCCTGGTCGAGGTGGAGGTGGATACTTCGCCCGCGGCGCGCGAAGAACCGCAGTTTGCAACCGTCGGCTTGCCCGATGCGGCCGTGCGCGAAAGCCGCGAGCGCCTTCGCGCGGCTATGCGCAATTGCGGCTACGAGTTGCCCAATGCCAACGTCATCATTAATCTTGCGCCCGCCGACGTGCGCAAAGAGGGCTCCGGCTTTGATCTGCCGATGGCGCTGGCGCTGCTGGGCGCCTGGGGCGAAATTCAGCGCCCGCGCGGCGCTGCCGCCGGCGCCGAGGGTGCCGCCGGGGCTGGACGCTATGGCCTGGACGACCATCTTTTTGTCGGCGAGCTGGCGCTCGACGGCAGCCTGCGCCCTATCCGCGGCGCGCTGCCCATCGCCGTGCTGGCGCGCGAGCGCGGCCTGCGCCGCCTGATCGTTCCCCAGGCCAACGCCAGCGAGGCAGCGGTGGTTTCCGGCATCGAGGTCTGCGGTGCGCGCAACCTGGTCGAAGTCATGGACTGGATCAACGGCCGCGCCGCTCCCGCCGTGGCCACGGTGAATATCGCCGAATTGCTGTCCCGCACCGAGCAGTACGCGGAAGATTTTGCCGACGTGCGCGGCCAGCAGACGGTCAAGCGGGCGCTGGAAGTGGCCTGCGCCGGCGGCCATAACGCGCTGCTAATCGGCCCTCCCGGCTCGGGCAAGACCATGCTGGCCCGCCGCCTGCCGTCCATTCTGCCCGCGCTGACCTTCGACGAGGCCCTCGAAAGCACCAAAATCCATTCCGTCGCCGGTACCCTTTCCGGCCAGGGATTGCTGGTGCAGCGGCCGTTCCGCGCCCCCCATCACACCATCTCCGATGCCGGTCTGATTGGCGGCGGCTCGACTCCCCGCCCGGGCGAGGTCAGCCTGGCGCATAACGGAATCTTGTTTCTCGATGAATTGCCCGAGTTCCCGCGTACCGTGCTGGAAGTGCTGCGCCAGCCGCTGGAAGATGGCCAGGTCGCGATCGTGCGCGCCGCCATGTCGGTCAGTTTCCCCGCTCGCTTCATGCTGGTCGCGGCGATGAATCCCTGCCCTTGCGGCTATCATCACGACCCCACCCGCGAGTGCCACTGCACGCCGCTGCAGATTCAGCGCTACGTCTCGCGCCTCTCCGGCCCGCTGCTCGACCGCATTGACATCCATGTGGACGTGCCCGCCGTCAAAGTCCGCGAGCTGCGCCAGTCGGAGCGTCCCGGCGAGACCTCGATGCAGGTGCGCGCCCGCGTAATCGCCGCCCGCGGCCGCCAGCTCGAACGCTTTGCCGGCGAGCGAATCTACGCCAATGCGCAAATGAATTCCCGATTGCTCGGCCGCTTCTGCGCCATCAGCCCCGAGGCCGGGCGCTTGCTGGAACAAGCCATCGTGCGCATGGGCCTCAGCGCCCGCGCCCACGACCGCATCCTCAAAGTCGGCCGCACCATCGCCGACCTCGCCGGCAGCCAGGATATCGCCCCGCAACACCTGGCCGAGGCCATTCAATACCGCTCCCTCGATCGTGCCTATTGGGCCTGACCGGAGCGCTCGCCGCCGGCCTGCGGACGCGGGCTGCCGGCCTCCCGATGCGTTTACAATCGGAATATTCCGGCCGCCGTTGCTATGCCGGGCACGATCGCCAGCATAGGGAAAAATGCCGGCCTGGCGCTTCGCCGCCCTCACCTCGAATGCCAGCTATGACCCGCAAAGCCATCGCCCATTTATCCGCCGCTGACCCGGTCATGGCAGGTTTGATTGCGCAGTTGGGCCGCCCGCGCCGACGCCATCGCCCCGCCCCCAATTTCGAAGCGATGGCGCGTGCGATCGTGTTCCAGCAATTGCATGGCAAAGCCGCCGCGGCCATTTATGCGCGTTTGCTCGCCGCTGCCGGCGGCGCGCTGACCCCCGCCGCCCTCCTGACGCTGGATGACGGCCAGCTGCGCGCGGCCGGGCTGTCGCGGCAGAAAATGGCCTACCTTCGTGATCTGGCGGCGCGCACCCAGGCGGGCGAGTTACAGTTCGACCGGTTGCCGCGGCTGGACGATCGGCAAGTGATTGAGCATCTCACCCGTGTCAAGGGCATCGGCGTCTGGTCGGCGCAGATGTTTCTCATCTTCGCCCTGCGGCGCCCCGACGTCATGCCCACCGCCGATCTGGCGATCAATCTGGCCATCAAAAAGCATTACCGCAAGCGCCGGCTGCCTCAGCCCCGCCAGGTGCTGGCGCTGGCTGAACGCTGGCGCCCCTACCGCTCGCTCGCCTGCCTTTATCTATGGGATAGCCTCGATATCCGCCTTCCATAGCCGGCGTCGGGTTGGCGCTGCGGTAACGCCGCCATCGGCGACCAGGTTTTTCGCGGCGGGAACGTTTCAGGGACGCGGCTGCTGCTGCGGCGCGAGTTTCGGCGCCAGGTGGACCTGCTGCGCGTTGAACCATGCGCGCAGTTCGTTGATGGGCACCTGCAGCCGCAGCCACACCCGATTGCGGACGCGATGCACCGAGCTATGGGAAACCAGCTTGCCCAATCCAGCCGCCAGCCCGGTCAACTTCGGGTTGGGCGCTGCCGCCGGCGCAGCTTCCTGGGCGCCGTTGGCGCGGGACGGGGCGGCGTTGAGCAGCATGAGCCGCAGGGTTATCAGCTCGGCGGCTAGATTGCGCGCCTGCTCGAGATTGGCGGCGTCCACTTGCAGGCTGAGCCGCGGCCCCGCCGCGCCGGCTTGCGCGCTGAGGCGCAGCCGCCGCGCGCCCTGAAACAGATTCAATTCCGGTCGCGCTTGGTGGACGGAAGTGGGCCAGGCGGAAGGCTGCATTGCGGCCAGCAGGAAATCCCGCCGCCGTCTGCTCCAGTTCAAATCACGCAGCAGCCGCGGCAGCGGCGTTGCATGCGCTCCTTCCCAGCGCTGCAACAACGGCTGCAAGCTGGATGGAGCGGGTTGATTGCTCAGCGCCAATTCGCCGCGGCTGAGCCAGCTAAGCACCAACGGGCGGTGCAGGCCTTCGATGCGGAAAAATTGCCGCCCGTGTATCGTCCAACGGCGCTGCGCCTGTTTCTCGATCCAGGCGTGCATGCGCGGAGAAAATCGCCCGGTCATGACCATCAGGGCCCGAGTATCGTTTGGCAACGGCCACAACGCCATGGCGACCTGGTCCAGATCGTGTTCCCAATTGAATCCGGTTTCGCGCAGAAAGCGGGCGTAACTGGGCGCCGGTGCAACCGGCGTGCGGAACAGCCCTTCCGCGCGCAGCGGGCGCAAATCGAAATAGATCACGCCGGGCGAGTTGGGCAGCAGCCGCAATGGCGGCGGTGTGGCCGGGCGTTTCAGCGCGCGCACATTCATTGCCGGCGCCAACAGCACCAAGTATAGGAAAATCGAAATCCGCTGGAACGGACTCATGTCTTCAGCATAGTTGAAAAACGCCGTGGCCCCGTAGTGTTGCCTGCAAGCGCGGGAACTGTTCCCAAATCGGCTGCGGCTCGGCCGAGTCGGAAGATGTAAATCCAGCCAGATAATAAATCGGCGCCGCGCCGTCTATATATAAGGCTGCCGGGCCGGCAGGGCCGGGAAAAGGCCGGTTGGACGCGGGCGGGTGGGCTGGCCAGAGGGCAGCTTTCGGGTGTAAAATCAATCCGGTTGCGCGGGAAAGGCGGAGCGGGCAAGCAGCTGGTTGCAATTCGAGTTCCAATTCCTTATCATGAGGAGGTTATGTCCCCAAAGCGGGGGCATGCGGTGCTGTATTGCTATTATGCAATTGTTGGCTGGCGTAGCTCAGGGGTAGAGCAGCTGATTTGTAATCAGCCGGTCAGGGGTTCAAATCCCTTCGCCAGCTCCAAGGAGCCACTCCACGACATCCGGCGATGCATGCCGCGCTTCGCATTGTTCGAAGCGAAGGGCGAAGCGTCGCCCGGGAGGGCCCAAGGACAGGTGGGTGAGTGGTTAATACCAACAGACTGTAAATCTGTCGCCCCTTGGGGCTACGGAGGTTCGAATCCTCCCCTGTCCACCAGAGTTTTCGTGGCATGAGTTCGATGACTGGCAGTTGGCGCTGGCAGCCGGGGAAACGGCGGCTGATAGCGGGAATCGCGTATGGAGCGTTGATGGCGGCAGCTTTGCTGTGGCTGCACGACCGGCGGTTGCTGTTCGCAACCCTGGCGGTGTTGGCCGGGCTGCTGTTTTTGACCCTGCGCGCGACGCCGCAACCGGCGCCAGGTCCCTGGCAGCGCGACGCCGATGCGCGAACCGATGCCGAGGACCCCATGCCGCCCCCGGCCTGAGCCGGTTCAAAGCGGCGGGCCGATGTAGCTCAGTTGGTAGAGCGCGTCCTTGGTAAGGACGAGGTCACCGGTTCAATCCCGGTCATCGGCTCCAGATTTGGCACCGCGAAACGGTGTTCGGAGAGGAAAATAGGCGGGCGAGAGCGGGAGTAACTCAGTGGTAGAGTGTCAGCCTTCCAAGCTGAACGTCGCGGGTTCGAATCCCGTCTCCCGCTCCAACGGCACGGCCGGAAAAGAGACCTTCCATGGCGAAAGAGAAATTTGACCGCAGCAAGCCGCACGTGAACGTGGGCACGATCGGGCACATCGATCACGGGAAGACGACGCTGACGGCGGCGATCACGAAAGTGCTGTCGAAGCACAATC
>JAJYIU010000057.1 GCA_021789895.1 Acidobacteriota bacterium | reverse complement strand
AGAGGCGGCGCGGCGCGGGCGGCGCCGGCGCCTGCGGCGGGCGCCAGACGGCGTCGGCGGCCCAGGCGGCAAGATTGGGGTTGGCGCGCTGCACCGCCTCGGCGCCGGCCTGCACCCGGCGCATGCTTTCCAAATCTTCGGCGGCGCCTTTTTCGCAACTGGCCAGAATCAGCCGGCGCGCCGGCGGCGGCGCGCCCGGCGCCGTCAGCAGCGGCGCCGCGCCTGCGTCCGGCGCCGGCCGCTCGAAGCTGACGAACGTGCGCAGGCAGGCGTTGCGGCAATAGTTGCAGCGGGTGGATTCGTCGCGCCGGCTGGCCGCGCGCAATCCGGCGAGCGCGGCAAAGCCGATGAAAGCGCTGCTCCGGCCGGACGCCGCCCGCCGGGCTTCGAGCGCCGCGCCGATCGCGCCCGCCTCGCCGCAGTGAGGATGGACGCGAATTTCCAGCGGCCGCGGCCCGCGGTAGCGGGCGCGCAGAAAATCCACTTCCGCCTTCACCACTGCCAGGTTGCGCTGCGCGCCGCCCTGCAGCAGGAAGCGGGCGCCGAGCTGCGCCGGGTTGGCGATGCCGGCAACGTAGAAAAAGATATTTTTCGGCAGCACCGCCGCCAGCCCGGCGAGAATTTCCGGCGCGTCCCAGCCCTGGCGCTGGAAGTTGGCGATATCGGATTGCAGAAACACGGCGCAGCCGTAGCCGAATTCCGGCATCGCGGTGGCGCGAAACGCGGTTGCGGCGTATTGCTCGAGCGGCACGCCAAAGCTTTCCGCCGTGGCCTGCAGGAAGAAGCCGTTGCCGGCGGAACACTGCGAGTTCAGGCGGAAGTCGCGCACCCGGCCGCCGCGCAGCACCAGCAGCTTGATATCCTGCCCGCCGACGTCGAGAATCACCTCGGGATCGCGCTCCACGGCGAGGGCGGAAGCGGCATGGGCCACGGTTTCGGGCAGCGCCAGGTCGGCGCCCAGCGCCGGCGCGAGCAGGTCTTTGGCATAGCCGGTCACCGCCAGGCCGAGCACTTCCAGCCGCGCGCCTTCCGCGGCCGCGCCCGCCTGCAGCTCGGCCAGCACCGCCTGCGCGTCCTGCAAGGGATTGCCGGCGGAAAGCCGGTAAGCGGCGCGCAAGAGTTCGCCCTGCGGGCTCAGCAGCACCGCCTTGGTCGAAGTCGAGCCGGCATCCAGGCCGATCCAGGCCGGCAGCGCGCCGCCGCGCTGCTGGCCGGGCGGCGTCAGCCGCGGCGGCGGAGACGCGGGCGCCTGATAGCGCGCGCGAAACTCGCGCAAATCCGCCTCCGTGGCCGCGAGTCCCGGAATCGCTTGCGGCCGGGATTGCCGCCGGCCGGCCAGCGCCTGGCTCAGCGCCTCCGCGCCGCGGTAGGCCGGCGCCGCTTCCGGCTCCTCCCAGCCCGCCACCACCGCGCCGTAGGCGCCGTAGGTGGCGGCATGTTCCGGTGCGAAGATCAGCGACGCCGGCGTGGCTTCCGCCGGCAGCGGCATCTCGCGCTCGCGCCAGAGATGCAGCAGGCGCCGCCGCCAGGCGTCGCGCAGCGCCGGCAGGCTGGCGTGCGGTCCGCCGAGCAGCAGCACGCGCGGCGGCAGCAGGTGGCCGCGGGTCAGGACGCTGAGATTTTGCAGCACGATCGCCTCAAACAGCGAGGCCATCAGCTCTTCGGCGGCAATGCCCTGCTTCTGCAGCGAGTTGATATCCGATTCGGCAAAGACGCCGCACTTGCCCGCCACCGGATGCAGCGTGACGCCGTCATAGGCCAGGCGCGCGAGCGCCTCGGGCGGCAAGCCCAGCTTGGCCGAAATCTTATCGATCACCGCGCCGGTGCCGCCGGCGCACTTATCGTTCATCGAGGCGAAGGTGCGGCTGCCGCCCTCGCCGTCGGGCTCGAAGACCAGCAGTTTGGCGTCCTGGCCGCCCAACTCGATGACGGTATGCACGTCGCGATGGAGCGCCGCGACGGCGGCGGCGACGGCGCGCACTTCCTGCACGTAGCGCCCACCGGCGGCTTCCAGCGCGGCGCCGCCCGAGCCGGTCAGGCAGAGGCGGGCGTCGGCGGGCGCGAGTTGCAGCTCGGCTTCGATGCGGCGCAAAAAATCCAGCGCCATCTCCGCCTGGCGGGTGCGATGCCGGCGGTAATCGCGCCATACCACCGCGCCGCTGGCGCTATCCACGACCACCGCCTTGATGGTGGTCGAGCCGGCGTCGAGCCCGATCCAGCAGCGCGCGCGCTTGGCTTCCGGCGGCGGCGCGGCCGCCATGGCGGCGCCGTTCATGACGGCAGCCTCCGCAGCCGGGCGCGTCCGGCCATCAGATCGGCAGCATGAAGGACGAACTGCGCCGCCAGGCCGGCCACGCCCGGCGCGCGCGGCACCGGATACAGCGCATTGCGCAGCACCGGGTGCGCGTCCACGTAAGCGCGAATTTCCTCCAGGCTGCGGCCGGTGGAGGCCAGCGCCCGTGTGAATTCCGCCCGCGCCCGCTGGCGGGCCTCGGCCAGCGCCATCAAGGCGCGGCTGTGGGCATGCACTTCGCCCTCGCCGGCGGTTTCGATGGAAAGAAAAGTCACGCCGCGGTGCTGCCGCACCACCGCGGCCTGCACCCCGTCGGACTGGGTCGAAGGCATGCAGCCGAACGGCTTCAGCGCCAGCACCATGTGCGCCAGCCGGTGCTGGGCGTAATAAATATTTTTCGCCACCTCGAGGTGGCCCTCGCCGCCGCGCGCCAGCGGATTGTAATACGGCTCGGCCAGGCGCGCCAGCTCCGGCTGCGGCACCAGGCGATGCCTGCCGCCGAGGCGCCGGCGCACGAATTCATACTGGCGGTTCCAGAGCCGGCCGGCGGTGGAAAACAGCGCCGCGCGATACCAACTGTTCCACTCGACCGCCAGCCGGCGGCGCGCCTGCCGCGGCCCCTTCCAGCCATATAAGCGCTCCAGCGCGCGCGCCTTCCAGGCCCCCGCCTGTCCCTGATAGAGCAGGTAGAGCACCCAATTTGCGAGCGGATCGAGCAGCACCTCGGCGCCTTCGCGCTCGAGCAGCGAGAAGAGCTGGAAATTGCCGTCGCCGTGGGTCGTCTGCGCCCAGAATTCGCCGGTAATCTTGACCACCGGGCGCACCATCAGGCGATCCACCTCCACCCCGGCGAAGCATGCCCGCGCCTGCGCCAGCGCCTGGCGCGCCTCGCGCCCGCGCCAATGGCGGGCCAGCTTGCCCAGCGTGTTCACCGGACTGCGCACCAGCCGGCGATTGCGCCAGGCGCGCGGCCAGCGCGAATCCATGCCGGTGATGTCGAAGGGAGTGCGGTCGCGCAGCCCACGCCCCAGCGCCGCCAGAGCCGCTTCATAGGCGCGCCGGGTCGCGCCCGGGCGCAGCTCGTAGGGGCGCGTCGAGCGTATCAGGTCTTGCAGCGCATCGCCCCATTGCAGGGCGTTCATCATGCCCAGGCCGAAATCCAGGCTGAAGCGCAGGCCGGGCTCGCTCGAAGCCTTGACCCCGTCGTTTTGCAGGAACAGCAGCACGCGGAAGTTTTCATAGCCGGCGCGGCGCAGCACCATGCGGTATTCCGCCTCGTACATGCCGAAACGGCAGGGGCCGCAGGTGCCGGAGGTGAAAAACACGTAGCGGCGGGCTATTTCCTCGCGCGACAACCCGCCCGCTTCCAGCCGCCGCAAATAGCGCACCAGGTTGCCGGCGGTGAAGTAGGTGGGATTGCACTGCCCGAGGTTGCCGAATTCGCGGCCAACCTGATAATCTTCGCGGTCGGGCGTGGGCAGGTTCTGGCAGCGATAGCCGTTGCCTTCAAACACGGCGCGAATCAGCCGGTCGTGGGTTTCCGTCAGCCCGCCCAGCAGGATGGTGACCTGCGAGCGCTCGCCGGCCAGAAAGGGACGCTCCGGCGGCACGCGATAATGCCGCGGCGGCTGGCGCTCAGATACAGCCGGCATGCATCCCACCCGCGGATTGCCGGTGCAGGATTCGAGCGCCCAGGGCGAACCGGCATGTCCCTTCCAACTTCGGCTGGCTACATGACCTAACCCGCGCCGGCGCTGGCCCGGCCATCACGCACCTCCCCAGGGCCCTTCGGCTCAGTCGGCCCTGGCAGAAACCTCAAACGCATCAATATACAATGCGCGCCGACGGAGTACGCAGCAGGTGTGTCCACCATCACTTCCCGCCGCGGGCGGGAATGCGCCGGCGCGCCGCTAATGCCCTCAATTGACGTGGGGATGCGGCAGGATATGATCGAACGCATGGAGGATAACCTCATTTATGCGGCCATTGGCGCAGATGGATTCGCGCGCCTGGTCTCGGCTTTCTATCGCCAGGTGCCGGCCGATCCCATTTTGGGACCGATGTATCCCGCCGCCGGCCTGGCTGGCGCCGAGCGCCGGTTGCGCGAATTCCTCGTCTTTCGCTTTGGCGGGCCGCCGTATTATCTCGAGCAGCGCGGGCATCCGCGGCTGCAACAGCGCCATCTCCGTTTTCCGATTACGCCGGCGGCCCGCGACCGCTGGTTCGAGCTGATGCAGCGGGCGCTGGACGAGGCGCAGTTGCCGGCGGAAGCCGCACACCGTCTGCGCGAATTTTTCGCGCAAACTTCCACCTTTCTGATCAACCGGAGCGAAAGCGAAGCCGGGCCGGCGGGGCAAAATTGAATCCGAAAGCTGGCTGGAGCCGGGCGCGGGCGCTCGGCGGTCAGGATTCCAGCGCGCGCGAAATTTCGCGCGCCAACTGGGCCAGCCCGGGCGCATCCCAGGTTTGGCGGCCGGCCTGGAGCGACGCCTGCCGCTCCAACACCGTGAATTGCAGCGCGGCGTTGCCGGCCAGCGAAGCTTCGGCCGGCCCGCGCTCGATCTTGAGGCCGGTGCGTTCGGCGATCCAGCGATTGAGCAGCTCGTTGCGGCTGCCGCCGCCGGCGATCACCAGGCGGGTGAAGCGCCGGCCGGTGAGCGCGGCGATCTGGGCGAGGCATTCGGCGTAAGCGGCGGCCAGGCTGGCGAAGATGGCGGCGGCGACGCGCGGCGCCTCGGCCGGCGAGGTGGGCAGCGGCGCGCGTCCGCTGCGGGCCAGTTCGCGGTTGATGCGCTCGGGCATGCGGCCGGGCAGCAGCAGCTCGGGCGCGTTGACCGGAAAGATTTCCGGCTCGCCGCTCTGCGGCAGCGCGGCGAGCAGCTCCTCCAGCGGCCAATCGCGGCCGGCCGCGCTCCAGGCCCGGCGGCATTCCTCCAGCAGCCAAAGCCCATTGATGTTTTTCAAAAAATAAATCGAGCCGCCGATGCCGCCCTGGTTGGTAAAACCGGCGCGGCGGGCGGCGTCGGCCAGACATGGCTCGGAGAGCACGCAGCCGGCGAGCGACCAGGTGCCGGAAATGAGAAAGGCGGCGTCGAGCTCGCCCGCGCCGGCGGCGGCGATGGCCGAAGCGGTGTCGTGGCAGGCGGGTGCGATCAACTGCGCCGGCGCGAGCGCCGGCCAGCGGCGGCGCCATGCCTCCGCCAGCGGGCCCAGCGGCGTTCCCGGCTCGACCACCCGCGGCGCGGCGGCGAGGCTGAGCCCGGCGGCGGCAAAGATTTCTTCGCACCACGCCCGGCGCCGCCCCTCGAGCATCTGTGTATGGGTCGCCATGGTGTATTCACACACCGGCGGCGCGCCCAAACGATGGAGAAAATATTCCGGCAGGTTCAGCCAGCGCGTCCCTTCCGGCCGCGGCCCGCCCTGGCGGCGCTCGGAGTAAAGCTGGTAAAGGGTATTGAAGCGCAGCGACTGCACGCCGGTCAGCGCATATAGCCGGGCATCGGGAATTTGATGCCAGAGCTGCGGCATGGCCTGCTCGGTGCGCGGGTCGCGATAGCAGCGCGGCGGCGCCAGCGGCCGCCCGGCGGCATCCACCCAGACGTAATCCACCGCCCAGCCGTCCACGCCCAGGCCGGCGATGCCCTCCGGCGCCAGCGCTGCGGCGGCGTCAATGCCGCGTTCGATTTCGCTCTCCAGGGCTTCGAGATCCCAGAACAGCCCGCCTTCGCGCTCCACCGGATGGTTGAGAAACCGGTGCACCAGCCGCGCCTCGACCGTACCGCCGTCGCGCCGCGCCAGCAGCACGCGACCGCTGGCGGCGCCGAGATCAATTGCGATGCAGGCAGGCATGTCCGATTCGTTGAATGCGCGCCCTCTTGATGGGAACCGCCGGCTACCGCAGAAAGGCCTCGCTCAGGCCGGCATCCACGGGAAAAATATGGCCGGTGGTGCAGGCGGCGCGGCCGGAGGCGACGAACAGCATCGCCTCGGCGCAATCCGTGGGCGTGACCGGACGCCGCAGCAGGGTTCGCCGGGAATAAAACTCGGCCAGGCGGTGGCGCAGCGCCTCGTCCGGCTCCGCCGGATCGGCCGGCAGCTTGTATTTCAATAGCGAGGCGAGCACCCGGTCGCGGCCGAACATGGTCGAGCCTTCGACCACGGTGGCGGGGGCGATGGCGTTGACGCGCACCTGCGGCGCCAGGCCGATGGCCAGCTCGCGCACCAGGTGGTTTACCGCCGCCTTGCTGACGTCGTAGGCTTCGCTGCCGGTTTTCGGCACCACCGCATTCGCCGAGCCCACCAGCATCAGCACCGCCGGCATCCGCTGCCGCGTCCAGAAGGGGCGCAGCTCGTCGGCCAGCATGTAATTTGCCCAGACGTTCAGCTCCAGCGCCTGCCGCCATTGCGCGTCGCCGATGCGGCCGTCGGGCGAGGCGGGAAATACGGCAGCGGTATTGATCACCAGGTCGAGCCCGCCAAAGCTTTCCGCGGCGCGGTCGAGCAGGGCGCGCACGGCCGCGCGGTCGGTCAAGTCGGCGCCCGCGGCGATGACGTTTTCCGCGCCCGCGGCGGCGGCCATGGCCGCCGCCGCGGCCTGCGCCGCGGCGAGGTCGCGGTCGGCGACGATGACGTGCGCGCCGCGCTCGCCCAGCAGGCGTGCCGCCTCGCGCCCGATGCCGTTGCCGCCGCCGATCACCAGCGCCACCTGGCGGCTCCATTCCTTTTCCGGTGGCAGGCGGCGCAGCTTGGCTTCCTCCAGCGGCCAGTACTCGATGCGGAAAGCCTCGCTCAGCGGCAATGCCACGTAGTTCGAGTGCACCGCAAACGCCGAAGCCGGCGCGGCCGCGCCCGCCTGCGGCAGCGAGGCCCCGGCAGAATCGGTGGCGGCTTTGGGCTTCGCGGTTTTGCCGGCATGGTTGGAAATAATTTTTTCCGTGCGCTCGGGCGTCCCGCCCGCCAGCGCCGCGGCGCCGGCCATCACCTCGATCGCATTGAGGTAGAACTCGCCCGTGCGCCGCGCTTCCGCCTTGCTGCGCCCGAAGCTGAACAGGCCCACGCCCGGCAGCAGCACCACCGTCGGATTCGAATCGCGCCGGGCGGGCGAATCCGGGCGGGCGAATTCGCGATAGTAAGCCTCGTAATTTTGCCGGTAGGCGGCCAATTCGGCGTCCAGCCGCGCCGCCAGCCCGTCCAGCCCGCTCTCGCCGGCAGCTTCCGTTTCCGCCGGAGCCCAGTCGAGGTAGAGCGGGCGGATCTTGGTGCGCACGAAATGGTCCGGGCAACTGGTGCCAAGCGCGGCCAGCGCCTTGGCTTCGTGGGAATTGACGAACTCCAGTGCCGCGGGCGCGTCGCTGTAGTGGCCGATCACCGCACGCCGCTCGGAAAGGCGGCCGCGCAGCAGCGGCAGAAAAAGTTGCGCCAGCCGGCGGCGGCCTTCGAGCGAGGCATAGCGCGCGCCGCCGAAACGGTGTCCGGCCGCGTAGTGGGGAAAGCCGCCGAGGAAGCGGCCAAGCTGGTCAATGGTCGCCAGCGTCTGCCGGTAGCAATCGCGCGAGCTCTCGCCCCAGGTAAACAAGCCATGCCCGCCGAGCACGATGCCGTCGCAGCCGGGATTTTCCTCCACCGCGCGGCCGAGCATCAGCCCCAGCTCGAAGCCGGGGCGCTGCCAGGGGAGCCAGGCCAGGCGGCGCTCGAACCGGCGGTTGAACTCCTGCATGCGCTCGCGCCCGTTGGCCGCCGCCGCCAGCGCGATGCCCCAATCCGGATGCAGGTGATCCACGTGCGCGAACGGAAGAAAGCCGTGCAGCGGGGTGTCAATCGAAGCGGCGACCGGATTGAGCCCGAAGGTGCACAGCGGATAGTAGGCCACCATCTCGTCTTCATGCTCCGGGCCGCGGTAGCGCGCCTTGAGCGCCCGCAGCTTGTCCAGATAAAGCGTGGCGAAGCCTTCGCGGCGGATGCTGCCCAGATCGCCGCCGCTGCCTTTCACCCACAGCACCTGCGCCGGCGCGCCGGTCAGCGGATCGGGAGCGGAGAGCTTGGCGCTGGTGTTGCCGCCGCCGAAATTGGTAATCCGCAGGTCGGCGCCCAGCAGGTTGGAGCGGTAGCGCAGCCGCTCCGGCTCGTCCAGCGCCGCCGCCTCGCGCTCGTCCCAAAGGTCTTGCAGCAGTTCCAGCTTCGCTTCCGAAATCATGCTTCCAGCATAAGGGTATACGCAATCGCAGCGGGCAGCCTGGAGGCGCCGCCTCAGGCGTAGCTGGCGCCGGCGGAGCGGTGGTGCGCCCGCGCCGCCGCGGCTTTTTCGGCATAGCCGCTCGCGCGAAAAGCGGCCAGGGGATCGGCAGGGCAACCGCGCGCTTCGCGCCAGCGCCGCGCCAGCGGCCGCACGTCGTCCCAGAAGGCGGCTTGCAGCATTTCCTCGGCATCCACCAGGCGCTGGGCGGCGCGGTGCGCGGCCAGCGCGGCGGCATCCACCCGCGCCGCCTTGGCCCACAGCTCCTGGGCGCGCAGCGCGGTGATCAGCATGGCCTCGATTTTGGGCTTGAGATTGTGGCTCTGGTCAATCATGTAACTCAATCCGGCGGGCCGGCCGTTTTCCGCTTCCCAGGCCTGAATCTCGACGAAGATGCGGAAGATCTGGTAGGGATCGATCGAGCCCAGCGTGAGATCGTCGTCGGCGTAGCGGCGGTCGTTGAAATGAAAGCCGCCGAGCATGTCTTCCGCCAGCAGCCAGGCGACGATCTGCTCGATATTCTGCCCGGGGTAGTGATGCCCGGTATCCACCAGCACCCGCGCCTGCGGCCCGGCGGCGCGGGCGAGCAGCAGCGCCATGCCCCAATCGGCGATGTCGGTATGGTAGAAGGCCGGCTCGAAGGGCTTGTATTCGACCAGCAGGCGCAGGCCGGGCGGGAGCGCGGCATGCGCCGCCCTGAGCGCCGCCTCCAGCCGCTTCCGCCGGCCGCGAATGTCGGCGGCGCCGGGATAATTGGAGCCGTCCGCCAGCCACAGCGACACCTCGCGGCACTGCAGCTCGCGCGCCAGGCGAATGCAATCGGCGACGTGCGCCTGCGCCTTTGCCCGCACCGCGTCCTGCTCGTTGGCGAGCGAGCCGTGCTTGTATTCGATTTCCTGGAAAAGGTTGGGATGGATCGAGCCGATGCGCAGGCCGTAGCTTTCCGCCAGCGCCCGCGCCGGCGCCGCCTCGCCGCCGGGCAGGTCCCAGAGCGCGTGCAGCGCCAGCCGCGGGGCGCAGCCGCCATAGACGTGCACCTGGGCGGCGTCGGCGAACTTTTCTTCCAGCGTGTGCGCCGCCGCCGGCTGCGGATATTTCCCAAACCGCGTGCCGGTATCGGCAAAGCCCCAGGAAGGCAGCTCGATCTCAAACCGGTCGAGCGCCGCCAGCGCCCGCTCATCCGCAAGCTTCGTCGTCATCACTGGACATCATGCCGCCGCCGCCGCGCCGGAGCAAGCGGCGAAAAATCCTTGCGCCGCCGGCGCCGCTTATTTTTTCCCCGCCGGCGCTTCGCGCCGGATGATGCCCGCGCCTTCCTTGATAGTCAGAATCCGGTTCGGCTCCAGGTTGGTGAAGACTTCGGTTTTCTGCGTGGTCGGCCACTTCACTTCCAGGCGGTCAATCCGCTTCGCCGCGCCCAGGCCGAAGTGTAGCCGCAGGTCGCTTTGCGACATCACGCTGGTGCCGCTATGCACCTCGTCCATCTGCGCGTGCTTGCCGGTCACCACCCGCACCCGCGCCCCGAGGGCGGTGCGGTTGCACTGCGTGCCGATCAGCTTCACCTTGATCCAATGGTTGCGGTTGCCGCCGTCGTTGCGCAGCAGCGAGGGATAGTCGTTCATGTTGTTGACGATCACGTCCACGTCGCCGTCGTTGTCGAAATCGCCGAAGGCGCAGCCGCGGCTGGAATAGCGCTCCGCGAAGCCCGGCCCCAGCGCCGCCGAGACGTCGCGAAACTTGCCGTTGCCCAGGTTGCGGTACATGATCCGGCGTTCTTTGAAGGTCTGCCCCAGGTGGGCGGCGTCAATTTCCGGATAGACGTGGCCGTTGACCTGCATGATGTCGGGCCAGCCGTCGTTGTCGTAATCGAGAAAGCCGCAGCCCCATTTGACATCGCGCGTGTCGCCGCCCAAGCCGGCCTGGTAGGTGGCGTCGGTGAAGGTGCCGTCGCGGTTGTTGCGGTAGAGGTCGGCGGTGTCGTCGGAAAAATTGGTTTTGAAAATGTCCAGCCAGCCGTCGGCATTGTAGTCGCCGACGGCGACGCCCATGCCCGCCTGTTCGGCGCCGTCCTGGTTATAGGCGCAGCCGGCGATGTCGGCGATGTCCTTGAAGGTGCCGTCATGCTGGTTATGGAACAGCAGGCTGGCGTCGGAATCCACCGCCACGTAGATGTCGGGCCAGCCGTCGTTGTCGAAGTCGTAGGACACTGCGGTGATGGAGTAGCGCGGCCCGGGCTTGAGTATGCCGGCGCGCTCGCTGACGTCGGTGAAGGTGCCGTCGCCGTTGTTGTGATAGAGCAGGTTGCTGCCCGCCGGCAGCCCGCGCGGGCCGCACATCACCGGCATGCCCTTCCAGGTGCAGATCGCGCTTTCGCCCGCCGCCGGCACCCGCTCCAGGTCGAGCACGATGTAGTTGGCGACGAACAAATCGAGCCGCCCGTCGCGATCGTAATCCAGCCAGGTGCAGCCCGAGCCCCAGCGGTTGGCGTCCAGCCATAAACCCGCTTTGCGGGTCACGTCGGTGAAAGTGCCGTCGCCGTTGTTATGGAACAGCACGTTATGGCCCCAGAAGGTGAGGAACAGATCGTCCCAGCCGTCGTTATCGTAGTCGCCAACGCACACCCCGGTCTGCCAGCCGGTGCGGGCCAGGCCGGAGCGGGCGGTGACGTCGGTGAAGGTGCCGTCGCGGTTGTTGTGGTAGAGGTGGGTGGTGGGAGCCTGGCCCGGCGGCCAGGTGGCGTCCAGGCGGGTGCCGTTGGTCAGGTAGATATCGAGCCAGCCGTCCTGATCGTAATCGAAGAATGCGATCCCGCTGCCCTTGGCTTCGATGATGTATTTTTTTCGCCGCACCCCGCCCCAGACGTTGATGCTGTTCAGCCCGGCCTGGCGGCCGACGTCCACGAACGTCACCCCCGGGCCGGCGGCGGCGCGCAGCGCCGGCGGCCGGCGCCAGCGATCGAGCGGGGTCGCCAGCCACTCCAGCCAGCGGTCGCCCAGCGCCAGCCCGGCGGCGGATAGTAAGTTGCGGCGGGAAAAGTTCACGTCCGGTTCCGCTCCACTTTGAGATTACCCGCTGCCGGCGCCCGGCATCAACCCGGCCCCGGACGGAACCGGCGCGGCGCGGCGGCGGGCGCTCGTGGTTTGAGATGAGTGCTAACTGCTGGCCGTCATCTCCGGTTCCAGCGGCGGCGCCGCCAGGGCGGGCCGGTGGAGGCGTTTGCGCCCGCCGCCGATCCAGGTCTGGAAGCGGTCCATGTAGACATACACCACCGGCGTGATGAACAGGGTGAGGAATTGCGAGAACAGCAGCCCGCCGACCACGGCCAGGCCCAGCGGGCGGCGCGATTCCGCCCCCGGCCCCCAGCCGATGGCGATCGGCACGGTGCCGGCCAGGGCGGAAAACGTGGTCATCATGATCGGCCGGAAACGCACCAGCGCGCCCTGGTAAATCGCCTCTTCCGGCGGCCGGCCCTCGTTGCGCTCCGCATCGAGCGCGAAATCAATCATCATGATCGCGTTTTTCTTGACGATGCCGACCAGCATGATGATGCCCACGATGGAGTAGATGTTCAAATCCACGTGGAAGTACCAGAGCGTCAGCAGCGCGCCGAAGCCGGCCGCCGGCAGCCCGCTCAGGATGGTCAGCGGGTGTATGAAGCTCTCATAGAGAATCCCCAGCACGAGATAGATCACCAGCACCGCCAGCGCCAGCAGCAGTCCCATGCCGGTCAGGGATTGCTGGAACACCTGGGCGGTGCCCTGGAACGCCAGCGTGATGTCGCCCGGCAAAATCTGCCGCGCCTGGGTTTGAACCAACTGCACCGCCTGCCCCAGCGACTCGCCCGGGGGCAGGTCGAAGGAAATCGTCACTGCCGGAAACTGGCCGATGTGGTTCACCGTCAGCGGGCCGGAAGTCTGGCGCAGGGTGGTGACGGCGCTGAGCGGCACCAGTTGCCCGCTGGCGCTGTGGAGATAAAGGTCCTGCAGCGAATCCGGCCCCGATTCGAACTGCGGCTCCAGTTGAGTGATCACGTAATATTCGTCTTCGGGGGCGTAAATCAGCGAGACCTGGCGCTGGCCATAGGCGGTATAGAGCGCGTCCTCGATCTGCTGCGCCGACACCCCCAGGCTGTAGGCCTGGTTGCGGTCAATCACCACGTTGACCTGCGGGTTCTTCAACTGCATGTCGGTCGAAACGTCGGCGAGTTGCGGAAAGCGCTGCAGCCGGCGCACCAGCCGCGGCGCAAAGCGGTAGAGCTCGTCCGGATTCGTCCCTTCCAGCGCCACCTGGTAGAGCCCGTTGGTCAGATGGCCGCCGATGTGGATCGCGGGCGGGTTCTGCATGTACACCTTGACCCCGGGAATGCGGTCCACCTGCGGCCGCAGCCGGGCGATGAGCTGATCCACGCTGTAGCGGCGCTGGGCGCGCGGCACCATGTGGTCGAAGATGCGGCCGGTGTTGCCCGCCCCGTCGCCGGCGAACGACATCACCGCCAGCGAGCCGGGCGCGTTGTCGAAAATCTTCATCACTTCGAGCTGGTGGCATTTCATTTCCGGCCAGGCGATGCCCTGCCGCGCCTGGATCGAGACCGCGATCTCGCTGTTGTCTTCGCTGGGCAAAAAGCCGGTGGGAATTTGCCGGAACAGCCACACCGTCGCCGCCAGCAGCGCCGCCGCCAGCAGCATGGCGGCGCCGCGGTGGCGCAGCGTCAGCCGCAGCCCGCGCTCGTAGCCGCGGGCCATGGCCTGGTAGCCGGCTTCCAGGCCGCGGTAAAGGCGGCCGTGCCGCTCCCCGGCGGCATGGGGATGGAGAAAGCGGCTGCACAGCATCGGGGTCAGGGTCAGCGAGACGAAGCCGCTGACCAGGATGGCGGCGCCGATGGTGACCGCAAACTCGTGCAGCAGGCGGCCCAGCACCCCGCCCATCAGCAGGAAGGGAATGAAAATGGCCGCCAGCGAGAGCGTCATGGAGAGGATGGTGAAGCCGATTTCGCGCGAGCCCGCCAGCGCCGCCGCCATCGCCGGCTTGCCCATTTCCATGTGGCGCACGATGTTTTCCAGCATCACGATGGCGTCGTCCACCACGAAGCCGACCGAGAGCGTCAGCGCCAGCAGCGAAAGATTGTCGAGGCTGTAATGCAGCGCATACATCACCGCAAAGGTGCCGATGATCGAAAACGGCAGCGCCAGGCTGGGAATGATGGTCGCCGAGGCGTTTTTCAAAAACAGGAAAATCACCATCACCACCAGGAAAACGGTCAGCAGCAGCGTGAACTTCACGTCGTTGACCGAGGCCCGGACGGGGATGGATTTGTCGTATTCGACCCCGAGCTGGATCGAGGGCGGAATCGAGCGCCGCAGCGCCGGCAGCAGCGCCTTCACCCGGTTGACGACGTCAATCGTGTTCGCGCCGGGCTGGCGCATGATGAACAGCAGCACCGCCGGATGGCCGTTCAGCCAGCTTTCGGTCTGATCGTTTTCGACGCTGTCGAAAACTTTGCCGATCTGCTCCAGGCGCACCGGCGCGCCGTTGCGGTAGGCGACGATCAGCGGCCGGAAGCGCGCGGCGTCGTTGAGCTGGCCGCTGGCCTGGACGGTGAAGTTGGTTTGCCGGCCGCGCAGCGTCCCGGTGGGCAGATTGACATTGCCGCCCTTGATCGCCGTCTCGACGTCATCCAGGCCGATGCCGTGCGCCGCCATCTCCAGCGGGTTTAACTCCACCCGCACGGCGTATTTTTGCGCCCCGAAGACGTTCACTTCGGCCACGCCCTCGACCATCGAGAGCCGCTGCGCCACCAGGTCTTCGGCGTAGTAATCCACCCGCGACAAGGGCTGGGTGGTCGAAGACAGGCCCAGATTGAGGACGGAGTTGCCGGCCGGATTCACCTTGCGGTAGGTGGGCGGGGTGGGCATGCCGGGCGGCAATTGGCCCTCGGCGGCGGCGATGGCCGCCGCCACGTCCTGCGCCGCGCTGTCAATGTTGCGATTGAGCGCGAATTGCAGCGTGATCGAGGTCGAGCTTTGCTGGCTGGAAGAGGTCATCTCATCCAGCCCGGCGATGTTGGCAAACTGCTTTTCCAGCGGCGTCGCCACCGACGAAGCCATGGTCTGCGCGCTGGCGCCGGGCAGCCCGGCATGCACCGTGATGGTGGGAAAATCGGCGTTTGGCAGGTCGCTGACCGGCAGGCTGCGGTAGGCCACGATGCCGAACAGCAGCAGCGCGAACATCACCAGCGTGGTGGCGATCGGACGGCGTATGAACAAGCCGCAGATATTCATGCCGCGCCTACCGCGCCGCCGCGTGCGCGGCGCCGGAAAGCGCCCGCGGCGCGGCGCCGGAGATGTGAATCTTCGCGCCCGGATACAGCCCGATCTGGCCGTCGGTCACCACCACCTCGCCCGGCCGCACGCCCCGCTCGATCACCGTCAGCCCGGCGTGGGTAATGCCGGTCGAGACGTCGCGGTTCATCACCGTGCCTTGCGGCGTCGCCACGTACACATACGGCCCGTTCTGCCCGTTCAGCACCGCCGAGGCGGGCACCACCAGCGCGTGGCTGGCCACCGCGAGCGTGACTGAAGCATTGACGTATTCGCCCGGCCAGAGCCGCCGGCCGGTGTTGGCAAACGCGCCCATCAGCCGGATCGTGCCGGTGGTGTTGTCCACCGCGTTATCCACAAAGGTCAGCCGGCCGAGCGAGGGGCGCGGATCGTTTTGCGGCCAGGCGCGCACCGGCAGGCGGCCGCCGCGCGCCAGCGCCCGCAACCGGCCCTGGTACTGCTGCGGCACGGCGAAACTGACGTAAATCGGCTCGACCTGATTGATGGTCACCAGCACCGAACTGTTGGCCTCGACCACATTGCCCGGCTTGACCAGCACTTCCCCGGTGCGGCCGGCAAAAGGCGAGGCGATGCTGCAATAGCTCAGGTTGAGCCGGGAGCTGCGCACCGCCGCCTGGTCGGCGGCCACCGACGCCGCCAGCGCCCGCGCCGATGCCTGCATCTGCTCGTTCTGCTCGCGCGATATCACCCCCTGGCGCGCCAGCTCGGCGTAGCGCCGCGCATCGGCTTCCTGGGCCGCGTAGTTGGCTTCGTCTTTGGCCAGATCGGCTTCCGCCTGCGCCAGCGACGCCTGGAACGGCCGCGGGTCGATGTTGAACAGCGGCTGGCCGCGCCGCACGTAATCGCCCTGGTGAAAATCCGCGCGCACCAGCTCGCCGCTCACCAGCGCTTTTATCGCCGCCGTCGAGTAGGCCTGGACGATGCCGATCGCCTGCAACTGCTGCGGCACGCTCGCCACCTGCACCGGCGCCACCCGGACCGGCGCCGGCGGCGGCGCCCCCGGCCGCGCCGCCGGCTGCCGGCAGCCCGCCAGCGCCGCCGCTCCCCCTAAGAAAAAAGTAAACGTCCGCAAACGGCGTCGAATGGTCAACCCAGGCCTTTCTTCCTTCGATCGCGGCACTACGCTATGGGCCGCGGCATGGCCGCCGAACTGAATGGTCTATTTTATCCGCTGCTGCCGGCGGCCGCGGCCTAAGTGTTTACGTTCACCCTTCGCGCCGGGTTACGCGCGGGATGCTGGGCGAAGCGATAAGCGTCGCTGGGCTTCGTTGTTTTGTCATGCTTTAAGCAAAACCTGCGGTTTTGCTAAAAGCTCGGCAATCCTCATGTACGTCCATGTACACCAGGCCGCCTCGCGGCATTGCTAAAAGCAATTTCTGCGAAATTGCTATTGCGCCTCGCTCTGCTCGCGACTTCTCTTTTCGCAAAACCTTCGGTTTTGCTTGGCTTCGCCTTGGCGTTACTGAATCGCGTAGGGTCGGGACCTGA
>JAJYIU010000056.1 GCA_021789895.1 Acidobacteriota bacterium | reverse complement strand
CGGGCCGCGGCCTCGCCCGCGGGCGCGGGGGCCGCGGGCGGAGCGGGCGCGATCAGGTCGCGCTGCCGCGCCTCCGCCGCCAAGGCCTGAGACAGCTCGGCGGCATGCGCCAGCTTGCCTTCCAGCATTTGCCGGAATAGAGATTCGAGCACCTGGGCGAATGCCGGGTTGGCGGGATCGGCGCCCAACTGCCGCAGTTCACGGATGGGAAGCCGCCCGCGCAGACCGGGCAGGGTGGCGCAAAATTCCTTCAATTTTTTCTGCGCGCGCGCGTTCTGCGGGTGCAGGCTGGTCCACAGCGTGACCTCCGGCGGGGTGTGGTGCAGCAGGTTGTAGAGCGAGCTCAGGTTCTGGCCCTCTTTTCCGGCAATGCGTTTTTCCAACTGCCGCGCTGCGGCGGGCAATTGCCGCCACTGCCGCAGCGGCTGGCTGAGGGGCAGTTTGGCCAGCCGTTCCTGATCGCGCGCGTCGAGTTTGCCGAACAGGCCGAACAAGACCGCCGGCGCGGGATCGGGGGTGAGGCCGGCGGCGGTGAGCGCCTGGCTGCAGCGCAGCACCTGGGTGGGCGGCGCCAGTTGCATTTGCGAGAGCTTGACGCCTTTGCCCAACGCCGGCTGCAGCAGCTCGGCCTTGTTCCAGGCGCGCAGAATGACGGCGGGATCGGGCTCGTAGGCGAGGGCTTCGATTTCGCGCGCCAGGGAGGCCGGCGAGAGCGCCGCCAGCAGGCCCGACTCGATGCCGGCCTGGTGGCGGGCGGCCGTGCGCTCCTCCATTTTGAATTCCAGCCGGGTTTCCAGCCGCAGCGCGCGCAGCAGCCGCGCCGGGTCTTCCTCGAACACATAGGGATGGATCATGCGGATCTGGCGCAGCTCGATATCGGCCAGGCCGTTGGCGGGGTCGAGCAGCAAGCCGCGCGAGGCGGCGGCCAGCGAGAGCCCGATCGCATCCAGGGTAAAGCCGCGCCCGCGCAGGTCTTCGATCACGCTGCCCGGCTCCAGCCGCGGCTCGTGACCGGGCTGGTAGCGCACCCGGTGCGCGACGCTGATGCGCAGCCGCACGTTTTGCCAGCGCAGCCGCAGGCTGCCTTCCTTCTGGTCGGCATAGAGCAGCTCAAAATCCATCTGCAGCAGCTTTTTCCCCAATTTCTCGAGCGCGCCTTCGAGAATGAAATCGAGGCTGAGGATGGGCTGCTGGGCCAGCAGATCGCGCATCGGCCCGCCGCATAGGTAGAGGTTGCAGGCGGTTTCGCGGCAGACCTGCTCCAGCCGCCGCACCACACTCCACTGCGGCGGCGTTAAACGGCGCTCCAACTCGAAGAGGTAATCGGCCATCGGCGCTTCCGTCTTTCTCCGCTGCGGCGCAGGGCCGCGCTCCGCGTCTCAGGCGCGCGGGTGATGCCGGCGATACACCTGTTGCAGACGCCGCGTGGCTACGTGCGTGTACATCTGCGTGGTGGAAATATCGGCGTGGCCCAGCATCATCTGCAGACTGCGCAGGTCGGCTCCGCCTTCCAGCATATGGGTGGCGAAGCTGTGGCGAAACATGTGCGGGCTGAGCTTGCGGCGCAGGCCGGCCTGCTCGCCGTAGGCGCGGATGCGCTTCCAGATCGCCTGGCGGCTGAGGCGGCGGCCGGCGGCGCCGGGAAACAGGTAAGGGCTGGCGCGGCCCGCGAGCAAGGGGCCGCGCGCCTGCTCCAGATATTGCCGCACCGCGGCCAGCGCCGCGCGGCCGACCGGAGTGAGGCGTTCCTTGCCGCCTTTGCCGTGCACACGCGCCAATCCCATTTCCAGGTCCAGGCCATCCAGGCGCAAACCGGCCAGCTCGCTGACGCGGAAACCGCTGGCATAGGCCAGCTCCAGCAGCGCCCGGTCGCGCAGCCGCAGTTGCTGCCGGCGCGCCGCGTTGGGCGAGCTTTCCAGCCCGGCCAGCACGCGCCGCATTTCGTCCTGCGATAGCGCCTTGGGCAGGATGCGCTGGCGCCGCGGCGACTCCAGGCCTTCGGCGGGATTGTCTTTCCGCAGCCGGTCGAGGCGCAGAAACCGGAACCAGCCCCGCAGGCTGGCCTGGTGGCGGGCCAGCGAATTATCCTTTAACCCGCGCTGCTGCAAGTGCAGCAGGAATTGCTGCAAATGCCGGCGCCGGCAGCCTTCCCAATCCACCCGCTGGCGGTCGAGCCAGAACAGAAATTCCCGCAGGTCGCGCTCGTAAGCCGATAAAGTATTGGCCGACAAGCCCTTTTCGATTTTCAGATGGCTCAAATACGCGGCCGCCGCGCTGGGCAGAGGCCTGATTCGGGCAGCTGGATCTGGCGGCATAGCCAAAGATTAACTCTTTTGTCTCCTTTGGTTTATGTGCACAAACCCGACATAGTGGAAAGCGATGATACTATCATGTTTTCTTAACTTTGTACATGCAATTTGGCCCTCGGGCGAGGGCATGCGTCCGCGCTCCGGCGCATGCGCCGAGCGGCGGAAATGACCCTAAGGTAAGATAAAACCAACTGTTTTTATGTACAGGCCGGCCGCGAATGCCCTCGACCCATAAAAAAATAATGATTCGAAAGCACGACCGGCAGCTCGTGCGCGGGTTCATCGAGCCGGACGGGCTGGCGGAGATGGATCCGATCGAGCTGCTGGATATCCAGGGGCAGTGGCTGAAAATTCCACAATCGGACGTGCGTCTGGCCTACTTCGTGCGCGACTTTCCCGCGCAGGAGCCGGCCTGGCGGCGGCGCACCGGGGTGCGTCCGCGCCAACCCGGCCTTTGGGTGCGCCTGCGTTTCCTCGATCAAGCCGTGCTCGACGGACTGCTTCCCAATAACCTGCTCGCCGTAAGCGGCTTTGGGCTGCATCTGCTACCGCCGGAAGCGAATGGTGAAATCCAACGCATTTACGTTCCGCGCAGCGCCTTGCAGGAATGCCTGGTGCTGGGAGTTGTCGGGGCGCGCCAGGTCCGTCCCGCGCTGAGCGGGAGGGAACAGATTCAACTGTTTCCCGGGCCTCCGACTCCCGCAGCGGCGGCCCACGAGTCCACCGATGGGAGTTAGATATGCCGAGGTCGAGTGGGAAGGTCGGGGTTTCCTGTCAGGTCCCGACCCTCCGCGATTCAGTAACGCCAAGGCGAAGGGAGAAGCGAGCAGAGCGAGGCGGGAGGCGCGAGGCAACCGCAGTGTACATGGACGTACATGAGGATTGCCGAGCGACGAACCAACGAAGCTATGCGACGCTTATCGCTTCGCCCAGCATCTCTAAGCCGCTATGAAAATTGCCCAAATTGCGCATGCCGTCGGCGGGGTCGACTGGCAGGGCGACGATCAGCTCGAGCTGCTGCGCGTCGCATCGCTGGCCGCCGCCACGCCGCAGGATCTGTCTTTTGCCGCCTCGGTCGAACATCTCGAACCGGCGCGCGCCAGCCGCGCCGGCGCGCTGCTGGTGCCGATGGATTTTCCCGAGCTGGGGCGGGCGCGGATCCGGGTGGCGTCGCCGCTGCTGGCGCTGGCGCGGGCGCTGGAGCTGCTGCATCCGGCGCAGCGTCCCGCGCCCGGCATCCATGCCACCGCCTGCATTGATGCGAGCGCGGTGATCGGCCCGGAAGCGCACGTGGGCGCCTACGTGGTGATCGGTCCGGGCTGCCGCCTGGGGGCGCGCGCGGTGCTGCATCCGCATGTCGTGCTCTATGCCGGGGTGGAAGCCGGGGACGATCTGCTGGTGCATGCGCATGCGGTGATCCGCGAAGGCACGCGCCTCGGCCACGGCGTCATTTTGCAGCCGGGGGTGGTGCTGGGCGGGGATGGCTTCGGCTTTACCGCGGACGGCGACCGGCAATGCAAAATCCCGCAGGTCGGCAGCGTGCGCATCGGCGACGGCGTCGAAATTCAGGCCAATAGCTGCGTGGATCGCGCCACCCTGGACCAGACGGTGATCGGCGACGGCACGAAACTGGACAACCTGGTGCACATCGGGCATAACTCGCGGCTGGATGCCAACGTCCTCGTCTGCGCGCAGGCGGGGCTCGCCGGCTCGACCGTGATCGAGCACAACTGCATCCTGGCCGGCCAGGCCGGCGTGGCCGGGCATTGCACCGTCGGGGCGCGCGCCATCATCACCGCGCAAAGCGGCACCCACGGCGACCTGGAAGGCGGGCGCATGTACAGCGGCTCGCCGGCCTTCGAGCACCGGCAGTGGCTGCGCACCATGGCGCTGCTGCCGCGCCTGCCGGAACTGGTGCGGCAATGGCGCCGGGGGCGGGCGGCGGGTTCCGATTAATTTGCGCCGGATTCGGCGGCGGAGAGCTGCAGCCCCGCCGCGATGGCGGCGCGAACGGCGGCCAGCAAGGCTTCCTTATCGGCGAAATCCGCGGCGTTCAGCGGAGGATGAAAACGCACCACCACCCGGCCCGGAAGCAGGCGCAGGCGCTGTTTCGGCAGCAGGCGATGGGCGCCGAAGATGCTGACCGGCACGACCTGCGCCGCGCCTTTTTGCGCCAGCACGAAGACGCCGGTTTTGAACGGCAGCAGGCGGCCGTCGGGCGAGCGCGTGCCTTCGGGAAAGACCAGAAACGGCCGGCCGGCGCGCAGCATGGCGGCGGCCTGATCCACGCTCTCGCGCGCCGCCTCGCGCCCGCGCTCGACCGGCACCAACTCCGCCAGGCGCATAATCAGCCCCAGGCCGGGCACCCGGAACAGCTCCTGTTTGGCCAGAATGGAGGGATAGCCGGGCAGCGTCCAGAGCAGGATGGGCGGATCCAGATAGCTTTGGTGGTTGGCCATGTAAACCACGCGGCCGCCGCGCGGCGGCGCGCCGACGACCCGCACGCGGATGCCGGCCAGCAGGAGCAGTAGCCCGATGCCGCGCCGCGCGACCCAATACAGCACCGACAGCCGGCGGGTGAGAAGAAAAACCGGCAGGCCGGCGGCAATTCCCAGGAGCAGGTAGAGCCAGGTCACGGCGGCGATCAGCCAGAAGCGGATCAAGGCAGCGTCCCCAGATAAACGCCCTCGGCAACGATACGCGCCCAGCCGCGCAGCCGCGCTTCCTGGCTTCCGCCCTCCCAGGCGACGGTTTGTTCGCCACCCGGGCTGACGACCCGCACCGGCGAGCGCACCACCCCGGCGGCGATGGCGGCCACCGCGGCGGCGGTGCTGCCGGTGCCGCTCGAAAGCGTTTCCCCGACGCCGCGTTCGAAGATGCGGATTTCAATCGCCTGCGCCTGCAGCCGTCGCCAGAACTCGACATTGACGCCCTGGGGGAAGCAGCCGGAATCCTGAATGCGCTTGGCCAGCGCCGCCCAATCCGGGGCGAATTCGTTCACCTGCAGGCAGCATTGCGGGTTGCCGAGCGAGAGCGCGAAGCACTCCACCTCGCCCGCCGGCAAGGGCAGCCGCCAGCGTCCGGGGCCGAGCGCGGCGGCGCCGCGCAAGGGCACGGCTTCCGCGCGCCAATCCGGCGCGCCCATGCGGCTTTCGACCTGCCAGGCGCCGGCTTCCTCGCCCAGGACCGTAGTCCAGCGCTCGCCGCCGCCGGTGCGGATGGAACCTTCGCGGAATCCGTGCCGCGACGCCATCCAAGCCGCGGCGCAGCGCGTGCCGTTGCCCGAAATTTCCGCCGGGCTGCCATCGGCATTGAACAGCTCAAGCCGGAGGCGGCCGCCGCTCCAGGCATAGAATTCGACTCCGTCGGCGCCCGGGCCGCGGTGACGGTCGCAGAGCGCCCGGCTCAGCGCGGCCAAGTCGCGGCCGACGCAATGTTCGAGCGCGACGAGCAGGAAATCGTTGCCGCAGGCTTCGGCTTTGGCGAAGGGAAGGCTCATGGCTGGCGGCGCCGGTACAGCGTGATCGCATGCTGGCCGGCGACGCGAAGTCGGGCGGCGGGCTGGAAATCGAGCGCCAGCGCCTGCCGGTTCACGTCGCGGGCCAGCCAGGTATGATTTTCCAACACCACCCAGGAGACATAACGCTGGGGCTGCTGCAGCGCCCGTTCCCAGAGCCGGAAATTCGATTCGTTGATGACCCGTTTCAAATCAATGCCATCGTCGGCCAAAGCGCCGGGGAAGGTGCCGATGTACATCAGGATTTTTTCTCCCGGCGGCACGCGGCGCAGCGCCACGGCCAAGCGGCGCTCCATCGCCAGCCGGGTGGTGGAGTTGTACGCGGCTTCGGCATAGACCAGGGGTCCGCGGCCGCGGAACATGCCCGCATCGCCGAGGAGGATGGCGCAGGCCAATGCGGCGGCGGCCCAACGCGCCCGCCCGCCGCCACCCAGGCGGCGGTAAAGCCCGTAGCCCAGCCAGGCGGCAAAGAGCGCCAGCGCGGGCAGCAGTTGCACGCCATAGCGCAGATTATAGTAGCCGTGCGGCCAGTACATGGGGACGAAGATGGGGACGTTGCCGGTCCACATCGCCCAGAGATACCAGGGCAGCGGCAGCCACAGCAGCAACGGCACGAAAGCGGAGCGGCGGCGCAGCAGCCAGACCGCCAGGCCAAGCGTTCCCAACCCCAGCAGGAACAGCCCGCAATCGAGCTCGACCGCCTTGAGGAAATAATGCGCGGCGACGAGCCAATCATGATCGCCGGGATAACGCTGGCCGCCATGCCGCAGGGCGCGGAGATAAATCTGGCGGGCGGAGTAGGGGCCGCGGGCGAAGTAGAGCCAGTCGCTGAAAAAGAAGGCGTTGTAGGACACCCAGAAAAGCGGTCCGGCGCCGGCAACGAGCGAGAAGCGCCAGGCGGCACTCCAGGCGCGCCGCCAGTCGGGCGCGGCGGCGAGCGCCAGCGCGGCGGCGGCGAAGGGCAGCACGAACCAGCCGTCATAGCGCGTCAACGCGCCGCCAAGCGCCCAGGCGCCCGCCAGCCAGGCAGGGCGGAAGCCGGCGCGTCCGGCGCCGCACGCCCAGGCGCTGATCTGATCGCACATGCCGAGAAAGCAGGCCAGATAGACGGTTTCGGTCATCGGCACGGCGGCGAGATAGAGCAGGTTGGGATTGAGCAGGAAGATCAGCGCCGCGGCAACCGCCGCCGCCCGGCCGGCATGGCGTTCGGCAATCCGAAACAGGAAGAGCGTGGCCAGGCCGAAGGCCGCGATCGACACCATCGAGCCGGCCAGTCCAGTGCGCCAGAGCGCGTTCACCTGGGCCCAGGGCGCCATCAGCAGATGCGGGAAAGGAAGCCAGACGCTGCCCCACTGCGCCAGCCCGGGGGTGGCGGAATCGAGCATGCGGCGGGCGATCATCAGGTGCGCGGTGGCGTCGCCGTACAGCAGCAGGCGGCCGGTGCGCCAGCCCCAGGCGGCCACCGCCGCCGCTGCCGCCGCTGGCGCGAAAAACGCCAGCGCGGGAAACCAGCGGACATGGTAGCGCCGGCGGGGTGTCGGGGATGAAACCGGGACCGGGGCGCGGGAAGACATAAAGGTTGCAGCGCGGCACCGCGGCAGGCGGAAGCCGCCGCGGCCCCGAAGCCATGCGGCGGCAGCTCAGCCGGCGGCGGGAATACGCGACAATTCGAGGAACTCAGCGTAACGGGCGTCCACTTCCTCGCGGGTCAGTTCGAGCAGCCGCTCGACGCCAAAGCGCTCGCAGGCAAAGCTGCCCAGCACCGAACCGTAGACCAGGGCGCGGCGCAGATCCTGCGCATCGCCCGGGGGCCGGGAAGCCAGGTAGCCGATCGCGCCGCCGGCAAAGCTGTCGCCTGCGCCGGTCGGGTCCCAGACGTCTTCCAGGGGGTAGCCGGGCACCGAGCAACAGCCTTCCGGCCCGTACAGGCTGGCGCCATGCTCGCCGCGCTTGATGATGATGCGCTGCGGGCCCAGTGCGCGAATCCGCCGCGCGGCGGCGGCGAGATTCCATTCGCCGCTCAATTCCACCGCTTCGCTGTCGTTGATGATCAGCAGATCGAGATGGGAGAGGAATTCGCGCACGGCTTCCGGCTGGCTTTGAATCCAGTAATTCATGGTGTCGCCGCCCACCAGCCGGGCATGCGGCAGGGCGCGGCAAACCGCGGTTTGCAGCTTGGGCGCGATGTTGCCCAGGAAAAGGATTTCGCTGGAGCGGTATTCTTCCGGCACCTGCGGCTGAAAATCGGCGAACACATTCAGTTCGGTCGCCAGCGTCCGCCGCAGATTGGGATTGGCATCGTATTCGCCCGCCCAGAAAAAGCATTTGCCCGGCCGCCGCTCGAGGCCGCGCAGGCAAATGCCGCGCGAGGCCAGCAGCGCTGCATGCTGGGGCAGAAAATCTTCGCCCACCACGGCGACGATGCGCACCGGGGCAAACAGCCGGGCGGCGAGGGAGAAATAGGTGGCGGCGCCGCCCAGCACGCGCTCGGCGCGGCCGCGCGGGGTGGCGATGGAGTCAAAGGCGACCGAGCCCACCGCGAGCACGGGCACGGCGGCGGCGGCGGGAGCAGCGGCGGCGGCGGGAGCAGAAGGGCGAATGGAATCAGGCATAGAGTGAGTGTTTTTTATCGCCGCAGCCAGGGACCCAGGATGGGCGCGAGTTTCCGCCAAGTGGCATCCGGCACCAGGGCCGGATCGGTCACCAGGGCGTGTTCGAGCGCGCGGGCGCAGCCGCAGCCGCGCGGCCCCGAGCCGAGCCCGGCGAGGGCGGCGCGAATGACCCGGGCGGCATTGTCCGCGTTTTTTTGCAGGTTGGACAGCACTTCCTGAATGGTTACCGCGGCATGCCCGGGATGCCAGCAATCGAAATCGGTGACCATGGCCACGGTGGCGAAACAGAGGCAGGCTTCCCGCGCCAGCTTGGCTTCCTGCAGGTTGGTCATGCCGATCACATCCACGCCCCAGGAGCGATAGAGCCGCGACTCGGCGCGGGTGGAAAAGGCGGGGCCTTCCATGCACAGATAGACGCCGCCGTCGTGGACCTGGACGCGCGCCGAGCGGCAGGCGGAGGCCAGCGCCGCGCGCAGGCGGGCGCAGATGGGCTCGGCGAAGCCGATGTGCGCCACCAGCCCATCGCCGAAAAAGGTGGAAATGCGCCCGCGGGTGCGGTCAATGAACTGATCGGGAAGGACGAAATCGAGCGGGCGCAGTTCTTCTTTCAGCGAGCCGACGGCCGAGACCGAGATGATCTGCTCGACGCCCAGCAATTTGAAGCCATACAGGTTGGCGCGGAAATTCAATTCGGAAGGCAGCAGGCGGTGGCCGCGCCCGTGGCGGGCGAGAAAGGCCACCCGCCGCCCCTCCAGCCGGCCGACGAAATAGGCGTCGGAGGGCGCACCGAACGGCGTTTCCAGCTTCACTTCCCGCCCGTCTTCAATACCCGGCAGCGCATACAATCCACTGCCGCCAATAATGCCAATCTCCGCCTCAGCCGGCATGCGATTCTTCCTCCACCAATTCGATCAACACCCCGCCGGCGCCGGCCGGATGCAGAAAAATATAGGCGTGCCCGCCGGCGCCGATGCGCACTTCCGGCTGCGCCAGGGGCAGGCCCGCCTGCCGCAGCCGCTCGACCAGGGCGGGCAGGCCGGGCACGCGCAGCGCGATGTGGTGCAATCCCGGGCCGCGGCGGGCGAGGAAGCGGGCAATGGGCGAATCCTCGCGCGTGGGCTCGAGCAGTTCCAGCCGGCTGCCGGCGAGCGGCAGCATCGCCACCCGCACCCCTTCCAGCGGAATCTCTTCCCGGGCGGTGGCTTCCAGCCCCAAGCGGCGGTAAAGCTCCAGCGCCGCTTCCAGGTCGGCGACGGCAATGCCAAGATGGTCGAGGGCCGGCGGCATGCAGATTTCTATCTTCCCATGATTGGCTTTGCGCCCGCAGCCTTCAACGCGGGGTTTGCAGCAGGCGGTCGAGGAAGCGCTCGAGCAGCTGATCCCGATAAGGATTCAAGCGGCCGGCGGCGATGGCGGCGGCCATATCTTCCAGCTCGCGTTCGGCGCCGGGGGAACGCAACTGACGCGAAAGCCGCTCCGCCGCCAGCGCGGCCAGCCGCTGCCGCCACTGCTGCCGGCGGCGGCGTTCGCGTCCGCCATCGGCCAAAGCGGCCTCGCGCGCCGCAATCGCCCCGGCCAGAGCCTCCAGCCCTTCGCCCGAGGTGGCGACGGTGCGCACGACCGGCGGACGCCAGCCCGCCGCTTCCGGCGCCTCCAGCGCCAGCGCGGCCCGCAGTTCCTGCTCCAGCCGCTCCGGCCCGCGATCGGCTTTGTTGACGACCAGCACGTCGGCGATTTCCATCACTCCGGCCTTGAGAGTTTGCACGTCGTCGCCCAGCCCCGGCACCAGCACCAGCAGGGTGAGGTCGGCGGCGCGCGCGATCTCGATTTCATCCTGGCCGACGCCGACGGTTTCGACCAGGATGCGCTGAAAGCCGGCGGCGTCGAGGGCGTCGGCGAGGCGGGGAGTGGCGGCGGCCAATCCGCCCAGCGCGCCGCGGGTCGCCATGCTGCGGATATAGATATCCTGGTCGCGCCAATGCTCCTGCATGCGAATGCGGTCGCCGAGCAGGGCGCCGCCGCTGAAGGCGCTGGTGGGATCCACGGCCAGGATGGCCACCCGCTCGCCGCGCCCGCGATAGAGCCGCGCCAGCGCGCTGGCCAGCGTGCTTTTGCCGGCGCCGGGAGGACCGGTAATGCCAATCACCCGCGCCTGGCCGGCAGCGGGAAACAATTCCGCCAGCAGCCGCTCGCCCGCGGCGGCATCGTTTTCCAGCAGGCTGAGGCCGCGCGCCAGCGCCCGGCGGTCGCCCGCCAGAATGCGCCGCGCCAGCTCCTGCGGGCTGCGGGCGGACTCGCGTAACAGCGGCATGGTCACAGTATAAAAGCGTGGCCACCCGGCGCGGCCGGCGGCGGTCCGGCGAAAGCCAAAGCTGAACCCGCCCGGGCGGGGATCAGGCTTTCAACACTTCGCGCGCGATCAGCAGGCGCTGGATCTCGCTGGTGCCCTCGCCGATGGTGCACAGCGGCGCATCGCGGTAAAACTTTTCCGCCGGATAGTCTTTGATGAAGCCATAGCCGCCGTGAATCTGCACACCTTCGCGCGCGGTCTCGACCGCGACCTCGCCCGCCTTCAGCTTGGCCATGGCGGCGGCGAGCGTGGCCGGCTCGCCGCGATCTTTCAACGCCGCCGCCTGCCAGACCAGCAGCCGCGACGCGGCGATCTCCGTCGCCATGTTGGCCAGCTTCCACTGGATGGCCTGAAATTCGGCGATGGGGCGGCCGAACTGACGCCGCTCGAGGGCATAATCGCGCGCCGTTTCGAAGGCGCCTTGCGCCAGCCCGACGGCGAGCGCGGCGATGCTGATGCGGCCGCCGTCGAGAATCTTCAACGCATCAATGAAGCCTTCGCCTTCCGCGCCCAGCAGCGCGCCGGCGGGCAGGCGGCAATCTTCGAAGATCATTTCCGAAGTGTCGCTGGCGCGCATGCCCAGCTTGTTTTCCTTGCGGCCGGGGCGGAAGCCGGGGGCGCCGCGCTCGACTAGGAAGGCCGAGATGCCGTGCTTGCCGCGCTCCGGATCGGTGACCGCCATGGCCACGCAGACCTGGGCGTGGGCGCCATTGCTGGTGAACGTCTTGGCTCCGTCCAAGCGCCAGCCGTCGCCGCAGCGCTGGGCGCGGGTGCGGGTGCCGGCGGCGTCGGAGCCGGCGCCGGGCTCGGTCAGGCTCCAGCAGCCGATCCATTCGCCGGCGGCCAGCGGGGGCAGGAAGCGGCGCTTTTGCGCCTCATTGCCGGCTTGAAGAATATGGTTGGAGCAGAGTGAATTGTGGGCGGCGACAATCAGCGCCACGCTAGGATCCACGCGCGCCAGCTCTTCGATGGCCAGCGCGTATTCGATGTAGCCCATGCCCGCGCCGCCGTACTCGGCCGGGACGATCATGCCCATACAGCCCATCCGGCTCAGCGGCGCCAGCGCTTCCTGCGGCCACGCCTGCGCTTCGTCCCAGCGCATCAGATGCGGGCGGATCTCGCGCTCGGCCAACTCGCGCACCGATTGCCGCAACTGCCGCTGCTCCGCCGTCAAGGCCTGTTCCATGCTGCCAGCCCTCCTGATTTTGGTATAGCACGCCGGCCGGCGATCTAACTCGCTGAGGCAGCGGGAATTAGACTTACCGGATGGTCGGGAAGAGAAGCGCCGCGCGAGCCGCCGCGCGAGTAACCGGCTGGATGCCTGCGGAACGCCGCAGCGGCTAAAGTGCGTCATAATAGGGCTGCCATGAAGACACGGATTGCCGGACTCTTCTTGCTGGTTTCATTGGCTTTGACCCCCGCCTACGCGGTGCCGGACTGGGGCCGGCAGCTCATGGGGCAGGTATCACTGCTGATTGCGCAAATGAACGGGCTCCAAAAGGACCTGGACACCAATGTGGCGGTGATGAAAGCGCTGATCAGCCAGAACACCGATACGGTCAACAAGCTGACGCTGGCGCTCAACGATATCCGCCAGGCGCAAACCACCGCCGGCCTGAATGCCGGCCAGCAGACCAGCCAACTGCAGCAGCAACTGCAGTCGTTGAGCGATCAGGTGGCGGCGCTGCGGAACCGCCTGAACCAGATGAACGACACTTTGAAGACGCTGCAGCAGGCGCAGCAGACCATTCCGCCTCCGGGGCAAACCCCGACGCCCGCGCAGCCCGGCACCCTGCCCGCGGCCGGCGGCGGCAACCCCGGTCCCGGGCCGCAGTCGAATGCGCTGCCGCCGGAGACGCTGTTTCAAAATGCGCTCACCGACTATGTCTCCGGCGCGAACGTGCTGGCGCAGCACGAATTCGAGCAGTTCCTCAGCGCCTTTCCCACCGACTACAATGCCGCCAAGGCCGCCTACTACCTGGGCGACATCTACAGCCGGGAGCAGCAGTACCACAAAGCGATTCAGCAGTTCAACGCGGTGATTGACCGCTACAACAACGCGCAGCTGACGCCGGGAGCGCAGTTGAAGAAGGCGCTGGCGCTGATGAAGCTGGGCCAGCGCACGGCGGCGCGGCGCGAGCTGAATAGCCTGATCCACAACTACCCCCGTACGGAAGAAGCCAACCTGGCGCGGCGCGAGCTGCGCACCCTGGGCCGCTACTGAGGGCGCCGCGCCGGCATCCATAGGATTAGCGGAACCGCGATGGCTTTCAATATCGGTCAATTTCAGGAATGGATGGAGCAAGCCCGCCGGCAGTACGAAGCCCTGCAACAAAAGATGAACGCGGTGGTGGTGGAAAGCAGCGCCGGCGCCGGCATGGTCAAAGTGCGCATGAACGGCCAGAAGATGCTGCTGGAGCTGAAGCTGGAGCCGGAGGTGGCGCGCACCGATCCGGAAATGCTGGCCGAGCTGGTGCTGGCGGCGGTGAACGAAGCCTCGCGCCGGGTGGACGAGCGGCTGCAGGGCGAGTTGGGCGGCATCGCTTCCGGGCTGCTGCCTTCCGGCCTGGGCAGCTAGGCGAAAGATCCGCGCATGGACGATCTCGCCGCTCCCCTCGCGCAGTTGGTTGACGAACTCAAGCGCCTGCCCGGCATCGGGCAGAAATCGGCGCAGCGGATCGCCTTTTTCCTGTTGCGCGCCGAGCCGGAACGCGCCGCCGCGCTGGCCCGGGCGGTGGCCGGAGTGCGCGAGCGCATGCGCTTCTGCTCGGTTTGCAACAACCTCACCGACGTGGATCCCTGCCAATACTGCTCCGATCCGCGCCGCAACCGCGAGCTGATCTGCGTGGTCGAGGAGCCGCACAACATTCTCTCGATCGAGAAAACCCGCGAGTACAACGGCCTCTACCACGTGCTGCACGGCGCGATCGCGCCGCTGCAAGGCGTCGGCCCCGACCAGTTGCGCATCCATTCGCTGCTGCTGCGGCTGCGCGAGTCGCCGCCGGAGGCGGGGCAGCCTACCGTGCGCGAGATCATTCTTGCCACCGACCCCGACAGCGAAGGCGAGGCCACCGCCGCCTATCTCGCCCGCCTGCTCAAGCCGCTGGGGGTCAAGGTCAGCCGCATCGGCATGGGCATTCCGGTCGGCACCGAAATCGAGTTTGCCGACGAGGTCACCATGCTGAAGGCGCTGGAAGGCCGGCGCGAGCTGTGACGAGGGGCCAGCCGGGAGCGCGCCACACCTCCTAGCGAAGCAAATCGAGGCGGCAATTGTGCGTCTCTCACAGATCTCTGCGCCGCGGCCAGCCGGCGCGTGCGGGCCGATTTATAAATTGGCCGGGCGGAGGTGGCAGGCGAAGGATTCCAGCAGCGCCTCCCAACTGGCTTCGAGGATATTGTCGGAGACCCCGACGGTGACCCAGTTGCGCCGCCCGTCGGTGGATTCGACCCGCACCCGCACCCGCGCGCGCGTGCCCCGGCTGCCTTCGAGGATGCGCACTTTGTAGTCGGAGAGCACCACGTCCTGGAGCTGGGGATAATGCGCGGCGAGCGCCGCGCGCAGGGCGCGATCGAGCGCGGCCACCGGGCCGCTGTCTTCTTTTGCCTCGGCCTCGACCAGTTCGCCCTCGACCCGCAGGCGCACGCGGGCTTCCGAGCTGCCGCCCGGCGCTTCGGCCCAGAGTGCCGCCGCCTCGCCGGCCCGATCCGCCGCCGGCGGCGGGGCGTAGCGGGAAACGATTTCGAAGCCCAGGCCCTCGAATGGCGGCGGGCCGGCTTCGGTGTGGCGCGCCATCAACAGCGCCAGCGTGCCGTCGGCGCCTTCGAGCTCGTAGCCGGCGTGCTCGCGGCGCTTGATCGCCTCGGTAATCGCGGCTGCCTGCGGCGCCGAGAGCTCTACCCCCAGTTCCCTGGCTTTTTCCTGGATGTTGCTGCGCCCGGCCAGATCGGAAACCAGGATGCGGCGGCGGTTGCCCACCGCTTCCGGCTCGATGTGCTCATAGCTGGCCGGCAGGCGGCGCACCGCGGAGACGTGGATGCCGCCCTTGTGCGCAAAGGCGCTGGCGCCGACAAAGGGGAGACGCCCGTGCAGCGGCACGCCGGCCAGCTCGCTCAACTGCCTGGCTACCGGCTCGAGCCGGCGCAGCCGCTCGCGCCCGATGGTTGCGCAGCCCAGCTTCAGCTCGAGCAGCGGCAGCAGCGAACACAGGCTGGCGTTGCCGCAGCGCTCGCCCCAGCCGTTGAAGGTGCCCTGCAAGTGGCGGGCGCCGGCGGCGATGGCCGCCAGGGAGTTGGCCGCGCCCAGATCGCAATCGTTGTGGGCGTGGATGCCGAGGCGCGCCTGGGGGAAGGCGGCGGCGGCGGCGGCGGTAGCGGCGGCGATAAACTCGGGCAGCGAGCCGCCGTTGGTGTCGCAGAGCACCAGGCGCCGCGCCCCGCCGGCCTGGGCGGCGCGCAGCACCGCCAGGGCGTAATCGGGCGCGGCGCGATAGCCGTCGAAGAAATGCTCGGCATCGAAGACCACCTCGCGCCCGGCCCGCGCCAAGCAGGCGACGGAAGCTTCCACCAGCTTGAGATTGTCGTCGCGGCCGATGCCCAGCGCCTGCTCGACGTGCAGCGTCCAGCTCTTGCCGAAGATAGTGACGACTTCGGTTTCGGCGGCGAGCAGGGCGCGCAGGTTGGCGTCTTGCTCCGACTGCGAGTGGGGATGCGCGGTCGAGCCGAACGCCGCCAGGCGGGCGTGCGCCAGCTTGAGCGCGCGGGCGCGCTGGAAAAACTCGCTGTCGCGCGGGTTGGCGCCCGGCCAGCCGCCCTCGATCAGATCCACGCCGAGGGAATCGAGCAGTTCGGCGGCCTGGAGTTTTTCCGCGGCGGTGAAGGCGATCTGCTCGCCCTGCGTGCCGTCGCGCAGCGTGGTGTCGTAAATTTCAATCCGCATGATAGCCGGCCTTTCTGCTAGGGCTGTTCCCGATGGTGCGCGCCCGGGGCGCGTTGGCGACGCTTGATGCAGGCGGGAATCCGCTAATTCCGCGCGGCGGAATCAGCGGCGGCTAATTCGCAGATGGGGCAGACAGGTCAAGGGTTCAACATCCGTTGCGGCTTATTGTAGGAGGTTTCCCGCCGGGCGCGTATCGGGAATTTGGATTGGCAGGATTTGAAAATCCTGGCAGCCATAACTAATTTTTTGGGCTGGATTGGCCGCTTGGCTATACGCGGCCGCCGCCGTGGCCGCGCTGCGCAGCTTCAATGCCGAACCGAGGCTCGGTTTTTAAACCGCTCCGGCGCTTCGCGTCGAGCAAGTGCCGACCCGGGTTTCACCTATCCACGATCGCTGGCCGGGGGGCGCTTGAGCAAAAATCCTCCGCCCAGCATGAGGAGCGAAGCAACTCCGAGTAATTCATTGCCGATGAACATTCCGATGAATGGAACCGTGTACAGGGCTTCAACCAATCCCGCAAACCCGCAGATCAAAACCAGAGGTTTTTGCAGTGCCGCATCGCGGTACACCGACAGCGGCGGCCCACGAGTCCACCGATGGGAGTTAGATATGCCGAGGTCGAGTGGGAAGGTCGGGTTTTCCTGTCAGGTCCCGACCCTCCGCGATTCAGTAACGCCAAGGCGAAGGGAGAAGCGAGCAGAGCGAGGCGGGAGGCGCGAGGCAACCGCAGTGTACATGGACGTACATGAGGATTGCCGAGCG
>JAJYIU010000055.1 GCA_021789895.1 Acidobacteriota bacterium | reverse complement strand
GGCGCTTGCGTTGAGTGGGCTGCGAAGTGTCCATTTAAAAATAGATGGACACGTAATCGAAGTGCCCACTTCCCAAGCTTGCGTGGGATTATCGCTTGAGTCTAGACGGCCTCTGGATGGCGCTTACCCTTCCCGGACAGCCCGCTGCGTGGCGTCTACTCGCGCAACTGCGTCTATGAGACCGTCACCGGCTGGGAGGCGTTCGAGCCGTGGCTCTCGCGGATCGAGCGATTCCCGGAAACCAAGTTGCACACGATCATGGCGGCGATTCCGTCGGAGTGGGCATCCGCTGAAGAACTGGCGCGCCTTGAAACCGCCATCCTCGCGTGCCGGACCAAAGTTCCTGACCTGATCGACTCCGTCCGCCAAAGCGCCCGCGCCCCATTCGAGAATTGGCGCTCGGCGAACTCTACGACTTTGATAAGCCAGCGGCTTGATCCAGTAGTGGCGTAGAACGTGGAGACCCTTCGCTCAACATCAGGGCTGTAAAGCAAACAGGTCCAGAAACGCCGGCCAAACCAGCACTGCGGCGATTCAAGCGGAATCTCAAGCCACATAGCAAACCGCCGAGCGCGGGGCGAAAGCGCCCCGCGCCGACTCCTTACGGTGCCCTGAGTGCATTGCGGATGCTCAAACCATAAGCACCTGCTCAGATCTACTCCTCATCGCATTCGCCGTCGTACTCTGCTTCATCGTCCTCTTCTTCGCTATCGTCATCTTCATCTTCGCAATCCACAGCGTCGAATGGGATGACCTCGATATAATGCAGGCTTTTTTTGTCCAGAAGCCGGACGAGTTCATCTCGCTTTCCCTCTTCCATATCGATCATGATGGCCCATGTGACCCACTCCACGGAATATTTGCAGCATTGTCCAATCAGGCGATCTTTCTCCCCTTCATGTGGGCCAACTTTCAGCTCCAGAACTAGCCTGTCGTCGATCCGAACGTCAGGAATGCCATAATCGGTTCGGACCCGCCTTGCGACCCTGATCCGCCTTCCATCGCCCGGAGCCTTGGTGCCCCCCAAGTTCGCGCGAAGGTAATCCACCAAATCATCCGTGAAATCATCCTCCGACTCGCAATCCGCCGGCATCCAATCGTCGAGAAGATCCCAAATCAGATTGCACAGCCATTCGCACCCCTCCGGATCGTCTTTCTCGGCTTGGCTCTTTGCGTCTCTTTCGCGATGACTCTGGACGATGGCCGCACCCCCAAGGGCACCCAGCGTCAAAGCGGCCACTAAGCTTCGAGCATCTTTCAAGTCAGAAGGCATCGGGGTATTTTAACTGGGTAGCGGCATACCGGGCACAACGAGCGTTGGTTGTCCAGGCGGGGGGCGGGGGGGCGCTGAAGGAGCACCTCGATGTTGCCCCCTGGCGTTCGTCGCCGTAGGCGGGTAAATCAATTTGACAAAGGCATGTGCGACCAATACAGTTGGCCAGGGAGGTAACCGAAAGATGGCGCAGGCTCTCTTCTATCCGTGGATAGATATTCCCGATGAGGCGTGGCTTAAGACGTCCGTTCTCTATTGGGACTTGGTGCGAACCATCGTGCCAGCGTCCGTTGATACACCTTACTCGACCGAGACCGGTCGCGCCCTAGAGGCCGCCGGGTTCCTCATGCCTCTCCGTGTGCATTCGAAAATGGAAGAGATCGAAGAACTCGCCGACGATGCCCTGACGTATTTGGGGACAGCCGAAGGCGCCGAGTTGCTTGTCGCCGAGCCTGGAGGTCATGCGCATGACATCCATGTAGAGAAATTGCCGTACCGACTCGGCCGACTTGCAGAAATGCACCCCGAAAAGCTGCCCGTCGAGATCCGCCACATTCTTGAAAATCTTGCCCGACCGTCAAGCCGTGGATCAGAATGGCTTCAAGTCGATGACGGTTTCGCCAACTTTTACATGACACTCCTCGCAAGTAGGCTTGCGGAACGCATCGGTGCAGGAATGCTCACGTCCCTTCCCGCAGCTGATAGGTTGGCTGTCACTGCGCGCCTCGATGCGCAGCTCAATGGGCTTGTCCCGTTGAATACGCGTCCTTGGCGCCACTGGAGAGAATATGAAGCCTTTGGCCGCCGACGCCCGATGCCAAGGCACTTGGCGCCCGGCATGCTGGCTCATCTCTCTATCGAGCGCATCGCGGTCGCCGCCGACACTTCCATAGATGTGCTGATCGACTTCAGGGAGCGCCACCAGGACGAACTGGCTCTTTTCAGAACCAAGGTCAAGGAACTTGCCGCTACGGTGAACACGGATCAGCCTGTGGAGGCACTGCGACAGCGCATCACGGACCTGCACAATAACGAGGTTGCGCCTGCTATTGCCAACCTTAAGCAAGCACTCGACGGCCGGCGTATTCGATGGCTATGCGATGGTCTGTTGAAGATTGCCTTCTTGTCCGCTGGATCATCGGCAATGCTTGTTGCCGCAGGTTTGGCCGTACCGACTGCTCTTCTGGCGGGCGCAGGGCTCTCGCTGGTCGCCACTGGAACCATGTATAACGTTGACAAGCAGGAGTCCCTGCGCGCTAATCCTTATGCCTACCTTCTGTCTGTGCAACGGGAACTGCCGTGAACAGATGGGCTGCATTACCTCGACTGGCAGACGACGCCGACCGCCACGCGAGATCAGAATGACGAGATTGATCGAACATCCTTGCACTCTCGTCGCGGTCTTGCCTTCGTTCTGCGGCAATTGAAACCGCCCGTGCTTCGTCGCCCCGCAGCATGAATGACGAACGCACACCGGGGACCAGACCCATCACACTCAAGACTATTAGGACGCAACCTCGTGCAGCGTTTGGATCAGCGGCTAGCTAGAGAGTAGCCCCGCATCGCAGCGCGGCATTGTATAGTAGAACCTGATCACGAACCGACGATCACTGGGGCGGCCCAGTGATTATCAGCACATCGGGGAGGTTCGCCATGGGGCATCTGGACGCACGACACGACAATGAGGCGGCGCTGTATGCGCGCACTATCGTCAACTGGCATGCCGGTATGGGCATGGAAGAGTGGCAACGCCGGTTCGGGCAGGAACTCGGGCGGCATCAGGATGAGCGGCTTTCACGCTATCGGCACGCCGTGGAGCGCTTTCATAATAGTGATATCTCCGATCCGGCTGTTCAGCATGCCATCGCCCGCGAGCAGATTGCCGGGTCGATGGAGTGGGCCTTCGGCGTGACAGTTCCGGAACAGCTGCCGGGATTCAATCGAACCCGGCCGTGCCTGGGTGATGTCGCTCGCAAGCTGGAACAACTGGCGGCGCTGCCAGCCAAGGTAGGACATTGGTCCGCGGGAAGAATAGTGGTCAAGTATTCGGGTCATGAAGAGCTTTTCGCGAAAGCTAGGCAGGTATATGCGCGGGATACCGGCGCCGACGCGCAGGGAGCGGGCGGGACGTCGTTCCTTCTGTCCTGCTCGCTCGAGCGGTCAGACTGCGATGGCGATGGCGAGGTGCACTTATTGTCACCGGAGATACTCGGGGTAAGCCCAGCGCCGCTTGGCCGCCAGAGCGATCTTCTGGAGCAGGTGAGGTGCGGGGATCTCGAAATCCTAGATGTGACGGGGAGTTCATCATCGTAGGTGAAAGAGGGCGGCATGTTTTCGGCAGAACTTCGTATCAGCAACAAGAAGCCGTACGATACCAGCGGGGTCATTTACGCGGGAACGGTCATCGAAACACTGGACCCGTTCTCACGCGTGCAGAATCTGTCGGCAGCCCAGAATGTGTCCTTCACAGTCCCGGCCGGTCAGACTAAGGTCGTTTCCGTGCCCGCCTGGTGCCTGAACAAGAGCTATCGACCACCTGCCGGGACGCCGATGCGCATTACAGCGCTATCGGTTACTCCTTATATCTCGCAGGGCGACGCATGGCGCGACATGGGCCTACGGCGGTAACCCTATGCCGTCGCGTCCCCAAGCCGCCGTCGAACACGACATCCAGGAGTGGTGCATCACGTCTTCGGGTACATTCCAGAAGACATACGTCGAAACGGACAAGGTGTGGGTACTCAAGTACATGCCTGCGCGGTTCCTGAAATCGTTCCTATCCGCCAAGCGCATGAGCATTTCAGCGACCCCAGGCTTTACCTGGGGCGACGGAATTTACGTCACGCCGCTACTCCATCCCTATTCGACGATGATGTATGGCCGCGCTGGGGTCATGGGCTGGCTGCCGTGGACGTCTAGGCAGCAGGCTTACGATGCGACTGGTCGCGGCCTCGATCTATACCTTGAGTGGATTCAGTACTTCCGAGGTCCTTACAAGTACCTCGCGACCACGCTGCACGCCAACCTTGCAAACCGAGCACTGAGAAATGCCTTCCGCCGGAAATTCAAAATCGATGTCGTTTTCTTCCCGCCGGACCAGGTCAATCAGGCCTATGTCAATCCGTCTACCGATCGTTGGCTCGTGGTGTCGGACTGGAGCGGTGCGGGGCCGCAAGCACCCGGGCAGCGACCAGTACAGTCTGACCGGATCAAGGAGTGCGAATGGGTCGCCATGGTCGAAGAAGAATTCGAGGAATCGGTGTGGAAGGTCCATTATTCAGATCTCTTCCGGCCGGTGCTGCACGGGACAACACTGATGCCGCAGAACCCGATGCTGCAGAGCGACCTTCGGAACGCGTACTCCCAAAAAAGGGCGGGATCGCAGGGCGTCGTAAGAATCGAGGCCTAACGTGCCAGATCTTTATACATCGCTGACTGCCCGCTATATAGAGGAGCACTTCAGGGGCGTCTCGCCAGCCGCGTCGGACGTGGCTTTAGAGTGGATGGAGTTGCAGCTTGCGGCGTCATGCGAAACTGGGGCCGATGAGCGTTATCTGCTCGAACAGTACCTCGGCTTGACTAATGATGAGTTGCAAGCACTTCCCCCACCCGTTCATGCGTGGTTTCTGGAGCGTTGGGCGCTGGCGGGACCGGGCACGGACGACCCCGAGGGCGTCGCTCAATTGGGTGAGCGGATCGCCACAATGTATCTGTTGGCTGGACCTGGAATTCATCAGGCGGCGGCGGTGGCGGCGCTGCTGGCTTTCGATCAGAAGCGGGAGCAGGGACCGTCGCACGCCACGCGCATCTGGGATCTGGTAACCAGAATCGTACCGGTTGAAGCTCATGCGACTACGCTCGCGCCGCTCATCGAGGCGCTGCTCGACTTCGTTTACTTGACGGCGGAGAACGGGGCGGTTCTGCGGGCGTTGGGCGATATTGCGCGGCGCGACGCGCATACGCGCTATGCCCTAGAGCTAATGCGTGAACGCATCGCAATGGTGGGGGAGGAACGCGAGGGGCCGGTGGCTCGGTTGGTAGCGACGTTCGAGCAGTGAGGGAACAATGCGCGGATTGTCGGTAAACCGGAATCGAGCTACAGGAGAGAGGAATCGCCAACCCCACGAAGTGGATGTGTTTGCCCGAACCGTCACCCGAAAACTTGGCGCCGTGAACCTTGGATTCCCCAAACAGACTGGCGCCGCACGGATTTTCATTTTTTTGAATCGGATCGCTTCCGGCCTGGTTTAAATCAGCGCAGTTTTGAAGTAGCCGCCGAAAAGGCACCGTGTCGACATAATTCTTGAAGCAGCGCGGTCGCGCGCCCATCGCCTTCGTCTGTTTACGCTTCGGTATCCGCTCTAAGTTCACGATCAAGGTGCGACAGCTTCATTTTGACCGCTTCCAGGCGGATTTTAGCATCAGAGCGGCCGAACATCAGCGGTTCTCGCCAGTCATCGTTTTTGATGTTTCTTGGCATAATAATGTCCCCAGATTGCCAATATTTGTTGTTTCGGTATTTTGAATCTTTAATTGAAGGATCTGTTTAATTTGCTTTAGTTTTTGTGCAAACTGACGAGTTTTTGTGCAATTGGCGTATTTTGGGGCAAAGCCTTGCCGCCATAGTTAAGTTAAATAATGTCAATCGTTTAAGTGGCCTATGGAGGCATGGAGGCAAAATTTCAAAGGCGATGCGAATCGGTCAGGTCGCGCCTCCATCATGCTCCAACTGGCAAACGTGAAGATGAAAATGAATAAAAATCATGTGAAGCTGCGCAAAATAACGCAGCCGGTGGCCGTGCGCATCATCTATCGGGCTGCCATGCCGCTCAGTGACGGTAAGCTGTAGGCAAGCTGTAGGCAATTTATAGATTGGTGTCAGCCGTAAACGTATGTTGCTATTGAGTTTAAGTGGCGGCTGACACCAATGACACCAATTTTTCAAGCCTTCATCTTTGATATAGCCCGGCCTGGAAGTGGGTCTCATGAATATAGGTGGGCAGCGGGGCAGGCGAGCCTTGCGAATTTTCCAGCGACACCATCCTGCGCAGTTGGCAGTATGGCGAGCGAAAGCAAAGCCGCAGAAATTTTGTTCTGACTGGTATGCGTGAATGTGGACATGAATATAAACTTATGCGGCTGCGCGAAATAACGCAGCCGGCGGTCATGCGTCCCATTCTATTCGGCCCTCCGTGCCGGCGACGATTCGCGTACGTGTCTCCTGTAGTGGCGGCCCACGAGTCCACCGATGGGGGTTAGATATGCCGAGGTCGAGTGGGAAGATCGGGGTTTCCTGTCAGGTCCCGACCCTCCGCGATTCAGTAACGCCAAGGCGAATCTAAGCAAAACCGAAGGTTTTGCGAAAGGAGAAGTCGCGAGCAGAGCGAGGCGCAATAGCAATTTCGCAGAAATTGCTTTTAGCAATGCCGTGAGGCGATCTGGTGTCCATGGACGTACATGAGGATTGCCGAGCCAATAGCAAAACCGCAGGTTTTGCTTAAAGCATGATAAAATAACGAAGCCCAGCGACGCTTATCGCTTCGCCCAGCATCGCGAATACCCCTCATCGTCCGCCTTCACCTTCGCCAGAAAATGCTTGATTCAATCCTGTTATATTTGATCCGAAATCAGCTCTGGAGTTGCGATGAAAAGCCGCTTTCCTGCGGTATGGATGCTGGGGTTGGGCTTCATCGGCGTGGCTTTCGGCCAACCGGCGCCGACACCCGCGCCGGCGCCGAAACCACCATCGTTTCGCCGCCAGATTTTCCGCGCGGCGCGCCGGGCGCTGCAGAATATTCCCGCCCCGGTGCGCCCGGATTATCTGGCCATAATTGCCACCCGCGAAGACATGGTCAACCCGAAAGCCGGCTTACGCGATTTTGAACGCGCGTTTCAAATGGCCAATCGCGGCGGAAAGACCGGCGTCGCTCTCTACGTGGATGAAGAAACGACGAATCGCGTGCTATTGGCCCTGATCGCGCACGACCAAGTCGAATTGATACCGCATTTTATCGGTGAAATCCACCATCACCCGCTGGCGCCATATTACGGGCGCTATGTTGATGGCTTGCGACTGCATCATCATTTGAATCGGGCGTTGCAGGCGCTGAGCGAATGCCTGCAATCCGACGGCAGCTATCCCTATGGGCCGGCAGCCCGCCTCTATCAAGCGCTGCCGGAAAATTCAGCCCGCCGCAGCGAGCTACTGACACAGGCATTAACCGAGGTGGATTGGAACCAGACCTTCGGCATCCAGGATGCAGATATCGGCAACATCATGTCTGCCGGCGGCTTCATTGCTGCCGTCTATCAAGCCGATCCCGGCGCCGGCCCGCAATTGGAAACCACGATCCATACGCTGCTGGACAAGCTGATTGCAGCACATCGGAAAAAACCCAACGGTTTTCTGCTACCCAACGCCATACATCCCCTGCTCACGACCTTGGAAAAAATCGATCCGGATTCCGCCCAGGATTATTACGCCCGCCAGCCCTGGATGCGGCTGGCCCAGCCTCCGGCCGCCGCCCTGGATGCAGGGCCCATGAATCCCGACGGTTCGTATCGTGCGATGCCGATCAGCGAGGCCGGATGGCAGGCAATGCAAAAGCAGCAAGCGGATTGGCAGCAAATGACGCGCGAGCATCCGGGGCAGGCGATGAAACAAGCGCTGGGTGAGCACGATATTCTGCAACGGATTAATAAGCTGCTGGAAATCGCCGCGGCGCAACTGAAGCGCAACCCCGGGGCCGCCCAGGGCGCCGCCGACCAGGCGGATACGTTGCTGAGCCAAGCACTACTCCGGCAACAGCCCATGCTGGGCGCGCGGTTGGCGAAGGTTTATTGGCATTTAGGCGATCAAAATGCCGCCCGGACAAGGATGGCATCCGCGCTCGATGCCGGCATATACAAGCTGGCGCAGGATACGAAAAAATTGTTTCAGACCCCGGGCTTGCAAAATCGCTTATTTCAACTGGTTGAATATCATGACAGCTGGGCGGAGATGCTTTTCCACCGCGCCGGGACCATGGACTGGGCGCTCGCCTACGGCCATGCCCAGAGGGTGGACGGTCCCATGCAGAGCGTCGTTTTGGCAGATTTGGCCAGCCTGTGCGCCAGGCCGGATTGCCGGCCAAAGCATTGATTTGAATTTAGCGGGAGATGAGCGAACAGTTTGAGTGCTTAACAGGCAGTTGGAGAAGGGAGGGCGGAAGCCCGACCGGAGCCAACTTCCACCGCCGGAGGCATTCCATCGAAAACTTCGATGGCTCGGCTGCAGAAATCCCGCTTTTCATTCGATCTTTTCCGGCGATACGATAGGCAGGCGCGGCGGCAAAACCGGCGCAGGCCGGCCGTTGGAGCACCGGCCGCCGGATTGCCGGAAGAGTGCCGGCGAGGGCTTTCACACTCATTTCACATTCGAGGAGCAGTTCACCATGAGCGACTCGTCACGCAGAAGCTTCCTGCAAGCCGGCGCCGCCGCCATGCTGGCCGCCGGCGCGCGGCTCAGCGCACAGGCCGCCGAGGCCGGGGCGGCGGGGCCGGCAGACGGTCCGGCGACGATACATGATCCAGCGCAAGCGACCGGTTCAGCGGCACATGGTTCGGCGCAGGCGGGCGGTTCGGCGGCGGACGACGGTTCTTTCCGGCCGGCCGCGACCAACGTGCCGCAAGCGGCATACCCGCGGATTGACGCGCGGCGCCGGGTGCAGTTTCGCATACAGGCGCCGGGGGCGCAAAAGGTGCAAATCATGGTGGGCGGCGGAGGAGGCGAGACTCCGCGTATGGACCTGGTGAAGCAGCCCGACGGCGCTTTTACCCTGACCACCCCACCCATTGTCGAAGGCTTTCACTATTACCCCGTCTATGTTGACGGCTTCGAGGTCACAGACCCCGGCAGCCACACCTTCTTTGGCGAAGGCCGCGACATGAGCGGCATCGAGATTCCGTCGCCTGTTCCGTCCGACGCTTTTTACGAGATTCGCGACGTGCCGCACGGCCAAGTGGGCGAGCGCTGGTACCACTCCAGCGTCACCGGAACCTGGCGGCGAATCTTCGTTTACACGCCTCCCGGCTACGATACGGAGACGAAGCGGCGCTATCCGGTGCTGTATCTGCAGCACGGCGCCGGAGAGGACGAAACCGGATGGACGCGCCAGGGCCGCGCGCAATTCATTCTCGACAACCTTATCGCCGCCGGCGAAACCAGGCCGATGATTATCGTCATGGCCAACGGCTACGCCAAGCCCGCCGGAACGCCGGCGCCGGATTTCAGGAAACTCACCGGGCGCGCGGCCTTTTTCGCGGCGATGCGCACGCTCACCGCGGGCTTCAGCGACGACCTGACGCAGGTGGTGGTGCCGTTCGTGGACCGCAACTACCGCACGCTCAGCGACCGCGATCATCGGGCGATGGCGGGGCTCTCGATGGGCGGCATGCAGACCTTCGAGGTCACGCTGAACCATTTGGACATGTTTTCCTATATCGGCGGGTTCAGCGGCGCGCCGTTCTTCTTCGGCAATCAAAAATTCGACCCCAAGACGGCGTTTCACGGGGCGTTTGCCGATCCCGCCGCCTTCGCGCGGCGGGTTCACCTGGTCTGGCTGGGCGCGGGCACAACCGAGATGGCGATGATCCATCGCGCGGTGGCGGGCTTTCATGAAGATCTCGTTCAAGCCGGCATCAAACACGTGTTTTACCAGTCGCCGGGCACGGCGCACGAGTGGCTGACCTGGCGAAGGGACCTGAGGGATTTCGCTCCCCGATTGTTCCGGGCCTGAGTCCATTTCCGGAGTGAAGCCGATGATTCGCAACATCCTGCTTCTGGCCGCGGGAATGGCCGCGGCCGCGTTCCGCCTGACCGCGGCGCCGCCGCCGGTCCATATCCAGAACGGCTGGGTGCAGGGCATCGCGCAGAACGGATTGACGGTATACAAGGGAATTCCGTTTGCGGCGCCGCCGGTGGGACGGCTGCGCTGGCGTCCGCCGCAGCCGGCGGCGAACTGGAACGGCACGCTGCACGCAGACCATTACGGGCCCACCTGCATGCAGACGATCGAGCCCTGGATGGGTCCGCTGCACACCAGCGAGGATTGCCTGTACCTCAACGTCTGGACGCCGGCGAAATCGCCCCGCGCCCGCCTGCCGGTAATGGTGTGGATCTACGGCGGCGGCTTCACCACCGGCTCGACCGCCATACGGCTCTACAGCGGCGAGCAGCTCGCGCGGCACGGCGTGGTAGTCGTCAGCCTTGCCTACCGGGTCGGGCCGATGGGGTTTCTTGCGCTTCCCGCCCTCAGCGCCGAATCGCCGCACCACGTCTCGGGCAACTACGGCCTGCTCGATCAAATCGCCGGCCTGCGCTGGGTGCGGCGCAACATCGCCGCGTTCGGCGGGGATGCGCATCGCGTGACCATCTTCGGCGAATCGGCGGGAGGGATTTCCGTCAGCATGCTGGCGGCTTCCCCGCTGGCGCGGGGATTGTTTCAGGGCGCGATTTGCGAGAGCGGCAGTTCCTTCGGCCCTACGCGCACGCCGCCGGCGCCGGGCGAAAACGTGCAGACGCTGGCCCAGGCCGAGCGCGAGGGCGCGGCCTTCGAGCAGCGCCTGGGGGCACGCTCGCTGGCGCAGTTGCGCCGCCTCCCCGCCGCGGCGATACAGAAAGCCCGGGGCGGACGCGGCGAGTTCTGGCCGGTGCTCGACGGCCGCGTCATTACCGGCGACCAGTACACGCTCTACCAGGCGGGGCGCTACAACCATACGCCGGTTTTGATCGGCACCAATTCCGACGAAGGCGCTCTGTTTGGTGCGCCGCCGGCGCGGGCAGCCTATATACGGGGCGTGCGCCGCCGCTTCGGGCCGTTTGCGGGGAGGATTCTCAAGGCCTATCCGGCCACCGCGGAGGGCTGGCGCCAGTCGAGCATGAATTTGATGCGCGATTCCGCCTTCGCCTGGGGCACCTGGGCGTGGGCCCGGCTGCAAGCACAAAGCGGGAAGCCGGCGGTGTACGTCTATTACTTCAACCACATCCCACCCCGTCCGGCCGATTCGCCCTGGAAGAACGCGATCGGCGCGGTTCACTCCGAGGAGATGGTCTATGTATTTCAGCATCTCAACCAGTCTCCCCGCCTGCCCTGGACGGCGGTGGATCGCAAGCTCGCACGCGACATGAGCGCCTACTGGACGAATTTTGCGAAATACGGCGATCCCAACGGGCGCGGCTTGCCGCATTGGCCGGCCTTCACCGGTGCGCAGCCCGCCGTCATGCACTTTACCGGCGCTCCGCAGGCCGGCGGCGTCGCAAATGCCCGGGACCTGAAAGTTCTCAGCGCGTATTTCGCCTGGCGCCGAACCCCGCAGGGCAAGGCATGGGTGAAGTTGCACGAAACTTCGGCGCCACCCTCTCGCCGAAGGCGATGATCTATCCCCGCTCGCGCAACAGGCCCACGCGCGCCATCGCGCGCCGCGGCGCGGGGTGGCGCATGAACCATTGCCACACGCGCGCGCCGCGGAAGTTTTCCGCGCTCAGCAGCGTGATCCCCTGGTTGATGCCCAGCACGTAGGGGCTGGTCCAGCCGGTGAGCGGATTGAAGGCGTCGCAGAAGCCATAGCGGCCCCAGATTTGCGGCATTTGCGGCCGCCAGGCGGCGAGCATGTGGCGCAGGTCGCGGAGGCAGAGCCGCGGGGCGAACATGATCGAGCCCGCCGCCGCGCAGGGCACGATGGTGCCGTCAATCGCCGCATCCGCCGGCGGGCCGCCCCAGGCGACGTAGCCGGAGCGGCTTTCCGAGGCGGTGATGCCCCAGGCCTGGCCGCCGTAATCGGCGAAGCGGCGGCCGAGGACGGCGCAAAAGGCGCGATGCGCCCGGGTGGCGGCAATCGAGTTTTCGAAATAATTCAGCCGCGCCCCGCCGCGCTCGCGCCGGCCGCGGTAATCCACCCAGGCATGCGAGTACTGGTGTATGAAGAGCGGCTTCGCCCCGGCGACGTAGCGGAACGGTCCGTATTCGACCCAGGGACGCGCAATCGCCTGCCAGGCGGCGGCAGGAATGGGATCGCGCTCGGCGCCGATGGCCAGCAGGTAGAGCAGGGTCTCTTCGCAATAGCGGTCCCAGCGGGCGGGGAGAAAGCCGCGCGCCGGCGTCCAGCCCATCGCCAGCAGATGCGGGCGGCCGGCGAGCATCCAGCGGAAATCCACGCGCCGGTAGATGGCGTGGGCCAACTCGGCAATGCGCGGCTGCCCGGCGAAGGCGGCGGCGGCGGCCAGCATGCCGGCCAGCAGCAGCGCGGTATCCATGGAAGAAACTTCGCTGCCGGGCGCGGGACGGCCGGACGCCAGGTCGTAATAGTGATAAAACCAGCCGTGCTCGCCTTGCGCTTCGCCGGCAAAAAACTCCAGGCCGGCCCGCACCCGGGCGGCCGCTGCCGGGCGCGGCAGCCAGCCGCGCGCCGCGCCAATCGCCAGCGCGGTCATGCCAAAGCCGGTGGCGGCAATGCTGGCCAGCTCCAGGCCGGCGTGGCCGCCGTCGCTCCAGGCGCGGTCGCGCACCAGCCCGGTGCGCGCGTCCGACTGTTCCCAGAAATAGCGGCAGGCGCGGCGCGAGAGCGCTTCCAGAAAGGCATCGTCGGCCGGAAGCAGGGGCGGGACCGGAGGCCGGATGGCGGTGGCGTGAGCGTTGCCGGCAGGAAGTTTCGGTATCCGCCGCGCCAGCCCCAGTCCGGCCAGGCCCAGCCCCGCGCCCGCCAGAAATCCGCGCCGCGGCAGGCCGCCGCGCGAAGCCGTATGGCTCCGCTCGCCGGTCCAAATCCGGCTGGCCGCCGGATCGGAATGATGAAGCGCAGTATTCGGAGGGCTGCCGCATGCGCGCAGGCGCTTGCCGCAGGCCTGCATCGCATCGGCCATGGCGCACCGGAATCAGCTTAGCCGCCCGGTTTGCCCCGGCTCACTCAGGGAAAACTATTAGATTGGAGAAAAAATTGGGACAGGCGCGCAGCCCGGCCGCGTCAGCTTTCAGCTTTAACCGGACGAGAGCTCCTGCGCGATGGCGCCCAGCAGCGCTTCGCACCAGCGCGGCGCCCAGCGGCGCAGAAAAGAAGTTTCCACCGCCTGGTCGAGCGGCTTTTCCACCGCAATTTCAAAATCCGGCAGGCGCTCGTGCAGCAGCATCTCGGCCGCTTCGACCTGCGGCTCGGCGTGGAAATACGCTTGCATCGGCTGGCCGCAGAGGAAATTGGCCAGCGCCAGCAAGCTCATGCCCTGGTGGTGGGCCATCCAGGCGCGGACGACGAGCGCGCGGCCGCTGCGCAAATCGGCGCTTTCGAAAAAGCCGTACTCGCCAATCCAGCCCAGCTCCCGCATCCGCAGCAGGTTGGCCAGCGCCTGCGGGGCGTCGAAGCCCAGCGCCAGAAAACTCGCATAGGGGGAGACGACGGCGGCCGCGGGCATGCGTTTCATCGCCAGTTGCGGCAGGCCGAAAGGCCCGTAATCGGCATCGGCGTGATTGAGCTGGTAGCAGGCGGATTCGGTAAAGCCCCAGGGCAAGCCCTGCCGCCGCGCCGCCGCGCTCTGCTCCGCGATGGCGGCGCGAGCGTTTTCCGCCGCCAGGGTGCGCCGCGGATGGCGCATCCACAAGCCGGGCAGCAGGTACTCGAAGAGCGTGCCGGTCCAGGAAAGCAGCGCCCGCCGGCGCCGCGCCCGCGCCCGGCCCAGGTACATCCAGGCTTCCACCGGGATATCGCCTTTGGCGATGGCGATGAAGGTGGCCAGGCGCGATTCGGAAGTAAACAGGTCGTAGCAGGCGGCGTAACGCTCGCCGCGCTCGGCGTCATAGCCGACCGAGAGCGCGCGCCGGCGGCGGGAATAGAGGAACGCGAAATCCATCTCCTCGACCAGCCGCTCGCAATCGGCGGCCAGGCCGTGACCGGCGGGCAAGGCGCCCTCGCGCGCCCAGCTCAGGCAGGCCTGCTTCAACGTCCAGAGCGCGGCGGCGAGATTGCCGCTGTCGGCGCTGGAGACGAAGCGCTGCAGCGGCGCCAGGGTATCGAGATCGTACCAGTTGTAGAGATGCCCGCGGCATTTTTCCAGCGCCAGCAGCCGGTCGAGCGTGGCGCGGGTGGCGGCGGCGAATTCCGCCCGGCTCATTTGCCCGAGATGGACGGCGGCGATGCGGGCGTTGAGCAGCAGCGCAATGTTCGTTGGAGAAAAGCGGCGGTCGGCGCTGCCGTCTTCGCGCACGCTGTCGGGGACCAGGGCGTTGGTGGCGGGAGTGCTCCAATCGAGGAAAAAGCGGCACAGGCGGCGGGCGCTGTCGGCCAGCAGTTCGTGTTCCGCGGGCGCGGGCGCATAGGCGGCGACGCGGGGAGGACGATCCAGCCAGGCGGCGGTAAGGGAAGCCAGCGCCCAGGCCAGCAGCAGCGGCGCGGCGGCGGGCAGCGCCGCCGGGCGCAGCCGCGCCACCAGCGCAAACAGCAGCAGCGCCGCCGGCGGCGACGCGCGCAGGCAGGCGTCCACCGCCGCCCGCCGCCCGCTGGCCTCCGCTTCCGCCGCGGTTTCCCATTCCAGCCGGCGGCGGCGGGAGATGAAAACGCGGAAAAGCGAGCGCGCGGCGGCGTCGAGCGCCAGCATCGCTTCCGGCAGCAGCAGGGCCAGGCTGGCGGCGATGCCCAGCACGGCGCGGCCGAGGTTTTTGGCCGCCGCCCGCAGCGCCGCGGCCGTGGCGCCGCGCCCGCGCGGGCCGCGCACCAGCCCCAGCCCGGCCGCCAGCAGCGCCGGCGCCAGCAGCAGCAGCAGCGCCGCTTCCAGCCAGCGCGCGGGCGAAGGCAGCAGCAGCCAGCCGGCCGCCAGCAGCAACACCAGCCCGGGCTCGAACAGGCTGCGCCGCAGGTTGTCGAAGATTTTCCAGCGCCCGATCGCGCCCAGGGGGTTGGGAATGACGCGCCCGCAGCCATCCGGAACGCGCCCGCCCAGCCAGCCCGCCAGTTGCCAGTCGCCGCGCATCCAGCGATGCTTCCGCCGGCCCCAGGCGCGGTAATGCGAGGGGAAGCCGTCGAGCAGCTCGATGTCGCTGGCCAGCGCGGCGCGGGCGTGCAGGCCTTCGATCAGGTCGTGGCTGAGCAGCGCGTTTTCGGGAAAGCGCCGCTCCAGCGTGGCGCGAAACGCGTCCACGTCATAGATGCCCTTGCCGGTGTAGTTGCCTTCGCCGAACAGATCCTGATACGCGTCCGAGACCGCGCGGGTGTAGATGTCGAAGCCGGCGGAGCCGGAATAAAGCGCCGCCAGCCGGCTGCGCCGCGCCGACGGCAACTGGATGCCGATGCGCGGCTGGACGATGCCATAGCCCTCGACCACGGTTTGCGTCTGCGGGTCCACCACCGCCCGGTTCAGCGGATGCGCCAGCGTTCCCACCAGCCGCGACGCGGTTTCCGGCGGCAGGCTGGTATCGGCGTCGAGCGTGATCACGTAGCGGATCTGGCGCAGCCCGCGGGCATCGCCCGCCAGCACGCGAAAGCCGTGGCGCTCGCCGCGCAGCATGCGGTTCAGCTCGATCAGCTTGCCGCGCTTGCGCTCCCAGCCCATCCACTTTCCCTCGCCGGGATTGAAGCGGGGGCTGCGGTGCAGCAGCAGAAACGGCGGCGCGCCGGCGCGCGCATGGCGGCGGTTGAGCTCTTCGATCAGGCGGGCGCAGAGCCCGCTCAGCTCGTCCGGCTCGGCGGCTTCCCGGTCCGCGTCGGGCAAGTCGGTCAGCAGCGCGAAGCGCAGGCGGGGATCGCGATTGCCCAGATAGCGGACTTCCAGGTCGTGCGCCAGTTCGCGCGCCTGCCGGGGGTTGAGCAGCAGCGCCGGCACCGCCACCAGGGTGGCGCAATCTTCGGGAATGCCCTCGGCGAAATCGAGCTTGGGCAGGATGCGCGGGGGCAGCAGGTGGTTGAGCAGGCGATGCGCGCATTCCACCGCCGCCGCCGAAGCGGGCAGCAGCAGCAGCAGCGCCGCCAGCGCCGCCTCGGCCGGCGGCAAGCCCCGCGCCAGCGCCGCGGTCAGGCCCGCGGTCAACCCGGCAATGCCGCCGAGATAGCAGGCGGCCGGGTGCGCCAGCACCTGCTGGCGCAGGCGCTCGCGCAGCCGCGGCCGGTATTGAATCGCCGCGCGCAGTTCCGGCAGCCCGGCATCCACCAGGTAATAGCCGGCATGAGCGCGCCGCTCCGCCGCGGCCGGCTGCGCTGCCGGCCGGCTGCCCGCCGCGCCCGCCA
>JAJYIU010000019.1 GCA_021789895.1 Acidobacteriota bacterium | reverse complement strand
TAGCAATGCCGCGAGGCGACCTGGTGTACATGGACGTACATGAGGATTGCCGAGCCAATAGCAAAACCGCAGGTTTTGCTTAAAGCATGAAAAAACAACGAAACCCAGCGACGCTTATCGCTTCGCCCAGCATCACCAGCGCATCGCCTGCGTTCCGGGATGCAGTGCGGCGCGGCGCCCGCGCCAGCTCAGCTCGCCGCTTATGCCGGCCGGCAGGGTAATGCGCGCGGCCAGGTGCGAGCCCTGGCGCCGGTAACGCACCTCGATCCGGCCATGCGGCGTCGGCATCGCCGCCCGCAGATGCTCGAGCGCGCCGAGATGCGGCGCAATCGCGGCGCGGGCAAAGCCCGGCGCCGCCGGGCGTATCCCCGCCACCAGCGTCAGCAGATCGTAGCCGGGGTGCGCGCTCCAGGCGTGGCAATCGGAGCGGGTCGGCTCGGGCTTTTCCGCCCAGGTGGTCAGCCCCTCGGCCAGCATCGCGCGCCACGGCCCGAGCAGCTTGAGATAATCCCCGGCCATGCCGGCGCTCTCGAGCGCGCGGGCCAGATAAAAGCGGAAATAATAGCTGGCGGGCGAAACCGGCGGCAGCGAGGCGTCCGCTTTGCCCTTCAGCTCGGCGGCAAACAGCCGCTGTAAAACCGCGCGCCGCCGGCCGGCCGGCACCGCTCCCAGCCATACTCCCAGAATGTTGGTTTCCTGGCTATAGTGCCGTTGCCGCGGAGTGTCGGCCAGCAGCCCCAGCCGGGAATTCCAGCACAGCCGCCGCACCGCCTCCAGCGCCTCGGCGCGGGCGCGCAGATAGCGGGCTGCGCGCGCCTTCCGTCCCAGCGCCTGCTCCAGCGCCGCCCCGTCGCCCAGCGCTTCGGCAAACTGCAGCGTCAGTGCCGCCGAATGCCCATCGGCCTGCTGCGGCGGCACGCCGCCGGCGTAGCCGGGCGTCCAGTCTACGAAATTCCACCACGGCAGCCGCCCCAGCATGCCGTCGGCAAGCTGATGGCGCAGAAACCAGTCGAGCGCGCTGCGCGTGCCCGGCAGATGCCGCCGCACGAAGGCGGCGTCGCCGCGGTAGCGCCAGAAGTCGCGCAGCATCCCCACCCACATCAGCGAGAATGGCGGAATCACCTGCCGCAGCCGCGTCGGATAGCGGCTGGTGGTGAGCCCGTCGGGCATGCGCGAGGCGTCAAGCGCCGCAATCGCCTGCCGCGCCAGCCGGTCGTCGCCGCTCAGGCTATAGCTGATCAGCGCCTGTATGCGGGTGTCGCCCGCGTACTGCAGCCGTTCCCAATAGGGACAATCCATGTAGGTCGTATGCGCGCATAGCCGCGCCGTGCGCCAACTGGTGCGCCAGATCGGCCGCAGCCAGCCGGCATCGGCGGCGAACTTCGCCCGCAGGTGGAATGGATAAGCGGTGAATTCTGCCGTCAGCGACTCCAGCGTGAGCGGCTGGGCGGCGGTCGTGATCTTCAATTGCAGGAAGCGCCAGGTGCGCCAGTCGAGCGGGGTGAAGCGGCGGTGGGCTCCTCCGTCGGGCAGCATCCGGTCGTAGGCGCCGAAGATGTGTTTGCCGGCCAGGTGATCGCGGTTGCCCTTGCTGCCATCCGGCTTGTAAAGCGCTTCGGCGTAGGTCAAGCGTATGCGGCTGCCCTTGCCGCCGCTGACTGTGAGCGTGGGGTAGGCGGTCGTCAGCGCCCGCCGCTCGAGCAGCAGCGTGATCTGGCGGTGCGGCGGAATCGCCAGCGGAACGCGCGGGAAGCGCGCCGCTCCCGGCAGCCCGCGCGCGCGCGCCACCCGGCCGGCAGCAACCGGCGTGCGCTGCATCGGTGGCAGCGGATCGGGCACGAGCATCCAGGCGTTCGGCGCATCGCTGATGCCGCGCGGCGCTCCCGGCGAGAGCGCCTGCGCCGGCTCCCAGCCGCGCCCGCCGCCCGTACTCCATCGCCAGTCGTAGCGTGCCGCGTTCAGCTCTTCGCCCGGGCCGGCGACGAAATAAGCGTGCAACGCCGCGGACGTGGCCTCGTGCGGAATTCTCCGCCAGCCCCGTTCGCGCTCCACCTGCCAGCCGGCGCCGGTATTGAGCCTGCTGCCGGCCAGCGCCGGATCATCGGCCTGCAAGATAAAGCCCAGCCTTCGGGTGATCTGGCGCATGGGCGCCGCCTCGCCCCAATCCCACACCGTCGCCCCGATCCAGTTCTCCCCGGCGTGCAGCCAGCGCGCGATGTCCACCGTTTCATAACGCCAGTGCGACAGTTCGGCATAAGCCGGCCCCCGCGCCGCCAGGTGTCCGTTCACGCGCAGGATGAAGCGGTTGTCGGCGCTGACATGCACCACGCAATGCGCCGGCGGGCGGGCAAAATCAACCCGGGTGCGGAAATGATAGATGCCCAGCGGCGTGTCCAGCCGGTTGCGCCCGGGCGCGCTGATCCATTCCGCCTGCCAGCGCTGATGCCGCCAGCGCGGATTGACCGCCGGCGGCGCCGCCGCGGCCGCGTACCCGCTGCAGCCCAGCAACAGGCAGGCCAAAAACCAACCAAGCGGATGACGGCGGTAGCAGCCGGCGTTGTGTTCGTGCATCATGCAGCAGAGTAGCGCAATGCGTGAGCCGCTGTCCCCTAGCGGCGGCCCACGAGTCCACCGCTGGGAGTTAGATATGCCGAGGTCGAGTGGGAAGGTCGGGGTTTGCTGTCAGGTCCCGACCCTCCGCGATTCAGTAACGCCAAGGCGAAGCCAAGCAAAACCGAAGGTTTTGCGAAAGGAGAAGTCGCGAGCAGAGCGAGGCGCAATAGCAATTTCGCAGAAATTGTTTTTAGCAATGCCGCGAGGCGACCTGGTGTACATGGACGTACATGAGGATTGCCGAGCCAATAGCAAATCCGCAGGTTTTGCTTAAAGCATGACAAAACAACGAAGCCCAGCGACGCTTATCGCTTCGCCCAGCATCGCGGCCGCTCATGCCGGCGCGATGCTGGGCCGGGTGCTGGCCCGAGCACTCCCTGGCGCCTACCGCACCAGCCACAGCCACAAGCCCCCAAACGCCAGCGTCAGCAACGTGATGGGCAGCCCCACGCGGAAATAATCGCGGAAAGAAATCTCCGCCTCCGGCCGGGCGCGTTCGACCACGATGATGTTGGCCACCGAGCCGGTGATGGTCAGGTTGCCGGCCAGCGTGCTCGCCATCGCCAGCAGCAGCCAGCCGGTCTGCGGATGGGCAAAGCCCGGCACCGAGCTTTTCAGCAGCATCACCGCGGGCACATTGCTCACCAGGTTGGAAAGCACCGCCACCGCCGCGGTAAAAACCCCGGCATTTTGGAACCCCGGCGTGCGGGCCAGGCGCAGCAGCCGGTCGAGCCATCCGCTGGCCTCCGCCCCGCCCACGATCACGAATAGTCCTGAAAAAAAAACCAGCACGCCCCAATCCACCTGGCGGTAAACCGATTCCGGATCGCGCGTCCGCGTAATCAGCATCACCGCCGCGCCCAGCGCCGCCGCCATCGCCGGCGGCGCGCCCAGCAGAAAGCCGGCCAGCACGCCGGCCGCGACGATCGTGGGCTTGACCAGGCGGGCGCCATCCACCGCCGCCGCCGCCGGGGCGGCAATCGCCCGCGCCGGGTCGTGGATGCCGCCCCGCGCAAACACCCAATGCAGCACCAGCCAGCAGAGCAGCAGCCCCGCCAACGCCACCGGCGCAAGATGCAATAGAAAGGTGCGGTAGCCGATGCCCGAATACGACCCGATCAGCATGTTTTGCGGATTCCCGGTGATCGTCGCAACGCTGCCGATGTTCGACGCCGTCGCCACCGCCAGCAGGTACGGCAGCGGTTTTACCCCGCTCTGCCGCGCCGCCGTCAGCACGAACGGCACCATCGCCAGGCAGACGATATCATTCACGAAAAAGGCCGAAAGCAGGCCGCAGGTGAAGATCACCATCGGCAGCAGATGGCGCGGCTGGAGGCGCGTCAGTACGATCCGCGTGATCCAGTCGAAGAACCCCGCCAGCCGCAAGGCGGCGACGATGATCATCATCGAGAACAACAGCACGATCGTCTGCAAATCGATGAATCGCAGCGCCCCGGCGGGCGTGACAATCCCCAGCGCCACCATCAGCACCGCGCCGATCACCCCGGCGCCGGGCCGGTCAATTTTCATCCCGGGGAATTTGCCCAGCGCAAATACCAGATAGCTGCCGAGAAAAATCGCAGCCGCGGCGAACAGCTTCAACTGCGGCAGCGCGGCCGTGTGCAAGGCGCTCATCTGAATGGCCGGAAGAATTCAGAAGATGACAATTCGGGAAGTGGCCGTGGCAGGCCTGCGGAAGGCTGCTCGCGGTTGATGCCTGAACGACGATAGCCGCTGCCGGCGCTGATATGCACCCCCGTCATGGTTCATTGCCCGGCAGCATGCCATCCAGCAGTCGCCAGCTCAGCGCTTCCAGTTCGGGCCGGGTGGGCGGCTGCGGGCGCGGCGTAAACCTGACGCCCGGCTGCAAGCGCAAATGCAGCCGCACCTGCGCCAGCCGGCGGTTGGCCAGCAGCCAGGCGGAAATGCGGCTTCCCGGCGCAAACCCGGCGGGCATCGCCAACTCCAGCCGCAGCGCATGCCGGCCCGGCGCGAGCGCCAGGCTGAACCAGTACCAGCGCCCCCGCCCGCCGTTGACGGCCTGCAGCTTGGCCGGCCGTTGATTGTCCCAGGCGTTGGCGGTTAATCCCGGCCTGGTAGCCGGCGGCTGCACCAGCACCGCCAGCCGCGCCTGCGTAAAATCGGCGGGAAGGTTCAGGCGGATTCGCAACTGCACCCGCCCGCCCGCCGCGGCTCCGCCCGCGCTTGCGGGAATCGCCGTCATCTGCACCGCGCGAAAGCTGGGTTCAGTTTCAGCCGCCCCCGGCGCGCCAAAGTGCAATTGCCGCACCGTCGCGCCCTCCACTCCGGTCAGCCGCACCGCGCGCTCGGCGCCGGCGGGGGCGTACAACGTGGCCTCGACGCTGCCCGCGCCGCCGGCCGCGATCTCGTCGCGCGCCCCGGCAATCAGCAGCGCATGCGCGCGGTAGGGCTTGAGCTCGATCACGCGTTCCTCGTATGGGCCCAGCCGCAGCCGCAGCCGGCCGCCGAAGCGCAGGGGATCCGAAAGCAGCCGGCGATAGGGATAGATCGTTTCCGCCGTCAGCCGGGCGCGGGTGGCGAGAAAGCCGTTTGCGGCGCTGAGCGGCAGGCTGACGTCTTGCGGCCGCACGAACGGATTGCGCAGCATGACCAGCGTGCGCGCCGGCGAGGCGTGTACGAACCCATACGCCTGCCGCTTCGCCGGATCGCCCAGCACCATGGTCGAGTTGTCCAGCAGCGGATGGGCGTTGGCTTCGGCCCAGCCGATGCCGGCCGCCAGCGCGTCCCACTCGCGCCGGTCGAGCAGCGCGGGCGTGATGTAGAGCTCGTACATCATGTTGCCCACGCTGAAGTAATGCACGATCTCGTTTTCCCACTCGCCCAGCGGCTCCGCCCGCCCGCCCAGCAGGTTGTGCCGCCCGCGTATGATTCCATGCGTCATCAGCGAGTTCATGGGAAATTGCAAATGATGGCGTACGAAATCGAGGTAGAGCACGGAGTCGCGGTAGCTGATCGCGCTTTCCCGCGGCTGGAGCGTCGGCACGCCCGGCAGGTAGCCGGAATCGGAGCCGCCCATCCAGACCGTGTCGGCATACTTCAGCCACCAGGGGCTGAGCCAGATGCTGGTGGTGGCGTTGATGAAGACGCGCGGGTCCTGCGCCCGCAGCCGCATCAGCAGCCGCCGGAACACGCGCAGGTCGGCTTCGCGGGAATAGATCCCCACCGGGTGCCCGTGATTGGGGTCGTTGCAGCCGAATGGAATGCCGTCCAGCTTGAAATAGGTGACGTGGAAGCGGCGCTGGTAGTCGAGCAGCGTATGGGTGAAATAGCGGCTGTAGTTGCGTCCGGCGAGGCAGAGGAATTGCCCGTTGGTGGTGATTTCCATGCCCAGGCGCCGCGCCGCCTCGAGCCGCAGCCGGCGGTTGCTGTAGCCTCCGATCGGACCGAACCAGAGTCCCAGCCGGGTGGGCACGCCGTCGAGCGCCTTCACCAGCGGGGCGAAGCCGCCGGGAAATCGCCCGCGGTCCACCCGCCACAGGGTCGAATAATTGTCCCAGGCGTCGTCGAGCACGAAGGCGTTGAGGCGCAGATGGTAGCGCTGGGTGAGAATGCGGTGAAACTGCCGCGCCCGCCGGCTCAGCGCCGCTTCGTTCATCAGCCGCTCGGGCAGGTCGAACCAGGTGTTGTAGAGCAGATAAGGACGCACCGGCGCCACCCGCATCGCGGCGACGTAGCGCATGAACCAGCGGTGTACGGCGCCCTCCGGCGTCACCCCCAGCACCGCCGCTTGGGTGCGATAGCCGCCGGCGCCGAGATTGCGCCCCACGATCCGGCCCAGCCGCACGCGGCTCCCGCGCGCGCGATTGATCGAAGACGGGTATTCCAGCCCTAAAAAAAGGTCGCGGCCGAACAGCGGCTGGCCGAAGCCGCCCAGCCTGAAGCGCGCCCCGCCGATCCGCCCGGCAAACGGCGCGTCGGAATCAAGAAAAAGCTTGCCCGCGCCCAGCGTCTTCAGCTCCAGCCATTGCCGCGTATAAAACTGCTTTGGCGCCAGCGCGTACACCAGCGTCGCCGCCAGCCCCGGCTGCCCGTAGCTGCGTTCCGGGCGCAAGGCGAGCGGGAAACGCAGCTCGATCGTGCCATCCGCGCTTTTGCGAATTGCCGGCGCGGAGGCCAGAAAATCGCGCGCGTCGAGCGTCCACGGATTCTGCCCGCCGTAGCTGTAGCCCACCCGCTCGCGAATCAGCCGCAGTTGAAACTCGCCGCCGGAAACCGCATAGCTGCGCCCGTCCATGCGATTGCGCAGCGCCAGGGTTTGCACCCGCCCGGCGTGCAGGCCGATGACGCGCACCAGGTAGCGGTTGCCGAGCAGGTAATGGCCGCCTTGCCGGCGGATAAACGCCTGCGCCGGTGCCGGCGGCGCCAGGGCAAGCGCCGTCAGCACGAGCGTAGCCGGCGTCAGGCAAGCGCGGTAAAAATGTTGCAGGCGAAGGAGCGGGTTCGTGAAAGGCATGAGCGGCGGCCGCGGCTGATATCTATGCGGCGGTTCAGTATACCAGCCCGTCGCTTTACAATACGCTCGCCGGAAACGCGCCGTTCTCCTCCGGCAGCATCTAGCGGCGGCTCACGAGTCCACCGATGGGAGTTAGATATGCCGAGGTCGAGTGGGAAGGTCGGGGTTTCCTGTCAGGTCCCGACCCTCCGCGATTCAGTAACGCCAAGGCGAAGGGAGAAGCGAGCAGAGCGAGGCGGGAGGCGCGAGGCAACCGCAGTGTACATGGATGTACATGAGGATTGCCGAGCGACGAACCAACGAAGCTATGCGATGCTTATCGCTTCGCCCAGCATCGGCAATTCCGCGCCGTGGCGAAAGAGAATCCCGGTAAGGATCACCGCCGGAGTGCCCGCCAGCGGGCGAAACGCCGCCCCCGGCCCGGCAAAACGCTGGTCGCAGCCGCGCGCAAAACAGAATCCCTTGCCCGCCGCCACTTGCGCGATGGCTTCGCTTATATGAAGCGCCTCGCCGGCGATTTCCGGCTCCAGCCCGTGCCGCCGGCAGATTTGCTGAAAGCGTGCGGCCAGCGGCCGGTGCAGGTGTTGCGCCAGGCCGATCATCGGCAGCCCGCGCAATTCGGCGATTTCGAGCGGCCTCTCCGCCCGCGCCAGCGCATGCCGGGCGGGCAGCGCCACCTGCAGCGCTTCGCAAAAGCTGGGCGCAATTTTCACTCCCACCGCCGCCAGCGGGCAGAGCACCAGCCCGGCATCCAGCCACCCGTCGCGCACCAGCCCGGCCTGCTCGAGCGACCCCAGGCTCAGCGTCCGGCAGCTTTGCCGCTGGATTGCGTACTGGCGGCGCAGCCAAACCAGCAGCGCGGGGTTGACATGCGGCGAGTAGCCCACCAGCAGCGGGCGCTGCTCCGCCTGCTTCGCGGCGCCGCTCAGCTCGCGCAACAATTGCCGCCGCGCGTGCTGCAGAAACTCGATTCCGCCGGGGGTCAGCCGCAGCCCGCGGCCGGCGCGCTGGAATAGCGCGTAGCCTAATTTCGCCTCCTGCGCCGCAATCACCCGCCGCAGCGTGGCTTCCGAAATCCCTTGCCGCGCCGCCGCGCGCCGAAAATTCAGCTCCTCGCCCGCGAGGATGATGGACTCCAACTGCTGCTGATAAAGTTGTTGCGCTGTAGCGCTCATGGTGCGAATTCAAACGGTGGTGGCCCATGGAAACGCGAGCTTCTCGTGCGCAATCGCAATTCCGCAACGCCCGCCGCCGCCGGTGGCCGCGGAAATCATGGTGACTTCCGCGCCGCGGGCGGCGATGCATGGCTATTTACGCAATTAGCAACTGCCATGCCAGCCGCGATGAAAAAATTTAAATCCCTGAATTTACTGCAATTGAAGCCGCATGGAGGCCTTCGGCCTTGCTTTCGCCAGGGTGGAAATCCGGTAAAAATTCCGCGGTGCCGCCGGCTGAAAGCGGATCGCCGGCGGCTGATGGCGCATCGCGATTTGGCGGTTCGGCGGTTGGCTGGCTTTATGCGTTGCTGGCATTGCTGAGCGGGCCGCGTACGCCGACCCCGCGCGCGGCTATCGGCAGCGGCGCGCTGCTCAATGCGGCGGTGAATTCGTCGCGGCAACCGCTGCGGAAAGCCAGCATCGTGGCGATCCACAGGGATTCGGTCAGCGGCAGGAAAACCGCGCCCGCGCGGGCATAGCGGCGCTCGCAATCGCGCGCGAGGCAAAAACCTTCGCCGCCGCCGGCCAGCAGCACCGCCTCCGCCAGGCACCCTGCCATCGGCCCCGGGCGGGGTTTCAGGCCGGCGTTTTGGCAGGCCTGCTGCAGCCGCTTGTTCAAGTGCGCGTACGGGCGGCTCAAGCCGATCAGCGGCGTTTCGCGCAATTCCGCAAGCTGTACCGGCTGGCCGCGGCGCGCCAATTCGTGCTCCGCCGGCAGCACCACCGACAGCCGTTCCATAAACATCGGCGACAGTTGGATGCCGACCGCCGCTGCGATTTCGACGGTCAGGCCGGCTTGGAATACCCCGCGCTGCAGCAGCTCGAGCTGTTCTCCCGAAGCCACGCTGAAGAGCGCCGGCCGCACTCCAAAACGCTCGCTCAATTTGCGGACGCTTGCCAGCAGCACCGGGTTGGTGTGCGGCGCATACGCCAGGCAATACCCCGGCTTCGGCTCCTTCGTCATGCCATCATGCATGGCTAGGTGCGCTTGCAGCAGGCGTTTGCGCGCAATCTCTATAAAATAAATCCCCGTCGCGGTCGGCTGCAGGCCGTGGTCGTCGGCTATGAAAAGCCGCTCGCCGTACTGGCGCTCAATTATGTCCAGGTTGGATTTCAGCCGGCGTATGGATATGCCCAGCCGTTCCGCGGCGGCTTCGTAGTGCAACTCCTCGCCCGCGATGACGACACTTTGCAGTAACCTCGTGTCCATAGTGGCCAAATCGGATGCCGGACTTGCAGTGGGCATATTTAAACACATTGCCTGGCCTGCTTTCCAGAGCAGATCAATTTGGATTCGAAGTAGCTGTTTTTCGAATCGTTTACATCCAAAAATCAACTTTGGGCGCGGCGTGACGAAATGATCGTCCTGCCTCAAAATGACGCATAATCCGGCCCGGCCGCTCCTCCGCTGGCGGCGAGGCGTGCCGCTGGCGTATTTAGACGAAAGGCGTGTATCTGTACTGATGCACTTTTGGCTTGGCGGGTCCGCGGCGGCATAATTCGGTTCCGGTAAAAGCGAAAAAATGGAAGCATCATGCATTCATCTACAATGAAACGCAAATGAAAATCATTGATACCCATCAGCATCTCTGGAATCTCCACCGCTTCACCTATGCCTGGCTGGACGGCGTGCCGCAGTTGCGCCGCAGCTATCTGCTGGAAGATTACCTCCGCGCCGCCGAAGGCCTGGGCATCGTGCAGAGCCTACACATGGAAGCCGACGTGGATCCGGCTTTCATGCAGGATGAGACGGACTGGATTCTGGGCCTGGCCGCAGCCGGCCAGACGCTCTGCGCCGCGGTCGTCGGCGGGCGCCCGGAATCGCCTGATTTTCCACGCGATCTCGAGCGCGTCGCCGCGCTGCCGCGCGTCAAGGGACTCCGCCGCATCCTGCATACCCAGCCGGACGAGCTGTCCGAGCCGCCGTTGTTTGCCGAAAATTTGCGCCGGCTCGCCCCGCTCGGCCTGAGCTTCGATCTATGCCTGCTCGCCCGCCAGTTGCCGGTCGGGTTGCGCTTGGCGCGCGCCTGCCCCCAGGTCAGCTTCATTCTCGATCATTGCGGCGTGCCGCGCGTCAAGGAACGTGAATTGGATCCCTGGCGCGCTTCGATTCGCGAACTGGCCCGCTTGCCCAACGTCGCCTGCAAAGTCTCCGGCATCGTCGCCTACGCCGATCCCCATCGCTGGACGCCCGCCGACCTCGCGCCCTATGTCGAGCATGTGATCGAATGCTTCGGCTGGGATCGCGTCATGTTTGGCAGCGATTGGCCGGTGTGTACGCTTTCCGCCTCGCTGCGGCAGTGGGTGGAGGCGCTCTCCGAATTGACTCGCGGCGCGGGCGAGGAAAACCGGCGCAAGCTGTTTTCCGCCAATGCGCAGCGCATCTATCGCCTGGCCGCCTCGGAAAGCGCTGCTAGCGGCCGGCCCCAGGCTGGCGGTTGCTAGCTGCCGGAAGCTTTAGCGGTCGGGTCGGAAAGCTTTTCTGCCCGGAAACGTGTACCCGCACGGTGCGTGGGTGGCGGCCGTGCCGCCTGAAAGCAGTTTGCTAATATCTGCTGGCGGCTCAAAGCTGATATCTGATGGCTGCCGGCTGAGCTTCAGCGTCTGAACATAAAAAAAGGCCGTTGCCACGATCCGATGGAATCCCCCGCCGCCATTTACCGCCGTCAACTGGATGCTCTCGGCGTGCTGGTAGCCCGCCGCCGGTGCTGGAGCGACCGCCTGGGCTACGCCAAGCTCGCCTATGTGCCCGCCGCCATGCTCGCCGCCGTCGCTCTGCGCCATTCCGCTTGGCTGGCGCCGCTGCTGGTTCCTGCCGCCGCCGGCTTGGTGGCCATGATCGCCGCGCACGAGCGCCTGCTCCGCGGCCTGCGCCGCAGCCAATCCCGCCTGGAGTTCTACGCGCGCGGCCTTGCCCGGCTGGAAGACCGCTGGGCAGGCGCCGGCGCCGGCGGCGAAAACTTCCTTGACCCGGCTCATCCTTATGCGCGCGATCTCGATCTGTTCGGCCCCGGCTCGCTGTTCGAGTTGCTCTGTGCCGCCCGCACCCGCGCCGGCGAAGCCACCCTGGCCGCCTGGCTGCTCGCGCCCGCTCTGCCGGAAATCGTCTTGAGCCGCCAGGCGGCCGCGCGCGAGCTTGGCGCCCGCCTGGATTTCCGCGAGCGCCTCTTCGCCGTCAGCGCCGGCATGGCGCCCGGCAAAACCCCTGCCGCCGGAATCGCGCCCAAGCTAAGCAATTCCACCGGAATAGCGCCCAACTCAAGCAATTCCGCAGGAATTGCGCCAGGCTCAAGCGATTCCGCAGGCATTGCGCCAGGCTCAAGCAATTCCGCAGGCATTGCGCCAGGCTCAAACGATTCCGCAGGAATTGCGCCCAATTCAAGCAATTCCGCAGGAATTGCGCCAAACAACGCCCCGCGCGTGCCTCCCGCCTCGTTGCCCGAAGCGTTTGCCGATTGGGGCGCCTCGCCTCCGCTCTTTCGCCGCATTCCGGCTTTAGCCGCTTTGCTGGCGCCCTTGGCCGCGCTCTGGCTGGCTGCCGCCGTCTTTGCGCTCGCAACCTGGAATTGGCTGCCGCTGTTGCTCGTCTCGCTGCTCAATCTCGGCCTCAGCCGCCTGCTCAAGCCGCGCGTCGAAGCCTCCATCGCCGCCGTCGAGAGCGTTGCCGCGGACTTGCGGCCGCTGGCGCGCGTGCTGGCGCTGATCGAGCAGGAAGCATTCGAGGCGCCCGCTCTGTGCCGCCTGCGCCACGATCTGATCGCCGCCGGCGCCGCGCCGGCGCAAGCGGTCGCGCGCCTGCGGCGCCTGGTCGAAAGCCTCGAGTCGCGGCGCAATCTGATTCTGCAGCCCTTGTCGCCGCTCGTCTTCTACGCCGCCCTGTTGGCGCTGGGAGTGGAAAACTGGCGGCGGCATTTCGGCCCCGCGGTGCGCGCCTGGCTGGCCGCCGTCGGCGAGTTGGAAGCGCTCGCCTCGCTCGGCGGCTATGCCTGGGAGCATCCCGGCGATGTCTGGCCCGAATTTGCCGCCGGCGGCCCGCTGTTCGAGGCCGTAGCGCTGGCGCACCCGCTGCTGCCGGAATCGCGCGCCGTGGGCAACGATCTGCGGCTCGATGCCGGAACCCGCCTGCTGGTGATCAGCGGTCCCAACATGGCCGGCAAAAGCACTTTTCTCCGCGGCGTCGGCATCAATGCCGTGCTGGCTCAGTGCGGAGCCCCGGCGCGCGCCCGCCGCCTGCGCCTCTCGCCCCTCGCCGTCGGCGCTTCTATCTGCGTGCTCGATTCCCTGCAGGGCGGCGTCTCCCGCTTTTATGCCGAAATCCGCCGCCTGAAGCTGCTCGCCGATCTCGCCGCCGGCCCCCGCCCGCTGCTTTTTCTCTTGGACGAGTTGCTCTCCGGCACTAACTCCCACGACCGCTATGCCGGCGCCCGCCTCATCACCCGCGCCCTGCTTGCCCGCGGCGCCCTCGGCCTGGTTACCACCCACGACCTGGCGCTGGCGCAAATTCCGGAAACCGTCGCGGCGGCGCGCAACTTCCATTTCGACGACCGCTTCGAGGCCGGACAGCTCTGCTTCGATTACCGCCTTCTGCCCGGCGTGGCCCGCTCCAGCAATGCTTTAAAGCTGATGCAATCGGTCGGCTTGGAAGTGTATGAACCCCCGCCCGGTTGAGCTGGCAATCAGGATTAGTGGGTTGATGGATGCCTGACGGTTTACGGCCATCTCTGAATGCGAGTTGCGCAGCAGCCGCTGAAAGCAATTAGCTGCAAGCTTTTTCGCTGATGGCTGATAGCTGCAAGCGGTGTACCCTCTTTATCCCTTTACTCCCGCGGCGGCATAAATGCGTGCCATCAGCCGCATGTCCCGCAGCCCTTCCTCCCCCGGCGTGCGCGGCTCGCGGTTTTCCAGAATGCAGCGCGCGAAGTGCTCGGCTTCGGCGCCGAACTGCCGGTGGCCGGAAAAATCGGGCGTGAAATCGAGCCTCGGCGCCGCGCCGCCGGCCACCAGCCGGTGGCTGGAATATCCATAGGCGGGGTCGAGCCGCAGCGAAGCGTTGCGCGCGCCGTACAGCTCGAAGCTTTCGCCCAGGCTGGCGCCATAACTGGTGGCGCACGCGGCCGTCAGGCCGGAAGCGAAGCGCATGCTCCAACTCAGGTTCTCTTCCACTTCGCGAAAGCGCGCGTCGCCGGGCGTGTTGCCGATTTCCGCCTGCAGCGCGGCGGGCTCCTGGCCGCTGATGAAGCGGGCGGCGTTAAGGCAATAGATGCCTACGTCCATCAGCGGACCGCCGCCGGCCAGCGCCCTCTTCAGCCGCCATTCGGGCCGCGTCTCGCCCATCAGGCGAAATGTGGGCGAGATATTGAACCCGTATCGGGCGGTGATCATTTGCAGCGGTCCCAGTTCTCCCGAGCGCGCCACCTGGCGGGCGCGCAGCGTCGCCGGCTCGTATTGGCAGCGGTAGGCGATCATCAGCTTGCGTCCGGCGCGGCGGCAGGCCTCGACCATCCGCTCGGCCTGCCCGGAGTTGGCGGCCATCGGCTTTTCGCACAACACGTGCTTGCCGGCGCGCGCGGCGCGAATGCTGTATTCGGCGTGCAGCGCGTTGGGCAGGGCGATATAGACCGCCTGTATGGCGGGGTCGTCGGCGATCCGGTCGAAGTTGGCGTAGTTGTAGATATGCCGCGGCTCTATGCCATAGCGGCGGGCGATGATCGCGGCGATGCCCGGATCGCGGCTCACCAGCGCGGTCGGGCGGGCATGCGGCGCATACCGCAGCCCGGGCAGGAATTGTCCGATCGAGACGCGTCCCAAGCCCACAATGCAATAGCCAACCGTGCCTGCCGCCGGCGCGGGCGGCGGCGCGTAAGGCGCGGAAGCCAACACCCTGCCGGCCAGGGGAGCGGCGGCGAGCGCGGCCCCGCCCGCGGCTAGAAATTCACGCCGTGTCCTATCTTTCATGCCTCGATGGTAATCCAAGCCGGTGCCGTCCTCCCGGCGGCAATAACTCTGCTCATCGGGTGCCGTTTCGGGTGCCGTTTTAAATTGCAAACTGCACCCGATTAAATCATTGAAAATACAGCGTTTAACCCAGATTTCGGGCCTCGGGTGCCGTTTTGCTAAAAAAATTTGAAGCAGTGTTTTTCTAAAACGCCAATTTGTCTCTTTTTTCTGGTTTCTACGTCGCATCTGTCACTGCTATAAGGGCTTATCTTGCCTATCTTGATGCATTCGGGTTTGCGGGTGTCTCATTTTGCAATGTCGCGTTTATCGCTGCCATTGTGTATATCGGCATCAACGTCTCCCCGTGGCAGCAACTCTGCTCATCGGGTGCCGTTTCGGGTGCCGTTTTAAATTGCAAACGGCACCCGATCAAATCATTGAAACTAGAGCGTTTAACCCCGATTTCAGGCCTCGGGTGCCGTTTTGCTAAAAAAATTTGAAGCAGTGTTTTTCTAAAACGCCAGTTTGTCTCTTTTTTCTGGCTTCTATGTCGCATATGTCACTGCAATCAAGACTTATCTCGTTAATCTAGGCGCATGCGGCGTCCCCACGTGTCTCATTTTGCTATGCCGCGCTTCTTCTTCGCTCACTATAATCGCAAGACGGAGCCCTCAATGCGAACTCGCTGGTTGTTTGCCTTATCCGCCGCTTTCGGCCTGCTGTTGGCCGCCTTCGCCCAGACGCCCACCTTGACCATACAGGCCGCCAGGCCCGCCGCCCAGGCCAGCCCTATCCTCTATGGACTGATGACGGAAGAGATCAACCACAGCTACGATGGCGGACTCTATGCCGAACTGATCCGGAATCGCGCGTTTATGGACGACCGGCGCGCGCCCGCGCATTGGGCCGTCGTGCACGACGCCGCATCCGCGGCGCGGATCGCGCTCGATCCCAGCCGGCCGCTCGACCGCGCTTTGCCCACCAGCCTTCGCCTCGAAGTCACGCAGGCTTCCGGTGCGCATCCGGCCGGCGTCGCCAATGACGGCTACGACGGCATCCCGGTGCGCCCTCATACGCGCTATCGCGTGGCCTTCTATGCCAAGGCCGCTCCGGGCTTTACCGGGCCGGTTGCGGTTTCAATCGAGAACGGCCACGGCCGCCAGGTGTATGCCCGCGGCGAAGTCTCCGGCCTCACGACCCATTGGCGTCATTACCGGCTCTTTCTCCAAACCGGCGATGCCGCGCCGGCCGCGCAGGCGCGTTTCGTGCTGGCCCTGCGCCAGCCGGCGACGATCTGGCTCAGCCTGGTCTCGCTTTTTCCGCCCACCTGGCGCAACCAGCCCAATGGCTTTCGCCCCGACCTGATGCAGATGCTGGTGGATTTGAAGCCGCGGTTTCTGCGCTTTCCCGGCGGCAATTTTCTGGAAGGGAACACCATCGCGCAGCGCTTTGATTGGAAAAAGACCATCGGCCCGCTGCGCAACCGCCCGGGCCATTGGGGTCCCTGGGGCTATCGCTCCACCGACGGCATGGGCCTGCTCGAATTCCTGCGCTGGGCGGAAGACCTGCATGCGCAGCCGGTGCTGGCCGTCTATGCCGGCTATTCGCTGCGGCAACAGCATGTCGCGCCGGGGCCGGCGCTCGCTCCTTTTGTCCAGGACGCGCTCGACGAAATTCAGTACGTCATTGGCCCGGTCACCAGCCGTTGGGGCGCGGCGCGCGCGCGCGACGGGCATCCGAAACCCTTCCCGCTGCATTATGTGGAAATCGGCAACGAGGATTTCTTCGACCGCTCCCATTCCTATCCCGCGCGCTTCGCCCAGTTTCAGCGCGCCATCCATGCCCGCTACCCCCAACTGATTTGCATCTCCACCATCGGCACCGAGCACCCGAGCGGCTGGGCCGCCATGCGCCAAGACCATCCCCGGATGCTGGACGAGCATTACTACGAGCCCGCGCATAAGTTTCTCGCCGATACGGCGCACTTCGATGGTTACCCCCGGCGCGGCCCCGAGATTTTCGTCGGCGAATGGGCCTCGTACGAAACTTCCTTCCCGCCCTGGAATCCCCGTTCGAAGCCGCTGCCCCCAACCCCCGACATGTTGAGCGCGCTGGCGGACGCTGCTTGGATGACCGGCCTGGAGCGCAACTCCGATATCGTCAAAATGCAGGCCTACGCCCCGATGCTGGTCAACGTCGGCCGCGGCCTGCGGCAGTGGCGGCCGGATTTGATCGGCTATGACGCGCTGCACGTCTTCGGCTCGCCCAGCTACTATGCCATCCGCATGTTCAGCCGCAACTATGGCAATTGGATTCTGGCTTCTACGCTTACGGATCCGGCGCTCCCCGTCTCGGTGACCGAAAACAGCCGGACCGGCGAGATCTTCATCAAGCTGGTCAACCCGCAGCCGGCGGCGCAGCCGCTGCGCATACGGCTCGAGGGCGTGCGCCGGCTGCAGCCCGCCGCGCTCGCCATCACCCTCTCGGCCCCTCCCGATGCCACCAACTCCATTACCCGGCGCCGCAATGTGGTGCCCCGGCGCGCGGTATTGAATGGCATCCAGCCGGCGTTTGCCTATACGCTGCCGGCGGATTCGATTACCGTGCTTCGCCTGCGCTTGCGCCCGGCGCCGGCGCTGCTCAACGCCGGATCGTCAGCACCACCGCGGCGGCCCGGGGCAGAGTAAAGGCATAATCGCCCTGCCGCGCGGGCGCGATCGGGCGGGTGCGGGGCGCGGCGATGCGCCCTGCGGAATCGAATTGCCGCCCGCCAAAACGAACGCTGCCGGCCGGCGAGTCGAGGCTGGGAGCGCCGAGCGCCAACAGCCTGGCGGCGCCGCCATGCCGTCCGTTGACGTGTACAACGACGCGGCCGGATGCGGCGGCGTCTTCGTTGATCACGAAGACGTGGATCGCGCAGGCGCCGCAGGCGGAGGTGGCGTAGGCGGCGATGTGATGCGGGGTGGTGATTCTCGCCGGCAGAAAATGCTCGCCCTCCGCGTAGCGGCTGAACATATACATGGCGTAGTAAAGCGGCTGGGCGAGGTTGCGGTACCGCTCCCGCCCGCCCTGCTTCCAGCCAAAAGTCACGATCGGGTTGTACGCGCTGCCGCCGGCGCGGTAGCTGAAATGAAAATTGATCAGCGTGTAGCCGTCGCGGGCGGTGTGGAACATATAGTCGAGCCCCCAGGCGGCGGAGGCGAAGGCATCGCTGACGCCGGCCATGCCGCCGCAGGAAGCCGAATTGGTTTCCGCCAGCGCCAACGGCAGGTGATGGCGCCGGGCGGTGGCCGCCAGCGCGCGCGAGAGGCGGTCGAAGCTCGCCATGCGGCGCGGCGACAACAGCTCCTGCGCCGTCACGTTGCGCCGCCCGCAGGTCGTGGTGGGATAGTTGTGCACCGTCACCAGCTTCAAATCCGGCCCGATCCGGCTGAGAATCTGGTTCAGGCTGGCCGGATTGTTCCATTGGCAGCAGTTGGCGGGGCCGGCGAAGCTATAACCGCGGGTCTGCGGATCGGCCCGCAGCGCGCGGATGTAGCCCAGCGCGTCGCGGGCGTAGTCGGCGGGTGAATAATTCTTCGGCCGCGCCGGCGTGCGCACGAACAGGCTGGGTTCGTTGCCCAATTCGAGCCCAATGATGCTGGCGGCGGGAATCGTTTTCGCAATCCCCCCGGCAACTTCGCTGCGCGCCCAGCGCGGCGAGTTTTGCTTCAGATTCAATCCGATGATCAGGCGCCAGCCGGAGGCCTGCGCGGCCCGGGCATAGAGCCGCAGCAGGCCGGGGGTGATCGCTCCTTTGCACCAATCCGGGTGCGGTGCGGTCGCGGGCTTCCAGCAGGTGTTGTCCTGGCTGTTGCCGCCGAGGCGGAGTACGCCCGGGCCGAGGTTGCGCATGAAGCGGAAAAAACCGCGATTCGGCGCTCCCGGCCGGCCCAGCGCGTAAACCAGTTGCGCCCCGGCCGGCACGCCCGCCGGAAGCTGCACTGTGCCTTCAGCCTGGGCCGAAGGTTGCGGCAATCCCATCCCGGCGGTGGAAACTTCATTGCTGAAGCCGGCGTAATCCCGGGGAATGCGCGCGCCAGGATGTCGCGCATTCACCTGCACGATGGCGGCGGGCGCGGCTGCCGCCGGCGCTTGCGCGGCGAGTGCCAGCGCGCCGAGCGCGACGCATGCTGCCATCCGCGCCGCCACCCGTGCCGCCATGAATCGCAGTTCCTGCTGGGTTTGACAGTTCTGAGGACGCATGCGAATATCTTAATGCGGGGTGGAGCAGCCTGGTAGCTCGTTGGGCTCATAACCCAAAGGTCGGTGGTTCAAATCCACCCCCCGCAACCAAATTTCCTGCCTTGCGGCTCTCGGGAGCCGCGTTTATTTTTTAGAATCGTCGTTTCCGTTCAACAGGCAGAGTGCGATGGCCGCCCCCAAGCCGATGCCGGCCAGCGCCAGCGGCAGCCACGCCCGCCGCTTCGGCCGGCGGCCTCCATCCTGATTCCGCGCCGTGTCCGCCGAAGTTTCCGGGTAGGGCTCGGCCAGGCGCTCGCCGCGCAGTTCCCGCAGCCGTAAATCAATGGCCTCGGCGGTGTGCAGCATCCGGCGCGGCAGATTCTGCGCCACCTGTTGCCGGCAACTGAAGCCGTCGCTCACCAGCAGTGTGCCGGCTTCCGCGGCTTCGACCGCGGGCAGCAGCCGCTGTGCTGCCACGGTCTGCGAAACTGCAAAATGGCTGCGTTCGAAGCCGAAGCCGCCCGCCATGCCGCAGCAGCCGGTTTGCATTTCCGCCACTTCCAAGCCCAGCGCCGCCAGGCAGCGCTGCTCCGCGGCGGCGCCGCCGGCCTTGGCGTGGCAGTGCGTGTGCACCAGCGCCCGCCGGCGCGGCGCGGCCGCGCCGCCCGGGTTGCGTCGGTAACGCTCGAAATCCAGATCCAAGCGCTGCCGCAGGCAGAATTCGCCCAGGCTCATCGCCTGCCGGCTGAGCCGCCGCGCCGGCTCATGGTCGGGGAAAAATCGCAGCAGCTCGTCTTTGAAAACCGATAGACAACTGGGCTCGAGCACGATCAGCGGCAGTTCCCGTTCGATTGCCGGGCGCAGCCGCTCCAGAATTTTCTGCAATCGCAGCCGCGCCGGCGCCAGCCAGCCATAGTCGTACAGCGGGCGCCCGCAGCAAAGGTGGCCCTTGGGCACCCGCACCCGCCAGCCCAGCGATTCCAGCGCTTGTTTGGCTGCCATTCCAATCCCCGGCTCGAAATAGTTGGTGAACGTGTCCGGCCAAAGGATCACTTCGCGCGCATGTGTTTCTTCGCCGCCCGGCGAGCCTTCCGCCTGCCGTTCGATCTCGCCTTGCGCCGCCCGCCGCCTAGATTTTTCCGCTTGCAATCCAGCCTGCAGGCTCTGCCGGGCCAATTGCGGCGGCCTGCGTTCGGCCGCCACCCCGGCCAGATGCTTTAGCGCCGGGCCGAGCGTCGGCGACCGCAGCAGGCGGTTGACCATGCCCGGGGCCAGACTGCCCAGCCGCGCCCATTGATCCACCCAGCCGAATAAATACGCTGGCAGCGGCCGCCGGCGTCCGGCATAATAGCGCGACAGAAACTCCGCCTTATACGCGGCCATGTCCACTTGCGTCGGGCATTCGCTCTTGCAGGCTTTGCAGGCCAGGCACAAATCCAAGGCATCGCGTACTTCCTCGCTGCGCCAGCCGGCGCCTTCCAGCCGTCCCGGCTGCAGCATTTCCAGCAGCAGCCGCGCCCGCCCCCGGGTTGAGTGCCGCTCCTCCTGCGTCGCCTGGTAGCTGGGGCACATGGCGCCCGTATCCGGCCGCCGGCATTTGCCCACCCCGACGCAGCGCGCCACCGCGCGCGCGAACTGGTCCTGATCTTCCGGAAAATGCATCCGCGTGGCCGCTTGCATCGGCTGGAAACCCGGCCCAAAACGCAAATCCTCGTCCAGGCGGTAGGGATGCGCCACCATCCCCGGGTTCATGGCGCCTTCCGGGTCCCAAATCGCCTTGAATTCAGCAAACGCTTCCACCAACTCGCGCCCGTACATGCGTTCCAGCAGCTCGCCGCGCGCCTGCCCGTCGCCATGCTCGCCCGAAAGCGAGCCGCCATAGCGCACCGCCAGGTCGGCGGCGCTTTCCATGAACCGGCGAAATTGCGCCACTTCCGCCTGCGTATGGAAGCGGAAGCTCATGCGGCTGTGTACGCATCCCTGGCCGAAGTGCCCATAAAGCGCGCCTTTATAGCCGAATTCTTGCTTTAGCGCCGCCAGCTCGCGCAGGTATTCGGGAAGCTTTTCCGGCGCTACCGCCGAATCTTCCCAGCCCGGCCAGGTATCCGGCTCGCCCGGCACGCGGGCCGACGCGCCCAGCCCGGATTCGCGAATTTCCCACACCCGCTGCTGCCGCGGTGCATCGCTGTACACGCGTATCCCCCGCACGGCGCGGCCCTCCATCGTGTTCGCCAGCCGCTGCGCCCGCTCTTCGGCTTCCGCCAAGGTCTCGCCGCCCAACTCCACCAGCAGCCAGCCCGCGCCCGCCGGCAGCACGCCCAATTTCGCCCCCTGGCCCCGCTTGCGCACGTTCTGCGCCAGCTCGTCGTCGAAGCCTTCCAGCGCCAGCGGCTGGTGCTCGAGCAAGGCCGGCACGGCGGCCGCGGCCGCATAGACGTTTTCGAAGCCGATTACCGCGAGCGAGCGCGCCGCCGGGAAGGGCAGCAGCCGCACCACCGCGTCCAGCACGGTCACGCAGGCGCCTTCGCTGCCCACCAGCGCGCGGGCCAGGTGAAAGCCGTTTTCCGGCAGCAATTCGTCCAGGTTGAAGCCGGAAACCCGCCGCGGAATGCGTGGAAATCGCGCCCGGATCAGCGCCGCATAGCGGTCGCGCAAATTCCGCAGCCGGGCATAGATGGCTCCGGTCCTTCCGCCGGCGGCGATGGCGGCGTCCAGCAGGTCTTCGCTCATGGGCCCGACCCGCATCCGCAGCCCATCCGCGGTCAGAATCTCCAGCGCCTCGACGTTATCCACCGTCTTGCCGCCCATCACCGAATGCGCGCCGCAGGCGTTGTTGCCGATCATGCCGCCCAGCGTGCAGTGCGAATGCGTCGCCGGATCGGGCGCGAAGGTCAGCCCGTGCGCCGCCGCCGCATCGCGCAATTGATCGCAGATCACCCCCGGCTCGACCCGCGCCCGGCGGCGTCCCGCATTCAGATCGAGAATGCGCCGCATGTGCCGCGAGAAATCCAGCACCACCGCGGCGTTGCATCCCTGCCCGGCGAGGCTGGTGCCGCAGCCGCGTGGCAGGATGGGATAGCCGTAGCGCCGCGCCCACGCCAGCGTGGCTTCCACGTCGCTCGCCGTTCGCGGCGTGACGATCGCCACCGGATAACGCTGGTAATTCGAGGCGTCGGTGGAATACAGCGCCCGGTCGCCAAGCCCGGTCCGCACCTCGCCGGCTATCTGGCTGCGCAACTGCCCGGCCAGTTCCTCCAACGGCGTTGGGCCGGCCGCCGTGCGCCGCTGATCGCTCATGTTTCCAGGGTAAACCCCGGCGCCTGCGGTTTCAGCGAAACCGGTTTTCCGGCGCGGTTGGCGCCGGCAGCAAATAGCGGCGGTCCACAAGTCCACCGATGGGAGTTAGATATGCCGAGGTCGAGTGGGAAGGTCGGGGTTTCCTGTCAGGTCCCGACCCTCCGCGATTCAGTAACGTCAAGGCGAAGCCAAGCAAAACCGAAGGTTTTGCGAAAGGAGAAGTCGCGAGCAGAGCGAGGCGCAATAGCAATTTCGCAGAAATTGCTTTTAGCAATGCCGCGAGGCGACCTGGTGTACATGGACGTACATGAGGATTGCCGAGCCAATAGCAAAACCGCAGGTTTTGCTTAAAGCATGAAAAAACAACGAAGCCCAGCGATGCTTATCGCTTCGCCCAGCATCTCATGCGGCGCCGCTTACTTTCGCGGATGGGCGGCGATCCAATTGCGTATGCGCTCGATGGCCTGTTCGATATTCTCCAGCGAGTTGGCCACCGAAATGCGCAGGAAGCCTTCGCCGTTGGCCCCGAACGCCGTGCCCGCCAGCACCGCGACCCCGGCCTCCTGCAGCAGCGCCTGCTGCAGCTCGCGCGCGCCGTAGCCGGTGCCTTCGATGTTCGGGAACAGGTAAAACGCGCCGTGCGGCGGGCGGCAGCGGAAGCCGGGAATGGTTTGTATCCCGGCCAGGCAGGCGTCGCGCCGGCGCCGGAACTCGCCCACCATCGCTTCCACCGCCGATTGATCGCCGCGCAGCGCCTCCACCCCCGCCATTTGCGTAAACGCGGCGGTGCAGGAATTTATGTTGATCATCAGCCGGGTCGCGGCCTGCGCCAGCGCTTTCGGCATCACCCCGTAGCCCAGCCGCCAGCCGGTCATGGCATAGGTCTTGGAAAAGCCGTCCAGCAGCACCGTGCATTCCCGCATGCCCGGCTCGGAAATCAGCGAATGGTGCTCGCCCTCGAAAACGATCCGGCTGTAAGCTTCGTCGGAAAATACCACCACGTCGCGCTCGGCCAGCAGGCGCGCCAGCCGCTGCACTTCGTCGCGCGGCAGCACGCCGCCGGTGGGGTTGTGCGGTGAGTTCAGAATCAGCATGCGCGTGCGCGGGGTCAGCGCGGCGGCGACGTCTTCGGCGGTCATGGCAAAGCTGGCCTCTTCGCGCAGTTGCACCGGAACCGCTTTCGCTCCCAGAAAATGGGTTAGCGATTCGTAAATCGGGAAGCCGGGATCGGGATAGATGACTTCGTCGCCGGGCTCGAGCAGCGCCGTCATGACGATATAGAGAATCGGTTTCAGCCCGGGAGCGATGACGACTTCCTCCGGCTCGACCGCAATCCGGCGGGTGCGGCTCACGTATTCGGCCACCGCTTCCCGCAGCGCCGGCAGCCCCTGCGCCGGAGTGTAATGGGTGTAGCCGTCGGCGAGGGCCTGGGCCGCAGCCGCTTGTATGGGGGCCGGGGTCGGAAAGTCCGGTTCTCCGATCTCCAAATGAATGATGGACTTACCGGCGGCTTCGAGCTGGCGGGCGCGCGCCAGCACTTCGAAGGCGCCTTCCGTGCCCAGGCGGCTCATAGCCTCCGCCAGGTGTAGGTCTGGCAAGGTTTTCATGCGCGGGAATTCCTATAAAAGAGATTTAATTATACCCAGAATCGGCGCCCCGACGGCCCACTCTGCTCCAGATCTGGGAAGCCCGGCTGCCGCAGCCCCCGCAGCCGGCTCGCGTACAATGCTGGGGAGCGCCCGCGCGCGCTCCCACCATGCCGCCTGAAAAACCGTCGCCAACGATTGCGTTCGATCTTTCCCCAAGTAACCTGCCGCCGACGCGGCGCCGTTTTCTGCGGCAGGCGGCGCTGGCGCCGCTGGCGCTGCCCGGCGGCGGCTGGCTGTGGCTGCCGCCGGCGCGGCAGAAACCGGCCAAACCCTGCGGTTGCCACCTCCTGCCGCCGCCGTCCGGCCCGGTGCGCTACGACGCGCATTGCTTCACCATTGCCGGGCGCGACCGGCTGCTGTTCGGCGCTTCCATGCATTACCCCCGCGTTCCGCGCGAGTTGTGGCGCGACCGGCTGCTCAAACTGCGCGCCGCCGGCGTGAACACCATCGAGACGGTGGTTTTCTGGAATTACCACGAGCTCGTCCCCGGCCAGTTCGATCTGGAAGAGTTCGACGCCTATTGCCGATTGGTGGGCGAAATGGGGATGTACATGATCGCCCGCCCGGGTCCGTATATCTGCGCCGAATGGGCCACCGGCGGTTTTCCCGCCTGGATCGTCGCCCAGCGGTTTCCTCTGCGCAGCCCCGATCCGCGCAGCGTGGCCACTTCGCAAGAGTGGTTCAACCACGTGCTGCCCGTCATCCGCCGCCGCCAGATTTCCGCCGGCGGTCCGATCGTGTTGATGCAGATCGAAAACGAATACGATTTCTGGCCGCTGCCGGACGCGGAAAAACTCGCCTATCTCACCGCGCTGGCCGGCATGGCCTGGGATGCGGGCATTCAGGTGCCGCTGTTCACCAACTGGGGCAAGCAGGTGCGGGAGCGCAAGAATCCGGTCATGGCGCGGCTGTTCGATAGCTGCGACTTTTATCCGCGCTGGGACCTGAAAAGCGTGCTGGCGCCGCTGCAGCAGTTGCGCCGCCAGGTGCCCAATGCGCCGCTGGCCGTGGCCGAACTGCAGGGCGGCTGGTTTGCCCAGGTCGGCGGCCGGCTTTCGATCGAGCAGCCGGGGATCGGGCCGGAGCAGTTGGCCTCGCTCACGCGGCTGGTGCTCGCCCAGGGCGTGACCTATCTCAACTACTACATGGGCCACGGCGGCTCCAACTTCAACTGGGCCGCCCAGGACCTGACTTCGACCTACGACTACGCCGCCCCGGTGCGCGAAGGCGGCTGGCTTTGGGAAAAGTACTACGCCCTGCGCGAAGTGGGCATGATCCTGGCGCTGGCGGGTGAAAAGCTGGCGCGGTCGGAAATTTTCAATGGAATCGGCGCGTTTGCCCCCGACCATCTTCATTCCGGAGTCGCCGTCACCCAGCGTGTGCATGAGCCATCGGGCGCGGGCTTTTTGTTTCTGCAGGAACTGCGCGGCCGGCCGCAGCGCCTCGCGCTGCAATACGGCGATTTCGCGCCCCGGCGCTTTCCCGCCCGGGGGGAGATTTTTGTGCCGGCGCGTGCCGCGCGCCTGCTGCCGTTCGACTGGAACTTGAATGGCCGTCATTTGTTCAACGCGACGGCCGAAGTCATCGCCGCCGAGCGCAGCGGGGGCAGGGAAATAGTGGTGCTGGCGGGCGAGCCGGGCGAAGCGGTCGAGGCGATGTTTGCCGCTTCTCAGCCGCCGCGTCCAACCGCCGGCGCAGTTTGGAATCAAAGCGGCAAAGCCGTGCGCCTGGAATCTCGCTTCGGCAATCGCGCGCGGTCGCTCCTGCTGAGCTGGCCGAAGCCTGAAGCGGAGCTTCAGGTATTTCTCCTGCCGCGGCCGCAAGCGGGGCGTTTGTGGATCAGCCCGGCGAATGCAAAAAAGGCTGGGGCCGGGGCGGATAAACTGCTTTGGCTGGGCGAGGTGGCGCTGCTCGAGGCCTCCGGCGGCGATGGCCAGTCCGCCTGGGCGGAGGTGCAGTTGAGCCCCGGCCGGCGGCGATTGCAGGTCGCCTTGCCGCAAACCCCCACCGCATGCCGCGTGCAGGGCCGGCCGCAGCCGTTCCGATTCGGCGCCCGCCGCAAGCTGGCGCGTTTGGAGCTCTCGATTCCCGCCGCGCCGGCTGCAGCCATACGCTTAACGCCGGCGGATGCGAACCCGGCGGAAAGCCCGGCCGGCTGGCAACTGCATCTGCAGCCGCTGGCGGCATCTCCGGCCGACAGCCCGGAATTGCAAGGTCCGGAGCTGCCGCCGTTGCAGCATTTCGGGCGGCTGCCGTATGGCTATGTCGTTTACGAAACCCGCCTGCAGGCGCAACCGGCCGCGCCGCGGACGCTGGCATTGCTGCAACTGGAAATGCATTCCGCGCAGAGCGCCTGGCGGGTGTTCATCAACGGCCGGCATGCGCGCGAGACATCGCGTTCCGGAGCCGGCGCCAACTACAATGCGGCGCCGCATCTGGTGGCTGGCTCCAATCGCATCGTAGTCTGCTACGAAATGTTTGGCGCGCACAATTTCGGCCGGCACATCGCCGACTTGAAGGGATTGAAATCGGGCGCGCTCATGCGCTCTGGCGAATCCAAGCGGATATCCTCCTGGCGGCTGCAGCGCTTTCCCGCCAATCTGGATGACGCATCGCGCGGGCGCGATCTGCGCGAGGCGTTCGATTATTCGCGCTGGCCGGCGCCGGCGGCCGCGCCGGAACCGTTGACACGGTTGGAAGCCGCAATGCTATGGGCGCGGCGAAGTTTCCGCCTGCCGGCGACGCCGGACTGGTTTCTGCCTTGGGAGCTGCATCTGGAAGCCGGCAGCGACGCCCTGATCTACGTCAACCGCAAATTCATCGGCCGCTACGCCGCCATCGGCCCGCAGCATGACTTTTATATGCCCGAGCCGTGGCTGCATTTTGGCGGGGAGAATGAATTGTGGCTGCTGCTGCCCTATCGCCGTTCGCTCGCCGGCATTGCGGCGGCGGAGGTGCGGCCCATCCCCGGCGCGGCCACCTGCCGGCGCCGCATCGAGTGGCGATTCCAATCACCGAACGGCTTCAATTGATACTAATAGAGCCGTTGCCGGATCTCAGGGCAATCACCGGCCCGCCCCGATTCAAGGTGCCATGCAGCTCGTGCCGGCCGATATGGCCTACGGCCTGCGAGCCATGCAGCGGCAGGCCGCAATGGATGCTGCCTAACCCCGTATGCGCTTCCACCTGGGCCGACAGATCGGACGGGAGCTGCAGATGAATGGAGCCGTTGCCGCTGGTCAGCGTCCAGCGGCTGGAGACGCTCGAACCCGGCTGGGCGACGATGTGGATCGAACCGTTGCTGGTGCGCGCCAGCAAAGTTTGAATGCGGCCATCCAGATGCACGCTGCCGTTGCTGCTGGTCGCGCGCACTTCACCGCCGGCATGGCGGGCATGGATGCTGCCATTGGAGGTGGAGAGTTCGAGTTCGCCGGCGACATCCATGACATGGATGGCCCCATTGCTGGAGTGCAGCGCCAGGCGCGCCGGCGAGGGGGTTTCGACCGTAATGTGTATGGATTCTCCGCCGAAGGAGAAGAAATGATGCGGGGTCCGCACCAGCACCGAAATCAGGTTTCCGCTCTGGCTTGCCTCGGCGTTGAATTGATCGGAGGACGAGCCCCAGGCGCGGCTCACCACCTGGACCTGCACTTCGGCGCGGCTCCAGGCCTGCACCGTGATCGCGGCATTGTCGGTGCTGACATGCAGCGCCGGCTGGCCGTGCACGGCGAATGTTCGCGACCAGGTTTTTGCCGCCAGGGGCAGGGAAAAGAGCGCCAGCCAGATCGCAATGCGGCGAAAATGCATGTTGCCCTCCTGAAGACTAATACGCACCGGCGGCGGCTGGAGTTCGCGCCATTCCGCGGGAAAAATTAACGCCAAATGCTGCCAGCGGCTGAAAAATTACTACAGCTAATACCCAAGAATTGGTCTTAACTGATTACTTGCCAGTCATTTAACAGTGCTGACTGCAACATTCCACGGCAATGCCTAACCGGCAAGGCCGGATGGGTGCTTTTAGCAATGATGGCGTTTAGCCGAGCGATGCCCGCTTTACGCCAGGTCATGCCGCCGATCGCCGGCTGATCTACTTCCGGCGGGCGGATTTGCGCGGCTTGGGCTTGGCGGCCGGCGGATGCTTCGCCGCCGACTGCGCGATTTGCGGGCGCAGGCGCCGCGCGTTGAGCACGACCAGATTGAGCACCTGCCGCGCCGCCAGCGCCTGGTTATAAGCCGGGATGTCGCGCGCCAGCACGGTATGATAGCCGGCCAGGGCCGTTTCCAACTGGCGATGCAGCCGGGCGGCGACCGCGATTTCCTGGGTGGTGGGCGGGAAATCGGGATTGCCGGCGACATCGCCGACGCCGCTGCCGGCTTCGCCGTAAAGCCAGATCAGCTTGGAATAGAGCTTCATCGGCGCCATGTAGGATTTGAGATCGTCCCAAGCCAACTCGGGCTGGAGCAGTTGATCTTCGACCTGTAGTAGCTGGGCGTTCAATTTCCGCCCGCGCGCGAGCATCCAGGCCATCGAGGCATTGGATTTGAGCAACACTGCCTGCTGCTGCAGTTGCACCCGAAGCTGCTCGATCTGATTGATGGTGCGGGCGGTGCTATTGAGATCGCGGCGCAGCGCCAGCAGGAATTGCACATCCTGATGGATGTCGCTCAGCGTGCCCGCCGAATGCGGGTCTTTCAGCACGGTCACGGTTCCGGTTTGGTTCTGACCGGCGATGTTCAGCTTGACGGTATAGACGCCGGGCTCGGCGAGCGGGCCGCGTTCGGCCTCGCGCATGCCCCAGTGATAGATGGTGCGGGTATGCTTGTACCAGAAGCGCTGTTCGTACCACAGCCGGGGCATCGCCCGAGGCGTAGTGCGCAGCGCAACCGCCAGCGGTTTGGCGTAGCGCAGGTCCCACCAGACGCGGTTCAGGCCGGGATGCAGGCCGCGCAGCTTCAATCGGCGCACAAGCCGGCCGCGGCGGTCGAGAATCTCGACCGAGCTCTTGGCTTTGGCGGGCGGGGCGGCGTGGAGGAAAAAGTTGATGTCGGCGCCGTAGCGGGGATCGCGGCCCGCGGCGATGTCGTCGCCGGTATCGCGAATCGTGCCGATTTTGCGGAAACGATACGCCGGGCGCGAATGAAACAGTTGCAGCGGCCCGGCCAGCACCGCCGTAGTCGCCTGCTGCAGCGGGGCCAGGTCGTCGAGAATCCAGATGCCGCGCCCCTTGGTGGCGACCACCAGGTCGTCGAAGCGCGGCTGCACCGTCAGCCAGGAAACTGGAGCATGGGGGAGATTATCCTGCAAAGGCTGCCAATCGCCGCCATCGTTGAAAGAGACGTAGAGGCCGTTTTCGGTGCCGGCGTAGAGCAGTCCGCGGCGCACTGGGTCCTCGATCACGATGTGCACGTAGCTGAAGACGCCGGGAGGAATGCCACGGGTGATCTTTTTCCAGCTTTGGCCGAAGTCGGCGGTTTTGAAGATGTAGGGATTGCGGTTGTTGACCTGGTGGGCATTGACGGCGATGTAGGCCGCGCCGGCGCTGTAGGGGGATGGAAAGATGCTGCTGATGGTGCCGTATTTGGGAATGCCGGGGATATGGGCGGTCACGTCCTGCCAATGCCGTCCATCGTCGCGCGAGATGTGCACCAGCCCGTCGTTGCTGCCGGCCCAGAGCAATCCGGGCTGGCGAGGGGAGCCGGCGAGGGCGAACAAGGTGCCCCAGTATTCGACCCCGAGGTTGTCGGGCCATAATCCGCCGGAAGGGCCCATGCGCTTTTTCTGGTCGCGGGTTAGGTCGGGGCTGATGACTTTCCAGCTCTGGCCGCCGTCGGTGGTGACGTGCACATACTGGCTGCCGACATAGACGGTGTGCGGCTGCCAGGGCGAGATCAGCAGCGGCGGCGTCCAGTTCCAGCGGTAGCGCACCGCGTTGGCGGGCGAATCGAGAATTTCGCTCGGCCACGGGCTGACGGCGCGGGTCTGTTGGGTGCGCAGGTCGTAGCGGGCGAAATAACCGCCATAGCAGCTTCCCCAGACGATATTCGGATTGGAAGGCTCGGGATAGGAGAAGCCGGATTCGCAGCCGGCGGTGGTTTGCCACAGCCCGGAGGGGATGAAATAGCCGCGGCTGTCGCTGGGGCCGCGCACGGATTCATTGTCCTGTTCGTTGCCGTAAACGTAGTAGGGAATGCGGTCGTCGGTGGCGACGTGATAGATCTGCGCATTGGGCAGCGAGACGCGATGCCAGCCGCGGCCGCGGTTGGTGGAAATATTGACCCCGCCGTCGTCGCCGATCATGATGCGCCGGGCGTCGGTGGCATCGAACCAGACGTCGTGCGTGTCGCCGCCCCAATAAACGATCCTCGAGGTCACGCCGCCGTCGTAGGATAGGCTGACGTAGTTGGACGCGACTACGACCTCATTGGGATTATCGGGTGCGATGGCAAAGCGGGTGGTGTAATCGGGGCGCTCGTCGAGCACGCGTTGGTAGCTGGCCGCCCGCCAGGATTTGCCGCCGTCGCCGGAGCGGAACAGCATGCCGTACTTGCCGGGATCGGAGTTTTCTATCAGCGCGTACATCACCCGTCCGTCGCTGGGAGCGATGCCGACGGCGATCTTGCCCCAGGGCGCCGGCGGTAAGCCGCGGCCCTGCAGCCGCTGCCAGGTGGCGCCGGCGTCATGTGAAATAAAAAGGCCGCTTTGCGGGCCGCCGCTGTACTTGCCCCAGGTGTGGATCACCATCTGCCAGGTGCCGGCGAGCAGCACGCGGGGATTCTGGCTATCCATTGCCAGATCGGAGCAGCCGGCGTCGGGGCCGGCAAACAGCACCCGCTGCCAGTGCGCGCCGCCATCGAGCGTGCGGAAGACGCCGCGGGTCTGCTGCGGGCCGTAGAGCGTGCCCATGGCGCAGGCGAAAACGCGCTGAGGGTGGCGCGGATCAATCACGATGCGGCTGATGCGCCCGCTTTTTTCCAGCCCCATGTGTTTCCAGGTCTCGCCGCCGTCGGTGGATTTGTAAATGCCGTTGCCGATGGAGACATTGCTGCGGATGAAAGGCTCGCCGGTGCCCACCCAGACCAGGTTGTGGTCTTCGGGGGCAATGGCGATCGAGCCAATGGACTGCGCCGGCTCTTGATCGAAGACCGGGCGCCAATGGATGCCGCCGTCCGTGGATTTCCAGACTCCGCCCGAAGCCGCGCCGGCGAAATAAACGTTCCAATTTCCGGGAACGCCGGTGACGGCGCTGACGCGGTTGCCCGGGGGGCCGATGTAGCGGAACTGCAAGGCATGGTACCAGGGCAGGGCCGGCTTGGCCGATTTAGCCGCGGCGGGCTTGGCCGTGGGCTTGGCCGCCAGCAGTGCCCAAAGCGCAAATGGCGCCAGCGCCAGCGCGGTCCGGGACGGGCGGCGGGAGCCTGATTGAGCTAGAAGGGACAAATGACCAGCCACTTGCGGGTGCAGGCGGAAGATGGGCATGAGCTTTTGTACTCCGAAATTGTATACAATCGCGCAGTCTGGCGTGCGCGGGCGGAATTGTCAAGCGGGCGAGCGCATGATTGCCGCGAAGTAAAATAACGGGATTTTTTAGCGAAATTATTGCGGGATGAGCGTGAATTGATGCCGTCGCGGGCGGCTCGCCTGCCGCTCGCGCGCTGCAATCGCCGTCTGCAGCCGCGCCATCGCCGCCATCGCCTGGCTAACCGCCCGGGCGGCGGCGGCATCGTTGGTGGACAGCAGCGGCAGATTGCGGGGCGTGACCACCCCATGCCGCTTCCAGGTGGGCTTGGGAAAACCCTGCAGAGCGGTTTGAATGCCGTGCCAGGCGACGAAATGGGCTTCGATTTCTTCCCATACCAGGTCGTTGACGCGGTAGGCCTGGAGCAGCATGGGGGTGAAATAGCGCGCCAGATTGACCCCGCGGCGAAGTTGCGCGGCGGAAAAGTTCGCGATCGGATGTCCGTCAATCGCCAGCCGGTATTGGCCGTCGGCGAGGCCCGAGACCTGCAGGCGTTCCTGGTCGAGTTGGCGGGTGAAGCCGCTCAAGCGATCAATCAAAGCGGCGGAGGGGCTGGTGTAGTTCGGCTGCGGCTGCGGCGGCAGAAACAGGTTCCAGGCTGGAAACTGGGGCCAGTTTTCATGCAGCGCCAGCATCGGCAGCGGCAAGGCCCGCTCGGTCTCGTTCCAGCTCAGGCCGCCCGATGGCAGCCGGCGCAAGCCGGCGACGGTGGCTTTGACGGCGCGCGCGGCCGCGCCGGAACGGGCATCGAGCGCCACGCTTGAAACCAGCGCCGGCGCGCCCCAGGCTTTGAGCAGCGCCTGCGCCATCATCATCTCGCCCGCCGCGCTGGGATGCACGCGCCCGGGCAGAATTTGTTTGGCCAGTTGCGGATGGCTTTTCCAGGCGGCGCGCAACACGCGCACCATCGGCGCGTTGAAATCCACGAACAGCAGGTGATCTTGTTTTGCCAACCGGCGCACGAAGGCGTCATACCGGTCGAGGACGGCATTGTAGCCGCCGGGAAACGTCGGCGGCTGGGTTACGTCGTCGTAGGGTGAGGTGGCCAGCAGCACGATGCGGACGCCGGGAAGATGCCGCCGCAAGGATGCAATGATGTGGCGATATCCGTTTTTATAGGTGGCAAATAATTTGGCGTCGAAGGGACGATAGCCGGCATCGTTCATGCCGAGCATGATGGTGACCACGGTGGGCCGGAAAGGAAAGACGTCGCGCTTCAGCCGCAGGTCAATCGGCCCCGCCCAGCCGCCGGTGACGCGGTCTCCGCCCACGCCGGCGTCTATGAAGCGCACTCTAAGATGCGGAAAGCGCGTCAGAACGTAGGTTTCGACCTCGGCCGGATAAAAGCGCTGCTCGGTGATGCTGTCGCCGTAAAAGCATACCCGGTCGCCGGGGTGCAAATAAAAGCCTTGGCTGGGCGGCGCCGCGGCGAGACGGGCAACGCCGGCCAGGCCGAAGAAAATGGCCAGGAAGCTGAAAGACAGCAGGTTGGATAAATGGAGCCGGAGCCGGCCGGAGAGGGAAGCAGGGGCACGGAATCGCATAAGGGCGCAGTCTGCAATCCGTAGCCGTGTTTTGTCAAGTGCGCAAACGCCAGGCCGATGCTAACGGCTGGTCCTGCACTGCTACGAGGAACGGAAAAATATAAAGAGGAAAGGGTAGCCGGCAAGCGCGCTGTCGGCTACCCAGGCAGGAGAGTTGAGAAAGGATCCCCGCAGTGGGGACATCTAAATGGATGCGTGTTCCGGCATCGGCAGCTAGCCCCAGCTTGCGCTTCGGGGTAGAAAATAATTCCCAGAATGGGAATGCCGATTTCCTTATCCCGATTTAGCGGATGACCAGAACTTCCCGCAAACCGTCGCGAGCCAGGAAGAATTTAAAAGAATGGAAATTGCGAAAGAGCTGTTCGACGTGGCGATTGTTATAGATACGCTTTAACGGCAGGCGGGGTCCAACGCGCATTTCCAGGGTGTCGCGGTTTTGTATGTGGTAGTGCAAAAAGGGGGCGTGCGGGCCGGCGTCGCGGGTATGCAAATAGGTCAAAATAGCGCCCCCGGGCTTTAGCAGCATTTCCAGCCGCGCGACCAGCGGGCGAACCAGGGGTTCGGGCAGGTAATCGGGCAAATCCCATAATAATGCGGCGTCGAAGGAAGCCGGCTCCAGTTGCAGGTTTTCGTTAAGAAACGCTTCCGCGTCGAGCCCGGCCTGCTGCTCCGGATCGGTGGCCTGCAGGTAGGCGCTGGGGATGGACTGCAACAAGTTCTCGTTGAACAGGCTATGGCCCAGGCCGGTGATATAGCCGATATTGGAGCGCGAGGTGGGCCCCAGATCCATGATTCGCAGCCGCTGTTCCTGCTCGCCTGCCTTTTCCCACGCCTGCGCCAGTTCTTTCAGGCCGTTGCTATGGCGGGGAGTGCCGGAAACGAGGGATTCGGCGCGTTTGGAATCTTTGGCCGATGCGCCCCAGGCAGAGCGCACCTTATTGAACAACTCCAGATTCATTTCCTAGGATACGGCCATGCAGGCTGCAGCGCCCCATCCATATCAGGGCTTGCGCTCCAGCCAGGAACTTTGGATGGGGGGTGTTCCGGAGGATTCTTTGTAGCCGGCTGCGACCGGGCTGGAAGGCGTCGAAGCGGGAGCGGGGGATGAAATATTGGCGGTGGATTGCGCGGCGGCCGCGGCTCCGGCCCGCGGCTGCTCGGTTACAATCGCGACCGAGCCTTTGAAATACGCTCCCTCTTGAATTGCGATCCGGCGGACGTTCAATTCCCCTTCCACCCATCCGGTCTTGAAAATTTCCAAGCGTTCTTTCGCCTGGATGTTGCCCAGCACCTTGCCGTTGACGAGCACTTCCTGGGCGATGATCTGGCCATGAATGCGCGCATTCGGCCCGACCACCAGGCGCTGGCTGGGGAGCAGGATGTTGCCTTCGATCTCGCCGTCCAGGTAGAGATCTTCCTCGCCTCGAATCTCTCCCCGGATGCGAACGGAAACGCCCACATAGGCGCTATCGCGGCCAGCTTCATAGGTCGGTGGCACGTGACTCTCCTTTGGGTGCGGCGGCGCAGGCTGAGCTGGCACGGACGCAGGAATCGGGTCGGGCGAAGGTTCTTCCTGTCGTTTCCAGAGCGGCATAAAACAGCTTCATTGTATCCGAAAACGAAACCGGGAGCAGCCCGGCGGCCGCTCGCGGCCCCAGTGTACTTTTTCGGCCTTGGCGGGCGGGAAAAGGTATCAAAGAACTTAAATTCGCGGCGGAGCCGCCGCCGCGCCTCGCGGAGATTCTAAGAATACTAACCGGAGTTCCATGTATATTTTTCGCGGTGCAAGCAACCGGTATTCGGGCAGGGAACTGTTGGGCCGCCTGCGGCGGAGCTGGGAATCGGCGCCCACGCCGGAGAACCGCCTGCGCTGCCTGCTGGCGGCCGGGGACCTGGAGTGCGCTATCGCCGATTGCGTTTGCGCCGCCAATGAGCATGAACCGCCGATCCTGAACTGCGCGCGCGAGCTTCTGCTGGAATCGGCGGCGCAATTTGTCGGCGGCGATGGCCAACACGCCTCCCGCCGCCGTCAGCCGGCGTTGGCCCGGTTGCAGAGCTGGATGCGCCACCGCAGTTTCAGCCTGTCGGCGGCCGAAGGATTTCGCTACTATGCGCTGCATCCTTCTGCCTATGCGGCCGCGGCGCGGCAATGGCGGCGCGAGCATCCGGCCGAGGGGCGCGCCTGGGTGCTCGGCATTCGCACCATCGGCAGCGCGCTGGGCGCGGTGGTGGCGGCAGAACTGGCGCGCACCGGATTGGAAGTCCGCCTGACCACGCTGCGTCCTCGCGGCTTGCCCGACGACCGCCGATACCGCTGGACGCGCGAGTTAGAAACCCAGTTGCGGCAATGGCAGGGGAATTTCCTGCTGGTGGACGAAGGGCCGGGGCTGAGCGGCTCGTCTTTCGCCGGTCTGGTGCAGGGGCTGCGGCATTTGGGAATTGCCGAAGGACGCCTGGCGCTGCTGCCGAGCTGGAACCCGCAGGCCGAGCAACTCAGCCATCCACTGGCGGCGCGCCGCTGGGAACGCTGGCGGCGCTATCCGGCGCCGCCGCCGCAACCCCCGCCCGGCGCGGCGCGCAACCTGAGCGCCGGCCGATGGCGGGAAATTTTTGCCCCGGGCCGGCGCATTCCCGTCTGGCCGCTGCAGGATCGCATGAAATATCTCGATGCCGCGGGGACAAAGCTTTTCAAGTTCGCCGGGCTGTGCGATGCGTCGCGGGAAGCGGCGGAGCGCTCGCGCCGCCTGGCCCGGGCCGGCGTCAGTCTGGCCGCCCGCGAGGAAGGCGATGGCTGGATCAGCCTGCCGGTCTTACCCGCGCGCATGCTGTTTTTCGAAACCTGCTCGCAACTGCGGCTGGCGCAATGGGCGGAGTGGGCCGGCAATTACATTGCCTGGTGCGCGGTGGAGTATCGCCTGCAGCCGCGCGAGCTGCCCTCGCAGGAACTGCTGGAAATGCTGCCGACGAACTGCCGGCTGCTGCAAGTCCGCGCGCCCGGCATGCCCGAGCCCAGCCCCGGCCCCTGCTGCCGCCTGGACGGCCGCATGCTGGCGGAAGAGTGGGGCGACGCCGGCGGACGGTTCCTGAAATTCGACGCCCTCGACCACGGCGACGACCATTTCTTCCCCGGCCCCGCCGATCCGGCCTGGGATCTGGCCGGCATCGAGCTGGAATTAGGCGAGCCGCTGGCCGAGGCCGTGCGCCGCGCCTATTGCCGGCGCAGCGGCGACGAAGCCGTGCTCGACCGCCTGCGCTGGCATCGTCCCGCGTACGCAGCCTTTCGCGCGGCCTTTTGCGCCTTTGCCGCGCAAAAAACCACGCCGCCCGACGCCGGCTGGTTTGCCGACCGGCGGCGGCGTTATCAACGGCGCCTGGAAAGCTATTTGGCGGCGACGAATTAATTTCAAAAAGTATCTTGGCTGGGGAGCTAGGCAGCAACGCGCCCGGCAATCAGGAGCGTGCGGGCAGCGGCAGGCCCAGCTCGCGCATGACGATCTGTAAATCCTTCCAGGTTTCTTTTTTCTGCGAAGGATCGCGCAGCAGGTAGGCCGGATGGTAAGTCACCACCAGCCGGGTGGTAAAGCCTTCGAGCTCGAGGCGGTGGACGGTGCCGCGAAATCCGCCGATCGGTCCGCGCCGGCCAAGCAGATTCTGGGCGGCCACCGCGCCCAGGGCGCAGACCATTTCCGGGCGTATAGCGGCAAGTTGCCGCCGGAGGAAGGGCGAGCAGGCGGCGGTTTCGTCGTTTTCCGGGGTGCGGTTGTTGGGTGGGCGGCACTTGACTACATTGCAAATGTAAACATCGTCGCGGCGCAGCCCCATGCCCTTCTCGATCATGTCCGTCAGCAGCCTGCCGGCGCGGCCAACGAAAGGAATGCCCTGCGCGTCTTCATCCGCTCCCGGGCCTTCGCCGACAAAGACCAGCCGGGCGCGGGGATTGCCCACTCCGAAGACAATCTGCCGGCGGCCTTGCGCGTGCAGCTTGCAGCGGGTGCAGTCGCCCAGATCGGCGCGGATCTGACGCAGTTGCTCCGCCGGATCGGCGCCGTCGGCACGGCCCGGCCCGGAGGCGTCAGCCAGGGCGATGGGAAAGCTATCGTTGCCCGGCATTGAAATCTGCGCGGGACGGGGCGCGGGGGCGGGTTGCGCGGGGGCTCGCCGCGCGGCTGCGGCGGCCTTGGCAGACGGCGAGGCGGGTTCAGGCGCCGGCGGCGTGGCGGCAGGCGAATTATTGGCGGCTACCAGGCGGGCGGCGATATCGGAGCTGATGGCGGTATCTTCCACGCCCAACTCGCGCAGGAATCGCAGGTATTCGGCTAATTGACGGGGATCCGCGCTCATGCCCGCAGCGCCCCTGCCGGCTGGGGATGCGCGGATGGGGAGGGCTGGGCAGGGCGCAGCTTGCGGCGGGCGAGCGCCGCATCGAGGATGGCATGCGCGATTTCCAGCTTGCCCGCGCGGGGGATTTCCGTATCGCCCGCTTCGTCAATCAGCACCACTGCGTTGGTTTCCCGATCGAAGCCGATATCGGCGCGGCTGATGTCGTTGAAAACGATCAGGTCGGCTTGTTTGGCGCGCAGCTTGGCGCGGGCGCGGGCGCGGGCGGCGGATTCGTCGCCGGCGGCGGTTTCGGCGGCAAAGCCGACCAGGAACTGGGCGCGCTTGCGCCGGCCTAATTCGGCCAGGATATCTGGGGTCGGCTCCAGCTGCAGCGCCCAGTCGCCAGGCTGTTTCGGCAGTTTTTCGGTGCTGGCCGAGGCGGGGCGATAATCCGCCACCGCGGCGGCCAGCAGGGCCAGGCTGCAGCGTTCGAAAGCGGCCAAGGCCGCCGCTGCCATCTCGGCCGCGGTCGTGACCGGCACCAGTTGGATCGCGCCGCGCCGGCCGGCCGGGGGCGCGAGCGACACCGGCCCGCTGACCAGAACCACTTGCGCACCGCGTTCCGCCGCGGCCTGGGCCAGGCGGTATCCCATGCGCCCGCTGGAACGGTTGGAAATGTAGCGCGCGGCGTCGAGCGGCTCGCGCGTCGGCCCGGCGGTCACCAGCACCGTTTCGCCGGTCAGGTCGGCCGGCCGGGGGTGAGCCAGCGCGCAGGCGCGCTCGACAATCGTTTCCAGCTCCGGCAGGCGTCCCGGGCCGACCAGGCCGCAAGCCAGCGGTCCGGATTCCGGTTCCAGCCACTCCACCCCATGCCGCCGCAGCCGCTCGAGATTTTCCTGCGTTACCGGATGCTGCCACATTTGCGTATTCATTGCCGGCGCCAGCAGCACCGGCGCGGGGGTGGCGAGGTAAACCGTGGTGAGCAAATCATCGGCCAGGCCGTTCGCCAGGCGGGCGATCAGGTTGGCGGTGGCGGGAGCGATCAGCAGCAGGTCGGCCGATTGGGCCAGCCGAATGTGTTCAATGGCGCTGTCGAAATCGTCATTTTGCGGCGAGGAAGCCGAAGCCGTAAACAGGCGGGTCAGGGCCGGGCTGCCGGTCAGCGCTTCGAACGTCAGCGGCGTGATGAAGCGGCAAGCGTTGCGGGTCAGGATGACGCGCACGCATGCACCGCGCTGCTGCAGCAGCCGCGCCAGTTCCGCCGCCTTGTAAGCGGCGATGCCGCCGCTGACGCCGAGCAGGATTCTGGCCGATGACGAACTCATAACCGGCGGCGCCGAGGCTTATTTTTCCGATTTTTCCGCTTCCGGCTCGGTTTCGGACGCGGCCGGCAGATGGTAATACTCCACCATGCCGGACATGGTTTCCAGTTCCGCGATGCGCGTGGGTTTCTTCACCGGGGTATTCAACATCGGTCGGGCGCCATTTTGGATTTTGCGCGCCCGCCGGGCGACGACGTGGACGAACTCATAGCGGCTGGGAATTTCTTCGATGCTTTTATAGGCCTGCATGCAGCTTCTCCTTGGAGCGCGCCGGGCCGCGCTGCCGGGGTCGATTATGGGTCCGCGATGCCAAAGGACCGCAGGACAGGTACGAGCCGCTGAGCCGCTGCTTCGCGCCGGCAACTGGCGGCCAAGGCTTCGCGATGCCGCCGGTCGGATTCGCTTTCTTCCGGCCGCGGGCCGCGGGCCCGGGCGCGCTCGCTTTCAACAATGGCGCTCAAGCGCTCGACGGATTCCTCCAGCCGGTCATTGAGCAGCAGATAGTCATATTTATTATACGCGGCAATCTCGCGCGAAGCGTCGCGCAAACGGGTTTCCATGGCAGCTTCGCTATCCTGGCCGCGGTTGCGCAGGCGCCATTCCAGGGTTTTACGGTCGGGCGGGGCAATGAAAATCCCGATGGCGTCCGGGCGCCGCGCCCGCACCAGGGCCGCGCCCTGCACGTCAATGTCGAGCAACAGGTCGCGCCCCTGCCGGCGGGCGTCTTCCAGATAATGCCAGGCGGTGCCGTAGTGGTAACCGAAAACTTCAGCGGTTTCCAGAAAGTCGCCGGCGCGCCGCATCGCCTCGAACTCGTTCCGGCCGATGAAGAAATACTCCCGTCCGTGGACTTCGCTGCCGCGGGGCGGGCGGGTGGTGTAGGAAATCGAGAACTCCAAGCCCGGCACCAGTCGCAACAGCTCGCGCACCAGCGTGCTTTTGCCCGAACCGGAGGGAGCGGAGAGGATGAACAGCAGCGGGGCGTCCGGAGTGGACTGGAGGGGAGCGGCGGCGGGCATGCGATCCGAGGCGGAAGGGGGCGGCGTCATTCCAGATTTTGCACCTGTTCGCGCAACTTTTCGAGTTCCAGCCGGATGCGCAGCCCGGCCTCGGTGATTTCCAGGCCGGGTTCGGAAGCGCTGCTGATTTTGGCCAGCAGCGTTCCCGCCTCGCGCTGCATTTCCTGCAGCAGGAATTCCAATTTTTTCCCGATTTCGCCGCCGGCGGCCAGGGTCGCGGCGAATTGCTGCGCGTGCGCGCGCAGGCGCGCGATTTCCTCGCTGATGTCCGCCCGGTCGGCGAGCAGGGCGGCCTCCTGGGCCAGGCGTTCCTCGCTCACGCTGGCGTTGGCCAATTCCAACAGCCGGCGGCGCAGGCGATCGCGCAGGGCGGCGTTCAAATCGGGCTGGCGCGCCGCGATCCGCTCCACCTCGGCGCCCAATTGGCCCAGCCGCGATTCAAGCTCGCGGCGCAGCTCCGCGCCCTCGAATTCCCGCATGCGAAGCAGCCCGGCCAGCGCGGCCTGCAACGGTTCCTCGACTCCTCGGGGCAAAGCCCCATTCGCGGCCTCGCCTTCGCGCAGCCCGGAAGGCGGGCCGGCGGCCAGCATGCCGGGCACGGCCAGCATTGCCTCCGGGTCGGGGCGCCGGGCGGCGGCCGGGGGCTTGCCCGATAATTCCTGCCAGGCGCGGCGGTAGGCTTCCGCCAGCGCGGGATCGAGGCGGTATTGCGCCGGCAGCGGCTGTTCGAGCTGGAGGGCGCAATCCACGTGGCCGCGGCGCAGCACCGCCTTGATGCGCCGTTCGATGCCCGGGGCCAGCGACTCCAAGCCGGGCGGCAGGCGCAGGCTCAAATCGAGGAAGCGGTGATTCACGCTTTTCAGCGTCAGCACGCAGCCGATGGCGCCCGCCACGGTCGCCAGTTGGGCCTGGGCCTGGGCAAAGCCGGTCATCGAGCGGCAGGGGATGGGGGAGGCAGGCATATCAGGCGATCGGGGGCGCGGGCTCGGGCGCCAGGGTGGAAACCGGCAGCGCCGTATCCTCGCTATCGGCGAATTGCAGATCGTAGAGCTGGCGGTAGCGTCCGCTTGAAGCCAGCAGCTCGTCATGCGTGCCCTGCTCGACGATGCGGCCTTTTTCCAGCACCACGATGCAATCGGCGCGGCGGATGGTGGCGAGGCGATGCGCGATCACCAGCACGGTGCGGTTGAGCATCAGGTTGCCGAGGGCGCGCTGGACCAGCATCTCGCTTTCCGTATCCAAGGCCGAGGTGGCCTCGTCCAGAATCAGAATGGGCGCATTTTTCAGCAACGCCCGCGCAATCGCGATGCGCTGGCGTTCGCCGCCGGAAAGCCGCAGCCCGCGCTCGCCCAGCCGGGTGGCATAGCCCTGAGGCAGCGCCAGGATGAAATCGTGCGCCAGCGCGGCGCTGGCGGCGGCCTGGATGCGGGCTTCGCCGGCGGCGGCGGCGCCATAGGCGATGTTGGCGGCGACGGTGTCGTTGAACAGAATCGTATCCTGAGCGACGTAGGCAATCTGGTCGCGCAGCGAGCGCAGCGTCAGGTCGCGCACATCCACGCCATCCACCAGCACCCGCCCGCCGCTGACGTCGAAGAAGCGCGGCAGCAGGTTGGCGAGAGTGGATTTGCCGGCGCCGCTGGCGCCTACCAGCGCCAGCACCTGCCCACGCGCGATTTCCAGGTTGATATCGCGCAGCAGCGGCTCCTCGCCTTCGTAGGCGAACTCCACCTGGTCGAAGCGGATGCTCTGGCGCAACCCGCGCAGCCGCCGCGCGCCTTCGCGCTCAACCACGTCCTGGCGCGCATCCATGAACTCGAAGACCCGCTGCGCCGAGCCCAGCGCCTGCTGAAAATGGTTATAGATGCCGGGCAGGCGCCGCAGCGGCTGATAGAGCTGGGTGAGCGCGATGAAAAACGCGACCGCGGTGCCGTTGGTCATGTAGCCATGGTTGATCAAGCTGCGGACATACAGCACATACAAGGCCATCAAGCCGACCGCGAAAAATTCCATCAGCGGCGAGCTGAGATTCTGCTGCTGGATATAGCGCAGGTTCTGGCGCAGCAGCCGCATCGCGGCGTCGCGAAAGCGCTGAATCTCGCGCCATTCCATATTGAACGCCTTGACCACGCGGTTGCCGGTCAGGGTTTCATGCAGGATGTGCTGCACGTCGGCCAGCTCGTCGAGCCCGCGCCGCGTGGTGCGCCGCACCAGGCGGCCAATGCGGGCGCTGGGAATCACCACCACCGGCGCGGCCAGCAGCAACACCAGCGACATCTGCCAGTTGATCGCCAGGATGGTGGCCACCAGGAAGAGCAAGGTGAAGCCCTGGCGCAGCGCGTCGGCGAGATTGTTCGACAGCCCGGTCTGAATGCGGTTGATGTCGTTGATTGCGGTGGAGATCAGCTTGGGAGTGGAATGCTTATGAAAAAAAGAGGCGGATTTATAGATAAGTTTCTCGTAGAAGTGATTGCGCAGATCGGTCACTAAGCCATAGCCGCCATAGTTGACCAGATAGGTGCCGAGATATTGGCAAAGGCCCTTGAAGGCGATGGTCACGATCATCGCGATGGCGACCATGGAAGCGGGATTATGCGAAATCCAGCCAGGCAGCAGCGTATTCAAGTAGAGCGGGCGGCCGAAAAAGGGCAGATGCGGCAGCAGCATCACTTTATGGTGCCCGTTGGCATGCGGAGCGAGGACGGTCTGGATGACGGCCCCGAACAGCAGCACCAGGACGCCCATGCTGGCGCCAACGGCGGCCATCAGCAGGATGGCCAGCGCCAGATGCAGCCAATAGCGGCCCGCCAGCCGGGCCAGTCGCATCCATTCGCGCATGTGCAATTTTAGCCGGAAATGGCCCGGCTGCTACCGCCGCGTCCGGAAGCGGGTTCAGGCCTCCCGTGCCGCCAGCGGCAGGTCGCGATGGTGGATTTTCGGCTTATAGCCGGCGCGGCGCAGCCGGCGCCCGATTTCTTCCGCCATCATCACCGAGCGATGCTGCCCGCCGGTGCAGCCCAGCGCAATCGTCAAATAGCTTTTGCCCTCGTCCATGTAGTGCGGAATCAGCGAGATCAGCAGCGCGGCGATGCGGTTGAGGAAGTCCCGGGCCTGGGCAAAGCGGCGGATGAAGGCCGCCACCTCGGGATCGCGGCCGTTGCGGTGGCGCAGCCGGGCGACATAGTTGGGGTTGGGCAAAAAGCGCACGTCCAGCACCAGGTCGGCATCGGGCGGCAGCCCGTTGCGATAGCCGAAGCTGACGATGCCGATTTGCATGGCCCGTTCGCGTTCGGGATGGATGATTTTCAGCTCGACGTAATCGCGCAGCTCACGCACGTTGAAGCGCGAAGTGTCGAGCACCAGGTCGGCCACTTTACGCAGTTGCGCCAGGCGCCGGCGTTCGGCGCGAATGCCCTCGCGCAGGTCGCGCCGGCCGAGCGGGTGCGGGCGCCGGGTTTCGCTGAAGCGCCGGACCAGCGCTTCTTCCGAAGCCTCCAGAAACACCAGCGTCAGGCGCAGCAGCGAGGTTGAGCGCAGCTTGGCGATGAGTTCGGGCAGCGATTCCAGCCGGCCGGTCTCGCGCACGTCCACCACCAGCGCGGCGCGTTCGATTTCGGCCGATTGGCGCACCAGTTCGGTGAAGGTGGGGAGCAGCTCGAGCGGCAGATTATCGACGCAATAATAGCCGCTGTCTTCGAAGACGCGCAGCACGGAGCCCTTGCCCGATCCGCTCAATCCGGTCAGGATGACCAGGTGACGCTCAGGGCTACGGCCGCGGCGGGGTGCGGACGCTTTGCGGGGCATGGCTCAGGGTTTCCGCCGCCGTTGGTGGGTCGAGGGAATGTGCATGTCTTCGCGGTACTTGGCCACGGTGCGGCGGGTGACGTTGATGCCTTCGCCTCGCAGCAGCAGCGTGATCCGCTCGTCGGTCAGCGGATGCGCCGCGTCTTCTTCCTCAATCAGTTTCTTGACCCGGCGTTTTAAATTCACCAGCGAAGTTTCGCCGCCGCGCTCGCCCTGCACCGATTCGGTGAAAAAGAAGCGCAGCTCCAGCACGCCTTGCGGGGTATGCGCGTATTTGTTGGCCACCGCGCGGCTGACGGTGGAGGGATGGACGCCGATCTCTTCCGCCACTTCCTTGATCATCATCGGCTTGAGCGCGTCCATGCCGGTGTCCAGGAACTCCGCCTGCCGGGCGATGATCGAGTGGCAGACGCGGGCGATGGTCTGCTTGCGCTGCTCCAGGTTCTTCAGGAACTGGATAGCGCTGCTGTAGCGCTCGCGGATGTAGCGCGAAACCTCGCGTTCGCTCTTGTCCCACTTCATCGAGCGATAGCCGCGGTTGATGGTGAGCTGCGGCAGGCCGTCGTCGTTGAGCAGGATGCGGTATTCGTTTTCGCAGTCTTCGCGCCCGCAGATGGGGCAGGGATGGGCGCGGCCCTTGACGAAAAACAGGTCGGGTTCGATCAGCCGCGCCTGGGCTTTGTTGTAGCGCCGGCCGGGATGCGGATCGAGCCTGCGGATGGTCGCCAATGCCGCCTGCACGCTTTCCACCGGCACCCCCAGGGCGCGCGCGATCCCCTTGTAATCCCGGTTTTGCAGCGCCGGCAGATACTCTTCCACCAGCGTCAGCGCCAGCGGCTGCAGCAGCGGGCATTGTCGGAGCTGCAGTAGCAGGCACTCGCGCAGATCGCGGCAGGCCACGCCCGGCGGATCGAAGCTTTGCACCAGCTCCAGCCCCGCTTGGATCGCCGCCAGCGGCAGTTGTTCCGCCTCCGCGATTTCCTCCAATTGCAGCGGGCGCTGGCCGCGCTCTTCATCCGCGGTCAGATAGCCGTTTTCGTCCAGGTTGCCGATGATCGCTTCCGCCGCCTCGCGCACCGCCTCATCCGCGGGCGACACGCTGAGCTGCCAGCGCAGGTGGTCGGTCAGCGTGGTGGGCGCGCTGAGAAAATTCTCATAGGTCGGCCGCTCGATCTCTTCGCTCTCGCCGATAAAGCTGCCCGGATCGAGGTACTTTTCGAAGAAGTCGCCGAAATCGATTTCTTCAAACGGATCCATCGCCCCGGGCTCGGCGGCGGCTTCCGCCGCCGGCTCCGCGCCCGCCTCGATTCCCGCTTCCGCTCCGGGTTCCGCGCCCGTCTCCGCTCCCTCCGCTTCGCCGCGGCGCTCGCCGGCGATGCGGGCTTCCAGGCCGGACGTTCCCGCCCCTTCATACGCCGCCGGAGCGCTGGATTCCTCGCCCGCCGCCTCCGCCGGCGCCGGGGCCTCGGCCGCCGCCGGCTCCCGTGCCGCATCCAGCACTTCCTGGTCCGCGGCCTGGCGTAACCGGCTTTCGGCTTCGATTAGCTGATCGATCGTGATCGGCTCGGTGGATTCGTCCGGCTCCTGAACCTCATCGAGCAGCGGGTTTTCCAGCAGTTCCTGCGTGATCGCTTCCTGCAAATCCAGCTTGTTCAGGGTCAGCAGGTTGACCATCTGTACCAGCCCCGGCGTCAGCGTCTGCTTCAGGGCCGGCTTGGGAACTAATTTGGGACCAATATGCATACTTCAGGCCAGAGTAAAACTTTCTCCCAGGTAAACCCGGCGGACTTCCTCGTCGCTGCCGAGATCGCGCGGTGCGCCGGCGCGGAAAATAACCCCGTTGTTAATGATATACGCCCGGTCGGTGACCGACAGCGTTTCGCGCACATTATGATCGGTAATCAAGACCCCGATGCCGCGCCGCCGCAGATCGAAGATGATGCGTTGAATGTCCAGCACCGCAATCGGATCGATTCCGGAAAAGGGCTCGTCCAGCAGGATAAAGATCGGGTTCAGCACCAGTCCGCGGGCAATCTCGGTGCGGCGCCGCTCGCCTCCGGAAAGCGCATAGCCGGGCGTGCGCCGCACTTTATTCAGCCCGAACTGCTCCAGCAGCGCTTCCAACCGCTCCTGCCGTCCGGCGGTATCGAGCGGCAGCGTTTCGAGGATGGCCAGCAGGTTCTGTTCCACCGTCAGCTTGCGGAAAATCGAAGCTTCCTGGGGAAGGTAGCTGATGCCCTTCCGCGCCCGCTCGTACATCGGCATGGCGGTGATGTCCTGATCATCCAAGCGTATGCGGCCGGTATCCGGGGTGAGCAGCCCCACGATCATGTGAAAGGTGGTGGTCTTGCCGGCGCCGTTCGGCCCCAATAGCCCAACCACCTCGCCCCGCTCGATATTCAGGCTGACCCCATGCACTACCTTTCGACCTCGAAAGTCCTTGCCGATCTGGTCTGCCGCAAGTAGATGGGCGGATGCCGGCTGCAAGTTAGTTTCCAACCTCATTGCGGATTTTGTTTCTTCGGGTAATAAGTAGTGTAAATCCTTGCATTCGACCAGCTTTCGACCTTAATGCTATCCTCGGCAGGATTGAAAGTCAACGAACGGCCGGTTAAAAATCCGAGTTCGGCATCATAAATGCTTGGCGTTCCTCCCTGCATAGTGATAAGGTTGCGCGCTAAGTCATAATCCACCCGTTCAGCTTGTCCGCGGCGGGTTTTGGAACGCAGCTTCACCGCGCCCAGAGCCTCGACCCGCCGCAGTTGGCCGGCACCGTGGGCTTGGGCTCCGGCGCTGAAAAAGATGTGGAGCAGGTGGGCGTGCATTTCGGTTGCGCCGCTGGTCATAGTTACCGCGCCGGAATAAGTGGCTTCATGCCGCAATTGGGAAAATTGCAGGCTTTGCGACCGGATCGCCAGGCTGCGCGCCGGTTGGGCGCCAGACGTTCCCTGACGGCCGGGAATTTTCAGCCCCGGCCGGTTCTTCGCGCCCGGCTTGGCGGCCGGCAGCATGAATACGCTGGAGACTCCGCCGCCGGCCGCCAACGTTTGCCGGCTGCGTTCAAAAAGCAGGCGGTCGGCGGAGATCAGGTTTGGCCCCTGCCAGAGCCGCGCCGAATGAGTGAACAGCGCCCAGCCGGTGTTCTGGTAGGCTTCCATGGCGCCCGCGGCGAGATTGACCGTTTCGCCATCGTTTCGTCCAGTGGCGGCGCCGGCCGGCCCGGAGGCAGGCAGAAAATTCAGTCCCATGCCGGCTTGCGGCAGCATGGCGATGCGCACCGCGCCCGGCGTGCGCACCAGCCCGGTCGAACGCACCGCAATCACCTCGCGCGACATCAGCCGGAACTGCGGCGTCCGCACCTGGACCTGGCCGCCGCTGTAATCGCTGCCATTCAATGCCAGCAGCCGCACCTGTTCGCTGGCCGCGGCATAGCGTAACTGGTCGGCGCGCGCCGTGGCCGTTCCCTGGCGAAGCTCGACCCGCCCGTCTTCGCGGGCGAACTCCAGTCTGCCGGCCGCATCGAATTGCATCTGCAGCCGCTCGGCGGTATTGACCCGCGCTTCGAGGCCGTGCGGCGAGCGGCGCGCCGATTGCAGCCGCACACCACCCGACATTCCTGCGGATTGGATGCGGTTGTTGCCGCCGAATTCGAACTGCATATGCGGGCTTTGCGCGCTGGCCGGGGTCCGGCCGGGCGCCTGAAAAATCAGCCGCGGAGGCGTCGCCGATCCCGCCTGCGCGGCGATAACCTGCTTGAGCCGGCTGGAGGGCAGGCGGGTAATCCGCGCCAGCGTGCCCGGCGCTGCGCCGCCCGGCTGAAAGGCAAAATCCAGGCGCGGCGCTGCAATCGTCCAGTCGCCCTGCCCCGACGCTGCCCCCGGAAACGGCAGGCTGGGAAGCCGTAGGCCGCCGGCAGGCGGTTGGGCGGACGCGGCCGCCACCCGGGACGTTGCTTTTCCGGCCGCCTTCGCGGCGCCGGCCGCATGGCGTATTTCGAGTTGCGCCGAGCCGCGCATGGTCACGTGGCGCAGGTGATTGCCGGGAGCGAATCCGGCTTCGATCAGTTGCGCCTGCAGGGTTTCAGTCTGGCCCGGCAGCAGGCGGTGAATGACGACGTCTCCGCGCAGCCGCAGGCTCGCAATCTGCGCGCTTTGGCGCGGCAGCAGATTATTGGCCAGCCGTCCGGAGGCGGGGCGCGGATTCGCTTTGCGTTTTGGCTGCGCCGCGGCGGCCTTGCGCGCAAGCCCTGCCGCTGCCCGGAGGGCGGCGGATCGCGCCTGCGGGTTTGCCGCAGACGCCGTGGGGCGCATCCACAGCCAGCCCGAGGCGGAGCGCAGGTTCATGCGTTGATTGGCTGCCAGCCATTGGCCGCGCAGGCCGCCGGTAAAATGCATCCGGGCGACGGAATAGTCCGGGCGCAGGTACAGCGTCATGACCGGCGCTTCGAAGCGCGCCGTGGGAGGCTCCGCCGCCGTTTGGCGCAATCCCGCCGGTTGCGCGCGCGCCGCCCCGCCCGTGAACCCCAGTTGCACGATTTCAACCGGCTGGCCCGGCTGCCCGCGCAGCATAATCGTTTCGGTCGCGCGATCCAGCAACGCCTGCTGCGCGCGGAGACGAAATTCCGGTTGCCCTGGACGGCGCCAGACCAGTTGCACCCCGCCTTCCAGCCGGGCCTGGTTCGGATGCGAGCTTAAAAATACGCTGTCGGCCTGGCCGCTGGCTTCGAGGTAGCGAAACTGGATTCCACCGCTCGAAACTCCCAGCCCGGTATGCAGGTTGAAATTGAGGTTGTGGGCTTCGATATGGATCGGATTGCCCCGCTCCTCGCTCGGCGGCTGTTGAAACCCCGTCTCCGGTCCCAGCCGTCCTCCCAGATCAATGTGGACCAAACCCGGCGCGGTGACCATGCCGCTTTCCGGCCGGTATTCGAATTTCTGCCCGTAAAGCTGATCCACATGCTGGCCGTCGGCCTGGTAAATGTCGATTTTGACCTGCCGCAGGATTGCGCGTTGGTGACGGCGAAGCTGCACCGCCGTGGCCGCCTGCAGGCGGAACAGGGTGCGCCCGCCCAGGCTGCGGTTCAGCTCGAACCCATGCGCGCTTTCCCGGATCGTCAGTTGCACCCGCGGGACCGGCGGCGCTGAATGGCGCATCCGGCCGCGCAGATAGAACGCCAGCACCACGCCCGCCCCGGCCAGCAAGGCTAGGGTCAGCCACCGCCGTAGTTGCTGCCGCCAGGTACCCGGTTGCCGGAAAGAGAATCGCCACGCCACGCCCTTTCAGTCTAAAGCAGCCTGAATCGCATCTTCACCCGCGGTAGCAGCCGTTGACTGCGGGGAATTGCCTTTTCCCTGCAGGTGGGATGACAAGCGCGGGCAGGATCGGCGAAACTACGCTGTCCTATGTCTGCTCAAGATGCCGTTCGGGCCCGCCGCAAAAAACCGCTTTCCCGCCGCTGGCGGGAGTGGCGCGCCGTGGCGCATGCCCTGATGGACACTACGCATCCTATCCAGGTTCACATGGTGCCGATGCGGCGCTGCAACCTTGCCTGCGGTTATTGCAACGAGTTCGACGACGTATCCCAGCCGGTGCCGCTCGAAGAAATGCTGCGGCGCGTGCGCAAGCTGGCCGGGCTGGGCGTCAGCCTGGTCACCATCAGCGGCGGCGAGCCGCTGTTGCATCCGCAACTGGAAGATATTATTGCCGCCGTCCGCCGCGCCGGCATGTTGGCCGGCCTCATCACCAACGGCTACCTGCTCGTGCGCGAGCGCATCGAGCGCCTGAACCAGGCCGGCCTCGATTACCTGCAAATCTCGATTGACAACGTGCAGCCCGACGAGGTTTCGAAAAAAAGCCTCAAAGTGCTCGATAAAAAGCTCGAGTTGCTTGCCGCCTACGCCCGCTTCGACGTCAATATCAACTCGGTCCTGGGCGCCGGCGTGGCCCTTCCGGAAGACGCGCTCGTGATCGCCCGCCGCGCGGTCGAGCTTGGGTTTATCTCCACTGTCGGCATCATCCACGACGGGCATGGCCAGCTTCGCCCCCTAGATGCCCGCGCCGGCGCCATCTATCGCCAGGTCAAATCGCTGGGCAAGCGCAGCTTCGCCCGCTACAACCGTTTTCAAGACAACATCGCCCGCGGGCTGCCCAACCGCTGGCGCTGCCGCTCCGGCAGCCGCTACCTCTACATCTGCGAAAACGGGCTGGTGCATTACTGCTCGCAGCAGCGCGGCTACCCCGGTGTGCCGCTTGCCGGCTACACGCGCGAGGATATCCGCCGCGAGTTTTTCACCGAAAAGTCCTGTTCGCCCTTTTGCACCGTCGCCTGCGCCCATTACACCTCGCTGCTCGATCAGTGGCGCGGGCGCCAGCGGCCCGCGCTCGCAGGCAAGCCGGCCGGCGCCGGGCGGCCGCACCTCGAGCCGGAAGCGCTCGAGGGCGAGCTGGTCCAGATCGCCAGCGCCGGCGACTCGGACCGCTGAGCCGGCGGTTGAAAATTCATCCTGGATGGCTATGAACGATGCGCCCTGAACCCTCCGATCCGCGATATCCCATCGGGAAATATACGTATGCCGGCTCGACCCCGGAACTGCGTCGCGAATGGATCACCCAGATCGCCGCCGCCCCCGGCGAGCTGCGGGCCGCCGTCCGCGGGCTTACGCCCGCGCAGCTCGATACTGCTTATCGCGAGGGCGGCTGGACGGTTCGCCAGGTCGTGCATCATGTCGCCGACAGCCACATGAATGCCTATTGCCGCTTTCGCCTGGCCCTGACCGAAACCACGCCGCGCATCTTCGTTTATGACGAAAAGCTGTGGGCCGGACTCGCCGACGCCGCCTCCGCTCCGGTCGAGCTCTCGCTCGATCTGCTCGACGCCCTGCACCGCCGCCTGTCGCTGCTGCTTGCCTCGCTCGCGCCCGCCGATTTCGAGCGCCAGCTCGAACATCCCGTCAACGGGCGGATGCCGCTCGACCGCATGCTAGGTCTTTATGCCTGGCATGGGCGCCATCACTCCGCCCATATCACCACCTTGCGCCGCCGCCAGGGCTGGTAAGCTTACCCGCATGCGGCGGATCTTTTGGCTGTTGACGTTGTGCTCGCTGGCGCGCTGCGCGGGCGCCGCGCGGCTTGCGCCGAAGCCGATCCGAGTCGTGGTGGCGGCCGATGGCAGCGGAGATTACCGCACCGTGCAGCAGGCGATGGATCACGCTCCCGACAATGCCCAGGGCGAGCGCCGGCTGATCGTCGCCATCAAGCCGGGCGTTTATTTCGGACGCGTCTCGATTCCCCGCGACCGCCCGCGCGTGACCCTTCTCGGCCTCGGCGCCCGCCCGCAAGATACCGTCTTGACGTACAACATGTCCGCCCGGCGCGCCGGCGGCACCTTCTTCAGCAGCACCGTGGACGTCGAAGGCCGCGGTTTCGAAGCTGTCAACCTGACCATCGCCAACTCCTTCGGGCCCGGTTCGCAAGCGGTCGCGCTCTCACTGCATGCCGGCCGCGTTGTGCTCGACCGCTGCCGCCTGCTCGGCTACCAAGACACGCTCTATGCCGCCAGCGGCGCGCAATATTACCGCGATTGCTACATTCAGGGCGCGGTGGATTTCATCTTCGGCAATGCCGCCGCGGTGTTCGATCACTGCCGCATTGCCGCCATCGGCCGCGGCTATATTACTGCCCAGAGCCGCCGTTCTCCCGCCGCCTCGACCGGATTTGTGTTTTACCGCTGCCGCATCGCCGGCCCGCGCGTTGGCCCCGGCGCTTTCCTGGGCCGTCCCTGGCGGCGCTGCTCGCGCGTGGTTTACCTCGATTGTTACCTGGGCCGCGGCTTGCGCCGCGTGGGTTGGGATGATTGGCGCAACCCCGCCATTCAGCGCACCGCCTGGTACGGCGAATATGGATCCACCGGGCCCGGCGCCCGGTCCGCCCGCCGCTCCGCCTGGGCGCATGCGCTCACTCCGCGCCAGGCGCGCGAATTTTTTCCGCGGAAATTTTTCGCCGCCCGCTCCTGGCAGCTCTGGCCGGCCTGGGCCCGCTTGCAAAAAATCGCCGCGGCAGCCGGCGCCCGGTAAAAGCTCCGCTTGAAATTCAGACGCTGGCGGGAACGCCGCTGGCCGGCAACAGCGCCGGCGGCGGCGGGGCTGCGGGCGAGATCACATCCATGAACGAGCTGACCGAAAACACCGCCCGCCCCAACCCCGGATCGCCATAGCCGGGCGGCACCGCCAGATGATGCCGGGCGTGGGTGTCGCGCCAGGTTTCCAGCAGCCGGCAATGGTATTCCAACGGCGCGCCTTCCGGATTCGCCCGCCCCAGCGTCGTTAACGGCTCCGGGCACCAGGTGGTGAAGCGCGGCGAGATGCCGCGCGACATGAAGTATTCCAGGCCCTCCGCCGTCGAGCGGATCGCGTCTTCCACCCGCTCGTAGCCGTCGGGACGCGCCATCTCGATGCCGGCGACGAAGTTTGGGATCACGCACGCCGGGCCGAAGATCTCGCCGGCGTCCAGAATGCGCCGCATCCATTCCTCCCGCCCGATGCTGCGCTCCTTGCCCGGGCAGAACTGGCGGAACAGCCGCGCGTCCCACACCTCGTAATTGGGATGGTAGATCTTGATTCCGGCGTCTTGATAGCGCCGCGCCAGCGCTTTCGGCAGCGCCTGCGCCACCATCTTGCCGATCCAACGGTTGGGGAAGCGGGCTTCGATCGCCGCCGCGTAGGCGGAATAAAACTCCACCTCCGTCTGCCCCTTCAGTTCCGAGGTGATGCTGCCGCCAGTGATGGTATAGGCGCGGCTGGCGGCGTCGGTCGAGGCGATGATCTCGAGCGCCTCCAGAATCTCTTCCACCGATTTCACCCCGGTGTAGGGCCGCCCGGCCCTGGTCTGTTGGCGGTAGTTCTCATTGATATCGCAGAACTGGCACTCTTCCTTGTCGCCCCAGTATTGGCAAATGCGAAAGACGGTCAGGTATATCAGGTAGCCCCACTCGATCGTCGGCGCAATTTCGATCACCCGCTTGCCGCTGGCGAGCGCGCGGTTGTAGTACTCCGGCACCGGAGGAAATTTAACCCGCGCCAGTTCCTCGCCCTCCACCCGCAGCACCGCCGCGCCCTCCTCCGCCTCCACCCGGTACGGCGAGGCCGGGTTCAGCCGCACCGAAACCACCGTCGGCCGGAACCCCCAGCCGCCGCCCTCCAGCCACAGCTCTTCCGGAGCGTGCCAGTGCTCGCCCTTTTCCATCTCGGCCAGCGGCACCAGATCGAAGGAAAAAATGAAGTAGGCTTTCTTCTTGAACTGGGCTGCCAGCTTGAGCGCCGCCGGGCTGAAGGCGATGCCGGTGCGCAGCAGGTCTTCCTTCACCACCGCCTCGCGCGGCAGCGTGGGATGGGCGGCAATCGCGGTTGCCAGCAGCTCGAGGCGCGAAGTCATAAAATTCAGTATAAAAGAGGAGAATGCGCTCCATGCTCAACCTGCGCTTCCGGGCCCGATTGCAAACCAGTCCCGCCAAGGGCGGATGGACTTATGTCGTCTGGCCGAAATCAACCAAGGTTTTTCAAACCCGCGGCCTGGTCAAAGTTCGCGGCACCGTGGACGGCCTTCCCTTCCAAAGTTCGTTCATGGCTCTCGGCGACGGCACCCATAAGCTGCCCATTAAGGCGAGCCTGCGCCGCCAGCTCGGTAAGCGGGCCGGCGATTCGGTCACCATCTGTCTGCTCGAACGTCTGTGACAGCCGTCCTGCAATAATTGAAAAAGGCGGGCCTGTTCCCCTGCCGACACGCTGGTATGCGCATCTTCGTCAATGGCGCCGAAAAGGAAATCGCCGGCGAGCCCACCATCGCCGAATTGCTCGCCCAACTGGGCCTGCCGCCCGCGCGCGTGGCAGTGGAATTGAATCGCGAGCTGGCGCCGCGCGCGGAGTGGAGCGCGCGCCGGCTGGCTGAAAACGACCGGCTGGAAATCGTGCAGTTTGTCGGCGGCGGCTGACGCCCGCCGCACGATATCGCGCGATTCCACACTGCCCGCGCGCGGCGCCATGGTTTGCGTGCGGGGCTTAATTCTCGCCGCGCGCCAGATCGGTGAGGTAGCGCACCATCACCGGGTCGGTCCAGTTGCTGGCGCTGACAATCTTCCGCCGCAGCCGCCCGTTCTGGTCGATGATGTAGGTCTCGGGAATTTTCTGCGTGCCGTAGCGGTGCATGATCGCTGCCGAGGGGTCGCGCGCGGTATTGAATTGGATATCCCAGGACTTGAGGAACTTGCGATAGGCGTTCGCGTCCTGGTCAATGGAAATCGCCAGGATGCTGACCGGCAGCCCGTGCAATTGCTGGTGCAGGCGGTTCAGCGACGGCACTTCCTCGACACAAGGCGGGCACCAGGTGGCCCAGAAATTTAGAATCAGCACCCGGCCGCGATAGCTTGCGAGCGTGCGGGTCTGACCCGCGAGCGTGCGCACGCGAAAGCCAGGCGCGCGTTTTCCCAGGTGCGCGGCCGGGTGGCAGCCGGCCAGCAGAAGCAAGAACAGCAGCAGCGGCAGCGGTTTCAAGGCGCGGCCCAGGGAGCCAATGATTTTTGTTCCCATATCTGATGCTATGTTAAAGAAGTCGGTGAAAAGCCGCCACTCTGGCCGCCACGCGAATGGCTACGCGCCTGCCTAAACCCGACTCTCTTGCCGCCGGACGCCGGCCTGCCGACCTGGGCCGCGTCTCGACCGAGGAGCTGGTGCACGAGTTTCTCGCGCGCCTGGGCGATGACCCCGCGCGCGAGGGCCTGGAGCGCACTCCCCAGCGCGTCGCCCAGGCCTTCGACTACCTCACCAGCGGTTATCGTCAGGATCGCGATCGGCTGCTGCACGGCGCCTTGTTCTCGGTCAACTACGACGAGATGGTGATCGTCAAGGACATAGAGGTGTTCAGCCTCTGCGAGCACCATCTGCTGCCGTTTTTCGGGCGCTGCCATATCGCCTATCTGCCCCACGGCAAGGTGATCGGCCTGAGCAAGCTGCCCCGCCTGGTGGATATGTACGCCCGCCGCCTGCAGGTGCAGGAGCGGCTGACCACGCAAATTGCCGAAAGCATCCAGGAGCTGATCCACCCGCTCGGCGTCGGGGTGGTGATGGAGGCCCGGCACCTGTGCATGATGATGCGCGGGGTCGAAAAACAGCACTCCGCCGCCGTCACTTCCGCCATGCTCGGCGCCTTCCGCTCCGAACTCGAAACCCGCAACGAGTTCCTCTCGCTCATTCAGAGCGGCCGGGTATAGCCTGCGGCGTTGACAAGCGGTCATTCTGCCAGCAGCAGGAGGATGTGCCTGCAAAGCAGCGTGGCTTTTAGCGGCCGCTTCATTGTGGAGGCGGATGCACCTCCGGCGGCGCTTGTCCTTGAGGCCGTCCGCTCTATCGCCGCTGCGTTCCCGCCGCTGCCGCCGCGGCAGCCCCCGCCGTCTGTATATGGCAGATCGCCACCGCCAGCGCGTCGGAGGCGTCGAGCGACGAGGGCGGCTCGTTCAGCTTCAGCAGCACGGTGACCATGTGCCGCACCTGTGGCTTCTCCGCCCGCCCGTAGCCGGTAAGCGCGCTTTTGATCGCCAGCGGCGTATATTCGGCAACCGCGATCCCCGCCCCCGCCGCCGCCTGCAGCACTACGCCGCGCACGTGGCCCAGCTTGATCGCCGAGCGCGCGTTTTCAGCGAAAAAGACGTCTTCTACCGCGACCCAATCGGGCCGCTCGCCGATCAGTAACTCGCAAATTTTTTTATGGATGTGGTCCAGCCGTTGGGCAAATTCCTGCTTCGCCGGCGGGCGTATGACACCGTAAAGCACCGCGCGATGGCGATACCCGTCGCTTTCGATCAGCCCATAGCCGGTTGCCTGGCTGCCGCAATCGATGCCCAGCACTCGCACCAGCGGAGTCTAGCAGACTCCGCCCCGGCCCGCCGGCGGCAGTTGCGCGGGGCATCCTCGCCGGCGCCAGCGTTATTCTGAAGGCGTCAGGGGGATGTATGGCGGCGGCGGGCGAAAGCAGCCCTTTGTTTCCTTTCATCGTGGGCGGAGCGCGCCTCGATCCGGCGCAGATGGTCACGGTCACGTCCCCATTCAGCGGCGACGCCGTCGGGCGTTGCGGCGAAGCCATGGCGCTCGAGGTACAGCGCGCGCTCGATGCCGCCGCCGCCGCCCGTCCGGCCATGGCTGCGCTTGACCTCGCTGCCCGCCGCCAGGCATTGCTCGAGCTCGAAGCCCGCGTGCGCGCCCGACAGGATGATTTTGCCGCGCTCATGGCCGGCGAAGCCGGCAAGCCGATGCGTGACGCCCAGGGAGAAGTGCAGCGCGCGCTGGTGACCTTGCGCGCCGCCGCCGAAGCCGCCGCCGGCCTGGCCGACGAACTGCCGCGCCTCGATGCCGCGCCCGGCGGCGCCGGACGCCTGGCCTTGCTCCGCCGCTTTCCTCTCGGCCTGGTCGCCGGCGTCACCCCGTTCAATTTCCCCCTCAACCTGGTGCTGCACAAGCTTGCGCCCGCCATCGCCGCCGGCAACAGCATCGTGCTCAAGCTTTCGCCCCGCGCCCCGCTCACCGGATTGTTGCTCGGCGCGCTAACGCTCGAATGCGACCTGCCGCCGGGCGCGGTCAATGTGCTCGCTGGCGGCGCCGAACCGGTCGAGCAGATCCTCACCGACTCCCGCCTGGCGCTGTTTTCCTTTACCGGCAGCGCCGCCGTCGGCTGGCTGCTCAAGACCCGCCCGGTTCGCGCCCGCGTCGTGCTCGAACTCGGCGGCAATGCCGCCAATATCGTGCATCGCGACGCCGATCTCGCCGCCGCAGCCGGCAAACTCGTTGCCGGCGCCTTCCGCTTCGCCGGCCAATCCTGCATTTCCGTCCAGCGTGTGTTCGCCCACCGGGACATTTACGAAGAACTGCGCGAACGCCTGATTGCAGGCGCGAAAGGATTGCGTCTGGGCGATCCGCTCGATGCCACCACCGACGTGGGCCCGATGATCACCGAGGCCGCAGCCTGCCGCATCGAGGAATGGGTCGGCGAAGCCGTGGCGCTCGGCGCCCGCATCGCGCTCGGCGGACGCCGCGACGGCGGGTTTTTCGATCCCACCATCCTGGAAAACGTCCCGCCTCAGGCGCGCGTCTGGCGTGAAGAAGCCTTCGCTCCGGTGCTGGCGCTCAAGCCCTATGCCGAACCCGCCGAGGCCATTGCCGAGGCTAATGCCGGCCGCTATGGTCTCCAGGCCGGGCTCTTCACCCGCGACCTGGAATTTGTACAGCGCGCCTTCCGCGAAATCGAGGTCGGCGGCTTGATGATCAACGAGGCCTCCTCTTTCCGCCTCGACCCCATGCCCTATGGCGGGGTCAAGGATTCCGGCCTCGGCCGCGAAGGCATCCGCTACGCCATCGAGCACATGACCGAACCCCGCCTGCTGCTGATGTGACCGCTCGGGAAATGCGTTTTTTGCAGCTTCTCGACACGAGCGAGCGCGGGGAATCCTGGCTGATTACCCGACATGGCAAGCCTATCGCCCGGCTCATGCCGGAAAGCGAAAACCGCCAGGACGATATTCATAAGGCGATTGCCGAAATCCGGGCGTTTGGCCCTCGCAGCAGCCGCATCACGCGCAGGGAAAATCCTGTCGGCTCGCGATCAGGGTAGAAAACGCTGATGCCGTTTGTGCTGGATGCCTCAAGCGTCAACCCCCGCGGTTGCCCGCGGGGGTTGACGGATAGCCCGAAGGATGCGCCGTGGCGAATCGCTGCGGGGCGGTGTACTGTTGGGATTGGCCGAGGCGGTCACATGTACCGATCGCGGCCTCCGCCGCGCCCTTGCGGGGCGCGCCGGATTACCAAGGCGTCGAGGCGCATGCGAGCGCCTAAGCCTCAGCCACCTCACTAGTCCAAATTCGACTGCCTGTTTCGTCCACTGGACCACCTCCTTTCCTAGTGTAGGAACAGTAAACAACAATTCCGGCGTGGATGCAATATCGCGCTTCGGACAATGCCGCCGCCGGTTCCATTTCATCCTGGCGACTGCGCTCGTTCGCTTTCATCTTTCGGTTTGGCCTTGCCTGCCGTCTGCTAAAATATTTCCGGCGGCGCGCCGCCGCGCGGAGGCAAATGGAAGCATTCCTGGTACTGGAAGATGGACGCTGGTTCCGCGGCCAGGGCTTTGGCGCCCAAACCGGACGGGGCGGGGAAGTGGTGTTCAATACTTCCATGACCGGCTACCAGGAAATCTTCACCGATCCTTCCTACGCCGGCCAGATGGTCTGCCTCACCCAGCCCCAGATCGGCAACTATGGCGCCAATGTCTGGGATGACGAAGCCGACCACCCCTATATCGAAGCCCTGATCGTGCGCGAGTTTTCCCGCCTGGCCAGCAACTGGCGCAGCCAGGAAGCCTGCCAGGCCTACCTCGAGCGCCACCGCGTCCCCGTCCTGTCCGACATAGATACCCGCGCCCTCGTCCGCCATCTTCGATCCCAGGGCGTCAAGCGCGGCTATCTGCTGCACGGCCCCGAGGCCGCCGGCTTCGATCCCCACCACTCCGCCGCCCTCGAATCCTGGCGGGATCGCGCCCGCGCCGTGCCGCCCATGGTCGGGCTCGACCTGGCCAAAGCAGTTACTACCCACGCCGGCTATGACTGGAGCCAGGCGCTGGGCGATGACATTCCCGAACACGCTCCCGCCGTCGCGCCCGGAGAAGACGCGCTGCGGGTCGTCGCCTACGATTTCGGCATCAAGCGCAATATCCTCCGCCAGCTCGCCGCCCACGGCTGCCGCGTGCGCGTCGTTCCCGCCGCCACCTCGGCCGAAGACGTGCTCGCGCTCAAGCCCGACGGCATCTTTCTTTCCAACGGCCCCGGCGATCCCGAGCCGGTGGATTATGCCCGGCAAACCATACGCAAGCTGATGGGCCGCGCGCCCATCTTCGGCATCTGCCTTGGTCATCAGCTCGTTGGCCTGGCGCTCGGCGGCCGTACCTACAAGCTGAAGTTCGGGCACCACGGCGGCAACCACCCCGTCCGCCACAACGCGACCGGGCGCATCGAAATCACCGCCCACAATCATAATTTCGCCGTGGATCCCGATTCCTTGCCCGCCGCCGAGGTCGAGTTGACCCACTTCGACCTCAACGACGGCACCCTCGAGGGCCTGCGCCACCGCTCCCTTCCGCTCTATAGCGTCCAGTACCACCCCGAGGCCTCGCCCGGCCCCCACGATTCGCATTACCTGTTTGCCGATTTCGTCCGCATGATGCGCGACTGGAAAGCCGCGGGTGGGGACGCGTGAGCCGGCCTGTCTGCTTTCCCGGCGCCCATTCCTGTTTAAAATTTTTCTTTATTTCCCCCGCCGGCGTTTTCGCCCCGCGGATGCCTGGCTCGAGGATGCTCTATGCCGCGTCGTGACGATTTGAAAAAAATTATGATCATCGGCTCCGGCCCGATCGTGATCGGCCAGGCCTGTGAATTCGACTACTCCGGCGTTCAGGCCTGCAAGGCGCTCAAAGCCGAAGGCTATGAAGTCGTGCTGGTCAATTCCAATCCGGCCACCATTATGACCGATCCGGAAATGGCGCATCGCACCTATGTCGAGCCGCTCACCCCGCCCTACTTGCGCGCGATTCTCGAGCGCGAAGCCTGCCCCGGCTTCGCCCTGCTGCCCACCGTCGGCGGCCAGACCGCCCTTAATCTCGCCGTCGCCCTGGCCGATTCCGGCGACCTGGAACGCCTCGGCGTCGAGCTGATCGGCGCCCGCCTCGGCGCCATTAAAAAAGCCGAAGATCGCTTGCTCTTCAAAGACGCCATCAGCCGCATCGGCCTCGACACCCCGCGCTCCCGCCTGGTCAACAATCTGCGCGATGGCCTGGAATTCGCCCACGAGACCGGCTATCCCGTCATCGTCCGGCCGTCCTTCACCCTCGGCGGCACCGGCGGCGGCCTCGCTTACAACCGCGAGGAATTTACCGAAGTCCTCGCCCGCGGACTCGACCTCTCGCCCGTGCATGAATGCCTGATCGAGCAAAACGTCCTCGGCTGGAAGGAATTCGAGCTGGAAGTCGTCCGCGACCACGCCGACAACGTCATCATCATCTGTTCGATCGAAAATTTCGACCCTATGGGCGTGCACACCGGCGACTCCATCACCGTTGCTCCCGCTCAGACCCTGACCGATCGCGAGTACCAGCGCATGCGCGACGCCGCCATCGCCATCATCCGCGAAATCGGCGTGGATACCGGCGGCTCCAACATACAATTCGCGGTTGAGCCCGCCACCGGGCGCATGGTCGTGATCGAGATGAACCCCCGCGTCTCGCGCTCTTCCGCCCTCGCCTCCAAGGCCACCGGCTTTCCCATCGCCAAAATCGCCGCCCGCCTCGCCGTCGGCTACCGCCTCGACGAGTTGGCCAATGACATTACCCGCAAAACCCCCGCCTGCTTCGAGCCCACGCTCGACTACGTCGTGGTGAAGATTCCCAAATGGCAGTTTGAAAAGTTTCCCGGCGGCGAAGACACTCTCGGCCCCCAGATGAAGTCGGTGGGCGAGGTGATGGCCATCGGACGCACCTTCAAGGAAGCCTTGCTCAAGGGCGTGCGCTCGCTTGAAACCGGTAAGCGCCGCGGCTCGCTCGACGTGGATCCCCGCCGCATCGCCCAGCGTCTTGCCACCCCGCATCCCGAGCGCCTCAACTATCTCCGCGCCGCCCTGCTCAACGGCATGAGCGTCGAAGAGCTGCACGAACTGACGCAGATCGATCCCTGGTTCCTGCGCCAGCTCGAGGAAATCGAGGCGGCCGAAGCCGGCTGGCAGCGCGATCCCGCCGCCGGCCTGGCCGAAACCGCCCGCCTGCGCGCCGCCAAGCGACTCGGGCTCAGCGATGCCCGCCTCGCCGCTCTCGCCGCCCGGCCCGAAGCCGAGGTGCGCGCCCGCCGGCTTCAAGCCGGCATCCAGCCCGTCTTCAAGCGCGTGGATACCTGCGCCGCCGAATTCGAGTCCTTTACCCCCTACCTCTATTCCTCCTACGAGGACGAAGACGAGGCCGACCCCGGCGACCGCCCCCGTATTGCCATTCTCGGCAGCGGACCCAACCGCATCGGCCAGGGCATCGAGTTCGATTATTGCTGCTGCCACGCCGCCTTCGCGCTGCGCGACCGCGGCTTCGAGACCATCATGATCAACTGCAATCCCGAAACGGTCTCGACCGACTACGACACCAGCGACCGGCTCTATTTCGAGCCGCTGACATTCGAGGATGTTTCCCGCGTGCTCGAGCGCGAGCGCGCCGACGGCGTTATCGTGCAGTTCGGCGGCCAGACCCCCTTGAATCTCGCCCTGCCGCTGCTCCAGGCCGGCTTCCGCGTCATCGGCACCTCGCCCGACGCCATTGATCTCGCCGAAGACCGCAAGCGCTTCGGCGCGCTGCTCGCCGAATTGAATATTCCGCAGCCGGAAAACGGCGCCGCCACCAGCGTCGAAGCCGCCGCCGATATTGCCGCCTCCATCGGCTATCCCGTGCTCGTCCGCCCCTCCTACGTGCTCGGCGGGCGCGCCATGGCCATCGTTTACGACCGCGAGGCGCTGGAACGCTACATGCGCGCCGCCACCGAGTATTCCCAGGAACGCCCGGTGCTGATTGACCGCTTTCTCGAACAGGCCACCGAGATTGATGTGGACGCGATCGCCGACGGCCAGGATGTGCTCATCGGCGGCATCATGGAGCATATCGAGGAAGCCGGCATCCATTCCGGCGACAGCTCCTGCGTCCTGCCGGCCTTCAGCCTCTCTGCGGCCGAGTTGGACTCCATTCGCGACTATACCTGCCGCCTGGCCCACGCACTCGGCGTGGTCGGGCTGATGAACGTGCAGTACGCCATCGCGAACGCCAACGGCGCGCGCCGCATCTACGTCCTCGAAGTCAATCCCCGCGCCTCCCGCACCGTCCCCTTCGTCAGCAAGAGCACCGGCTACCCGCTGGCCAAAATCGCCGCCCTGCTGATGAGCGGCCAGGCCGCCCGCCAGCCGCAAGCGCAACTGAAGGAATCGGACGGCAAGCTGCCGGTGCTCAAGGATTTCTTTTCCGCCGACATCCTTCGCGCCGGCGTCCTCCCGCTCTCCCGCCATCACTGCGTCAAGAGTCCCGTCTTCCCCTGGGATAAATTCCCCGGCGTGGATCCCATCCTCGGCCCCGAAATGCACTCCACCGGCGAAGTCATGGGCATTGCCGATTCGCTCGGCGAGGCCTTTGCCAAGGCCCAGATCGCCGCCGGGCAAAAGCTGCCCGTCGAAGGCGCCGTTTTCCTCAGCGTCCATGACCGCGACAAGTCGCAGGCGGCCGAACTCGCCCGCCGCCTGCACGAACTCGGCTTCGGTTTGTGGGCCACCCGCGGCACCTGCGCCGCTCTGCGCGCCACCGGCATCCCCGCCCAGCCCGTCTTCAAGGTCAAGGAAGGCCGCCCCAATGTCATTGACCAGGTCAAGGCCGGCAAGATTCAGTTGATCATCAACACCCCGCTCGGCATGGAGCCTTTCTTCGACGAAAAGGCCATCCGCCGCGCCGCCGTCCTCCACCGCATTCCGATCATCACCACCATGCCGGCCGCCGTTGCCGCAGTCGAGGCGCTCGCGGCCTTGCGCGCCACCGCTCCCCGCGTTCAGGTGCTGCAGGAAATGCACGCCCGCCTTGCCGCCGCCCAGGCGCTCGACCACGGCGCCTGAAGGGCATGGCGGGCAAGGGATGAAAAAACGTAAAGCATTTGCAAGACTAGAAGGGGAAGCATTTTTAAAGCTATCTAAAAGAAGCGTCAATGGCTTTTATAAATTCATCTAAATCCGCCTGAAAACCTCAATCGTGAGATAGCCTCTACTACTGCAAGCGCTGCTTCCCGCATCCAGGTGCAGCAGGAAATGCATTCTGTGGCCAAGTTTAGTATAGTGTTGGAAAAATTAAGCGGTCCAGGGGAGATACTCTAAATGATCACCCTCGAGTCCTTTATCGGAGCCTTGATGCAACAACTGGCGATGGCGCGCCAGATGAGCGACGGGGCCTCGGTTCACATTGCCGAAGGCTATTTGCAAAATGAGCTGTTGAAAGGCTTTCCGGTGCCGCGGATGCAGTTGCGCGACGTCGAGATGGAGTTGAACTTCGGGGTCGCTTCCAAGCTGGAATCGGCTTCATTCCTCGAAGATGACGAAGTGCAAAAAAACCTTACCTATCAACTACAGGATTTACTGAGCAGTTTTCCCAGCCAGCCGGAGTTCAAAGATTACTTCAGCCAGAATGCGCCGCTCCAGGCACGCTGGAAGGCAGGCCTGGCAAGCATGAGTCAGCGTTTTGCGCAGATCCTTTCCCGGCCGGCATCCGATCCTGTGGACCTGGCGCACAGTCTTGCCTTGAGCGTACAAAATTACTTTTATGAAACTGCCGCAGAGGAGCAGAAACCGGCAGTGGCCCCGCTGCTACTCCTCCTGGTAAAGCCCTCACCCTTCTGGCTGGCGCAGGGGGTGAAGCCGGAGTCCGAGACCGTTCCCCTGCAAAAACTGATCGAGTCCAGGATCGCGGCAATGCTGCGCTCGCTGCAGGGAGCGCAGCAGGCGCCGGGCGCACCGGCGCCGATGGCACTGAACGTGCTTGTGGGTACGGCGGATCTCGGAAAGCTGGACACCGCGTTGTTGAATAAGATCAAGATCACCATCAATCCCTCCGATCTCCGGTGGATCGTGAGTGAGAAAAATAGCCAGAAAATATACACCTTGGGAAGCTAAAAAGGCCATCGCAGCGCATGAACGCGAATGAGCACCACGACGATCTGGAACAACTGGCGCAAGCCGCGGAAGCCGGCAATGCCAAGGCGCAATACGCGCTGGGGTTGCTGCTGTTCAGCCGCGGGCCGGAACCCGAGGATCGCGCCCAAGCCGTCTGCTGGTGGAAACGGGCGGCGGCCGGCGGGGAGCGCGAGGCCGAGTTTATGCTGGGCCAGTGCAGTCAATTCGGCGCGGCGCTGCCCCAGGATCTGACTCAGGCTGCGGCTTGGTATCAACGCGCGGCGCAGCACGGACATCCGCAGGCGCGCATCAATCTGGCCTCGCTGCTGCTTTCCGGCACGGGAGTAGAAAAAGACGAGGCGCAGGCTTTTCAATGGCTGCGCGCAGCCGCCGAAGACGATTTCGTGAAAGCGGCAGCCCCGCTGGGCCGGCTCTACGAAGATGGAATCGGCACGGAGGCGGATCTCGGCCAGGCCCAACGCTGGTATCGGCGGGCGGCGGAAAAGGGTATCTGCGAAGCCCAATATTCGCTGGCGCTGTTGTATCTGCAGGGTAAAGGCGTCGAGCGCAACGAGGTGCAAGCGGTTCATTGGCTGACCCAAGCCGCCGGCGAAGGCTTCATGCTGGCTGAGTTCGAGCTCGGCAAATGCTATCTGTCGGGCCGGGGCGTCGCCGCCGACCCCCTCCGCAGCCGGGAGTGGCTGGAACGCGCCGCGGCGAAAGGCCATCCGCCAGCGGATTATTATCTTGGCTTGATCTATGCCCAGGGCCTGGGCGCCGCCCCGGATGCGGAGAAGTTTCGGGATGGCATGTGCCGCGCCGCGGAAGCAGGTTTGCTTGAGGCGCAGATTCTGCTGGGCTCGGTGCTATACGAGGGGTCGCGCCTGGAACGCGATCTGCAGCAGGCGGTGTACTGGCTGCAAAAAGCAGCGTTGCAGGGAGCTCAGCAGGCGCAGTTTCTGCTCGGCCAGATCTATCTTCACGAGTTGCAGGACTACGATGCCGCCTTGCGCTGGAATCAGGCGGCGGCGAGCCAGCATTGCGCCGAGGCGCAATATAACCTGGGCTACCAATGCGCCCACGGCCTTGGCACCGCGCCGGACCGGCAGCAGGCCCTGGCTTGGTTTCATCGCTGCTATGCGCTTACCCAAAACGATCCCCGGCGCGCCGCGCTGGCGCAGAATGCCAGCCTGGCCATCCAACGGCTGCAAGAGAGCGGCTTGGGAGCGGACGCGACCTGATACGCACGCCAGCCGGGCCGGCGCCTTCTCGCCGCGGTTCCTGCGCTGGCGATAACGCCGCAGCCATCAGCGGCCGTTTCGGGATGGAGGCGATGGATACAGCTTTAGACGGGCTTTTGGCTCAGGCCGTGCACTTGCATCGGGCGGGGCGCTGGCAGCCGGCTGCCGAGTTGTGCGCGCAGATTTTAGCCGCGGATCCGCGCAATCACCCCGCGCTGCATCTACTCGGGCTGATTGCCGCTCAACTCGGCTCGCCCGAGAACGCCGTCCAGCTCCTTGGCCGCGCGATTCAACTCCAGTCCCGGGTGGCCAGCTATCACAACGATTTGGGGGTGGTGTATCGCAAGCTGGGACAGGTGGATCGCGCTGCCGCCTGCTACCGCGAGGCGGTTCGTCTCGAGGCCGATTTCGCAGAGGCGCACTGTAACCTGGCCAACCTGCTTCGCGAGCGCGGCATGCTGCGCCGCGCTGCGGCGGTGTATCGCCGCGCCCTAAAATTGCGTCCCGGGTTCGTCCCGGCCTGGATGGGGTTGGGGATATGCCTGGATTCGATGGGCCGCGCCGAGCCGGCGCTGTCCGCCTACCAGTCGGTGCTCGAATTGCAGCCCGACTGCGCCGAAGCGCATGACCGCATGAGCCATCTGCTGCGGACGCTCGGCCGTCCGGAAGCCGCCTTGCGCCATTTCCAGCGCCTGGCCGAGTTGCAGCCGGATTCCTGCGAGGCCCAAAACAATCTTGGCGCGCAGTTGCAAGCGATGGGTAAAACCACGCAGGCGGAGCCTTATTTCCGCCGGGCGTTGGAGCTGTCGCCGGAGTTCAACGCAGCGCAATTGAATCTCGCCAAGGCGCTTCGCGAACTGCGGCGCTTGCCGGAGGCGGAAGCGTGTCTCCGCTCGGTGTTGCGCCGCCGGCCGGATTGCGTGGAAGCGCTCGATCTGCTGGGCATCGTCCTCTCCGATCGGCGCCGCTGGAAGGAATCGCTGGCCTGCCTGCAACGCGCCCTGCAGTTGGCTCCGGAGCGTCCCGCGACGCATTGCAACCTGGGCCACGCTTTGCTGCTGCAGGAGCGCTACGACGAGGCCGAATCGCACCTCCGCTTCGCGCTGCAACGCCAGCCCGACTTTCTCGATGCCTGGAACAATCTCGGCGGCGTCTTGCATGTTCAAGCGCTGCTGCGCCGCGGCCCGGCGCTCGCCGACGCCGAGCATTGTTTCCGCCGCGCCCTGGAAATTCAGCCCGGAAATGCCGAAATCCACGTCAATCTGGGCATGCATCTGCTGCTGCAGGGGCGCTATAGCGAAGGCTGGAAAGAGTGGGAATGGCGCTGGCGCTTCAAGGATGTCTCACCCGACCGTTTTCCCCAACCGCTTTGGCAGGGCGAAAGCCTGCATGGCCGCTGCATCCTGCTCCACGCGGAACAGGGCTTCGGGGATAGCATCCAGTTCGTACGCTTCGCAGCGCCGCTAAAACTGCGCGCCGGGCGCGTACTGCTGCTGTGTCCTGGCCCTTTGCGCAAACTGTTTGCCGGATGCCAGGGCGTAGATCTGGTGCTCGACCAGACGCAAAACGTGCCTTGGTTCGATTACCATGCCCCCCTGATGAACCTGCCGGGGCTGTTGGAAACGACCCTCGATAATCTCCCTGCCGCCGTTCCTTACCTGCGGCCCGATCCGGACCGGGTGGCGGAATGGAAAGCCCGGCTTGGCGTGCAGCCCGGCTTCAAGCTCGGCCTGGCCTGGCAGGGCAACCCGCAGTTCAAAGGAGACCGGATCCGCTCCATCCCGCTGGCCCAATTTGCGCCCTTGGCCCGCTTGGCTGGCGTCCGGCTATTCAGCCTGCAAACCGGCTATGGCCGCGAACAAATCTCCGAGGTGGCGCAGGATTGGCCCCTTGTCGACCTGGGCTTGCCGTTTGCCGAAAAGGCGGCGGCGATGATGAATCTTGACTTGATCGTCACCAGTGATTCCGCCGTCGCCCACCTGGCCGGCGCGTTGGGCCGTCCGGTCTGGCTGGCGGTGAGTTACACGCCAGACTGGCGTTGGTTTGCCGATCGCCGGGATTCCCCCTGGTACCCCACCCTGCGGCTGTTTCGCCAGCCCGGCCCGCGCCAGTGGCCGGCGGTGTTTGCCGCCATGGCCGGCGAGTTGCAGGAACGGCTGCGGCGAAAAAATTCCGCCTCGTAAGTACAGCATCTAAGTCATTGGAATTTCGAGTGTTATCTTGCTTGACAGTGAGGGGAAAGTATGTTGCTATAGAGGCGCCTGAGAAGGGAGGAAGCTGATCATGCTAACTCAGGGAAGAGAATTATCTCAACTCGATTTTAAAGATATTATCGGAGGTCCGCTGGTTGCAGTCGTAAACGCGCAAGCCATGGCGGCGAACACCACCACCAACTTCATTCAGAGTTTCGCGTTTACCAAGGACAATCCGCCCAAGCTGCAGGCCGTGAGCTTCGATTTTTCGCAGGTGCTGCAGAATAAAAATTTAGGCGGCTTGTCGGATTATACCGAGATCAAGGTCCCGCTGTTGACCATCATCCCGATCCCTTACATTCGGGTCGAGGATATGAGCATCAACTTTAACGTGCAACTGCATAGCACCTCTTCTAATTCGTTCAGCAACGATTTTGCAATTACCGCTTCGGCCTCGGCCAATTGGTTCGTCAGCTTATCGGTGACTGTGACGGATAAGAACACCTATCAGTTTGGCAGCGTTGTTGACGACACCTACAGCATGCAGGTTTCGGTGCATGCGGTGCAGGACCAGATGCCGGGCGGGATGAGCCAGGTCTTGAGCCTGTTCACGAACATCATTCAATCGCAGGCGACCCTCATCCAGACGATCGTCAACGATGATGTGAAGGTGCTGACGCAGAAAGCGCAAAAGCAACTTAGCACGACGCCGACGCCTTAACCTGTCGCCCAAGTTGCAGTACCCCGGACGCCGCGGTGCCGACGCGCCGTCGCTCAATCCAGGGCATCTGCAAGCCGCGATGCAAGGCGCCGGGTGCGGGAAGTGGTGTCTGCGCCAGATTGCCGCCCGCCGTAGCTCAAGTCATGGATAGCGCTTTTTAAACCGCCCGGGCATTGAAAATCTATGCCGGATCCAGCCAGCATATCGGGTTCTGTCGGCCGCGATTGCGCCAACCGGCACGATGACGTACTCACGGTGCAGCGGTTGATCAACGCCAAGCTGCCGGTGCCGCTGCGGCCGTTGGTGTTGGATGGGCTTTGCGGGCCATTGACGATCGGCGCCATTGACGCGGTGCAAAGCCGCGGCTTGCGCATGCCCCATCCGGATGGAAGGATTGTTCCGACCGGTCCCACGTTTCGCTATCTGGCCGGGGAAGCGCCGGCGAGATCGGCCGGCGCGATGCCCTCGGCCGGGGTTGGACCGGTCCCGTTGAATGTCATTGGCGCCGCCCAGGCGGCGGACAAGAAATGGCAGATTCCGGCGGCGGTGACCCTGGCCCAGTGGGCGCTGGAGAGCGGCTGGGGGCGGCACATGCCGGCGGGCAGCAACAATCCTTTCGGAATCAAAGCCGTGGGCGGGCAGCCGTTCGTCGAAACCAAAACCCGGGAATATAAAGACGGTCAATGGATTACCATCACGGCGCGTTTCCGCAAATTTGTCTCGCTGGCGGATGCGTTCGACCAGCATGGGCGGCTGCTGGCGACTTCGCATTATTATGGGCGCGCCCGCAGCCTGGAAAACAACCCCGATGGCTTTGCCGACGCGTTGACGGGAGTCTATGCCACCGATCCCAATTACGGCGCCAAACTCAAGCGCATCATGAAGGGAAGCGATTTATATCAATATGACGTGACCGCCGCGCCCGCCTCCGCGCCAGCTTCCTCTCCCGCCTCTGCCCCGGCGTCTGCGCCGGCGTCCGCGCCGGCATCGGCACCAGCATCCGCGCCGGCGCCTTCGCCGGCAGTGGCCAATCTGATGAATGCCCAGGATGCGGCGCGCAACGACCCCGCTTTGCATCCTCACGGCGGAGAAACCTTTTGTAATATAGCCACCTATCGCATTGCCCGCGCCGTGGGCGCGCCGCTGGCTCCGCTGACGCAGCATGGAGCGCCCGCACTGGCCGACGATATTGCGGTACAGCTTGCCGCCAGCGATCGCTACCGGGAAGTGAATGCACAGGTAGCCCAGCAACTGGCCAATCAGGGGCGGCTGGTCATCGCCGTGCAACCGCACCAGCCGCATGGACATGTGGCCACGGTGCGTCCGGACGGCAATGGCGCTCACCCGCTGATCAACAACATCGGGGCGCATGTGAATATCGTGCCGGCTAACCAGGCGTTTTTTGTTCAGCCACAGGTGAGATACTATACTCCGCAATAAGCGGCGCGTGCTAAACCGTTTAAACTCACAAGATTGGCTTCCGATAGCGAACCGAATGGTTGCACTGCTAGAACGAGCGACTTTGCGCCAGTTCGCTGCCAGGCGGCGCTATGTTGGCGCATGCTAGCTGCCTCCGTCGAGATAGCACGGCCGGCCGATTTAAAAATGCTATAGTGCCGGGCATGGGTTTCGAGCGGCTACGCATTCGCCCGCACTCGCTCTGCTGTTTCCTGTTAGCCAGCCTTCTGCCGGCGGCCGGCGCGGCGGCGCAGCGCCCCGCGCGGCGGCCCAGCGCCGGATTGTTTTCGCCGCTCGGCCGGCCGGCGGCCGATGAAGTCGTGCTGCACGGGCATCTGCGCACCATGGATGCCCGGCGGCCGCGGGCGCAGGCAATGGCCATCTGGCATGGACGCATCCTGGCGGTGGGCAGCGACGCCCAAATCCGCCCCTGGATCGGTCCGCGCACGCGCATCGTCAATGCCCACGGGCGCCTGGTGCTGCCCGGCTTTATTGACGGCCATGTGCATTTTTTCGCCGGCGCCTACGATCTCAGCTCGGTGGATCTCCGCATCACCCGCTCCGCGGCCGAATTCGCCCGCAAGATCTGCGCCTACGCCCGCACCCTCCCACCGGGCGAGTGGATCACCGGCGGCAACTGGGACGAGCAACGCTGGCAGCCGGCGCGCTGGCCGACGCGCTGGATGATTGACGGCTGCACCCGGCGCCATCCGGTGTATGTCAACCGTTACGACGGCCATATGGGACTGGCCAACTCGCTGGCGCTGAAGCTGGCGCATATCAGCCGCGCCACGCCCACCCCCAAAGGCGGCGTCATCGTCCATGACGCGCAAGGACGGCCCACCGGCATTGTCAAGGACGCCGCCCAGGACCTGGTGGCGCGCGTCATTCCTTCGCCATCGTTGGCCGAGCGCATGCGCATCGCGCGCATTGGCCTGCGCCATGCCGCCGCCCTGGGCGTGACCACGATTCAATCCATGGACCTGTCCTATCCCCAGGCGCCCCGTATCTATGCCCGGCTGCTCGCCCGCCGCGAGCTGACCGCGCGCTTTTACGTGCGCCAGCCGCTCGCGCTCTGGCGGCACTGGGCGGCCATGGGCGTGCGCCGCGGCTTTGGCGGGCCCTGGATTACCGTGGGCTCGATGAAGGCCTTCGCCGACGGCGCCATCGGCTCGCGCACGGCGTATCTGTTCCAGCCCTATCGCGATAATCCGCCCTCCAATCCGAACTGGCGCGGCCTGCTGGCCCCGGACGCGCAGCCGCCGGCCAAGCTCTACCGCCGTATTTTGGGGGCCGACCGCGCCGGATTGCAGGTCTGCGTCCACGCCATCGGCGATGCGGCCAACCACATGGTGCTCGACTTTTTCCAGAAGGTGGAGCGCCTGGACGGGTCTAAGGACCGCCGCTTCCGCATCGAGCACGCCCAGCATCTGATCGCTGCCGATATCCCGCGCTTTGCCCAACTGCACGTCATCGCCTCGGTCCAGCCATACCACGCGATTGACGACGGCCGCTGGGTGGAAAAGCGCATCGGCTACGAGCGCGCTAAAACCAGCTATGCGTACGGAAGCCTGATGCGGCACGGCGCCCGGCTGGCATTCGGCACCGACTGGCCGGTGGCGCCGCTGAATCCGCTCTATGGCATCTATGCCGCCGTCACCCGCGCCACGCTCGATGGCAAGCACCCCAACGGCTGGTTCCCGCGCCAGAAAATTCCGCTGGCACAGGCTATTTACGACTACACCATGGGCTCGGCCTACGCCGGCTTCGAGGAAAAACGGCTGGGCTCGCTCACTCCCGGCAAGGACGCCGATTTCATCATTCTCGACCACAACCTCTTCCACATTCCGCCCCGGCAGATTTGGAACGTGCGCGTGCTGGCGACCTATGTCGGCGGCCGCCAGGTCTGGCGCCTGGGACAATATGCGGTGCAGTACAGCCGCTGACGTCTGCTGACGCAACGCCCGGAGTGAAATGAGACATGAAAGACGTTCAATGCAATCGTTAAATATACATAAGCATATAAAATTGAATCAGATAAGGGGCCTGCGGAGTAAAAATGAGATAGTTGCACCAGAGGAGTACGCCTTCTGCGAGCGGCATGCCTGCGGGGTAATGCTGCTCGCCTCGCCGCAATGACGAGCTATTGCGGAGCCGATTGGTGCAGCTGGCCGGGAGGCGTCCGCGGTTCGGCTATCGGCGCTTGCAAGTTTTGGTGTAATGAGATGGGGCGACGGTGAACCACAAGCGGATTCACCGCCTGTTTCGCGATTGCGGGTTGATGATTCGCTGCAAGGAGCGTAAGTATTTATGTGCGTGCCCGGCAGCCGTTAAGGCCGCGGACTGCGCTCGATCAAGCAATGGGCGTTCGATACTGTGCATCACCATACCGAGTTTGGCCGTAATGTGAACTTCTGGTGATTGAAGATGCTTATACGCGCGAATGCCTGAAGCGGATACGAGCTTTACCGGGCCACACGTAACGCGTCCCCCGGAAAAGATCGCGGCGGAACGAGGATTGCGCCAAAGGATTCGCTGTGACAATGTGGCCGAGCTACTCAGTCGCCATTTTTTTGAGCTAGTGCGTCGCAAACAAGGTGCAGACGCTTTATATCAAGCCAGGAAAGCCAATGCAAAATGGACGGTTGGAAAGCATCAACTGGAAAGTACAAGACGAGTTTTGAACGTAAACGTGTTCCGTAATCTATTCGATCTACGGCGCCTGGATCAGTTTTAGTGTCGCGATTACAACAAGGTATGGTCGCACAGCAGGTTAGAGTACTTGACGGCTACCGGGTTTCCCCCTTTTCCGCCGCATTACAACGGAGGGATTATCCCTGGGAGCGCAATCGCAGCCGGGCGCTTCTTCAACCGTAGCGTCGGTTCTCCGTTTGTGCGGAGTTGTGGGGCAGGTCAGTGGGGCAGCTCAGAGAGAGATTCAGAGACTCAATTCCCAGATTATGTCCAGATAACGCACTTTATTTTTGTCATTCCCATTTAGGGAAGTCAATAAGCTTTCACAAATAAATTCATAAATTCTTTTGACATGCACATATTTCTTGATGCATCGTAGTGCTATCGTAATCCATTATCTTTAATCTCATCATGAACTCACGCAATATTTTAAATCTTCTTGTTTAGGTAATTTCCGATGCAAGCAACACCAAGGCACAATTCAATCCCAATACTCTTTGCAATTGAGCACATTCGTCCTATGCGTGGCGGTTCAAATTCACAACTGTTACGCGCTAGCGACAATAATTTTTATGTTGTAAAATTCAGAAATAATTGCCAGCATCCCCGGATTCCGGTAAACGAATTGATCGCCGCTTTGCTGGCATCTCATTTAGGGTTGCCCGTCCCGCCATTCGCCTTCATTGATGTCTGCACTGAATTGATTGCAAGTAGTCCGGGCATGGTGATTCGTAAAGGAAGTAGAGATGAACCCTGCGCTGCCGGGCTGCAGTTTGGTTCCAGGATGCCCACTGTAAAAATGCCGATCTATGATTTTTTACCGGATCCCGGAATTTCATTGACAGCTAATTTAACTGACTTCATTGGCGTACTTCTGTTTGATCAATGGACCTGCAACTGCGATCGGCGCCAGGTGATTTTTTGTCGGTTGAATTCTAGGTGCCATATGCGAATGTATATGATTGATCAGGGATTTTGCTTTAATGCAGGAGAGTGGAATTTTCCTGACAATCACCTCCGCGGCATATATGATCAGACTTTGGTATATACAAGCGTTACAGGTTGGAATTCGTTCCAGCCTTGGCTTGACAGAATTGAAGATATGCGGTATTCGGAAATGGATGCAGCTATGGATGCCATTCCTGATTCCTGGAACAAGGGAATTAGTCGTTATGAAATCGAGCGACTCTTCCAAACGCTGTACACTCGAAGAGGCATCATGCGAAGGTTAATTTTGGACATGAAAGCGGCAGGGATATTTCCCAATTGGGGAAAGCCGCCAGAGAAAATTTCTTTCGACGTCTACCATAAGTTGGGTCAAATAGATTTGACCTGCTCCCCTTCATCCGCACAAAACTGAGTATGATTTCAGCTTGGAGGAGGCAGGATGTCGCGGAGCAAGCATATCGAGGCGCAGATGATCTCCGCGCTAAACCAGATAGTCGGATGGACAGCCGACGATGCAGCCTACGAGGTTGGCGTTTTCAAGCACATGCTTTATGCTTGGAAGGCGAAGTATTGCGGCATGGACATGCGCAATACGTCAAGCAACTACGCGATGAGAACAACCGACTGCGCAAGCTGGTGACGGATCTCAGCCTGGACAAAAAAGCGCTGCAATCGATGATAAGAAAAAACGGTTGGAGCTCGTAGCCCAGAAGGCAGCTATCGAGCAGTTATAAAAGGAATACGCCTTCAGCGAACGGCATGCCTGTGGGTTGATGTTGTTCGCCGTAGGAACGTATCGCTATCGTTCTCGCCGCAATGACGAGACCTTGCGCAGCCGGCTGGTGCAGCTGGCGTGGGAGCGTCAGAGATTCGGGTATCGACGTTTGCAGGTGCTACTGCAACGATACGGGGCAATGGTGAACCACAAGCGGATTCACCGGCTGTATCGCAATGCAGGTTGATGATTCGTCGTAAGAAGCGCAAGCATTGCGTGCGTGCCGGGCAGCCGTTAACGCCGTGGACTACGCCCAATCAAGAATGGGCGTAGGATTTTGTGCATGACCATACCGAGTTTGGCCGGAAAGTAAAGCTACTCGTGATTGAAGATGCCTACACGCGTGAATGCCTGCTGCTGGAAGCGGACACGAGCCTTGCCGGGGCGCGCGTAACGCGTGCTCTAGCAGCCTGTGGTGAAAGTCTGGATACGGATCTAAAAAAGGTTTGCGCGAGGAGGGGTGTGAGTGGGTAGAATGCGCGCATGGCAATGGGACGGAAAAAGCGACAACTGCGGCAGGAGCAGTTGT
>JAJYIU010000077.1 GCA_021789895.1 Acidobacteriota bacterium | reverse complement strand
GGTTTTGCTATTGGCTCGGCAATCCTCATGTACGTCCATGTACACCAGGTCGCCTCGCGGCATTGCTAAAAGCAATTTCTGCGAAATTGCTATTGCGCCTCGCTCTGCTCGCTTCTCCCTTCGCCTTAGCGTTACTGAATCGCGGAGGGTCGGGACCTGACAGGAAACCCCGACCTTCCCACTCGACCTCGGCATATCTAACTCCCATCTGTGGACTCGTGGGCCGCCGCTAGCAGAAAGCGGCAAAGTAGCGTTCAAAGCTCCCACTACAATGCAGCTACGAGGCAACCTGCAGAGATGGAAGGAATTTCTAAAGGTTTAGAGCGAGGGGGAGAACTATGAAATCAATCAGCAGCCGGAGAATCCGACTGGGCGCGGTACTGACAGGGGCGGTCATGGCAGGCGGGCTCAGCCTCACAGCGCTGGGGTTGGGGCATTCGGGCCGGAGCGACGACGTGGCGCGGATTCAGAGCGCGACGCGCGTATTTCACGCGATCATGAAGACGCCGGACAAGGGCATTCCGAAAGAATTGCTGGAAGGCGCGCGCTGCATCGCGATCATTCCCGGGGAGAAGAAACTGGCCTTCGGGATTGGCGGCAATTACGGCAAAGGGCTGGTAAGCTGCCGCACCGCGGCGGGTTGGAGCGCGCCGTTGTTCCTGCAGATTGGCGGCGGGAGCTGGGGGTTGCAGCTTGGCGGCTCTTCGACCGACGTGGTGATGGTCTTCATGAGCCGCAGCGGCTTGAACCATTTACTGAGCAACAAATTCAAAATCGGCGCCGGGGCGACGGCGGCGGCGGGGCCGGTGGGACGGCACGCCGAGGCCGCGACCAGCGCCAGCATGCATGGCAAGATTCTGACTTACTCGCGCAGCCGCGGGCTGTTTGCCGGCGTGAGCCTGAACGGCGCCGTGGTGCAGCCGGACGACAGCGGCAACCGGTCCATGTATGGGGTGGTCACGAACGAGGCCATTCTGAATGGACAAGTCAAGGCGCCGGTGGTGGCGGCGCCGCTCTTGCGCGAATTGAACGTGTACAGCGCGGCGGCACGAGCGGAGAACCAATAACCAGATGCTGGGCGAAGCGATAAGCGTCGCTGGGCTTCATTGTTTTGTCATGCTTTAAGCAAAACCTGCGGTTTTGCTATTGGCTCGGCAATCCTCATGTACGTCCATGTACACCAGGTCGCCTCGCGGCATTGCTAAAAGCAATTTCTGCGAAATTGCTATTGCGCCTCGCTCTGCTCGCGGCTTCTCCTTTCGCAAAACCTTCAGTTTTGCTTGGCTTCGCCTTAGCGTTACTGAATCGCGGAGGGTCGGGACCTGACAGGAAACCCCGACCTTCCCACTCGATCTCAGCGTTCTTAACTCCCATCTGTGGACTCGTGGGCTGCCGCTAGCGGCAACATTGCATAGAACGGACAGCAAGGCGCGCCTGCGGGGCGCGCCTTTTGATTTGAAGCGGTCAGCTCATTCCAGCGTTCAGTTCCCAGCAATCAGCTTTCAGCCAAAAACAGTTGCTTCGCCAATTCCCTCGGAATAGCCACAGCGCGATGCCATTCCGATTCCGGCGCGGCGAGGTTCAAGTCTCCATCCCTGAAAAGGCCGGCATCGCGAGCGGGATTCAAGCATGGGCTATGACAAAAATCATGGTTCAAGAGATTCCATTCGCCGATAATCCAACTTGCCGCCCGGTAGACGACCCGGCCATCAAGCCAGGGGCAGGAGATGCGCGCCAAGAGCCGGGGGCTTGAAACGGCGCCAGCGCTTAGGCGGACGAGCGGCGGCCAAAGCACCATGGACAATTTACCGGAAGCCTGGCGACGGGCCTATGAACGGGACCGGAGCGCGGCGGCGGAATATGCCGACCCGGAGCCGGAGCGGCGGGCGGCGCGGGCGCTGGCCGCCTTCATCGCGACCGGGTTGGCGTTTCTGGCGCTCCCCGGAACGGTACTCGGAGTCTGGAACCTGGTGGAGATTGCCGCGCACCGTTCGGCCGGCGGCGCCAGCACGGCCTGGATACAGGCGCACGGGCAGGCACAGGTGCTGGGCTGGGTGGGCAGCTTTATTCTCGGCATCTCCATCTACGTGCTACCCAAGTTTCGCGGCTGGACATTGAAAAGTTTCCGAACGGCCTGGGTGGTGTGGGGATTGTGGACGGCGGGGGTGGGCTGGCGGTGGTGGGTGGGCGTGCGGCCGGTGGCGTGGCGGACCGGGCTGGTGGCCGCGGCGCTGCTGTTGCTGGCGGCCTACGGATTGACGCAGCGAATTCTTCTGTTTCCCCCGCAGGAGATACGGAAAAAGTCCAGTCGCCGCACGCCGGGCGATCTCGGCTCGTGGCTGGGGATCGTGGGATTCAGCGGACTCGGGATCGCACTGGCGATCAATCTGGGCATCGCCATCAAGGTCAGCCTGACGCAGCGCCTGCCGGTGTATCCCGCCAACCCCGACCGCCTGCTGCTGGCGGCCGAATTGTGGGGGTTCGTGATTCCGATGGCGTGGGGCTACAGCACACGCTTCATCACGATCTTTCTGGGCTTGCAAGCGCCCGAGCATCGCGCCGCGCGCTGGCTCGCCCCGGCGCTGGCGCTTACGGTAGCGAGCGCGCTGACGTTCCGCTTTTGGATGACCGACCTGCTGGCGCTGGCGACAACGGCGGCGGCGGTCAAGGCGTTGCGCATCTTTCACCGGCCGGCGCGGCCGGCGAAGCTGCGGCACATTTACCGTCAATATCCGCTGTTCATACGCATCGCCTACGGCTGGCTGATCGCGGCCGCTGTTTTGGGCGTGGCCGCGGACATGATGCCCCAGGCAACCGGATTGGGGGGAGCGTCGCGCCACGCGCTCACGGTGGGATTTATCGCCACGCTGATTTTTGCGCTGGCGCCGCGCATGCTGCCGGCGTTTCTCAGCGGGCGCGAGCTGTATAGCCCGCGGCTGATGGCGGCAAGCTTGTGGCTGATCACCGGCGGGTGCCTGCTGCGCGTGGCAAGCGAGGCGATCGCCTATACCGCGGCTCCCGGCGCAGAAGCCTGGTCCATTTTGCCGGTATCCGCGTTTATCGAGCTGAGCGCGGTGCTGGCGTTTGCCGCCAACATGGCGCTGACGCTGAGGCAGGCGCCGCCGGCCTGGATGGAGCCGGTTTCCGTCACCGCCGACCTGCCGGTTTACTGGTTCGTGACCAGCTTTCCGAAGACCCGAGGGCTGCTGATCGAGGCGGGCTTGAGCAGCCTGGGGCAGGTCAAAGCGCCGCCCCGCAGCTTGAGCCTGAGCGAAGCCGCAGCGGCGGATGGAGTGGAAACGGCCAAGCTGCTCGAGACCCTGAACCAATACTTCCGGCAACACCAGCCGCGGCTGAGAAGCCAGGGCGCCGGCTGAGGCCGGGCCCGCGTTATTGCGAGATCAGCACCCAGGCGGCCCAATCGCGGGGGCGGTCATGGCCGTGATGGCGGCGCATCACCTGGCGGCGGAGGCGGAGCTGGGCCCGGCGCAG
>JAJYIU010000076.1 GCA_021789895.1 Acidobacteriota bacterium | reverse complement strand
AAAAAATCCTACCACTCGGAAGCCCATGAGCACCGCTCAGGCAGTTGGCTACGGTCGGGCTCCGCCCTCCCTTCGCCAACCGCCTGCTCAGCCCTCAAACTGTCCGCTCATCTCCCGCTAAGTTCAGGTCAACACTTCTGACTGCGATACGCCGTTCCCACCTCGAAATACTTTCGGTTATTTTAAGAGGAAGCGGATAATAGTGACAACGCCGGCGATGATGGCAAAATGAGGTGGTCCCTTTTTCCCATCCTTATACACTATCCCAACAACGCTGTCACCGCCAAACGAAACCTTTGCAATTCAGACATTTAACCGGATTGGCAAAATCGGCATGGGGGATCCATTTTTTGCGTTCATCTACGCTATCCCGCGACGGCCACGACGGCAATTTGAGCAAAACTTCTGGCGGATAATGGCAGTTTGGCGCAGCTTGATCGCATTCTGCCGGCTTTGCCCGTTGGCGCGCGCATAGTCTTCCTACGCCTGCGCAGCCTGGGCGATGCCGTGCTGTCCACCCCGGCGCTCGAAGCGCTGCGCGCCTGGCGTCCCGATCTGCACCTGGGCTATGTCATCGAAGACCGCTTCGCCGCCGCGCTTGCCGGGCAAGCCGAGCTGTTCGTGCTGCGCACGCGCAATGGCGCCGGCCAATCGTTTTCCGGCGCCGAACCAGGCATTTCAGCCGCGCTCGATTTCTGGCCTCTTGCCCGGCGGCTGCGCCAATGGAAGCCGCAGGTGGCCATCAATTTGCACGGCGGCAGCCGCGCCACGGCGCTGATGCTGGCGGCGGGGGCGCGCTACCGGGCGGGCTTTGCCGGCGGCGCGAACGCGTGGGCGCTGAATGCGCGCACCCCGCCCGCCCCGCCGCCTCCCGGACGCCGCCGCCTGCACGGCGCCGAGCACATCGCTTCGCTGCTCTATAGCCTGGGGCTGCCCGCCGCGCCGCTGGGGCCGGCGCGCGTGATTCCCCAAGCCGGCGCGCTGGCGGCGGTCCAGGCCCGTTTGCGGCAGGCGGGCATCGCCGGCCCCTACGTCTTCGTGCATGCCGGCGCGCGCGAGCCGCGGCTGGTCTGGCCGCCGGAGCGCATGGCCGCCTGGCTCAACGTCCTCTGCCGCCGGCATGGCTGGGCGGCGGTGATGGCGCGCGAGCCGGGCGCGAGCCGGGCGGCGGAAGAAGCCGTGTTGGCCCGGCTCGAGCCCAGTATCCGCGGCGCATGCCTGGCCGACACGAACGTGGCGGAATTGATCGCCCTGATCGCCGGGGCGGAATGGGCGGCAGGCAACGACGGCGGGCCGCTGCACGTCGCGGCGGCGCTGGGCAAGCCGGTGATCGCGCTGTTCGCAGCCACACATCCCGATATATGGCATCCCTGGCGGACGCCGCACCGCCTGCTGCGCGCCGGCGGCGGTTGCGCCGCGTGTCCCGAGCCGGGGTGCCTGCGCGAAGGCCAATCGCCCTGCATTCGCGCCATCGGGCTCGATGCCGCGCTCGCCGCCGCGCGCGAGCTGGAAAATGAATTCAATCCGGCCGGACAAGGCTGAGCGAGATCAGGCCTGTAGGCTCGATCCGGCGAAGCCGAATTCGTCCAAGCCTCGCGAAAAAAGACACGATGAGACAGCCATTCCCACCCGCAGGCCAGCCACAAAGCTATGTAGACACTGAGGGGAATTTACAGACTCCGCGAAAATCGCGCATCTTACTCGACCGGGATATGGCTGCCCGATGGCGGGCTCTTCCGCGACAGGCGCTCGATGCGCTGGTCGAGGATGGCGCGGATCGCCTTCAGGAATTCGACCCGGGAGTTAGACAGGTGCTGGCGCACTTCGGGCGAGACGCCGAGGCAATCGCGCACCTGGTCCAGGACTTCGCGGCAGAGGCAGCGCTCGGGCGCGGCGGCGGCGGGGCCGGCCTCGGGCGGGGTCAGCGGCGGATTCATAATGCCTCCTTGAGTTCGACGGCCAACAGCGTATCCTGCAGCCGCGCACGCACCGGCTGCAAACCCGCCAGCGCGCGCGGCAAGCCGATATGGCGGCGGATGGTGCCGATTTCCACGATCAGCTCGTCATTTTTCTTGAACAACCCCACCTCGCCCTTGGCGGCAAACGGCAGCCGGATGCGCACCTCGTAGCCGCCGGCTTTCGAGTGTTCGAAAGAGTACGGCTTTTCGGTGCGGGTGACGCGCGCCGGATCCTCGCCCTCAGCATAGAGCAGCCGCGCCAATTCTTCCAGCCGCGCCGCGCCCAGCACCTCGCGTGAAAACAGCGGCACGGTTTTGACCGGCACCGGCGCGAAATACGCCTCGATTTCGCGCAAAATGCGGGCCTGCGAGGCGCGCCATTCCCGGAACCAGGCATCCTGTATGGAATCGGGGAGCAGGCGGTTGACGATGACCGCGTCCACGGTCAGCCCGTGCAGGGAAAAATAGACGTAGGCGCGCTGGGTTTCGCGCAGCACCATTTTTTCCGGCGCCGTCACCAGCCGGATGCTGGTGACCTGCGGGTCTTCCATCAGCACGTCCACGCCTTCCAGTTTTTCGAACAGGTCGCGGATGTTGGCGAAGTAACTGTCGGCGGGGAGCTCGAAGGGAGCGACGTAGTTGGCCAGCGGCCGCACCGCTTTCAGCAGGCTGCGCTGGAAGGGGAAGATGTGCTTCATGTACCAGTCGAGCGTGGTGGGCATGCTGACGAAGCGCATGGATTCGGCGGTGGGGGCGGCATCGAGCACGACCACGTCGAAGCGCCGCTCGCGATGGTACTGGTTGATGTACATCATCGCGCTCAGCTCCTCCATGCCGGGCAGGATGGCCAGCTCCTCGGCTTCCACGCCGCTGATGCCGGTGGTGCGCAGCACCGAGCTGATGTAGGAGGAAATCTGGCCCCAATGGCGCTTGATCTCCTTCTGTATATTCAGCTCCATGATCCAGAGCCGGTCGTGGATGGGGAGCGGGTCGGCGGTGCGCCCGTGGAACAGCTCCGTGTCGAGATCGAGCGCGTCGGCCAGGCTGTGGGCCGGATCGATGCTCAAAACCAGGGTGCGGTAGTTGAGCCCGGCCAGGCGGAATCCGGTGGCCGCCGCCAGGCTGGTTTTGCCCACCCCGCCCTTGCCGGTAAACATCAGGATGCGCATGCCTTCAGGATAGCGCCGGCGGCGAGGGCCGGATTTTATACACCGGCGCGCCGCGGTGGATTGACGCCCGGCGCTGGGCAAGCCGCAGCGCGCGGGGGCGCGAGCGGGGCATGTATAATAAAAAAGATTCCCGGTATGAAACCCAATCTCCATCCCGCCTACCAGCCGGTGCGCGTCATCTGCGCCTGCGGCAACAACTTCAGCACGCGCTCCACGCATAAAGGCGACATCCACGTCGAAATCTGCTCGCAGTGCCATCCCTTCTTCACCGGCAAGCAAAAGCTGGTGGACACCGCCGGGCGGGTGGAGCGCTTCCAGCGCAAGTACGCCAAGGCCAAGAAGGCTTGACGCAGCCGGAACTGCATTGATAGAAACGCCAACTATAGAA
>JAJYIU010000075.1 GCA_021789895.1 Acidobacteriota bacterium | reverse complement strand
CGGTTTTGCTTGGCTTCGCCTTGGCGTTACTGAATCGCGGAGGGTCGGGACCTGACAGGAAACCCCGACCTTCCCACTCGACCTCGGCATATCTAACTCCCATCGGTGGACTCGTGGGCCGCCGCTAACGGACAGCCGCACAGCGTAAGACAGCGACCGCTAGCGGCGGGCGACGACGCCATGGACGGCGTTGGGGAAGTAGCCGTCGCGCGCGATGACGCGCAGCTTCTTCCGGCGGGGATCGCGCACCAGGACCTTGATGGTGCGGTAGCCCGGCGTGTGCTGGTTGGAGTGGTAGGTCATGGTGTACTGCTGGCGCATCTCGGCGGCGATGAGGCGGGTGTAAACGGCGACCTGCTTGAGGTGCTTGGGGAAATAGGCCTGGCCGCCGGTGGCCCGGGCGAGGGCCTTGAGCGCGCGCTGGGCGCGTTTTTTGGCGCCGCCGTAGTTTTTGTGCGGCAGGATGCCGATGCAGTAGATGATGGGCGCGTCTTTTTCGCGCTCGGCCGCGCGCACCGTCTGCTCGAGGGTGTAAACGCTGTCGTCGTCCACGCCATCGGTGACGATCAGCAGCGCCCGTTTTTGCTTATGGCCGTTCTGCACCAGCTCGTCGAGCGAGGCCACGGTGGCGTCGTAGAGCGCGGTGCCGCCGCTGGATTCGATGCGGTCGAGGGCTTGCTGCAGCCGATTGACGTTGCTGGTGAAGGGGCAATCGAGGTAGGGGGTTTCGTTGAAATTCACCACGAACATCTCGTCCTGGGGATTGCTGTCGTGGATGAAGGCCAGGGCGGCGGCCTGCACCGCGGGGCGCTTGTCGCTCATGCTGCCGCTGTTGTCAATCAGCAGCCCGACCGAGACCGGGGCATCGCTGTGCTCGAAGGAGGAAATTTTTTGCGGCACGCCGTTTTCCAGGATCTGGAAATCGGGTTCGGTCAGATCGTTGACCGGGCGGTTGCGCTTATCCAGGACGGTGGCCTGCACCAGGACTTCGCGCACGCGGGCGGAGAACTTATAGGGCGGCGGCGATTGCGCCGGGGCGGGCAGGGCCAGCGCCAGCCCGGCGGCCAGCAACGCGGCGGCCAGGCCCAGGCGCCGCAGGTCAATGCGGGCCGGGGGCATAGTAGCCTTCCTTGGCGCGCACCGAGAGGGGCGGCAGGCCGGGCGGCGGATCGAGCTTGACCACGATGTGGCGCCATTTGCCGTTGGCCGCCGGATCGCTGGGGTCGTAGCCGAGCATGTATTCGTTGCGCAGCGCCACGCCGATCTTGGCGGCGACGTCGGGCAGCTCGTCCAGATCGTGGAGGGAGAACATGCGGCCGCCGGAGGTATGGGCGATATCGTTCAGCAGCGTGGGGCCGTTGCGCTCCTCGATGGTGGCGCGGTCGGCGGTGGGGTCGAAGACGCCGATGGCGTAAATCTGACAATCGCTTTCGCGCACGGCGTCGCGCACCTCGCCGCCGGTGTAGCGGCTGTGATTGTCGCCGCCATCGGAGATGATCAGCAGGGCCTTGCGGGCATAGCGGGCGTAGCGCATTTTTTCCAGGCCGAGATAGATGGCGTCGAGCAGGGCAGTGCGCCCGCCGGCGGGCAGGAACTCCAGCCGGCCTTCGATCTGGTTGATGTTGCTGCTGAATTCGCTGACCATGTGCGGGGCAGTATTGAAGGCAATCACGAAAAACTGATCGCTGGGGTTGGCGGTCGCCAGAAAGGCGTTGACCGCGGCCCGCGATTTATTGATTTTATCGCTCATGCTGCCGCTGACATCGAAGATGATGCCCACCGAGATGGGGGTGTCGGCGGTGGAAAAACTCACAATGCGCTGGCGCACTTTATCTTCGTAAATCTTGAACTGGGAGGCGTCCAGGCCGGTGACCAGCCGCCCCAGCGGATCGGTGACCATCACCGGGACCAGCACCATATTGACCACGCGATGGAATTCGGGCACGGCGCCCGGCCGGCGCGCACCCGGGGCGGGCGGCGGCGGCGCGGGCGGGGCGGGCGGCGGCGGCGCCTTACGGACACGCACATGCACCGCCGGCTGGTTGCCGGCCGCCGCCTGCGCACTCAACCGCGCGCCGGCCAGCAGGCAGCCGCCCAGCAGCAACAAGGCCGGGAAAAAGCGTACACGGGGAAGCGCCGCGAACAAACCGGCGCTCCGGAGGTGGCTCAGGCTCAAACCTTTCGACCTCGAACCAGGGAGCAAGTTTCGCCTCTTGCGCTGAAAAAATTGTAGCACTCGCAGGGCCAAATACAAGCATTTGCGTCCGGCGTCAATCGGTCAGTTCGCAGGGAGGGATATCCACTGAGATGCCGGCGCGCAGGCTCTGGTAGGCGGCGTCGAGCAGGCGCTGGTTTTGCCAGCCTTCCTCGCCGGGCGCGGGAAACGGCGCCTGCTCTTCGACCGCGGCGGCGAAGGCATCCACCTGGCGGGCGTAGGCATCGGCGTTGTCCACGGTATCGCGCTCGACGGCATCGCCGCGCCGGCAAACGATCTCGACCGGATGGTCCACGGTGAGGCCGTCTTCGGCGCGCAAGACGCCGGTTTCGCCGACGATTTCCACCGGGGTGCGATAAGCGGCGCGGAGGGAAACCAGCACCGCGCCGAGGCAGCCGCGCTGGAACTCGAGCGCCAGGGCGGCGGCGGCTTCAACCTCGCCGGAGCGCTCGTCGGCGCGGCCCAGGGCGGTAAGGCGGACGACTTCATCGGCGAGGACGAAGCGCAGCGCATCGAGGCAGTGTACGCCGACGTCGGCGATGGGGCCGCCGCCGGAGAGCGCGCGCTGGAGCAGCCAGGCGCGGGGATGGCCGACGCCCCAATAGGAAAACTCGGCGCGCGCGAACACCGGCCGGCCGATATCGCCGGCAGCGACGCGGGCGCGCAGGCGTTCGAGGCTGCGCTCGAAGCGAAAGATCTGGGCGATGCCGAGGGGCAGGCGGGCGCGGCGCGCGGCGCGCACCATTTGCTCCGCTTCGGCGGCATTCATCGCCATCGGTTTTTCGCAGAGCACCGGCTTGCCGCACTCGAGCGCCAGCAGGGCATCGGCGCAGTGCTCGGCATTGGGGGTAGCGATCAAGACGGCGTCCACGTCGCTGGAGCGGCAAAGCTCGAGTTTGGAGCCGAAGGCGCGGGGGATGGCGTAGCGCCCGGCGGTGGCGCGGGCTTTCTCCAGGCTGCGGCGCGAGATGGCGGTCACCCGGGAGCGGCGAGCGCGGGCGAAGCCGGGCATCAACCGCCGCTCGCCGTGCAGTCCGAAGCCCAAAATACCGAAGCGCAGCATGGGAATACGTTAGCAGCTTTGCGGATGCAATGAAGTCATAGGCCGAACAACGGCCAGCTTTCCGCAGATGCTGGGCGAAGCGATAAGCGTCGCATAGCTTCGTTGGTTCGTCATGCTTTAAGCAAAACCTGCGGTTTTGCTAGCTTTAAGTAAAACCTGCGGTTTTGCTAGCTTTAAGCAAAACCTACGGTTTTGCTATTGGCTCGGCAATCCTCATGTACGTCCATGTACACCAGATCGCCTCGCGGCATTGCTAAAAGCAATTTCTGCGAAATTGATA
>JAJYIU010000018.1 GCA_021789895.1 Acidobacteriota bacterium | reverse complement strand
CTCGCTTCTCCCTTCGCCTTGGCGTTACTGAATCGCGGAGGGTCGGGACCTGACAGGAAACCCCGACCTTCCCACTCGACCTCGGCATATCTAACTCCCATCGGTGGACTCGTGGGCCGCCGCTAGCGGTGCGAGCGTCTTTACTGTGGAATAAATGTAATTTTATTTACAATTCTAGCCAAACCGAGGCAATTTTGAATGCCAGGGATTAAAAAATTGAATGAAATCATTTTTTTTAATGTTGACAACCATTTTGACTAGTATATGCTGATTAGCGGTTCTGCTCTGAATCAGTTATTTGAGAGAGAGGGCTGATTCGGGCCGAATTGAACGACTTTGTGGTTGTAAAGGGGTGTGTGGATGTCGCAACTCTTTCAGCAGCGTTTCACTCGCTCAGTTTTTCTCGCACTGGTCGCATTGACGCTCGGGCTGCTACCGCTAGGGCAGCGAATTTCGGCACAGGGCGGGTTGGCCACGGTCAACGGGACCGTCTATGACACCTCGGGCGCGGTGGTTCCGAGCGCGCAAGTCACGCTGACCAACCAGAGCTCGGGAGAACTCCGCCAGGCCAAGACCAACGGCTCGGGGGTATTCAACTTTCCGGGCGTGCCGCAGGGGCTATATTCGGTTTCGGTGACCAAGACCGGATTCACCGCTTTCACCAAGACCAACATCGCGGTGAACGCCTCGTCGGACATCAAGGTAACCGGGCTGACGCTGAAGCCGGGTTCGATGACGCAATCCATATCGGTGCGCGGCAACGCCTACTATGCGGTGCCGCTGAACTCGGGGGCGAAGCAGAACGTGCTCACCTCGCAGCAGATTCAGAACACGCTGGTGGAGACGCGCGACGCGGTGGAGCTGCTGAAGATTCTGCCCGGAGTGGTGAACTTCGGCTACAACGCGGCGGGGGCATCGGGCTACGGCTCGGGCGTGGGCAACAACACGTTCATCATCAACGGCACGCGCGGCGACACGATTCAGGAAAGCTTCGACGGCGCGGACAACATTGACCCCGGCAACTACGGCGGCAACGCGGCCATGCCGGACGTGGACATGGTGTCGCAGGTGACGGTGCAGACCTCGAACTTCAGCGCCTCGAATCCCAAGGGGCCGACGGTGATCAGCGCGGTGACCAAGGGCGGGGGCAGCGCGTATCACGGCGAGGCGTACTATTCCACCCGGCTGTCGCAATTCAACGCCAACGACTGGCTGGCGAACGCCAACGGTTCGACGCGGCCGGCGTCGAAGTTCTACTATCCCGGCTTCAACATCGGCGGTCCGGTGATCATACCGGGCACGAGCTTCAACAAGCATCACGACAAGATGTTTTTCTGGGCCGGGTTCGAGTACATGAAGCAGAACCAGGACACCGGCTTCAACCAGACGGTGGTGCCGACGGCGGCGATGCGCCAGGGCGACTTCACCAACGACCCCTGGGCGGGGGTCTGCCCGAATTGCGTGAATGGCGCGTATCCGACTTCGTGGAACGTATCGCCGGGGACCTTCTGGTCGCAAAACCAGCCCGGCTGCGCCCAGGGCAACGAGAACTATCAGACTCCGGTGCAGCCTTCCTGCCTGGGCCCGGGCCTGATGAACCCGAAGGCGTTCGATCCGGGCGGGGTGGCGCTGATGAACATGGTGCCGCTGCCGAACGCCGATCCGGCGCTGCATCATGGCAACAACTACATTGGCGACGTGCTGGCGCCGACCAATCACAAGACCTTCCGCGCGCGCGTGGACTACGACTTCAGCCCCAACACCAAGCTGTACGCGGTGCTGGACCGCGACTCGGAATTCGCCTACATGCCATACGGGCTATGGTGGGGCGGCTCGAACGTGCCGTATCCAGGCAATGAAGACGGGCTGGACCACTCATACCAGCTCTCCGGCACGCTGCTGACGACGCTCAGCCCGACGCTGACCAACACGGTGCAGGTGGGGACGACGCGGATCGTGTTCAACGACGATCTGCAGGATCCGAGCAAGGCGACGCTGGCGGGGACGGGCTACACCTACAACGGCATTTACAAGAACACGCTTGGCTACGTGCCCAGCTTCATGAGCTGGGGCGGAGGCTTCCCCAACATGCTGGACGCGCAGGGCAACCCCGGGCCGAATTCGTTCGCCTGGAAGTGGCTCAACGACGTGCGCGACGACCTCTCGAAGGTGGCCGGCAGCCACGTACTGAAGTTCGGCGTGTATTTCGAGCACGTCACCAACGAGCAGCCGGTGGGCGACACCCGCGGCACGGCGCAACTCGGCTGGGGCGGCTGCGACGCCTGCAGTTGGGACCAGACCGACACCAACAACGCCGTTTCCGACCTGTTAATCGGGCACATTGGCGGCTGGAACCAGACCAACGTCACGCTGGACGGCAAGACCTACGACAACGAGCTGGATTTCTACGGCCAGGACAGTTGGAAGGCGACCCCGCAACTGACGCTGAATTACGGGGCGCGGGTGTACTACTCGCCCTTCATGGAAGAGTCGCTGGGACGGGAGAGCGTATTCGTGCCGACCGCGTATCAAGGCCCGACCTGCTTCAACCCGGGGATCATGGGCTGCGGCACCAGCAAAACCCTGCAGAACGACGGCTTGCAAAATGCGTTTGGCGGGGGCACGGCGCCGGAATCCAGCTTCACCGGGCTGGAGAGCCATCACTACAATCCCAACATTTCGATGGGCGGCTTCCCGTCGCCGGGGATCCAGGTAGCGCCGAACGTCGGCTTCGCCTACGACCTGACCGGCAAGGGCAACACCGTGATTCGCGGCGGCTTCGGATTGTACTACTACCGCGACGAAGGCAACTTCTTCTTCAACTCGATCAGCAACCCTCCGTACCTGCTGAACAGCTCGCCGGCGAGCGCGCATACTTTGCTCGAGGCCAACAATCCGAACAACCTGGCGGGGGTGGGGCGCGTGAACCTGACCGTGCTCGATCCGTACAACAGCCACATTCCGGAGACCGAGAGCTACAGCCTGACCTGGTCGCAGCGGATCGGGTTCCGGACGGTGCTGGAGGCGAGCTACGTGGGCAACTCCAGCTACCATCAGGACACGCCCGGCGGCGGCGGCAACGGCGGCACCGACTTCAACCTGGTGCCGCAGGGGGCGGAGCTGCAATACGAGCTCACCTGCCTGAGCCCGAATGCGCCTTCGGCATACAACTGCAGCAATCACGACGACAACTGGTGGCGTCCGTACCAGAACTACGGCTCGATTGACTGGCTGACGCACAGCCTGAGCCAGAACTACAATGCGTTCCAGGTGAGCCTGACCCGCACCTCGGGGCGGTTGAGCTACGCCGCCAACTACACCTTTGGCAAGGCGCTGGGCGAATCGGGCATCTTCAATTCCAACGGCAACGTAGTGGATCCGTACGATGCCCGCGGCCGCAGCTATGGGCCGCTGCCCTACGATCACACCCAGGTGGTGAACGTCACCTACAGCATCCTGCTGCCCGACTTCGGCAAGAACTGGTTTGGCGGCAACGCCATCGCCGACGGGTTCCTCAACGGCTGGCAGCTTTCGGGCATCAGCAGCATCGAAAGCGGCGCGCCGTGGACCTTCGGCAACGGCCAAAACGGCCAGGCTCGCGGCTTCAGCCAGGTGAGCTGCCCGAAATCCGGTGTAATGCCGAGCGGATACAGTTGCGTGTCGAGCGTACCGTATTCCGTCAGCTTCACGCCGGATGTGATTGCGGGCACGCCGGACACGACGGTGAACATGTTCGTGGTCTGCAACCCGACGACGGGGCTGCAACCGCAGCAGTTCTACAATGCGCAGTGCTTCCAGTCGCCCAGCCCGGGGCAGAACGGCGACTATCAACTGCCGTACATCCACCAACCCTCGTTCATGAGCAACGACCTGGGCATCTTCAAGAACTTCGCCCTGGGCAAGAGCGAATCGCAGAAGATACAGGTGCGGATCGAGGGTTTCAACTTCCTCAACCACGCCAACTGGACCACCGGCGGGGAGCCGGGGATTCAGTTTGCCGGCTACGGCCAGCATCCGTATTCCATCCGTCCGGTCAGCACGGGCGGGATCGCGCCGGGATACCTGACCCAGAAGGTCGGGAACCGGGTGATGGAATTCGAGGTCAAGTACATCTTCTAAACGCCAAGTTAGAGGACTCGCATTGGGGAGCGCGGCCGCGGGCCGCGCTCCCCAATGTGCTTTTCCCGGCGTTCCGGATAGGCTAAAATACATAGCAAATATGCCGTTTCCGCAGTACCTGCAACGAATCACCTTAAGTCTGGGCTGGTTGCTGGCCGGGGGGTTAGCAGCCCAAAGCGGGGCCGCAGCGGGGGCGGGGGGTGCAGCGGCGCGGGGCATTGCGGCGCAGCAGGCGGGACAATGGAGCGCGGCGGCGGCGGCATTTCAGCAGGCGCTGAAGGCGAACCCGGCGCGCGCGCGGGTTTGGGCGCGGCTGGGGATCGTCGAGGCGGCGCAAGGGCGCTACGGCGACGCCGAGGCCGCCTACAAGAAGGCGCTGGCGCTGGAGCCGGGGCTGGCGCCGGCGCGGATGGACCTGGGGCTGCTGTATTACAAGCTGGGGCGCTACCGCCCGGCGGCGGCGCAATTCGAGCTGTATCGCCGGCGGTTCAAACCAGGCGACTACCGCGCCACGCTGCTGGAGGCCAACTGCGAGCGCAAGCTGAAGCATTACGCCCGCGTGATTGCGCTGGCCGGGGGGCTGCTGCCGGCGCACCGCGGCGACCTGGGGCTGGATTACGTGCTGGGCACCGCGTATCTGCGCAGCGGGCAGGTGCAGCAAGGAGAAACGCTGATCAACCGCATCATGGCCCGGGGCGACAGCGCGATCGTGCATTTGATGCTGGGCGACGAGTACGCGGAGCAGCACAAGCTGCCCAAGGCGATTGAGGAATATCAACGGGCGGCGCAGATGGCGCCGCGGCTGGCGCAGCCCTATCGCCGGCTGGCGCTGGCGGAATTGCTGTCGGGGAACTCCGGGGAGGCGCTGCGCAATTTTCAACAGGCGTACCACCTGGCGCCGGGCGATTACGACACCAACTTTTATCTCGGCTATCTCTACCGGCAGCAGGAGCAATGGGGGCCGGCGGAAGCGTATCTGCACCGGGCGATGGCGATGTCGCCGGGAGCGTTCCAGCCGCAACTGCAACTGGGGATGGCGGAGCTGGATGCGGGGCATCCGCGGCGGGCGCTGCGGCGGCTGCAACAGGCGGAGCGCGCGCAGCCGAAGAACGTGCAGGTGCACGTGCTGCTGGGGCGGGTGTATTACAAGCTGGGACAGCCGCAACGCGGCGCGGCGGAACAGGCGCTGCTGCGCAAGCTGATCGCGCAACAGCAAAAGCGCCGGCTGGCCAAGGCGGCGCAGCGGACGGCGGCCGCCGGGCCGCAGCCGGACACACGGCGATGAAGTTCAGCTTGCCAACCCGATGCGCGCCGCGCTGGCGCTGGCCCCGGCCTGCCCGCGGCGGGCCGGGCAGGCTGCGCGGGGCGCTGGCGCTGGCGCTACTGGCCGCCGGCCTGGCGGCCCCGGGGCCGGCGGCGCAAGCGCCCGCGAGCGCGGCGCAGCGCACGGCGGCGCTGGCGGCCCTGCAGCAAGGGCACAAGCGGCGCGCGGCGCAGCTCCTGCAGCGCGCGCTGAAGACCGACCCGGGCTGGGCGGACGGCTGGTGGAAGCTGGGCACGCTGCTCTATGAAGGCAATCAATATCCGGCGGCGGCGGTGGCGTTTGCCCGCCTGACGCACCTGATACCCAAAGCCGGTTCTCCCTGGGTGATGCTGGGGCTGTGCGACTTCGAGATGCGCAATTTCGGCCTCTCGATGGAGCACATACAGGAAGGCCGGGCGCTGGGGCTGCCGCCGGACAACAACCTGCAGGCGGTGGCGCTCTATCACCAGGTGCAAGACCTGTTGATGATGGGCAATTACGTCCAGGCCGGATTTCTGCTGCGCTCGTTCGCGGTGAAGCACGCGGCGTATCCGGGGGTGATACTGGCCGCCGGGCTGGCGGCGCTGCACCAGCCGCTGCTGACGGAGAATTTAAAAGCGGTGGTTTCGCCCGGCCGCTACCGGCTGATCCGCCAGGTGGGCGAGGCGGTGTACCTGGCGCGGGAGCACAAACTGGATGCGGCGCGGCAGCGGCTGGCGGCGCTGGTGCAGCAATACCCGCGGACGCCGTACCTGCATGCCACCTACGCCGACATCCTGCGCAGCGCGGGGCTGCGGCCGCAGGCGGAGGCGGAGATGCAGCGCGAGACGGAGGTGAACCCGGGCTCGGTGGAGGCGATTCTGCAGCTCAGCGCCGACAAGCTGGAAGACAATCAAAAGCCGGCGGCGCTGGCGCTGGCGCAAAAGGCGGCGGCGCGGGCGCCGGAAAACTACGCCGCCTACTACATGATCGCGCTGATCCAGTTCCGTTCGGGAAACGCGCAGCCGGCGCTGCGGGCGGCGGAAGAGAGCCAACTGCTGAGCCCCAACAACAGCCAGATCTGTTATCTGCTGGCGCAGATTGACGTGCGCCTGCGCCGGTTTGCGGCGGCCCGGCGGGAGCGGCAACGCTTCGAGCAGTTGCGGAAGATTTCGTCCACGTACATGACCGAGGGGGTGCTGCCGGCGTCGGTTTATACGCAAAGCGGCGGCGCGGGGGCGGGCGACAGGCCGCCAAAATAGTGCTATGTTCAGGTAGATTCAGAGCTGGATGAGCAGTCGAACCCGGGGCCTTGGCCCCCGGAGACGCCGGCACGGGAGCGGCGGCGGGGGCGGGGCGGGAACGCGAAGGAGACAGGAATGAACGCAGGAATCAGGCGCTTATCAGTTTTGATCGCAGCCGCCGTGTTGGCCGGCGCGGCCGGGGCGCAGAGCGCGCCCGCGCCGGGGCAGCCAAGCGTCAAGATTCACAAGACCGCGGGCGAGGTGATGGTGGATCTGGTCGTCACCGACGCGCACGGCAAGATCATACAGAACGTGCAGCCCAGCCAATTGCAGGTGCTGGACAACAACCAGCCGCAGACGATCAGCAGCTTCCGGGTGGTGTCGCATTCGGTGGACTTGAGCAACTCGCAGATGCTGCGGGCGGGGCTGAGCACGGCGCTGCGGCCGCAGCCGTTCAACCTGGTGGTGATGGTGTTCGACCGGATGGGGAACGCCGACCGCTACCTGGCCAAGCAAACCGCCGATTATTACGTGCAGCACATGCTGGGGCCGCGCGATTACGTGGCAGTGTACGACATCAACCAGATTCTCTACGCGCTGCAGAACTTCACCACGCAAAAGCCGGCGTTGCTGAAAGCGATCGCCACCGCGACCGGGGGGAGCAGCAGCGCCTACCGGCAGATGGCGCTGGACGGGCAAACGCTGATGACGCAGGCGGTGGCGGAGCAGCAGGCGGCGGAGGGGAACCTATCGAGCATCGGCAGCGGCGGGGGGCCATCGGCCGGGGCACCGGCGGGCGCGGGGGCCTCGCTGGTGGATGCGCTGATGAACCGCATCATCGCGCGCTCGCTGCTGTCGGCGGCGAGCATGAAAGGGCAGCAGGCAAGCTGGGCGACGCTGACGGCGCTGCGCAGCATCGTGGATTCGATGCAGACGCTGCCCGGCCGGAAGGAGCTGCTCTATTTCAGCACCAACCTGCCGGTGGACGCGAACACCGGCTTCATGCTGCGCAACCTGTTCCGGGACTCGAACCGCGCCGAGGTGAGCTTTTATCCCATCGATCCGGCCGGGCTGAACCAGCAATCGAGCGCCAGCCAGATGACGCAAAGCCTGAGCTACGCCGAGAGCGTCAGCCAATCGCAACGCTCGACCGGCACGGTTTCCTCGGCGCAGGCCAACGAGTTTCAGACGGTATCGAACATACGCTTCGCCGGGCGGCTGACCACGATGTCGGAGATCGCGGCCGAGACGGGGGGCTTTCTCTCGGCGCATACCAACAATCTCGAGCCCTTCATGCAGCGGCTGGCGGCCGACATCAGCAGCCATTATGAGATCACCTACACGCCCAGCAGCGGCCTGAACGGCGCCTATCATACGATTGCGGTCAAGGTGATCGGGCATCCGGACTGGCTGGTGCGGGCGCGCAAGGGCTATTACGCCATCCCGCAAGTGGCCTCGCCGGTGGAGGCGTATGCGCTGCCGGCGATGGCGCTGTTGCAATCGGCGCAGCCGCCGCGCGATCTGCCGATGGCGACCACGAATTTCGAGTTTCCCGTCAATCCGGCGATGCCGACGGTGGACCTGATGACGACGGTGCCGCTGGGCGGCTTAAAAGCCTTTCCGGTGACGCCGGCGCAGGCGCTGCAGAACCCCAGCATGAAGGGGAAGAGCCTGGTGCAACTGGTGGTGCTGCAGGTGGTGCGGGATCAACAGCAGCAGATCGTGCAGAATTTCAGCCAGCAATATGAATGGTCGGTGGGGGCGGCGGGGCTGGCGCAACTGAAGCGTAAAAACGTGGTGTTCAACAAAATGACCACGCTGCCGCAGGGCGATTACACGGTGCAGACGGCGATCTACGAGCCCCAGGACCACGCGGCGAGCGTGATCCAGGAGCCGCTGCACGTGGCCGCAGCCGCGCCCAACAGCCTGCGGCTGAGCAGCATCGTGGTGGTGCAAAGCACGCGCAAGCTCAATGCCATACCGGCGGCGTACGATCCGTTCAATTACATTGATCAGGGGCAAGCGACCCACATTTTTCCCAACAGCACACACGTGATGCAGGCGGAGCCGGGGAATCCGAACGCGGTGCTGGGCTTTTACTTCATCGCCTACGTGCCCAAGGGACTGCCGCAACCCAAGCTGACGATGACCTTTTCGGTGGGGGGGACGCCGATCGGGAGCCCGAGCGTCATGCTCCCCGCGCCCGACGCCCAGGGGCGCATTCCCTACATCGCCAACATTCCCTCGGCGAGCCTGCCGGCCGGCACTTACGGGCTGAAGCTGACGCTGCAGGCGGGAACGCAGACCGCAACCCGCTCGACCCGGTTTGAGATCATCGCGCCCAAGCCGGCGGGAGCGAGGTAATGACGGAGGGCCGCGGCGCCAGGATGGCGGGCGTATGAAAAAGCATGGGCGACACTTACGGGGGTGGCTAGGGATTGGCGGCCTGCTGGCGGCGGGGCTGCTATTCAGCGGCAGCGCCCAGGCGCAACTCACCGCGATGGTGGGGCATTGCACGGACCAGCAGGGCAAGCCGATTGCCGGCGCGACGGTGGTGTTCCAGGAACTGGATCGTCCCGCCCGCTATCAGGTGAAGACCAACAAAAAAGGCTTTTACCAGCACTATGGGCTGCCGCTGGGGCTATTCAAAGTCAGCCTGCTGGGGCCGGACGGCAAGGTGATGGCCGCAGTCAACGACGTGCAGACGCAATTGGATACGACGAAAACGCTGGATTTCGATCTGAGGAAGATGCTGCACGCGGGGCCGCCGCCGCCACCGCCGCCGCCACCGGGCGGGATTGCCCTGGGCGGCGGCAACGCCAACACCGCCGCCGCGATCAAGGCGCTGCAGCAGCGGCAGAAGCTGGTGGCGCAAATCAACGCCCTGGTGGCGCAAAACGACACGCTGGCGAAGACGAAGCAATGGCCGCAGGCGATTAGCGCCATGCAAAAGGCGATTACGCTGGATCCGCGGCTGGGGCTGCTGCATTCCGACCTGGGCGACGACTATCTCGCCGCGGGGCAGTTGCCGGCGGCCATCGCCGCCTACCAGAAAGCGGTGGCGCTGGAGCCGAAAAACGCATCCTTTCTGATCAGCCTGGGCAATGCGCAACTGCGGTCGGGGCATCCCCGGCAGGCGATGCAGACTTTAGGCCAGGCCGGGGCGCTCGATCCGGGGGAAGCCAAAATCGCCCTCTTCAACGAGGGGGTGAAGTTTTACAACGAATCGAAGATGGACCTGGCGGCGACCGCGCTGGGGGCTTGCCTGAAACTCGATCCAAGCCTGGCGGAGGCCTGGTTTTTACAGGGCATGGCGCTGCTGTCGAGCGCGTCGGTGGATCCGAAAACGGGCCACATACAGGCGCCGCCGGAGGCCATTCTGGCGCTAAAAAAGTACCTGCAACTGCAGCCGCAAGGGCCGAACGCGGCGGTGGCGCAGGCGACCCTGCAGCAGTTGGCGGGCACCGTTCAGACAAAATACACAGCGCACCACCGGCATTAGGCGAACCGGCAGCGCGGGGCGCCGGGGGGGGCGCCGGCGCGGCAGGCTGCAGATTCAGAGCGGCATTCCCGGTTACGATTTGCCGGCGGAAGCGTATATAGGTTTGAACCGATTGTCCGGGAGCCGAGATGAAAGCTGCAATCCTGTATTGCCTGGCGGCGGCGGCCTGTTCGGGCATGGCGGCGGGGCAAACCGCCCATCCGGGCACAACGGCGGGCCAGCGCGTGCTGGTCATCCATAAAAACACGGGCGAAGTGATGGTGGACCTGGTCGTGACCGACGGCCACGGGCATATCGTGCGCCGCCTGCAGCCGGACGAGCTGGAGGTGCTGGACAACGGCCGGCGGCAGCCGATCGTCAGTTTTCGCCAGGTCACGCATTCGGTGGATTTGACCGGCAGCGAGCTGCGGCGCAAGGGTTTGAGAGCGGCGCTGCGGCCACAGCCATTCAATCTGACGGTGATGGTGTTCGACCGGCTGGGGAACTATGGGCGCATCCTGGCCCGCAACGCGGCCCGATTTTACATTGAGAAGGAGATGGGGAGCCGCGATTACACCGCGGTTTACAACATCCAGCACGTGCTGCTGGCGCTCCAGACGTTCACCACCGACAAAGCCAAGCTGCTGCAGGCGGTGCAGGCGGCGACCAACAGCATACACGGGAGCTATGGCAGCGGGGAGTCGGTCGCGGCGGAGAACCTGCAGGAGCAGTCGGTGGCCGAAGAGGCCAGCGCCACGCAGGCGCTGACAGGGGTGGGGCAGGGCGGGCCGCCGCCGGGAGCGGTGGGCGGGCTGGTGCAGGCGAAGATGGACGCGATGATGGCCGACATGCTGCAGGGAGCGGCGGCGATGAAGGTGGAAGACCAGAGCTGGGCTTCGCTGACGGCGCTGGAGAGCATTGTCCGGGTGCTGGGGCAACTGCCGGGGCGCAAAGAGCTGCTCTATTTCAGCCAGAACATCGCCGTCAACACCAACACCGGCTTCGTGTTTCGCAATCTGGTGCGGGCGGCAAACCGCAATCACGTCAGCATATACAGCATCGACACGGCGGGGCTGACGACCAATTTCACGATGGCGGGCGGGATGATCGAAGGCAGCAATCCGAGCACGCTGACGACCTGCCTGACCTGCTCCAGCGAAGCCCGCAGCCTGAACTATTCGGCGCAGGTCAGCCAGCAGCAGACGCGCAGCGGCGGGCGCGGCAAGGTCACCACGGCGGAAGCCAAGGCGTCGGAAGCGATGCAGAACATCAAGTATTCCGACCGCCTGAACAGCATGTGGGCGCTGGCGGATTCCACCGGCGGGTTTCTGGCGGCCTACACCAACAACCTGACGCCGTACATGCGCGAGGCGGGCGAGGACATGCACGCCCATTACGAGCTGTCCTACAATCCACCCGGCGGGCTGAACGGCGCCTACCACACCATCGCGATTCGCGTGCCGGGGCATCCGGGCTGGCATGTGCGCGCGCGGCGGGGCTATTACGCGCTGCCGCAACTGGCCTCGCCGGTGGACGATTACGCGCTGCCGGCGCTGGCGCTGCTGGAATCCCACCGTCCGGCCAGCGCGCTGCCGCTGGAGACGGGCAATTTCGAGTTTCCCGCCAACTCCACCCTGCCCAGGGTCAGCCTGCTCACCACCATCCCGCTCGCCGGGCTCAAAGGCTTTCCGCCCAGCGCCGCCGAGATCGCGCGCGACCCCGCCCTGCGCGGGAAGCAGTTGGTGCGGCTGGTGGTTTTGCAGGTCATACGCGACGCCAAGCAGCGGGTTCTGCAAAACTTCAGCCAGCAATATGAATGGTCGGTGTCGGGCAGAGGAATGGCGGAGCTGTTGCGGAAAAACGTAGTTTTCAGCCGGAGCACGCGCCTGCCGCAGGGCGATTACGAGGTGCAAACGGTGGCGTATGAGCCGGGCGACCAGGCTGCCAGCGTCGCGCGGGAACCGCTGCACGTGATTGCCGGCCAGCCGGACGACGTGCGCATGAGCAGCATCGTGGTGGTCGAAAGCGCGCGCAAGCTGAGCGTCGTGCCGGCGCGCTACGATCCGCTGAATTATGCCGGCAACGGGGAATACCGCCGCATTTACCCCAATTACAGCCATGTCATGCAGTCGTCGCCGGGCAAAGTGATCGGCTTCTATTTCATCGTCTATGTGCCCAAAGGGCTGCCGCCGCCCAAGCTGACGCTGACCTTCATCCGCAACGACCGGCTGTATGCCAGCACGACCGTGCCGCTGCCGGCGCCGGACGCGCACGGGCGGATACCGTATATCGCCAACGTGCCCTCGGAGAGCCTGGCGCCGGGGCTGTACCGGCTGCAGGCGGTCGTGCTGGCGGGGGGGCGGGGGATCGCGCGCAACACGCGGTTCAAAATCCTGCCGCGCGCGGCGAAGTAAGGCGAAAGCGGCCGGGCGGGCGCCGGCCACGACGAGCGCGAGCAGCGTTCGCGAACACAAACACAAACCCAGCGGGGCAGCTTAAGGGCGGGCAGGCGCGGCAGGCGCCTGCCAGAGCAGGCGTCCGTGGCGGCCGAGGCGCAGCAGGGCATTGGCGGGGGTCAACTGCGGCGGCCGGCCGGGGAGCAAGCGCACCCGGGCGCTGCCGAGCACGAGCCGGCGCCCGGCATTGTCGTTCAATTGAATCGCAGGGCGATCGTTTCCGGACAGGCGGATGGCGAGGTGGCGGCGGCCGCGCGCATCGAAGAACTCCAAAGACGAGCCGATGCCGGTGAGATAGGACAGATCGAGGCGCGGGGTGCGATGGCCATCCAGCAGCCGGAGCGCGGGGCCGATGCGCGGCCAGACGGCCAATTCGGCGGCCATATGGCCGTCGGGGGTGTAGAGGCGAAGATAGCCGCTGCCGCTATTCGCTCCGGTTCCCAGCACGAGGCGGCGGCGGCCGAGGGCATCGCGCACGACGAAGGAGCGGGCCGCAAGCACGGCGGGAAGGGGCGAGCGCGGACGAGGCATCCATGCCGGCGCGGCGGCCAGGCCGAGGCCCAGGGCGAGCGCCAGCAATCCGCGCCGCAGGCGGCGGTTTTGAACTTCCAGCTTTCGCAGCCGGCTTTCCAAAGCGTCAAGGGAGGAAGCGCAAGCGGGCGTTGGCATAGAGCCTATGTTGCCAAAATAGGGCGGCTCAGGGCGGTGATTTTTGCGGATGGAAGCTGACCACGCGGCGGTTGGAAAAAGTGACTTCCATGGGCGGATGGACGCCGGGGAAGAGGTAGGACTGGCGGGCGGAGCCGAGCGAGAGGGATTCGGCGCCGCCGAGCGCGAGCATCACCTGGGTATCGGACATGCCGACGGCGACCTGGTGATGGGAAATCAGGCTCCAGGTTTTAGCCGGCCAGAAATGGTAGATTTGGCGCGGATTGGCGATGAAGAAGAGGGTATCCACCTGCATCTGGGCGCTGCCGTAGGCAGCTTCGACGCCGATAGGGACGGCGCGCAGGCGTCCGGAATAGTGAAAGGTATAGAAGACGGTTGGGCGGCCCTGCCAGCGCTGGCGCAGCACGCCGGCAATGCGCAGCGGGGTGAGCGGGGGCAGCGGAACGCCGGCGTGCGCCAGCACGCGCCCGGCGGCGACGGGATAGGCGGGGCTGCTGTAGCCGAGCTTGATCCAGACGGTTTTGCCGACCAGTTGGCGCGCGGAAGCGGCATCGTAGACGCCGCTCTGCGGGACATCGGCGTAGTCGCTGGAGAGGATGGCGGGCGCAGCCGCCGATGGCGGGCGCGGGCGGGCGCGGGATTCTTCATGGCGGCGATATAAGATCCAGGCCAGGCGGAGGCCGGCCGCCAGGATCGCCAGCGCCAGGAGCAATTGAATTTTTTTCCGGTCCATAGCTGGGCCGCGCCCTGGCCAGGCCCGGGGGCCGATCGCGGGCCGGGGCTGCGGTTGGGCGCCTGGAAACAATTTTATAAGCTGCGCAGACGCAAGGAAAGCGCGGAAGCGCGCGCGCGGGCGCTACCTGAAGGGCGGCCGGCGGCATCTGATGCAGGCAGGAGGATGGCCGATGCCGGAAAAACAAACCCAAGCACGCGCGCGCCGCGCGGCCCGCCAGGGCAAAGCCGCGAGCACGCAAGCCGGCGAATACGTGCGCGAAGAGATGGAACACGCGCGCACGGGCAAGCATGCCGTCAAATCGCGCCGCCAGGCGATTGCCATCGGTTTATCGAAGGCGAGGCGGTCGGGGGTAAAAGTCAAGCCGCCCAAGCGCGGGCAAGCTTCGGCGGCGACGCGGCGCAAGGCCACCCGCGACTTGCAGCGGGGAAAACCGGGCGCGACCCGGGCGCGGGGGCGCTCCACCTCACGCGCCCGGGGAAGCCACAAGCGGGCCGCCTGAAAGCAGCGGATTACGGCATGTGAACCGGCAGGACGCCGGCGATGGAGCGGCTGGAATCGCCCACCGCGAGGCCATAGCTGCCGGCGGGAACGCGCCAGGCGTTGGCGGCGGTATCGTAGTAGGCGAAATCGCGCCAGCGCAAGCGCAGCCGCAGGGTGCGCGACGCGCCCGGGGCCAGTTCGACGCGCTGGAAAGCGCGCAGTTGCTGGAAGGTGCGAACCACGCCGGCAGCGTGCGGCGGACGGACGTAGAGCTGCACCACGTCGGCGCCGGCGCGCGCGCCGGTGTTGGTGATGCGCGCGGTGAGGGTGACCCGGCGCCGGCGTCCGCTGCCGGCGGCGTGGACGCTCAGCGGATGAATGGCGAAGGTGGTGTACGACAGGCCAAAGCCGAAGGGGAAGCGCGGCGCGATGTGCTTGCTGTCGTACCAGCGGTAGCCGACGAAGATTCCCTCGGCGAAATGCACGTGCTCGTCGTGGCCGGGGTAATGGCCGAAGGCGGGTTCGTCGTTCCAACGCCGGGAAAAGCTGTCGGGCAGCTTGCCGCTGGGGTTCAATTTTCCAAACAGGATTCCGGCCACGGCGGTGTTGCCGTTTTCGCCGGGGTACCAGGCGTCGAGCAGCGCCGGCACCTGGTGAATCCAGGCGCTCATGCCGACATTGGCGCCGGCGTAAAGCACGGCCACCAGATGGGGATTCAACTGCGCCACGGCCTGTAGATAGGCATTCTGGCGGCCGGGCAGGTCATAGGGGCGGTCCCAGCCTTCGCCTTCGCGCGGCCCAATGCCGGCGATGACGACGTCGGCGCGGCGAATTGCGTCGCGCTGCCGGACGGTGAACATCGGCCCCGCGGCCGAGGCGGGGGCGAGGTGCTGCCACCAGTGGCGCAGGCTGCGCAGCGGGTAGGGATAGGGAATTTGCGCGACCTGGGCGGAAGGAGCGGCGGCGCGAACCGCGTCGAGCAGACTGACCGGAGTGACATTGGGCCGGGTAAAGGAGCTGCCGGCGCCGCCGGTGACGGCCGGGGCCACGTCGGGGCCCACCAGCACGATGCGGCGCAGATGGGCGGGATCGAGCGGCAAGGCGTGGTTTTGGTTTTTCAGCAGCACCACCGCTTCGCTCTCCACGGCCAGGGCGACGGCGGCGCTGTGGGGGTTCTGCAGCGGCAGGGAAGCATCTTTTTGCGGGCGATCGAGGAAGTGCATGGCCGCCATGACGCGCAGCAGGCGGCGGACGTGCTGGTTGATATTCGACATCGGCAGCTTGCCGCTGTGCAGCAGAGGCATGATTTTGCCGGCGTTGTAATAGCTGTTATCGGGCATTTCCAGATCGAGCCCGGCGGTCAGGCAGGCCAGGGTGGCGTGGGTGGCGCCCCAATCCGACATCATCACGCCTTTGAAATGCCACTGGCGGCGCAGCACCTGGGTGAGCAGGTAGGAGTTATCGGTGGAGAAACGGCCGTTGACGCGGTTGTAGGCGGCCATGAGGGTCATGACATGGCCCTGGAGGACGGCGGTGCGGAAGGGGGCGAGGTAGATTTCCTCGAGCGCGCGGCGGCTGATGATGGAGTTGACCGAATTGCGGCCGTTTTCCTGCTCGTTGCCGGCATAATGCTTGGCGCAGGCGGCGACCTGCTGCGACTGCAGCCCTTCGATCCAGGCGGCGCCGATCTGGCCGGCCAGGTCGGGGTCTTCGCCGAGGTATTCGAAGTTGCGGCCGCATTGCGGCTCGCGGGTAATGTCCATGCCCGGGCCGAGCACGATGTGCACGCCGCGGGCGCGGGCATCCTGGCCGACGGCGGCGCCTTCGCGGCGGGCCAGGGCCGGGTCCCAGGCGGCGGCCAGCGCCACCGAAGCGGGATAGGCGGTGGACGGGCCCCAGACCCGCACGCCGACGGAAGCATCGCTCATTTTCAAGCCGGGAATGCCGAATTGCTTGAAGGGATGGGTGAACATGCCGTGGGGATAGCCGGGGCCGGTGTACCCCGCCAGCAGCTCGATTTTCTGCCGGGTATTCAGCTTTGGCATCAGCCGGGCCACGGCGGCGGCCACTTGCGGCGAATTCAAATTAGGCTGGAAAGGGCGCTGCTGGCCGAAGAGTCCCAAGCCGAGCAACAAGGCGGAGGCAAGGAGGGCGGCGGCGAGCCGGCTGGAAGGACGCATGGGTTCTCCTGAGGCGATGAGTGATAGAGGCCGAGTCACGCCTGGTCTATCCGGCGGAATTTTAGCATTAAGCGGTTGGATAAACCATCATGCGCGCGCCGGGTCATTTCGCAGGCGGCAAAAAGCGCAAGGCGGCGGAGTTGATGCAATAGCGCAGGCCGGTGGGCGGAGGGCCGTCGGGGAAGAGATGGCCGAGGTGGGCGTCGCAAGCGGCGCAGAGCACTTCCGTGCGCCGCATGCCGAGGCTGTCATCGGCTTCGGCGCGCACCGCCGCAGCCGAGGCGGGCTGATAGAAGCTGGGCCAGCCAGTGCCCGAGTCGAACTTGGTTTCGGCCGCGAACAGCGGCTGCCCGCAGCAGACGCAGGCGTAGGCGCCGGGCTGATGATGGTTCCAGAACTCGCCGGTGAACGGCGGCTCGGTGGCTTTGCAGCGGGTGACGGCGAACTGCACGGGCGTCAACTGTCCGCGCCATTCGGCTTCGCTTTTGACGATTCTTGCCATGGATCAATTTTAAGCGGGGGAGCGGGATTGCCCGCGGAAGTACAGTTCCGCACGTTCAAGGTCTTCGGGGGTATCCACGCCGATGGTGTCGCAGCCGGCGTCGGCGACGGCGATGGGGATGCCGTTTTCGAGGAAGCGGAGCTGTTCGAGGCGCTCGGCGGATTCCAGCTCGCCGGCGGGCAGGGCGGCAAAGCGCTCCAGCGCAGCCCGGCTGTAGGCATAGTACCCGAGATGCTTCCAGGCGGCGGCGCCGCCGCGGGGGAAGGGAATCGCGGCGCGGGAGAAGTAGAGCGCCTGGCCGCGGCGATCGCAGACCACTTTGACGGTATCGGGCGAGCCCGCCGCTTCCGGCGGCAGCAAAGTGCGCAGGGTGGACACCTGGATTTCGGGGCGGGCGAAGAGCGCGTCCAGCAGGCGATCGAGCATTTCCGCGCGCACCATCGGCTCGTCGCCCTGAATGTTGACCACCGCTTCGGCGGGCAGGCCGGCGAGGGCTTCCAGGATGCGGTCGGAGCCGGAGCGGTGAGCCGGCGAAGTCAGTTTGACGGGGATGCCGCGCGCGCGGCAGAAGGCGGCGATTTCTTCGGCATCGGTGGCGACCCAAAGCGCGGCCAGGCGGCGGCAGGCGCTGGCGCCGGCAAAGACGCGCTCCAGCATCGCGCGGCCGGCAACCGGCAGCAGCGGCTTGCGCGGCAACCGGGTGGACGCGAGGCGCGCCGGGATGAAGCCGATGATGCTCGCGGTCGGCAGCATGATGGAAACAGGCGGGCTCAGCGGGTTTTGGCAATGCCCGGCGGCGGCCCTTCCTCCTCGGCCGGCGGCTGGAGGTAAATGCGGGTGAGCGAAGCGATCAGGTAATCGGCGGCCTCCTCGGGGGAGTCGGCAAAGCGGAACAGGTCGAGGTCGGCGGGCGAGATCGTGCCCCAATCCACCAAGGCGTCGAGGTTGAGAATCTCGTTCCAGTAAGACTTGCCGTAGAGCACGATGACGATTTTCTTGGCCAGTTTCTGGGTTTGCGACAAAGTCAACAACTCAGTGACTTCGTCGAGCGTGCCCAAGCCGCCGGGGAAGGCGACCAGCGCCTTGGCCAGGTAGGCGAACCAGAACTTGCGCATGAAGAAGTAATGGAACTGGAAATTGAGGCTGGGGGTGATGAAGCCGTTGGGATGCTGCTCGAAGGGCAGTTGAATGTTGAAGCCGATGGTCTGGCCGCCGGCCTCGGCGGCGCCGCGGTTGGCGGCTTCCATGATGCCGGGGCCGCCGCCGGAGGCGATGACGAAGCGGCGGCGGGGGTGCTTGAGCGCGCGCGCCCATTCGGTCAGGCGGTGGGCGAGGGCGCGGGCGTCCTCGTAATAGCGGGAAAACTCGACCGCCTTGAGCTGCACCCGCCGCCGCGCTTCCGCCAGCACCTGGTCGGGGGGATGGCCTTCGCGCAGCGCCGCGACGCGGTTCTGGTAATCGAACTCATCCAGGGCGGCCTGGGCGGCGGCCTGGCTTTTGATCCGCGCCGAGCCAAAAAAGACGATGGTGTCGTGGATGTTTTCAAAGCGCAGGCGGCGCAGCGGCTCCAGGTACTCAGCCAGCATGCGCAGCGGGCGGGCGTCGGGGGTATTGAGGAAGGGGATGTTTTGATAGGCCAGGGCGGAGCTGTCGAGGAGGTGGGGGGCGCCGAGATCGGGAGTTTTGTCAGCCATAGACTTAGAGGCCGAGGGTAACTCGGCGGCCGGAAGCGGCGGCGCGCCGGCCGAGGGTTTTATAATAACGTATGCCGCCCGCATTGCCGCTTTCCGGCTGGCATTTCAAGCTGCACGAGGCCTCGCCGAAGCAGCGCCTGCAGGCCTTGATTGACGCCCTGCGCGCCGCCCGCCCGCAGGACGATCCGGAACTGCTGCGCCGCGCCTTCGCCTTTTCCGCCCGCCTGCACCAGGATCAGAAACGCCGCTCCGGGGAGGCGTTTATCGTGCATCCGCTGGAGGTAGCGGCGATTTTGACCGACATGCGCATGGACGCGACCGGCATCGCCGCCGCCCTGCTGCACGACGCGGTGGAAGACACGCCCGCCACCCGCGAGGACATCGAGCGCGAGTTTGGGCCGGTGGTGGCGCACCTGGTCGAAGGGGTGACCAAGATCGAGCGGATTGATTTCACCCGCGAGGGCGCCGCGCAGGCGGATAACGTTCGCAAGATGCTGCTGGCGATGGTGGATGACATCCGGGTGATTTTGATCAAGCTGGCCGACCGGCTGCACAACATGCGCACGCTGCAGCATCTGCCGGAGGAAAAGCAGCGCCAGATCGCGCTCGAGACGCGCGAGATCTACGCGCCGCTGGCGCACCGGCTGGGCATGGGCAAAATGCGCGGCGAGCTGGAAGACCTGGCCTTCGCCTATCTCGAGCCGGCCGCCTACCAGCAAGTGCGCGAGGCGGTGGAGAGCAAGCGCAAGCCCAGCCAGCAGTTTCTCGACGAAGTGCGCGAGCGGATCGCCAAGCTGCTCACCGAGGCCGGCATCAACGCGCGGGTGGAGGGCCGGATCAAGCGTTTCTACAGCATCTGGCAGAAACTGCAGCGGCAGAATTCCGGCATTGACCAGGTGTACGACCTGCTCGCGGTGCGGATCATCACCCCCTCGGTGCGCGATTGTTATGCCGCGCTGGGAGTGATCCACAACAGTTGGCATCCGGTGCCGGGGCGGTTCAAGGATTTCATCGCCGTCCCCCGCCCCAACCTCTACCGCAGCCTGCACACCACGGTGGTACACGAATCGGGGCAGCCCTTCGAGGCGCAGATCCGGACCGAGGAGATGCATCGCATGGCGGAAGAGGGCATCGCCGCGCACTGGAAATACAAGGAAGGCGGCGCGCCCTCGCCCGACGACGAGCGCATCGCCTGGCTGCGCCGGGTGCTCGACTGGCAGCAAGAGATGCGCGATCCGGCGGAGTTTCTCTCGGTGCTCAAGGTGGATCTTTATCCGGAAGCGGTGTACGCCTTCACCCCCAAAGGGCAGGTGATCACGCTGCCGCGCGAGGCCTCGACGGTGGACTTCGCCTACGCCATCCACACCGAAATCGGCCACCACACCATCGGGGCCAAGGTCAACGGGCGGATCGTGCCGCTGCGCTACCGGGTGCAGAACGGCGACCGGATCGAGATTCTGACCCAGGCCGGACACACGCCCAGCCGCGACTGGCTGGCGTTCGTCAAGACGTCGCGCGCGCGGCAGAAGATCAAGCACTGGCTCAACGCCGCCGAGCGCGAGCGCGCGATCGAGATCGGGCGGCGGGCGCTGGAGCGCGAGGCGCGCCGCTACGACGTGGCGCTGAAAGCCTTCACCGAGGCCGATTACCAGCGCGTGGGCCAGGAAAGCGGGCTGACAAAGCCGGAAGACGTCTTCGCCAACATCGGGTTCGGGCAGCTCTCGGCCCGGCAGGTGCTGGGGCGGCTGCTGCCCGCCGGGCAAAGCCTGCCCGAGCCGCGCGACGGCGGCGCGCGGCCGGCGCGGCGGCTGCTGCATCCGCGCGACAGCAGCCCCATCCTGGTGCGCGGCTTCGACGATCTGATGGTGTACCGCGCGCGCTGCTGCTCGCCGCTGCACGGCGAGCCGATTGTCGGCTACATCACGCGCGGCAAAGGCGTGGCGGTGCATTCGGAACAATGCGCCAATGTGCAGAACCTGCTCTATCAAGCCGACCGGCGGATTGACGTGCAGTGGGCGGCCCAGCCGCAGAGCGCCCAGCCGGTGAAGCTGCTGCTGCGCACCGACGACCGCGCCGGGCTGCTGACCTCGATTACGGCGGTGATCGCCGACCACGGCGCCAACATCCAAAACGTCGGCGCCCGCACCGGCGAAGGACAGGCGACGATCGAGCTGGTCGTCTCGGTCTCGGACATGAAGCAGTTGGAGCGCATCCTGGCCGGGCTGCGGAAGATTTCAGGCGTTCACGAAGCGCTGCGCCTGCGCCGGCCGGCGGCGGCGCCCCCGGTGGCCGAAAGCGCCGATTAAGCGCGGCGCGGGCGCTTGCCCGGCTGCCGGATTTCCGTTAGGCTGTGCTTTCCCGCAACTCCAGCGCGAGCCGAGCCATGCCAGAAAAAACCATCATCGCCACCCCCCACGCCCCCGCGGCGCGCGGCCCCTATTCGCAGGCCGTGCGCGCCGGCAACCTGATCTTCGTCGCCGGCCAACTGGCGATCGATCCGGGCAGCGGGCAACTGCTGGCGGAAGCCGATATCGGGGTGCAGACCGAGCGCACGCTGCGCAATGTGCAGGCGATTCTGGCAGCCGCCGGCAGCGGGCTGGAGCAGGTCATCAAGACGACGGTCTATATGTCCGACCTGGGGGAATTCGCGGCGATGAATGAAGTGTACGCCCGCTTTTTTGCCAGCAATCCGCCGGCGCGGGCCACGGTCGAGGTGCGGCGCTTGCCGCTGAACGTGAAGGTGGAAATCGAGGCGGTGGCGCTGGCGCAGGGCTGAAGGCTCAGGCTTTCACCACCTGGCCGGATTTCAGGCATTGGGCGCAGACGCGCATCCGGCGGGTGCTGCCGCCAACGCGCATCCGCACCGGCTGTAAATTGACGTTCCAGCGCCGTTTCGTGATGTTATGGGCGTGGCTGATACGGTTGCCGAATTGCGGCCCTTTGCCGCAGAGCTCACAGACGCGTGCCATGAGATGTCCTTAACGGAAAGATGGATTTCACGGCCGCGCGGGCCGCAGGAGTAAAAATAAGTTTAGCAGATATTGCCACGGCCCGGCCGGCCGGGGCAGGGAGGTGCGCATGGAAGCCCGAATCGGCGACGTCATCGAGGATTATTGCACGCAATGCGGCCACCTGCTGGACCATTCCATTGCCGCGCTGGTGAATGGCCAAGTGGTCAAGGTTTCATGCCGGACCTGCCATCGCGAGCATGCGTATAAACACGGCCAGGAGCCCAAGCGCAAGAAAACGCAGGCCAAACAATCGGCTTTCGAGCAGGTGCTGGCCGGGATTCTGGCTACGCAGTCGGGCGAAGCTCCCGCGGCCAGCCCGCCGGCGAACCCGCGCAAAACCCGCAGAAATAAATAAAGGCAGGGGCTGGCGAGGCGCGGCCGTCTCCGGTATGCTGTCAACTGACCGCCGCCTTCCCGTCCATGTCCGCCTTTTCCGATCAGGTCAAGTCGCGCGCCGATATCGTCAAAATCATCGGCGAAAGCGTCCGCTTGCGGCAGGTGGGCGCCAACTGGATCGGGTTGTGCCCGTTTCACCAGGAAAAAACCCCGTCATTTCATGTGCATGCGGAGCGGCAGTTTTATTACTGTTTCGGCTGCCAGGCCAAGGGCGATGTGTACCGCTTCCTGATGGAGCGGCAGAAAATCGGCTTCAGCGAAGCGGTGGCGGCGGTGGCCGAGCGCTACGGCATACCCGTACCCGCCGGCGCCGGAGGGGAAGGCCAGGATGCCGGCTATCGCGAGGCGCTGCGGGTGAACGAGCTGGCGGCGGAGTTCTACCGGCGCTGCCTGGGCCAGGGCGAAGCCGCGGCCGCGCGGGCGCATCTGGCCGAGCGCGGAGTGGGCGAGGCGGCATGGGAGCGTTTCGGACTGGGCTACGCGCCCGAATCCGGCCGCGCCCTGGTGCAGTATCTGCGCGAGCGCAAGGTCACGCCGGAAGCGGCGCTGCGAGCCGGGCTGGTGCAGCCGCGCCGCGCCAACGCGGAAGCCGCCACCACCACGATTACCGAATGGGACCAGGCGTACGACCGCTTCCGCAACCGGCTGCTGTTTCCGATCCAAAACGAGGCGGGCAAAGCCATCGCCTTTGGCGGCCGGCGGCTGGACGAAAGCGGCGGACCCAAGTACCTCAACTCCCCCGAATCGCCGATCTATACCAAGCACCGCGTGCTCTATAACCTGAACCGCGCCCGCGATGCCATTCGCCGCTTCGATTACACCATCCTGGTGGAAGGGTATTTCGACTGCCTGGCGGTCTGGATAGCCGGGTTCGAAAATGTAGTGGCAAGTTGCGGCACTTCACTTAGCAGCGGCCAGGTGCAGTTGCTGGCGCGGCATAGCCGCAATGTGGCGGTGAGCTACGATCCGGATGGCGCCGGCGCCGCCGCCGCCGAGCGCTCGATTGGCCTGCTGCTGGAAGAGAACCTGCGCATCCGGGTGCTGCAGCTTCCGCCCGGCCTGGATCCGGATCTGTTTATACGCCGCCACGGGCGCGCAGCCTACCAGGAAGCGCTCGCGGCCAGCCAGCCCTACTTCGATTTCCTGCTCGCCCGCGCCCGGCAGCGCTATAAAATTGCCACCCCGGAAGGAAAGACGGCGGCGCTCAAGATGCTGCTGCCCTACTGCAACCGCATACACGATCCCATCCTGCGCGCCGCCACCGCCGACAAGCTGGCCGGCGCGCTGCAGATTGACGGCGCGGTGCTGCGCCGCAGCTTTTTACAGGCGGTGCGCGAGCGCCGCTCCGAATGGCATGACGCTCCGTCCGTCACCGTCACCGAGAACGAGCGCGTGCTGCTGCGCGCCTGGGCGGAAGCGGAAGAGGCGCGCAAGCGGCTGGCCCCGATTCTGGCGGCGGAGCCGATTCTCGACGGCCTGGCGTCGGCTTCGCTGTTTCAGGAATTGCTGCGCGCCGAAAACGCCGATACGGCCGATTGGCTGGCGCTGGCGGAGCATTGGAATGAATCCGACCGCCAGCTTTGGTTCGACACACAGTTCATGCCCGGCCTGATCAGCGACCCGGGCGCGGTGGAAGGCGCGCTCAGCGCGCTGCGCATGCGCGCCCGCAGCCTGCAAACCGCCAGCGCCGCCGGCGGCAGCCGCGAACAGATGCAGGCGGCATACCTGGAACGCAAAAAACTGGTTCAGGAAGCCTTCCGCATCGACCTCGGCCGACGCACGCATTAAATCGCCAGCCGCCGGCCAACTGCCATTGGCTGCGCAAAGAGTTGGGCAATCAGCGTAACGGCCGAGCCGGGCACTAATTCTTTCCGAAAACGGGTACTTACGCGGCGCAGGGGGCGGCGGCCGTGCCGCTTTCAGCCGGCCAGCCGGAGGGGATGTAGTGCCGGAAGGGTGGAATCCTGCGCAAGAGATTGAATTCAGTTGAAAGCGCAAAAAGATGAAGTTAGGCTGAGCTCATGTGAGTGGGATTCGAGCCAAAAGGCTGTGCGATTGTCTTCCCCGGGGGCAATATCATGCGATACCAGCGGATGATGTGGAGCGTGGCGATCAGCATCTTCGGCAGCCTGTGGCTGGCGGCGCAGGCGACTCCGCCGCTGCATATTAAAAATTCCACACTGCCGCCCCGGGGCTACGCCCGCCCGCCGTTCCATCTGAAAGGGCCGGCCCGATCGAGCCCCACCGGATTGAGTCCGGCGGCGATTCGCAATTTTTATGGATTCAGCCAGGTCGCGAACCAGGGTGCGGGCGAGACGATCGCCCTCGTGGACGCCTACGACGACCCCAACATCGCCAGCGACCTGAACTATTTCGACAGCTACTATGGCCTGGCGCCCTGCAACTCCAGCAATGGCTGTTTCACGAAAGTTTACGCCGCCGGGAAGAAGCCGAACAGCAACAGCGGCTGGGCGCTGGAAATATCCCTGGATGTGGAGTGGGCGCACGCGATCGCGCCGCAGGCGCATATCCTGCTGGTGGAGGCGGCATCGAACAGCTTCACCAATTTGCTGCAGGCGGTGCAGGTGGCCGTCAGCGACGGCGCCACCAGCGTTTCGATGAGCTGGGGGGGCGGGGAATCCAGCGGCGAAACCAGCTACGACGCCAACTTCAACCAGGCGGGCGTCACCTTCACCGCTTCCAGCGGCGACAGCGGCAGCGGGGTGGAATACCCGGCCGCATCCGGCGAAGTGATCGGGGTGGGCGGCACGACGATCACCACCAACAGCAACGGCAGCTATCTCGGCGAGACCGCCTGGAGCGGCAGCGGCGGCGGGCAGAGCAAGTACGAACCGGAGCCGGGGTATCAATCGAACCTGCCCATTCCCTACGACAGCGCCGGGGTGCGCGGCGTGCCCGACGTCGCCTACGATGCCGATCCGAACACCGGCGTGGCGGTGTATGACACAGTGCGCTATCAGGGACAAGCCGGCTGGTTTCAGGTGGGCGGCACCAGCGCCGGCTCGCCGCAGTGGGCGGCGCTGTTTGCGATTGTCAATTCGGAGCGCGCGGCGAAAGGCAAGAGCGCGCTGTCAGGCACGAATTATTCGGTTTACGATGCCGCCGCCGGCTCCAGCTATGCCGCCAACTTTCACGACATCATCAACGGCAGCAACGGCACCTGCGGCACGCTTTGCAACGCCGCCGCCGGCTACGATTACGTGACCGGCCTGGGCAGCCCGAATGCGCCCGGCATCATTGCTTATCTGGCGGGGCTGCCGTAATTATCTTTTTTCCTGCACCTGTTGGAAACACTCGCGGCAAAACACCGGGCGTCCCTGCGTGGGCTTGAAAGGCAGCGTGGTGGATTTGCCGCATTGGCTGCAAACCGCGATCGTTTCCGTGCGGGTGCGGACCTTCAATCCCAGCGCCTGGTTACGCTTGGCTTTACAGTTTTTACAACGTTTGGGTTCGTGTTGAAAACTACGCTGAAAAAAAAAGACCTGCTCGCCGGCGGTGAAAGTAAAATCCTGGCCACAATCCTGGCAGATTAAGTGGCGGTCTTGAAATTCCATGAGCGCCCCTCCGTTTCCGGTGGTGCTGCTCATTGGGCGGCACCAAGCCCCGCGCCGTCAAAGGCACGGGTGCGGAGGGGTTTGCTGGCAATCCTGCCCGCGGCGGGGGGCAGGTCGGCCTGCCGGTAGGGCAAACCGACTCCGCGGGGGCCCGAACTACAACTGGCCGCCAAGACGGCCAGCGCCAGAGTGCGTCCCTGGTCCAGGGGACGCCCGCCTCCGGCGGCTTGCCGGAGAGCGTGACGGCTGCCGCGACTGTGGGCGCACAGCGGGCGGAAGCCGCCGCCGGATGCCGCCCCTGGCGAGCGGCTCCGGCGTCTGTGCGTTTAATCCGCTTCGCGCTTGATCTTCTTGCGATTGCGCTTGCGGGCGAGGGCCTGCTTAATGCGCATTTTTTCACCCGGCTTCAGATAATACGAGTGCCGCTTGACTTCTTTGATGATGTCTTCCTGCTGCACTTTGCGTTTGAAACGCCGCAAGGCGTTTTCCAACGATTCACCTTCCTGCAGCCGTACTTCAGCCATCCACGATCACCTGCTTTCCGGCATTAACGTTGGCGTGGATGAACCATTCCCGACGATGGCGCTCCAAACACCTATTTTAAATTGTAAGTCAATCCACAGGGCCGGGCAATGCTTAAGTATCCCCGCCAAAATCGTCCGTAGGAGAACGCGGGGAGAGCCGGGGACGGGGCTGCCGGCTGGAGGGGGGCTTGAGCGCGTTCCAGGCGCGATAAAGCCGGCTGCGGGGCATGCCCGCCTCGCGCGCGGCCTGCTTGAGCGCGGCGCGCGGATCGAGCCCGGACTGCAGCAATTGCCGCAGGCGCTGGAGGGCGGCGGCATCCGGGGAGGGGGCAGGGGGCGCGGCGGCCGGCGGCGCGGCCTGAGCGCCGCCTACCACCAGGGTAAATTCTCCGCGCGGGGCGCGTGCCAGCCAGTGGGCGGCTAATTCCCGCAGCGGGCCGCGCTGGATTTCCTCATGCAGCTTGGTCAGCTCGCGCGCCACCGCCAGCGGGCGCTCGCCGCCCCAGACGGCGGCCATATCCGCCAGGCAGGCGGCCAGCCGGTGCGGGGCTTCGAAAAAGATCATGGTTTCGTCGCGGCCGGCGAGTTCCTGCAGGCGGCGGCGGCGGGCTGCCTGGCGGGCGGGCAAGAAGCCATAGACGGTGAAGCGATCGGTGGGCAGCCCGGAGGACATCAGGGCCGCGATGGCGGCGCAGGGACCGGGGACGGGGGCAATGGCGGCGCCGCGGCCGGCGGCGGCGCTGACCAGCCGGTAGCCGGGATCGGAGATGGTGGGGGTGCCGGCGTCGCTGATCAGCGCCAACGTTTCGCCCGCCTGCAGCCGGGCCAGCAGTTCCGGCAGGCGCTGCCGCTCGTTGGCGTCGTAAAAGCTGATGAGCGGCTTGTGCAGTCCCAGGGCGGCGAGCCACTGGCCGCTGTGGCGGGTATCTTCGCAGACGACGGCATCGGCGCCGGCCAGCACCCGCAAAGCGCGCGCGGAAATATCTTCGCGATTGCCGATCGGGGTGGCGACCACCCAAAGCCGGCCCGCGGGCGGGGTGGGAAGATCGGGCATGGTTTCAGGCCTTACGCACGCGGACCCGGGTGCCATCGGGCCAGGGCGGAGTTGCGAAGAAGCGGACGACGCCATCTTCGAGGATGCCCGCCGCCTGGGCCGGCGGCGTCCGATCCGCGGCCGGCGCTTTGCCGGCGGCGCGGTCCATGGCCTGGTTGGCGAGGCGGTCGGCTTCGCGATTGAGCTCGCGCGGGATATGCTCAATCTGGAAATCGGCAAAGCCGCCCGTCAATTCCCGCGCCAGCGCATACAATGGGCGCAGTTGCGAGCTGCGCACCTGGTAGCGGCCTTGCATCTGGCGGACGATCAGCTCCGAATCGGCCCGCACCAGCACGCGTACGGCGCCCAACTCGCGCAGGCGGCGCAGCCCGGCGATCAGTCCTTGATATTCAGCTTCGTTGTTGGTGCTGCGCGGCAGGGCAGCGGAGAGGCGTTCCCGTTCTATGCCTTCCTCGGGAAACTGTATGACCGCGCCATAGCCGGCCGGGCCGGGGTTGCCACGCGATCCGCCGTCCACATAGAGAGTATGGCGTTTCATTGCGCGTGCCGGTGAAGAAGCTAAAATTTCACGGAGCCGGGGCGATTACAGTATGCGCGGCGGGGTCACGCGAAAGAAATCCGGAAAACGCGGCTTCAAACGGGCTAGTCTCCGGCGCCCAAGCCGTGTTCTTTGGCCGCCAGTTGCACATCGCCGGTGAAGGGAGGCTCGACCGCGGGCTGGTGGTAGAGAATGCGGCCGCAGAATTCGCAGAAGTACACCCGGTCGGGGTGGTTATTCAATTCCTGCAGGAACTGCGGGCGCAGGCGGACGCGGCAGGCGCCGCAGGTTTCGTGTTCCAGCTCCGAGAGCGCATTGCCGCGCAGCTTGGCGAGGCGGTCATAGCGGTAGAGGAGGCTGGCTTCCACCTGCACCCGCAACTGCTCGCACTGGGCGATGAGCTGCTCCTGGGCGAGGCGGGCTTCGGCGGCTTCCATGTCCCAAGCGCGCTGCCATTCCTGCCGTTTCGCTTCCTGCACCGACAAGGCCTCGCTCGCCGCGCCGATTTGCTTTTCGATTTCTTCCGATTGTTCCATCAGGGCCAGGATGCGGTCTTCGCGCTGGCGGATTTCGCGCTCGGCATAGCCGATTTCGTCGAGCATGGCGCGATATTCCTGATTGGTTTTGACTTCGGCGGAATGGGAGCGGAACTGGCTGATTTTCAGGCGCAGTTCCTGAATCTGCTCGTCCATTTGGCGGCGTTCGGCCTGATTGGCTTCGAGCATCGCCTGGCGCTGGCGCAGCTCCTCGCGGGCGGGCGCGAGTTCGCGTTCCAGGCCGGCTTGCTTGAGCGGCCCGGCGGCGAGTTGAGATTGTAGCTGTTTGATCCGCTGCTCCAGGACGTGGAGCTGTAAAAGAACTGCAATATTCGTGTCCATTTGATCGCGCTGCATTTTTATATTAACACGCGGCGGCGGCGGGCGGGGGCGATGGCAGTTGATCGCCATCACACCGGGAAGCCGCGCGCGCGGCGCGATCAGGCCAGCGACAGCCCGCCATCCACCAACAGCACCTGGCCGGTAATGAAGGGAGTGCAGGTGGCGAAGAAGCGCACCGCTTCGGCGACGTCGCGCGGGCTGCCGGCGCGGCGCGCGGGGGTGCGCTCGACCAGGCGCGCTTCCCAGCCGCGCGGCTGGCGGCGGGTGACGATCAAGCCGGGGGCGACGGCGTTGACCTGTATAGCCGGCGCCAGCGCGCGCGCCATGACCCGGGTGAGATGGATCAGGGCCGCTTTCGAGACGCTGTAATGGGCATGGCGGGGGAAAGCGCGCACGCCGCCGACGGAAGCGAGATGCACGATGCGCCCGGGGCGGGCGCGGCGCAGCAGCGGCAGCGCCGCCTGGCTCACCAGAAAAGGCCCGGTTAAATTGGTGGCGAGCATTTCGTCCCACTGCGCCCGGCGGAGCTGGGAAAACTCGGCTTCCTCGTAAACGCCGGCGTTGTTGACCAGCAGGTCGAGCCGTCCCCAGTGGCGTTCGAGGCGTAGCATGGCGCGCGCAATCTGGGCTTCGCGGGTGACATCGAGCCGCAGCAGCCAGGCTTCGCTGCCGGCGGCGGCGATCAGGCGCGCGGTCTCGACCGCGGCCTCGCGCGAGCGGAGGTAGGCGAGCGCGATGCGCGCTCCGGCGGCGGCGAGATCGAGCGCAATCGCCTGCCCGATGCGCCGCGCTCCGCCGGTGACCATGGCCACCTGCCCCTCGAGCGGGCGCGGGGGGAGCGCCGGCGGCGCCGGCGGAGGCGAAGTGGGCGGGCGGCGGACCATAAAGAGTTATCCTACACTGGCCCATGGCTTCCATCTCTACCCCTTCCGCGCCGGCGGCGGTGGATGCGCTGGCGCTGGCGGCGCACCGCGACGACGTCGAGCAGACCTGCGGCGGCGCCCTGCTGCGCCTGGCCGAAGCCGGCGCCCGCACCGCGGCGCTGGAGCTGACCGGGGGTGAAATGGGCACGCGCGGCGACGCCGCCCGCCGCGCCCAGGAGGCCGAAGCCGCCGCCCGCTGCCTGCGCCTGGCCTGGCGCGGCAACCTGCAACTGCCCGACGGCGGGCTCGACCTGCGGCCCGAATTCGTGCATGCCGCCGCCGCCGCCATCCGCCGGTTGCGCCCGCGCCTGCTGCTGCTGCCGTATCCGCGCGCGCGGCATCCCGACCATGCGATCGCCGGCCGCCTCGGCTACCGCGCCGCTTTTCTCGCCGGCTTGAGCAAACTCGCGCTGCCGGGCGGCGAGCCCGCCTTCCGCCCCCACTCGATCCTCTATGCCTCGCTCTACGCCCGGCGCGAGCCCAGCCTGATCGTGGATATCAGCTCCCAGTTCGAGCGCCGCACCGAAGCCCTGCTCGCCTATCGCTCGCAATACGCCGACCAGGCGGCCGGAGCGGCCATCTTTCCGCCGGAAGCCGAGATTCTGCCGCGGCTGGAAGCCCTGGCGCGGTACTACGGGATGATGATCGGCGTCCGCTACGGCGAGCCTTACATTTCACCGGCGCCGCTGCGCGCCGGCGACCTGCGCGCGCTCGACTTCGATACTTTCACCACCGGCGGCCTGATCACCCCTTTTTGACGCCGCCCGCGCGGCGGCGCGGAGCTTTCGAACCAAGCAGGCCGCGAATCATCCGGGCTGCTGCTGCCGGCCCGGAATGGCCTTGCTCTTAGGCAATTTCCGCCGCGTCCACCATCTTTAACGGCAAGCGGACGCATAGGGTGGTTCCTTGGGTGCCGGTTTCAATGTTGAAATTTCCTCCCAGTAACCTGACGCGTTCACGCATATTTGGAATGCCGGTCCCCTTCTTTTTTCCTATGGGTTCCAATAGATCGGCCGATGCCGAGGATAGACTTCGGCCGTAATCCGAAATTTCCAGCCTGAGTTCCGTATCATCTTTCACCATCACAATTTTGGCGCTCTTGCTTCCAGGGTGGTGGTGAACAGTGCTCAAACTTTCCTGCACAATTCTGAACAAGGTTTCCTCGGCCGCCCGCGGAAAGCGTCCTAGTTCCGGGGAAATCTCCAGTTTCACGGGGATTCCAGTGCGTTTGCTGTAACCGGCCACAAAATGGACGAGGGCCGGTGGCAACCCCGAGCTTTCCAGCAGGAGAGGATGCAGCATCGAGGATATATTGCGGACTTCGCTCATCGCCAATTCAACCTGAACCATGGTTTCGGAGTTCGGCGCGCGGCCGCCCTCGACTTTCCCGATGACCGCTTTGATCTGGCTCAAATTAATCGCCAGGGCGGATAGATTCTGAGCTATGTTGTCGTACAACTCGTGAACCATCCGCTCGTATTCCTCGTCCTGGGCCTTGATCAGGCGGTGGGGCAGGGCTTGCATTTCCGTTTCCAGGCGCTTGCGCCGTGTGATGTCATGGATAATGCGCCACGTTCCGATGACATTACCCCGGGCGTCCCGGAAAGGAGAAATCGAGCAAGCGAGGCTCACGCTTACTCCATTCCTCAGCCGGCAAGCCACCTCGACATGCCGGGTCTCGACTCGCTCCAGCACTTCCGCTACCGCCTTCGCCCACTCCTCGGGACGATCGAGGGTAGCCACCATGGAAACCGGATGCCCGATGGCCTCTTTGACGGAAACGCTGAAGAGGTGTTCTGCGCCGGAATTCCAGCTCAGGATCGTTCCATCAGCCGCCACGCTGAAAATGGCGTCGTTTGATGAATGCATGATCGTCGCAAGGTGCAGGCGGCTTTCCCGTGATGCGAGCACATCGCTAAGATTCGTGACGATGATGCAGATGAATGGCAAATCATCCGTGGCGAATGGCACTGCGGAAAGGAGCGCGGGAAAGTGCCGGCCGTCCGCCGTGCGCAACTCCGCTTCTGCCGTGGCCTTTACCCTTCGCCCTTGTTCAATGAATTGGGCGATCTTTTGCTGTTCGGTATCGGCCACGTACGTTTTCAGCAGTGCGCCGGCAACCTGCCGCGCCGGCTTGCTGACCATCGCCGCAAAAGATTCATTGCAATAAAGAATCGTTCCCTCCGGGCTGGTCGTGATGGCGCCTTCATTCATGGCTTCGACCATCGCCCGGTAGGGCTTTTCAGCGCCTTTTAATGTATAGATCTGATCTTCCTCGGCGCCATGGATAATCAGCGCGTCGACTTCCTGGTTCTGAATGCCGCGCAAGACTTCATGGAACTCGGTCATTTTCAGTCGAAGATTCTCGATTTCCCGGCTGAGTTCCTCCCTGCTTTTTAATTTGACCGGCTTCATTCCCTTCCGTCCCCTCTGAATTTAAGTATGAGGCAAAGCGATCAGAGTTTTGGCTGAAGATCCAAGCCGAAAAGAACCTTCTCCTTCGTGGATAGATCCCCCACCAGCTTGCGTAGCGGCAAAGGGAGTTTTTTGACCAGCGTCGGCGCCGCGATGATCTGCTGCTCCTTCGCCAAATGCGGATGCTGGTAGATGTCTATAATCTCAAGTTCATAATGATTCGGAAGATATTCTTCGCAATAATTTTTGAGATTATGGATGGCCCGTGTGGAATTCGATGTCATCCCAGTTACATAAAGGCGAAGGACATATTTTCCACTTCGGGAATTTTCACCGTGGTCTTCGGGGATGGCCCTTTTCTTCTGCGCTTTTGCCATGGCTGCTCCTCTCTTTTCAACCTAAAGCTGCGATGTTGGCGTTCTGAACTTTATCGCATTGGCGGCAAATGCACTCTGCTCCCCATCAGTGTTCTCGAAGCTGTAACCCTACTAGGACGCGTTCGGTGCTGGAAAGGTCGCCAATGATTTTCTTAACCGGCGGCGGCAGGCGCCGAACCAGGGTGGGAACGGCGATAATCTGATCGCCGCGCGCCAATTTGGGGTTCTGCAGCAAATCGATCACCTGAATCTTATATTTGCCGTGTAAATGTTCTTCGCATATTTTTTTGAGATTGGCGAAAGCCGCCAAGGATCGTGGAGTCTGCCCGGCGACGTAGAGCCTCAGGTAGAATTTATTCGCTGCCGCCTTCGGTTTGGGTGCCCGTCCGGATGTTTTCATGCTTCCTCCGCCCTTTGGGGGCGCGGTGGCGCGCCCTCCACCCTCCTGCTTGACGCCGCCAGTTCTCTTCGCCGTAAACCACGGTCGGATTCGCGCCGTTAACCCGGCTGCCGCCGTTTGCCTCCCTATTTTGAATTTCCGCTCCGAAGTTTGGCGAGATCAGTTTTTAAGGTTCTCTCATCCTTTTTCAATTGCTCGTCGCGCCAAATCGCGGTATGAAAATCCGCCGCATCGGCGGCGAATTCCGCTCGCTGGGCTGCGATTCTGGATTCCATGGCTTGGCGTTTGAATTCCAGATTGCTTTGCAGGCGCTTAATTTCCTCGTGATGGGCCTGCGTGGCAGCCTTTTCCTTGGCTTCCAGCAGGGCGCGCTCCGATCCCGTCAAGACGCCGCTGGGCCCGAGATATACATTGGCGAGTTGAATGCCGCGAGCGGTCAAGCGGAATTCCCGGATCTGGTTGGAATGCGCCATGCCGCGGGACTTCAGGATATACAATCCGCGGTTCCGCTCGCCCGAAGACTCCAGATTGCGCAGCAACAGCCAGGTGTCTGTAAACGAAGATATGCCAATTCCGTTTTCCAGATCCCCCGCCGTATTGGCCAGGCTGATAAACAAGCCCGTAATGCCCTGCATCTTGGTAAAATCCACTACGCGCATCAGCATCGCCTGCGCATTGGCCAGGCTGCCGGCGCCATGGAAGGAGGTCACCGCATCCATGATCATGACCTGAGGTTGGAAATCCCGCAAGGCTTTATAAACTTTGGAAAGATACATTTCCAGGCCCAAGGCTGTGGGACGAATACATTGGAAATGGAGCAGGCCTTTGTTTTGCCAGCGTTTTAGGTTGATGCCAATCGAGTTCATGTCGCGCAGGATCTGAGCGCTGGATTCCTCCGTGCTGCAATACAGCGCCTTCTCGCCCCGCCGGCACGCGGCATCCACAAAATGCGCGGCGAGGCTGGTTTTTCCCGAGCCGGCGCTTCCCGTAACCAATATCGTGCTGCCGCGGTAGTAGCCCTTTCCTCCGAGCATGGTGTCGAGTTGTGGGATGCCGCTGGAAATGCGATCCACCGGCGCCGGCGCGTCCAGCTTGATCGAGGTAATGGGCACCACCGTGATGCCCTGCTGGTCGAACAGGAAAGGATACTCATTCATGCCATGGGAGGTACCGCGATACTTGATAATCCGCAAACGCCGCGTGGGCACTTGCTCCTCCACCCGATGGTCGAGAAAGATTACGCAATCGGAGATGTATTCTTCCAGGCCGTGGCGTGTAAGCTGCGATTCGCCGCCGCTCTCGCCTGTAATCACCGCCGTAACGCCTTTATCCTTCAGCCAGCGGAAAAGGCGGCGCAATTCGGCGCGCAGGATGCCCGCATTGGATAAGCCGGCAAACAATGCTTCGATCGTATCCAGCACCACGCGCTTGGCGCCCACCGCTTGAATCGCTTCATTCAAGCGGACAAAAAGACCTTCCAGATCGTACTGGCCCGTCTCTTCGATTTGCGCGCGCTCGATGTAAACATAATCCATCGCCAGTTTTTTTCTTGCGATCAATTTTTGCAGGTCAAACCCGATGGCCGCCACATTTTCGACTAATTCTTCCACGGTTTCCTCGAAACCCATGAAGACGCCGGGCTCCTGGTATTGCATGATGCCGCGCACCAGAAACTCCGTGGCGAGCATCGTCTTGCCTGATCCCGCCCCGCCGCAAACCAGGGTCGAGCGGCCCTTGGGTAGGCCGCCCAAGGTGATATCGTCCAGACCCTGAATCCCGGTCGGGCATTTCTCAATCGCCGCAATCGGTCGGCGGCCGCGCTTGCGCTGTCTCATGGCAATTCCCATTCAAATTATCGTTTAGCGGCGGCCCGCAAGTCCACCGCGGGAAGTTAACCAGGCTACGATCGAGCGGGAAGGTCGGGGTTTCCAGGTCGCTTTGCCGCGGCCCGCGCGGCCGGGCCTCAGGCCGGTTGCGGGCCGGGCTGGGTGCCCGGCACCGGCAGGCGCGCCGGGTCGGGGCGCAGCACCTGTTGCGCCCCGGCGTCGCCGCTGGGCGGCGGCGGCGGCACCAGCGCCGGCAGCGGCTTGCCCTCGATGATGAGCTTGACCTCGCTGGCATCGAGCACTTCGCGCTCGAGCAGCGCTTCGGCGAGGCGGTGCAGGGTGTCGCCATGGTCGGTGAGGATCTGGCGGGCCTTCTCGTAGCCTTCCATCACCAGCCGGCGGACTTCCTGGTCAATGCGGATGGCGGTGTCTTCGGAGAAGTCGCGATGCTGGGCAATTTCGCGGCCGAGGAAGATCTGCTCTTCCTTCTTGCCGAAGGTCAGGGGGCCGAGGCTGCTCATGCCCCACTCGCAGACCATCTTGCGGGCCAAATCGGTGGCTTGCTCAATGTCGTTGCCCGCGCCGGTGGTCATGTGGTTCATGTAGAGCTCTTCGGCGACGCGGCCGCCCATGGAGATGGCCAGGCGGGTTTCCAGGTAGTCGCGCGAATAGGTATGCTTGTCGTCCACCGGCAACTGCATGGTGACGCCCAGCGCCATGCCGCGCGGGATGATGGTGACCTTGTGCAGGGGGTCGGCATGGGGCAGCATGGCGGCGACCAGGGCATGCCCGCCCTCATGATAGGCGGTCACGCGCTTTTCCTCGTCGGAGATGATCAGCGAGCGCCGCTCGACGCCCATCAGCACTTTATCCTTGGCGCCCTCGAAATCGCCCATCAGCACGGTTTTGCGGTTCTGGCGGGCGGCGTTGAGCGCCGCTTCGTTGACCAGGTTGGCGAGGTCGGCGCCGCTAAAGCCGGGGGTGCCGCGCGCCAGAACGCTCAAATCCACGTTGTCGGCGAGCGGGATTTTGCGCGCATGCACGCGGAGGATTTCTTCCCGCCCCTTGACATCGGGGCGCGGGACCACGACGCGGCGGTCGAAGCGGCCGGGGCGCAGCAAGGCGGGGTCGAGCACGTCGGGGCGGTTGGTGGCGGCGATGAGGATGACGCCCTCGTTGCTTTCGAAGCCATCCATTTCCACCAGCAACTGGTTCAGCGTCTGCTCGCGCTCATCGTGGCCGCCGCCCAGGCCGGCGCCGCGATGGCGCCCGACGGCGTCAATTTCGTCAATGAAGACGATGCAGGGGGCGTTTTTCTTGCCCTGCTCGAAGAGGTCGCGCACGCGGCTGGCGCCGACGCCGACGAACATTTCGACAAAGTCGGAGCCGGAAATGGAGAAGAAGGGCACATTGGCTTCGCCGGCAATCGCCCGCGCCAGCAGCGTTTTGCCCGTGCCCGGCGGGCCGATCAGCAGCACGCCCTTGGGGATGCGGCCGCCGAGCTTCTGGAACTTCTGCGGCTCGCGCAGAAAATCAATGATTTCGCGCAGCTCCTCCTTGGCTTCATCCACCCCGGCGACGTCTTTGAAGGTCACTTTTTTCTGCTGGGTGGAGAGCAGGCGGGCGCGGCTCTTGCCGAAGGAAAGCGCCTTGCTGCCGCCGGTCTGCATCTGGCGCATGAAAAAGATCCAGAGCGCGATCAGCACCAGGATGGGCAGCATGTTCCACATGATGCTCAACCAGGAGTTGTTCGAGGGCGGCTTGTTGGTGACCGCGACGCCCTTCTGCAGCAGCACTTTATAGAGGTCGGGGTAGTTGGCCGGGATGGTGGTGTGAAAGCGCCCGTGCGAGGCTTTCATTTGACCGGTGACGTCCACGCCGGAGATGGTGACTTCGCTGATATTGCCCGACTGGGCCTGGTTCATGAAATCGGTGAAGTTCAACTGCTGGACCGGGCCCGAGCCCGTCGTGCCTTTCAACATCTGCCAAAGCAGAACGACGGCGGCAATCAGCACCAGCCAAAGCAAGATCGTTTTAACGGTAGAGTTCAACGGACTTCCTCGGCTTCCTCCGTGGCGGCGTCCGCACCGGAACCCGAGTCTTCCCGCGTGCGTCCGGACCTGTGGCGGATAAAACCATTATATCCGAGCCTGATCGGGGAACGCGGCGCCGGAGGGTTCCTGCGCGGATTCCCCCCTTGGAAACACGTTCAGGGGCTACAAGGCCGGCTTTTCAGCCGGATAGAGGCTCTGGAGAGCGATGCGGCGGGGAGTGACCATGATGCGGAGGCCGGCCAGATGGCAGCGGCGGGGGCGGGAGGCGGCAGGGGCGGATTCGATCCAGCGGCAAATAGATTCCACTACATTGCCGGCGGCCGGCAGGCGGGCGCCGCGGGCGGTTTCCAGCCCGGAGCGCACCACCCGGCGGCGCAGCGCCAGCGGCAGCGCGGCCAGACGGGGCGTTTCGGCGCGCCACTCGCCCGCCGGACCGGGACGCCAGATCCCGGCCGCGAGCGGAGCCACCCGCGCTTCCCAATCCAATTCTTCCGCCCGCGCCAGTTCCGCCAGCCGGGATAGCGCGAGCGCGATGGCGGGATTGAACTCGCGCTCGAGCCAGGGCAGCAGCTCGAGCCGTATGCGGTTGCGCAAAAAGCGCGGCGAGCGGTTGCTGCCGTCTTCGCGCCAGGCCTGGCCGCGGGCGCGCAGATAGGCGCGCAGCTCGCTGCGGCCAAGCTCCAGCAAGGGACGAATGATCGCCGGCCGGAGCGCGGCGCCGGGCTCCGGCGGACGGCGCAGCGTGACCGGCCAGATGCCGGCCAGGCCGCGCGGGCCGGCTCCGCGCAGCAGCCGCAGCAGCACGGTTTCGGCCTGATCGTCGCGGTGATGACCGGTGGCGACGACCTCGGCGCCGCCCTCGGCGAGATAGCGGCGAAAGCAGTCATAGCGTTCGCGGCGCGCCCACTGCTCCAGATTGGCGGACGAGGCCGGCGGCGCGAGATCGAAGCGCCGCCATTCCAGTCCGAAGCGATCCGCCAGCGCGCGCGTAAAACCGGCATCGGCTTCGGCCTCGCTGCGCAGGTGGTGCTGCACATGCAGCAGCGAGAGCTGCAGCCCCCAGGCGGGGGCCAGTTCCAGCAACAGGCACAGCAGCGCGGTGGAATCGGCGCCGCCGGAGGCCGCCACGCCGACGCGCCAACCCGGGCGCAGCATTCCATAGCGGCGGCAGCAAGCTTCCACGCGCCGCGCTTCGGGGCTGAGCGGGATGGATTTTCGCGGCATAAGCTCCGGCGGGCGCAAGTCACAGCTTAGCTTTGACCGGCCTCAACCGCACATCTCAGCTTATCTATTCCGGTCCGGGGTGCAATATGGATGCTAGGCGAAGCGATAAGCGTCGCATAGCTTCGTTGGTTCGTCGCTCGGCAATCCTCATGTACGTCCATGTACACCAGGTCGCCTCGCGGCATTGCTAAAAGCAATTTCTGCGAAATTGCTATTGCGCCTCGCTCTGCTCGCTTCTCCCTTCGCCTTGGCGTTACTGAATCGCGGAGGGTCGGGACCTGACAGGAAACCCCGACCTTCCCACTCGACCTCGGCATATCTAACTCCCATCGGTGGACTCGTGGGCCGCCGCTAGCGGCTGCTTCCACACACCATGCAGCAGATCACGATTTGGGAATTCATAAGCCGGATTTCCTTCCACTTCGGATATCCGCAGTGGAGAGGAAGATGCCGAGCTGGGCCGTACGGCTAAGTCACGGTGGCGGCTGGGTTATGCCGGGATGGGGGTATCTGGCCAGGAAACTGCACGAGGTTAGAGCAAAGTTGCCGCAGCGGAGGTATCTTCCGTGCAAGTTCCCACGATCAAACCCATCATTTTCAGCCGGCGGGGCTGGAGCTGGCTGCCATGGCTCGCGCTCTGCGCCGGGCTGGCGCTGACGCCGCTCGCGGCGCAAGTCAGCACCATCACCGGCAGTCTCAACGGCCGGATCACCGATCCGAGCGGGGCGGCGGTGCCGGGCGCGACGGTGACCGTCCGGAACTCCGCGACGGGGCAAACCGAGACCGCCACCAGCGGCGCCACCGGGCAGTACCGGTTCGCGCTGCTGCAACCGGGCAATTACTTGGTGACCTTCAGGGCGCATGGATTCAAAACCGTCCAGCGGCGGGTGCCGATCAGCGTGGGGCAATCCACCTCGCTGAACGCGCTGCTGCAGGTCACGACCTCGACGCAAACCATTACCGTGACCTCGGCGGCGCCGGTGGTGCAGACGCAGAACGGGAATATCTCCACCAACTATACGGCGCAGCAGATTGCGCTGGTTCCCAATCCCGGCAACGATCTCAGCTATATACCCCAAACCTCGCCCGGGGCGGTGATGAACACCCAATCGGGCTACGGCAATTTCGAGACTTTCGGCTTGCCCGGCACCTCCAACCTGTTCACGGTGGACGGCGAGAACGACAACGATCCGTTCCTCAACCTGAACAATTCCGGCGCCACCAACCTGCTGCTCGGCCAGAACGACATGCAGGAGGCGACGGTAGTGAACAACGGCTATTCCGGGCAGTACGGGCATCTGGTCGGCTCCAACGTCAACTACGTCACCAAATCGGGCAGCAATGCCTGGCACGGCAACGCGGTGTACTGGTGGAACGGGCGGGTGCTGAACTCCAACGATTTCTTCAACAACGCCACCGCGCAGAAGCGTCCGTTCGACAACGTCAACCAATGGGCCTGGTCCATCGGCGGCCCGATCGTCAAAAACCACAGCTTTTTCTTCATTGACCAGGAAGGGCTGCGGGTGGTGCTGCCGACGACGGCGGAGGTGAAAATACCCAGCCCCGCCTTCCAGGCGGCAACGCTGAGCAACATTGGCAGCACGAACCCGGCGGAACTGCCCTTCTACAACCAGATTTTCAATCTCTACAATGGCGCGCCGGGAGCGAGCAAAGCCGTGCCGCTGCCCGGCGGCGATACCGGCTGCGGCAGCTTTACCACGCTGGGGGGAGCGCCCTGCGCGCTGCAGTTCCGCTCGACCGCCGGCAACTTCACGCACGAGTGGTATCTCTCGGGGCGCTACGACCAGATTCTGGGCAGCTCCGACCACTTTTTCCTGCGGCTGCAAACCGATCGCGGGCTGCAGGCCACCTACACCGATCCGATCAATTCCGCCTTCAACGCGGTCAGCAATCAGCCCGAATACCAGGGGCAGTTCAACGAGACCCACACGTTCGGGCCGGCGACGGTGAACCAGTTCATCGGCTCGTTCGCCTACTACAGCGCCATCTTCCAGCCGAAGAACCTGGCGGCGGCGCTGGCCACCTTCCCCACCACGCTCAGCTTCTCCGGCGGGGCTTTTCAAACCATGGGCGGGGCGCTGGACGTCTGGCCGCAGGGACGCAACGTGACTCAATACCAGATCGTGGACGACGTGGCGCACCAGATGGGGGCGCACAGCCTGAAAATCGGCGGCAATTTCCTGCGCGACGACGTCAGCGATCATGATTTCGGGTTCTTTTCCAGCGGCTCGACCGCCGGCGCCGAAACCCTCAGCGATTTCTATAGCGGCAATGCCAGCGCGTTCGTGAAATCCTTCCCATCATCGCTGAACGAGCCGGTGCGGCTCTACTCGCTCGGCGGCTACATCCAGGATGGCTGGTCGGTGACGCCGGGACTGCGGATGACGTTTTCCATCCGCACCGACCACAATTCCAACCCGGTCTGCCTGCACGACTGCTTTGCGCGGCTGACAACGCCGTTCAACCGGCTGGCGCACGACGCCAGCGTTCCCTATAACCGCGTGATCCAGACCGGGCTGGCGCAGGCGTTCGCGGGCTACGACCATTGGAACTGGCAGCCGCGCTTCGGCTTTGCCTGGACGCCGTTCGGGATGAAAGCCTCGACCGTGCTGCGCGGCGGGGTGGGGCTGTTCGACGATACGTTCCCCAGCTTCATCGTGGACAGCATCGCGCAAAACCCGCCGCTGGATAACACCTTCGTCGTCGCCGGCGTGCCGCTGGGGCCGACCACGGCCGCGAACAGCATGTTCGGCGCCGCCGCCTCGGCCAACAGCACCTTCCTCAGCGGCTTTGCCAGCGGACAGACGGTGGCGCAGATGATGGCCTCGAACCCCGCCTTTACCCCGCCCAATTTCTATACCCCCGGGCTGGTGGTGCGCACGCCGCGGTTCCAGGAATGGAACTTGGAGCTGCAGCAGGGATTCGGCGCCGACAATGCGATCAGCATCAATTACGTCGGCAACCACGGGATCCATATCCCGATCGCCAACAACGGGCTGAACGCCTATTGCCCGCCGCCGGCGGGCGCGGGCATGCCCGGATGCCCGGCGGGTTTTGCGGGCCTGCCCGCCGCTCCGCCGGACGCCCGCTTCGGCACCGTCACGCAGGTGCAGAGCATGGGCGTTTCCAACTACAACGGCGTGACGGTTTCCTTGACCCGCCGCTTCTCGGCCGGTTTCCAACTGCAGGCCAACTACACCTGGAGCCATGCGCTCGACGACGTCTCGAATGGCGGCCTGCTGCCGTTCAACGCCACCACCGATGCCAGCATTCTCAGCCCGCAGGATCCGTTCAACGTCAAGCGCTATAACTACGGCAACGCCGACTACGACGTGCGGCATTCCGGCAACCTCAGCTATCTCTGGCAGGTGCCGTTCCACTCGTATGTGCATTGGGGGCCCAGCCAGTTGTGGCAGGGCTGGGTGGTGGCGGGAACCGTGTTCGCGCGCACCGGGCTGCCGTTTACCGTGATTGATACCGCCGATACCGGCATGCTTTCCAGCTTCAATTACGGCGGCACGCTCTTCGCCAACTGGAACGGCGCGCCGCAGAGCCGCTGCACGGTGAAAAACAACTACACCCAATTTCCGTCCAACCCCTGCCTGCCGCTTTCCGGCTTCAGCGCGGCCGCGGCCGGCTTCGGACAGCAGCAACGCAACCAGTTCCGCGGCCCGAACTTCTTCGACACCGATCTCAGCATCATCAAAAACACGCAGATACCCGGCTGGGAACAGGGCCAGCTCGGCATCGGGGTCACGGCTTTCAACCTCTTCAACCATCCCAATATGGACCTGCCGGTCGCGGACATCGCCAACAGCTCGTTCGGGCAGATCCTCATCCCGGTCAATCCGCCGACCAGCATCCTAGGCTCGTTTTTGGGCGGCGACGCCTCGCCGCGCATGATCCAGTTGACGGCACGGCTGACCTTCTAACAACTAAACTTCGGCCCGGCGCGCTGCCTATTGCCGAGGCGCGCCGGGCGCGATACAGAGCGGGGCGGCGGCAAAATTGCTATAAATGAAGCATGTCCACTACGACATTGACGGCTGCGGCGGGAGCGGCCGGAAAGATACGGCTGGGCGAGCTGGAAGTCAACCGGCTGGGGTATGGCGCCATGCGCCTCACCGGCGCAGGCATCTGGGGTCCGCCGGCGGACCGCGCCGCCTGCCTGCGGACGCTGCGGCGCGCGGTGGAACTGGGCGTGCAGTTCATAGACACCGCCGACTCCTATGGGCCGTACGTCAGCGAAGAGTTGATCGCGGAAGCTTTGTATCCCTATCCGCAGGGACTGGCGATCGCCACCAAGGGCGGCTGGGAGCGGGTGGGGCCGGGACAGTGGATTCATAACGCCAGCCCGCGGCACCTGGAAAAAGCGGTCGAGGGCAGCCTGCGGCGGTTGCGGCTGGAGCGGATCGAGGTCTATCAACTGCACGTGCCCGATCCGGCGGTGTCGTTCGAAGCTTCGATGGAAACCCTGGCGCGGCTGCGCGAGCAGGGCAAGATTCGCGAGCTGGCGCTTTCCAACGTCACGCTCGAGCACCTGGAGCGGGCGCGCAAGATCGCGCCCATCGTTTCGGTGCAAAACCGGTACAGTTTTGGCGACCGCGAATGGGATTACCTGGCCGCGCACTGCGAGCGCGAAAAAATCGCATTCATCCCCTGGGCGCCGCTGGGGCAGGTGCGCGAGGCCTCGGCCGAACTGGAACGGGTGGCGCAGGAACTGGAGGCTACGCCGATGCAAGTGGGGCTGGCCTGGCTGCTGCGGCGGTCGCGGTGGATGCTGCCGATACCGGGCACGGCTTCGGTGCAGCATTTGGAAGAAAACGTGGCGGCGGCGGGGCTGCGGCTGCCGGAGGCGGCCTACCGGCGGCTGCTGGCGTTCCAGCCGCCGCCGGCGAGCCTGCGGTGAAGAAGCTAAAAATTCACAATTGCCCGCGTTTTTTTACCTGGCGAAAACCCCGGCGGCGGCGCTGCTTGAAGTTTGCGTACACACCAGTGCGAACGATATACCGCCGGATTTCACATTACTAAAAATTGAAGGACCGGATATCTCCGTTCCCATGGTCACGGCCCAGGAATGACCCGAGGCTTGGCGGATACATCCCGAAGTGACCCGCGATCTGGGAACAGACGGGTTGCGGCAAAACAAGAGCGCGCTGCTTCCAGTGCCGAGCGCAATCGTTCCGGATACGGTGAATATACTGCTCAATCCTTTACACCCGCAGGCGAAGGAATTGCAAATGACGCAGGCCATCGCGTATCCATTCGATCCAAGACTGAAATGGTGAGCCGGGAAGCGAGGATGGTTCAGCGGGCGGCGGCGGCGGGGAGAGGGGCGGGGGCGGCGGCGCCGGCGCCCAGGCCGACGTATTCGAAGCCCAGGCGGGCGAGTTCATCGGGGCGAAACAGGTTACGCCCGTCCAGGACCAGCGGGCGCAGCATGCGCGCCTTCATGCGCGGCCAGACGGCGGCGCGGAACTCGGGCCACTCGGTCAGGATCAGCACCGCTTCGGCCTGCTCGGCTACGGCTTCGGGGGAATCGCAGAAGATCACCTCGGCGGGCAACTCGCGGCGGGCGCGCTCCATGGCGCGCGGATCGAAGACCCGCAGGCGCATCTTACGGGCCAGCAGGGCTTGCACCACCGCCATTGCCGGCGAGAGCCGTATATCGTCGGTGCCGGGCTTGAAGGCGAGCCCGAGCACGCCCAGGGTTTTGTCTTCCAGCACCCAGAGCGATTCGCGCAGCTTGCGCAGAAAGATTTCGACGCGCTCGGCATTGATGGCCTGGACTTCGCGCAGCAGGCGGAAGTCATAGCCCAGCTCGGCGGCGATTTCGAGGAAGGCGCTCAGGTCTTTGGGGAAGCAGAAGCCGCCAAAGCCGAGGCCGGGGCGGAGGAAGGCTTCGCCGATGCGATGGTCGAGGCCGATGCCGCGCAGCACCGCCAGGGCATCGGCGCCGGCGAGCTCGCAGATATCGGCGATGGCGTTGGCGTAGGAAATTTTCAGCGAGAGGAAGGAATTGGCGGCGTGCTTGATGAGCTCGGCGCTGGTGGTGGAGGTTTCCAGCCAGACCGGGGGGCGCCAGCCGCATTGATTCGCGGGGCGGTCGTGGCAAGGGCAGTGGAAGGCGCCCTCGACCACGGGACGATAGATTTCGCGCAGACCGGCGGCGGCGGGCTCGCCATCGCAGCCGACCACGATGCGGTCGGGATGGAAGAAATCGAAGATGCCGGTGCCTTCGCGCAGGAATTCGGGATTGGAGGCGACCTGAAAACGGGCGCCGGAACGGGTATAGGTGGCGAGGGTGCGGCGAATGTGATCGGCGGTGCGCACCGGCACCGTGCTTTTGCCGATGATCAGCTTGTCGCCGGTGGCGCACTCGGCAATCTGGCGGGTAACGCGCTCGACCGCGGCGAGGTTGGCTTTGCCGTCATGATCGGGCGGGGTGCCGACGCAGACGAAGATGGCGTCGGCGGCTTCGATGGCGGCGGGGGCGTCGGTGGTGAACTGCAGCCGGCCGGCAGACTGGTTGCGGGCCACGACGGCGTCGAGAAATTCCTCATAAATCGGGATTTCACCGCGCTGGAGGGCGGCGATTTTCGCCTGATCGCAGTCGGTGACGATGACCGGATGCCCGATTTCGGCCAGGCAAGCGCCGGTGGTCAAGCCGACGTAGCCGGCTCCGATGATGCATAGTTTCATTGCGAACTCGTGCCTCTACCCGAGTACCAGTCTAGCAAAAGCAATGCCAGACTCCGGGCAGGACGGCGGAGCGCAGACAGGCGGGCATGGCCGGGCGAGCCGGGCTGCGGCCGGCCGGCTCAATGGGCGGCGGGCAGGGCGCCGGCTTCCTGCAGGAAGGCTTCGACGCGGTGCTCGCCGGCGGCGAGCGCGGCGGCGCTGCGCGCCTCGACATTGAGCCGCAGCAGGGGCTCGGTATTGGACGGGCGCAGATTGAAGCGCCATTCGGGATAGGCGACCGAGAGCCCGTCGGTCCAGTCGGCGGCGCCGTCGGCAAAGCGGCCCGCGGCCGCCTGGATCACGGCGGGCGGATCGGCGTGGGTGAAGTTGCGCTCGCCGGAGGGAAAATACCGCTCGCGCAGCGGCCGGACTAGGTCGGAGAGGCGGCATTGCTTGAGGCCCAGCAGCTCGAGCAGCAGCAGCAGCGGGATCATGCCGTTATCGCGATAGTGGTTGCGGCGGAAGTAAAAGTGGGCCGACATTTCGCCGGCGAACTCGGCGCCGCTGGAGCGCATGGCGTCGGGGATGATGGTCATGCCGGCGCGGCTGATGACGGTGCGGCCGCCGAGGCGGGCGATGGTTTCCTCGGTGGCCCAGACGCTGCGCGGATCAATGACGACGGCGGCGCCGGGGGTGTGCAGCAGCACCGACTGCGCCAGGATGGCGGTGGCGAAGTAGCCGGAGACGAAGTAGCCGGTCTCGTCCACGAAAAAACAGCGGTCGCCGTCGGCATCCCAGGCGACGCCGAGGTCGGCGTGTTCGCGGCGGACGGTTTCGATCAGCTCGCCGCGGTTGGCGGGAAGAAGGGGATTGGGGATGCCGCCGGGGACGGGGAAATTGCCGTCGGGGCGGTCGTAGATGGCGTGCAGCGCGAGCGGCAGGCGGCCGGCGTCGCGGATGCGACGCAGCATTTCCACTTGCATGCCGCAGTTGCCATGCGCGACCAGCTTGAGCGGGGGGATTTTGGATTTATCCACAAACCCGAGCACGTAATCGGCGTAGGCGGCGCGGACGTCGGGCTGGGAATATTCGCCGGGCCGGGCGGCGGGCGCGGGGTGCAGCTTTTCCAGCGCCAGGGCGCGGTCGCGCACCTCGGTCAGGCCGCTCGCCAGCGAGACCGGCTGCGAGCCGCGGCGGCAGAAGTTGAAGCCGTTCCATTCCTTGGGATTGTGCGAGGCGGAGATGGTGAAGCCGCCATCGGCGTCCAGATGGGAGACGGCGAAGTAGAAGGTGTCGGTGGAGACCACGCCGATATCGAGCACGTCCACGCCGGCCGAGAGCAGGGCCTGGCGGGCGGCGGCGGCGAGCGCCGCGCCGGTGGCGCGGACATCGCGCGCCAGCACCAGGCGCCGGGCGGAAACCATGTCGGCAAACGCCCGCGCGATGAGCCCCGCGCCGGCGGTGTCGAGCTCGGTGGGAATGATGCCGCGGACGTCGTAGCTTTTGAAGATCTGGGGGGCAATCATGGCAGCAGGAAGGGACCACTCTATTTTACCCAGCCGCCAGCAAGGGTACGAAAACCTCCAGCCGAGCAGCTGTTGCCAAGCTGGAGCCGGAAGAACAACAACGAATGCTGGCGCCGATTGGCCCGCTGTCCGGCAAAGGTCCCGCTCGAAGCCGGCCGAGGCGGAGCAGCGCCCCTGGCGCCATCTCCTCGCTCTGGTAGTATGGCCATAATATGGCCATCAAGATGACCTTCAGCCTGGATGAAGAAAGCGCGAGGCGTTTAAACCGCACCGCCCGCCGGCTGGCCAAGCCGAAAAGCGAGATTGTGCGCGCGGCGATTCGGGAATATGAAATACGGACAGACAAGCTGGAGCCGGGAGAACAACAACGGATGTTGGCGCTAATTGACCGCTATCTGGCCCACGGCCCCACCCGCAGCCGGGCGGAAGCGGAGCGGGAATTAAAAGAAATCCAGCGCGCCCGCCGCGCCGGTGGCCGCCGGCATCGGACGTACCCCCAAACATGATTATGTTGGATACCTCGGTGCTGATCGCCTGCTTCACCGCCGATTTGCGCCGGCTGCCGGAATTGCGCGCGCATATCGCACGAGGCGAGCCACTCACGATCGCGTCGCTGGTGCTGTATGAATGGTGGCGCGGTCCCCGGCGGGAACGGGAATTGACCCTGCAGGAAGAACTGTTACCCGCCAGCCGGGCGGTGCTTTTCGGGATCGAAGAGGCCCAACTCAGCGCAGAACTCTATCATGGCTTACGGCGGGCGCGCGGCCGGGAAATGGATCTCGCCATCGCCGCTTGCGCGATTACACACGAAGCCAGATTCTGGACGCTCAATCACAGGGATTTCCGCGATATCCCGGGATTGAAACTATTGCCGCACAATCGAGCCATCTGAAACGGCTGCGTCTTCCATTGGTGATCTGGATTGATTGATCGCTGCGACCGCGCTCCAACCCCGCCTCACACGCCTCGCCAACCCCCGCCGGCATTTCGAAAATATAGTTAGCCTGCGGGTGGAATGCCTTCCGTAAATCCATCAGCGGCGGCCCACGAGTCCACCGATGGGAGTTAGATATGCCGAGGTCGAGTGGGAAGGTCGGGGTTTGCTGTCAGGTCCCGACCCTCCGCGATTCAGTAACGCCAAGGCGAAGCCAAGCAAAACCGAAGGTTTTGCGAAAGGAGAAGTCGCGAGCAGAGCGAGGCGCAATAGCAATTTCGCAGAAATTGCTTTTAGCAATGCCGCGAGGCGACCTGGTGTACATGGACGTACATGAGGATTGCCGAGCCAATAGCAAAACCGCAGGTTTTGCTTAAAGCATGACAAAACAACGAAGCCCAGCGACGCTTATCGCTTCGCCCAGCATCTTAACCCTGCATCCCGGGGCTTTCGGGATGCGGTTGCGGCGGACGGGGGGAGATCACCGCCGGCGCCGGCTTCGGCTAAAATGAAAAGATCACGGCGGCGTAGCTCAGGTGGTTAGAGCGACGGTCTCATAAACCCTGTACAACCATGGCCGGTCCTTGCGTATCATGCACTTACGGTTCTCCTGGTACCCGGTTTTGGCCCTAATTAAGACGTAATTGTGAGGAAATTGTGTGGAAAAAGAGCTACGGTCTTGAGCTGCGGTTTTGTCTCTTCCAGTAACCGCCGGACATTGAGCCGCCGCTGGATCCGCGGAACAAGTCCGCTGCCCCTGACGATGGCAGGCTGAGCTCGCATCGCGCTGCACGGGCTACACCGTCGTTAATTGTTTGGAACGGGGAAGATGCTTTTATGATCAACTTCAATTCTGGCCTAACGTTTGGCCGGCTGATCGCGCACCTGCGCGAACAGCGCGGTCTTACTCAAACCGAAGTCGCAGAACAGGTGGGGATTCGCACTCCCGGATATATCGGTTTGATCGAAGGCGGCAAACGCACGCCTTCACCGATGTTGACATTGCGTTTGGCCGATGTCCTGGGTTGTCCCCGGCGCCAACTGATCGCCGTGATAATGCGCACGCACGAGCCAGAATATTTCGATGAACTGTTTGGGGGAAAAATCCCACAAACGTCGGTTTCGAAGGCCAAATCCATTAGCCAGGAGGGGTTAGGCCTTTTGGAAAGGTACGAAAAGCTGCGCAAGGAAGATAAAGAAACCATAATGCGTTTGACAGAACGGTTGATGCGCAATTAGTGGCGTGAGGCTGTTAAAAATGGCTTAGCCCGCATTATTCATCGATTTTGCTTGCAAAAAGCGAAGGGGTGCTCCAAAACCGAACGCCGGATTCGTCTAAAATCCAGTGTTCATGCAGGTTTTGGAGATCGCTTTTTCTTGGTGGAATCGCGGCGGCAGTTGTACGCGCAGCCCGCTGAAATGTGACGGCGGCATGCTCGTCATGTAGCACAAGCTTCCCTGCGCGTGGGGAAGCAACTGGCCGCATGCTAATAGGCGTTCAACCGCTTGCACGACGGGCAGAGAAGGCGCTACCGGGTGATGGTGCGAGTCTTTTGGGTGTTGCGCTTGATTGCGTCGAATGCGGTGGCGCTGCTTAGCGGCGCCCTTCCGGCACCCGCGCGATAGCATCAATTTCCACCTTCATTCCGCCTCCCAGCTTCGACTGCACGGTGGTACGCGCTGGACGTACGCCAGTGAAAAATTCCGCATAGGTCGCATTGAAGCGGTCGAAATCGGCAATGTCGTTCAAGTGGCAAGTGCACTTGACCACATCTTCAAAGCCAGATCCAGCCGCGGCCAGTATTTTCCCCACATGGGATAGGGTCAGCCGCACCTCTTGCTCGATCGTGCCAGGCACGACTTTGCCGGTTTGCATATCGATCGGCCCCTGCCCGCTGACAAATAGCCAGCCATCCACTTCCACGCCCGCCGAGTACGCGCCGGTCGATGCGATCTTATCCGGATGGCGGATTTCCCGCTTGGTCATGATTGACTCTCCTCAGTCATTGTTCGCCATTAAGCGATCGAATTGGAAAGAATGCCGATCGCCTGGATTTCTACTTCCACATGGTCGCCCGAACACAGAAAAACCGGCGGCTTTCTCGCAAACCCCACGCCGGGGGGGGTACCTGTCAGTATCACGTCTCCAGGCTGCAGGGTGATGATTTGTGAAATATGTTCGATCAGCCGCGGTATCGGGAAGATCATCCGGCGCGTATTGGAATGCTGCATGAGATTACCATTCAACCGCAGTTGAATCTCCAAAGCTTGAGCGTCGCCCACCTCGTCTGGAGTGACCATCCAGGGCCCGAGCGGTCCAAACGTATCGGCGCTCTTGCCCCTAAACCATTGCCCATCCCGAAATTGGAAATCTCGCGCGCTGATGTCGTTTGCGCAGCAATAACCGGCGATATATTCGAACGCATGCCCGGTCGAAATGGCATGGCACTGGCGGCCGATCACAATGGCCAGTTCGGCTTCATAGTCCACCTGCGAACTGCCCGGCGGCAGTTGAATCGGGCAGCCATGGCCAGTTAAAGCATTGCTGGTTTTGGCGAACAGCAAGGGTTCAGAGGGCAAAGAAGCCGAGGATTCCGCCGCATGATCGCTATAGTTCAGCCCCACACAGAGAAAATTTCGAGGGCTGACCGGAGATGGCAAACGGCGCGGCAAAGGAATGCCTGCTGGCAGGCATAAATCCGGTACGGCAGCGGCCAGTAAAGGTAAGGCGGTGCAGAAAGGCTCATGATCCTTGGTTCTGATCGCGTCGCACAACAGCTGGCGCAATTCCGCCGGTAAATCTGTCGCGACGAGCCGCGCCCAGGGAATGATCTTGGAATCTTGTAAGATGAAGGGCTCTGCTTCCAAGCCAATCGCATAACGGCCTGCTTTCATGCCTATGCCTCGCTAAAAGATTCGAACAAATCCATCCCCGCTTGAGCTACCCCCGCGCGTGGACATTACGGGGGCGCGGTTTCCGGGCGCAGCGCCGGCAGCCGCAATGCCCGGATGCGATCGGCGATCCTGGAGGCCACACTGTCAACCGGGGCTTCGGCGGCAAGCGGATAAAAAAGGCCGCGCTCGCGATAAAAATCCCGAAGCCAATTTTCATGGCAGCGATATTCGCGCAAGCGTTGTAGATGTACGGCCTCCGTATCGTCCACCCGGCGATAATAAGTGACGCCGGCGGGCGGGGGATGTTGCTCCAGATCGTAAATGACGCCATCGTTGCCGATGACCCTGGATCGCAGCCGGCGCAAGAGCACGGCATCGGCAATCAAAAAGAAAAATGCGGCATCGATTCCGATGCGATCCAGGTGATGGGCCTGGGCTAGGGTGCGAGGGTAGCCGTCAAACACGATCGAGCTGTCCGCTTGCGCCAACATGACATCATGGATCAGGCGGAATAGAATTTCGTCGTCCACCAGCCCGCCGGCGCGCACCGTCGCCAATAATTTTTGTCCTTGAGGTGTGCCGCGGGCAATTTCCGCGCGCAACAGATCGCCGGTTGAGATATGCACAAAGCCGTGTTGCACTAACCGGACAGCCTGGGTGCCTTTGCCGCTGCCGGGTGGGCCGATAAAAACTACTCGTATCGCCATAATATTTCTACCGTTCCGTTCAAAACGCCTGGGTTCCGCTCAAGCCTTTAGCGTGCCGGGTTCGACGGCGGGATGGACCGTGCCGGGTGTTATGATCGCCGATGTCTTCCGGATAGGCCTGGGCCAAATCCCGAATATCGTAGCTGAATTGCAAAAACACGCGCTGCCATCGCCGCGCTTGCGCCGGGGTATAACGATAAAAGCCCCTGGCATTGCCCACGCCCTCCGCGCCCGCAGTGATCAATCGCCGCATCAGGCGAGGGACTCGGGTCTGGCAGCTCAAAGTGGGCAGAATCCGTTGCATCGCCTTGGCATATGCGGGAATGCCGGTGAGATCCATGAAGCGAAATGGACCGGCCAAGGTGATCCAGTACCCCAGATCGTTGCGCAACGAGCGGTCCACGTCCGTCACGGTGGCATAGCCGGATTCCACCAGATAGAATGCTTCCCGAATGAGCGCATACATGCAGCGGTTAGTGATAAACCCGGGTAAGTCGCGCCGGAGCACCGAAGGTTCCTTCCCCCATCTACGGGCTAGGGCTACCACCAGACGGATGTATTGTTTCCGGGTTTGTTGGCCGCAGATAATTTCCATGAAACGTGTAATATGCGCCGGCTCGGCCCAGTGCAGGCCAAGAATGCGGCCAGGGTGGGCGGCGCCGCGTTGCAACGAGGACACTGGAATTGCGGAGGTATTGCTTGCAATCAGGGTTGCAGGCGAAACCACCCGTTCCAGTGCACGAATCACGCTGCGCTTGGCTGGCAGGTCCTCCACAATCGATTCGATTACCAGGGCGCAGCCCCGGAAATCTCCATAATTACGCGCCAAACTCAAATGCGTGATCAATTCATCGGGCTCGCCAGCCATGAACCCGCGCCGTTTCATATCGCGCAGCAGATTCCGTACTTTTGCAAGCGCGGCTCTCGCCCGCCGCTGATCGGTTTCCAACGCTATGATCCGGTCGCCGCTGGCAAGTAAACAAGCCACGATGCTTTTGCCCATCAGGCCCAAGCCCAGCACCCCGAGCGGTGCTGCGGGGCGGTGGTCGCGTTGCCCAACCAGTGTTGCCGAAGATAATCGAATCTCCGCTTGGCTTCTCATTGTGTCAATACTCTTCCGGCGAGAACGCGCGTGGGTTCACCTGCCCGAGCAGCAAGCTGGCCATTGACAAAGACCCACCGAATGCCTTGGGGGAACTGGCGAGGTGACTCATACGTCGCACGATCAAGCACGGTTTGTGGATCAAACACCACCACATCCGCTGCCATTCCCGGCATGATCCTGCCACGATCCGGTAGCCGTAGGCGATCAGCGCTCGCGCCAGTCATTTTTCGTACAGCTTCTTCCCAGCCGAGCAGGCCGGTTTCCCGTACGAAATGGCCCAAGACCCTGGGGAAGGTGCCATACAAACGGGGGTGGGGTTTGCCCGGTATATGCAGACCATCACTCCCGATCTGGCAATAGGGGGATTGCAGAATGGCATGCATATCCGCTTCATCTTGCTGATGAAAGATGCCCAGGGCGCGTAGTTCAGTCTGCAGCAGAAGCTCACATACGAAATCACCGATGGTGCGACGCTCCTGGTTGGCTGCGTCAAAGATCGAAACGCCTTCCCATTGAGGCGTCATCTGCTCGACGCCGGCAATCATCACCCGTGACCACTCGTGCGGCCAGTGCTCGAGATAAGCCGCTAGCTCTGCGCGCGAAAATGGATCGCGCAGCATTGCCAATGCGGCTGCCAAGGGCGCAGCCGCGGCTGCTGGCGGCAGAAAGCTGCTCAGCAACGTGGAACCGGCCGTATAGGGGTAAACATCACAACAAACATCAATACCAGCGCTGCGGGTCTCCGTTAATTTCTCGATCAGGCGCTCGCCCTGCTGCCTTCCCAGATGGTTTTTACCGGGCGCTTGATAGTGTGATAATTGCAGGCGAACTCCCGATACGGTGGCGGCATCGAGGGCTTCTTCAATACTCTCGAACAGGCGAAAATAATAGTCTCTCAAGTGAATGGCGAATAAACCCTGCCGGGCGGCCGCGACCCGGCATAATGACTGGATTTCCTCGGTGGTGGCCGCGTTCAAAGGTGCATAATGCAGGCCCGTGCACCAACCCCGGGCGCCTTCCTCGAAGGCGCGCTCGAGCTGTTGGCACATCAGTGCGATCTCGTTCGGGGTTGCCGGCCGAGGCGCAGGGCCCATGCTCGAGATTCGCAAGGCGGCGTGCGGTACCAGATAAGCCACATTCACCGCGGTCCGGCCATGCAGAAGCTCCAGATAAGAGCGTACGCTGGTCCAGCTTTTCTCCGCCGGGGGCGCACTGCCGAATAAAGATCCGGATAATTCCGCCAGCGAGGTCAAAGCTGCCGGGTTCACTGGCGCAAACCCCAACCCACAGTTGGAGAAGACTTCGGTTGTGACTCCTTGCAAGAGTTTTTCTTCATGGCCAGGCCGAGCCAGCAGGGCTAGATCGGCATGGCTGTGGAGGTCGATAAAGCCGGGCGCGACAAAGCAGTGGTGGGCGGGGAAACGTTGCCCGGCCTCGACCCCTTTCAGGTCGCCTACCGCTAAAATCCGGCCACGCTCGATGGCGATATCGGCGCGGAAACGCGGTTTGCCGCTGCCATCCAGAACTTCACCGCCTTCAAGAATGATTTCAGGCATTCGCGTTTTCGGTTTGTCCGTTATCTCGGAGGCGCAGGATTTCGGCGCGAGGGGCGCGTGCGCGCGTACGGGCCGGTTTGGGCGCGCCTGGGGGCTTGCTCTTCCGCCCACGTCGCGGGCACCTTGGCGACGCGCAGGCGCGCGGAAATGGCCGGGCAGCCGCGAATACGAAACTGCCCGTTCCCCAGATTGGCCCATACGCTCACGCCGGAACTGAAAGTGGTTTCCTGGAGTTCGAAGCTACGCCCCAAAAAACGATGGTTCAGCATGCGGCTGAAACCCAGGCAGCGGCCGAGTCGAGCCAGCAGCAACTCCTGCCGAATAATCGTCTGAGCGCGCGGTGAGGTGTCGGTCAAATAGACGGAGTTTCCACTGACCGGCACGTAACGGGAGTGGTTCAAGGGAATATTCAACATATCTCCCCAGAGCAGTCCGTAAAGAAACAATGTGCGCGGGCTGGCCAGCGGATAATATTGCTTACGGTTGACGGCAAAACCGATCAGCACCATATCGTGGAAGGCGAGATTGAATAACGGCACCGGAATGCCAAAGCCGTAGCGAAGCTTGGGGGTGTATGCCGGGAAGCCGGCCAACTGGGTGGACCACAGGTCGTCCACATATGGCATGGCATACCATTCGGAGCCTTCCACCGAGATTTCCAGGCCTAATCCGGAAAAATATCGGAGTTGGTGCAGTAGAATCCGGCGCCATTGCGAGCGCGAGATCGAAGGGGGGCCGAAGGTTTCGAAATCCGTGGGATAGGTGTCGAGAAAAACGCCATCCGGGGGGCCCAAGTGCACTATGCCCGGTGAACCGTCATATCCCCGTTGCATATCTCTAACTATGAAGGGCATCGCTTGTGCGATCGAAATATAGGAGCTGCGTCCACCCGCCCAGGCGGCGACGCGCGGCCAATGGCCGTTCTGGTCGCGGATCAGGATGCGCGGAGAAAAATCTTTTCCGTTGGCATAAATATCGTCAAAATCCACATGCAGCCAGAACTGAAAGCCGAGTTGGTGAGTGAGGCGACCGAGCGCTTGTAGGCCGTGCACTCCTCCCGCCGCCGAATTCGGCGGCAAGCTGTCTGGCCAGGAGTTGTCCGCCCCATGCGCGCTCCAACCATATAGTTGAAACACCGCCTGGCGCAGCCCATATTTATTCCGGGCCTGTTGCAGCCAATCGCCGATCTGAGTGAAAGAGTTGATGTGATCATAATGAGCGGTCGAGAGGTGCACTACCCCCATCGCATTGATGTGAACGGCGCCGGGAAAATGGTGTAGTGCCGGAATGCGCTGCGCTTTCTGCGCCAGAATGCGCCAAGCGACATGATGGCGCATCCAATGCCGGAACCAGCGCACCATCGCGACATAGCCCCAATGCCGGCGAAAAATATAAGTGACTTCGCGGGGGTAACGCAGCTTGCCTAGGGAGGGGAGCCAAAGCGTACTGAGTCGCGACGGCCCGCCAGGCGCATGCCGCAGCCGGATGGTCGCGTCGTCCGGTGTATTCATAAAGGCCATCACGGCACTGTGGCCGTTTACCTGTCCCCACCAGGGCATGGACAGCTTTTGATAGGCCATTTGCAGCCCCAGCACTCCTCCCTGCTGCCAGCTGCCAATACGAAGCGCTTGCGGGTAATTGCCGGGAAGCAGAAATCCTTCCTGAATAGGAACGACGGAATAGGACGAAGCGGAGGCGGGCAACAGGAAGGGGCGCGGGTATTGCAGGGCAATGACGGGATTCCCCGGAGCGGGTATTAGGCGAAAGCGGAGTTCGTCTTTCGCGCGCAACAGCAAGAGCTGGATGCGCAGGCCGGCGTGGAGAGGTCGGACTTCGATTCCTTGCCAGGAGCCCACCCGAACCGGGACCACAGCGGCCGGGCGCAAGCGTAGCCAGCGCAGCGCACCGTGAAGGCGGATCTGAAGATCATGTGCGCCGTTAGGTTGCATTTTCCAGGTGCAACCATGAAGCTCTCGCACGGTCACGGTCAAGGAATGTGGGGCAAAAGTAATCCGCAGCCGACGGCTGTGCAGCAGCCAAAGCCCCTGGCGCAGCTGCACGGCAGGCCGCGGGCTGCCGGCGGATACACTGGCGGCCAGCGGAAAGGCTAGACTGCACAGCAGCAGAGTCCGGGCGAGTTCAGGCTTACGAATCGCATTCATCTCTCAACCCGTTCTTCCGGCAACCGCACCAGAACATTCCCCACCCCCGGCGCAGAGGGAGCTCCCGTTTTGGAAGCAGCCCCGGCATCATAGATGGTGACCAGTATCGTTCCCGCAAAAACCAACAAGCCTCCGACCAGCTCGAGTCGGCCGATGTGCTGCCCCAGGCCGATAGCGGCAATCACTGTACCCAAGATCGGGATCAAGTAAAACGAGATTGCAACGACGGTGACTTCCAGCCGACGAAGAATATGTAGAAAAATCACCATGGCTAAGGTGTAGTGGAATACCGCCAGATAGATCAACCCTCCGGCGGCAGACCATCCTAAGTGAAAATTGGCGGGCAGAACGCCTTCCCGAATCACCGTTATGGGCAGCAGGAACAGCACGGCGATGACCGAGCTGTAGAACAGAAGCTCCAATTCGGAAAAATCCTGCAGTAGTTTCTTGCCATAGGCGTTATAGAAGGCACTGCCGGCACAACTGCTCAAAACTAGCAGATCACCGAGCAGATAGCGAGTGGAAAGGCCGCGCAGCGTGGACGTGCCCAGATGGGAGATCAGCGCCGCACCGGTCAAAGCAAGGACGAAGCTCGCTGCGCGCATCCAGGTCAGGCGCTCGCGCAACATCACGACGCCCAGGATAGCGGCAAAGATCGGGATGGTCAGAGTTAGAAGAGAGGCGGTAGAGGCGAGCGTAAAGTAGACCCCCGCCGTCGCGCCGAGTTGAGCCACCACCATTCCGAACAGGGCCAGTAAAAGAAAGCGGCCCAGGGTTTTTCGCGAAAGCAGTTGAGGCCGGAAGAAATGCTGGCCTGCCGCCGCCCGTTCCCTTTTCAGAAAAAAGGCGAGCAACAGCACCGAAACCAACATGGGATAAACCGTCACTGCCAAGGGGCCCAAGCTGCGTTCCGCCAGGGTGGCGGCGACAAACTGTCCCGCCCACATGCCGTTCACCAGCACCAGCCCTAACAGATCGAGTTTTCGGCGCATGGAATGCTCTCTCGCTCAAAACGTTCGTGAGTTGCCGCAGTGAAGCACTTAAGATAAGCAGCCGCCGATCGCGGAGTCAATTGGGAATATCCGCCACCAACAGAAGACGTCCGATACCTTGGACGTGGAAGGTGCAGGGAGGGGACTGCCGGATCAGGCTTGGATGCGGCGCGGAAATCAACTCGGGCCGGTATAGCCCAATTGACGCGAGATCTGGCGCGCGGCATCTTTCAACAGCAAGCTGACGGACACAACCTTGGAGGTGGGCAGTTGGGAAGTCGGTGCACTCACGCTAATCGCAGCTTCCACCTCGCTGCGATAGTTAAAGATGGGCGCGCCAATACAGCGCAATCCCAGTTCGCCTTCTTCATTTTCGAAAGCATAGCCGTCATCCTGCACGCGCGTCAGTTCATCCTGCAAATGCCGTAAGGTGTGAATGGTATTCGCATTATTTTTGGCCAGCCCATATTTCCGTGCGATTTCGATTGCGCCGCCCGCGGGCAAATAGGCCAGGATGGCCTTGCCCAGAGCACAGCAATGGGCATCCAGCCGCTTGCCGACCCAGGTGGCGATACGGACCGGCCCGCGCGGTTCGATCTTTTCCACGATCACAATTTCGTTGCGTTCGAGGATGCCTAAGTGGCAGGTCAGATTGATTTTATCCATCAATTCTTGCAGGAAGGGGCGGACGACTTCACGCAATTCCAGCCGTTCGATCGCCGTGCGTCCCATGCAGGTGAGCTTGAGGCCAAACATATACCGATTGGAGTTGGGATAACGATGCAAATAGCCGCGGCGTTGCAAGGTAACCAGGATGCAATGCAAGGTGCTGCGCGGCACTCGCAACCGCCGCTGTAACTCTGAGGAAGTCAGGCCGCGATTGGAATCGGCGATGAGCTCGAGCACGCTGATGCCCCGCTCCAGCGCGGGCACAGAAGGAGTTTTCTGCAGTAACGGCATAGAAGGATCTCTCCCGGGTGGATTCATCGTAAGTTTCCGCGAAAGGCCTGTCAAGGCTCGGCCCAACCGTACTAGGGGGAGGGCCCGTCCCGCCGGCGTCCATTGGGCTGGATAAATTTATTTCTTACGAGCATTTGCCGATTGACTCCGGCAGCCGCTGCCGTTTCAATGACAGGGCAGTAATTCTGCAGGAAAGAAAGGACGTCCATGGTATTGGACACTGCGGTCCAGCGTCAGTTGACCGGTCCGGAAGCCGAACTCGCCCTGCTCCAGCAGGCCGAACGCTACATGCCCGGAGGGGTGAATACCTCGTTACGCCGGATTCAGCCGCCGCTGGTGATCGCGAGTGCACAGGGCGCAAGCTTCACCGATATTCAAGGGCAACGCTATATCGATTACCACGCCGCCTTTGGCCCGATCATTCTTGGGCATAACTACCCGGCCGTCGTCCGGCGGGTGAACGAGATTCTGCAGCGAGAAGATTTATGCGGGGTGGGCGTCGCGCCGCTGGAGGTGGCCGTCGCGCAAAAGATTGTGGAATGTATTCCCTCGGCGGAAAAAACGCTGTTATGCAACAGCGGCTCGGAAGCCACCTATCATGCTATTCGAGTGGCACGCGCGTATACCGGGCGGCCCAAGCTCATTAAATTTCAAGGCTGCTATCACGGCTGGCACGATTATGCCTGCCGGAATATCATCAGCGCGCCGGAGCGCGTGGGGCAGCGCGATCCCGCTTCTGCCGGCATGCTGGATGCGGCCATAGACGCTACCCTGGTCTGCCGGTTCAATGATCTGAACGATGTTGCCGAAACCCTCCAGCGCCATCATGGCGAAGTGGCGGCGATTATCCTGGAACCCATCCCGCACAATATCGGTTGCGTCCTGCCGGCGCAGGGATTTTTGGAGGGATTACGTTCGATGGCGTCCCAGGCCGGGAGTCTGTTGATTTTCGACGAGGTGATCACCGGGTTCCGGCACGGGTTAGGGGGATTTCAGCAAATCTGCGGCGTGTTACCCGATCTGACCACGGTCGGAAAATCCATCGCCAACGGCTTTCCGATGGCTGCCGTTTGCGGCCGAGCGGAAATTCTGGATCATTTTGCGACCCGGCAGGGGGGCGATGTATTTTTTGCGGGTACGTTCAATGGCCATCCCGTCAACTGCGCAGCCGCGCTAGCCACGCTGGAGCTGTTACAGGATGGCCAGGTGCATCGCCATCTTTTTGCCCTGGGCGAACGCATGCGCCAAGGCTTGCGTGGCATTCTACAACGCTTGAAGATTCCGGCGATCGTGGCGGGATATGGGTCGATTTTCCTGACTTATTTCATGCCGGAGAGACCCATTCGCGATTATTCCGACTTGCTCCATAACGATGCGGAACGATTTATACGCTATCGCCGGGAACTGATGAAACGCGGCATTTTCAAAATTCCCTTAAACCTGAAGCGATGCCAGATTAGTTTTAGCCATACCGTCGAAGACATCGATCGGACTTTGCAGGCCAGCGAGGATGTGCTCAAACAATTGGACTAGCGAGCCCGGCATCATAGCCGGGCAGGTCAGAAACGAGTTGCTCGGTAGGAGAAGACGCTTATGTTTCGCAACATACTGAAGACCGCTGCTTGGCTCATGCTCAGCTCGAGTCTTGCGATCGCGCAGGGGTTGACCGCGCGCATCGTCGGCACGGTTCACGATCCCAGCGGGGCTGCAGTTCCCCTGGCGCAGTTGCACTTGGTTAACCTCGCCACTGGCGTGGGTGTGCAATCGACAACCAATCGCCAGGGCCGATTCAGTTTCGTCTATCTTCTACCCGGGCAGTATTCCCTCCAGGTGCAAGCCCGCGGCTTTCGAACGCTGAGTATCAGTCCAATTCACCTGCGGGTCGGGGATGTGGTGAAGGAATCGGTCCGCTTGTTGCTGGGCACTCGGATTCAAACCGTAAGAGTGCTTTCCACGCCTGTTTTAGAAACCCAAAATGCCTCGATGGGATTTGTTATCGAGCATAAACAAATCATGGAGCTGCCGCTGTATTTACGCAATTTCGAGCAGTTGGCGATCATGGCCCCCGGGGCAGGATTCACGGAAAGCGGGCGCGGCGGAATTTCAGGATTAACTTTAAGCGGCAGCCGCCCGGAAGCCAATAACTTTACACTCGATGGCATCAGCGATGTCAACCCGAATTTTGCCAGTGTTTCGCTCTCGCCCCCTCTGGATGCCATCAAGCAATTCAATGTGATCACTAACGGCTACGGCGCGCAATACGGGCGTTATGCGGGCGGGCAAATTGACGTGATCACCCAATCGGGCACGCGCAATTATCATGGTTCAGTTTTCGATTACTTGCATAATGACGTACTCAATGCGCGGAATTTCTTTGCGCCGGCGGGCCCGGTCCCTCCCTATCGGCGCAATGATTTCGGGTTGGATTTCGGCGGCCCTATTCTCTTTCCAGGTGCTTACGATGGCAGGAAAAATCATGCGTTTTTCTACTTTAGTTATGAAGGCGTGCGCCAGGCCAAATCGGTCAGCAATGTCAGCCACGTGCCGACAAGCTTAGAGCGGATGGGCAATTTTTCGCAAACGTATTACACCAGCGGACAGTTTAAGGGCCAACTTGATACGATCTACAACCCAGAGACTGGAACCAATGGTCAAGGCATTACCGTTGCCGATCGCCAGCCTTTTCCGGGGAATATAATTCCTTCGAGCATGATTCCTCCCGCGATCGCCGCCTTGGCCGCAACCATGCCGAATCCCAATTTGCCTGGAACGGGGCTTAACTATATCAATACCGCTGCGGCCACTCTAAATTCCAACGAATACGATGCGCGAGTGGATAAAACTCTCGGCAGCAAGGTGAGCATGTTTGGACGCTATATGTACAATGACATGCCCGCTATCACTCCGGAATATATTCCCGGCCGAGTAGCCTTATCTGACGATGCGGCGCAAAATTTAGCCTACAACCTGGATTACACGCTGAACTCTCATCTGATTGACAACTTGCGTTTAGGGTTCATTCGCGACAATGTTAGAAACTTCAATGGAAGCGGCCTGTCGGCGGCGAAGGCCTTTTGGCCCGCCAATATTCTCGATATTGGTCTTCCCCAAGCGCAGCAAAACGATCCGGGACTGCCGCAGTTCATTCTGGAAGGTGAGGGTGGGCTCTGGTACAACGCGGGCGCGCCGGGTGACGGCGCCGGGTCCGACAGTTATAAGGACAATGTGCTGCAAGGGATTAATAATCTGACCTGGATTGCCGGCTCGCATACGGTGCTGTTCGGCGTTGACTTTCGCTATACCCGATTTCGTACCATCAATAACCAGGCTTCGCGTGGCTCGTTCGGCTTTCAGGGGCTGGGAACAGCCCCGGCCAATGCCAACGGCATTGAATATAGTCAGCCGGGGGGAAATTCATGGGCTGATTTTCTGTTGGGTTTCCCCACCTTTACTACCCGCAAATTTACCGATGCCCCGCTTTACAGCCGCTATAATGCGTTCGCGCTCTATGGTGATGACAGTTGGCAAGTGAGCCACAAGCTGACCTTGAATCTTGGCTTGCGTTGGGAGTACAACCAACCCATCCAAATCTTGCCGGTGGATACGTTTTACAATTTCGCCAGCAATGCAGCAGGCCAATTGAAGCCGGAGGTGGTGCCGAATTTGGCCAATGCTTGGCCTTTATTTGGTCCCAGCGGCGGTAGCATCGCCTATTTTGGCGCGGGTGGGAGTCCGGTTTATGAAGGAGAGCAATTGGGCGCCGGGTTGACGGTGCCGCAACGGAATGAATTTGCGCCGCGCCTAGGCTTGGCCTGGTCGCTCAATTCCAAGACGGTGATCCGTTCGGCTTTCGGCGTTTTTCGGAATGAGGCGCCGGAGAGGAGCATTGCCCTGCTCGGCGCCAATGCGCCGTTTTCAATCGCGGAGGACGTGGTTACCGCCTATTGGGATTCGCCGACCGCTACGGCGATCCCCGGTTTTGGCTACCAGAGCAGCCTGCCCAATCACCCCTTCGCCAATGGGTTTGGATTTGCTCCGGGGGTAAGCCTGATCAACCCACATACTGCCATGTTCGGCATCGACCCACGCATCCGGAATGGATATACGATGCAATACAACCTCAACATCGAGCGTCAAATGGGGCCGGGATTGGTGGCGCAGTTGGCCTTCGTGGGCTCGCAGTCGCAAAAGCTATCGCGTCAGTTTGTCATGAACATGGGGGCCAAGAATTTTGCCCCACCCATACCTAACTATGGCGCCTTCTGGGAATATCTGGGCAACGGTTTTGCCAATTATAACGCTCTTCAGGCGCGGGTAGAGCAACGCACGCGACATGGTCTATATTTTGAGGGAACCTATACCTGGTCCAAATGTATTGATACCGCTTCAGCAACCAGCGATGTCGAAGATAATACTCTGGCTCTACAACAATTGTATCCCGGAGTAACTCGGGCGCGATGCGCCATGGATCTGGAGCAAGCATTCCACGCCAGTGGCGACTATAACCTGCCATTCGGGAAGACAGTTTTCCCCAACGCGCCATCTGCGGTCAAACACGTTATTTCGAATTGGGATTTAGCAGGAATTCTGACGCTGCAGGGTGGCAGCCCGCAATATCCTGGGGCTCAGGGCGTGAGTGTAACCGGGCAGAAATGCACATTACCGGCAAGCCAGCGCACGCCAACTCACTTCTTCAATACTAACTGTATTATCACTCCGGCACCGGGCCAACTGGATGACATCCCACGTGATTTTATTCTTGGTCCGGGTCTTTATGGTTTAGATTTTTCGCTCATCCGTGATATCCATTTCACGGAACGCATTGATGGTCTATTCCGAGTGGATGTGTTCAATGCCTTGAACCATCCAAATTTCATCGGCGTCAACGCCAGTATCGGAACCGGCTCCTATGGTTCCGTGATGGGAGCCAGGGATGGACGCGATCTTCAAATAGGCATGAGGCTGAACTTTTAGGGTGGAAGCAGGCCGGCCAAGCGGCCTGGATAGAGTGCTCCAGTTGCGGAGGGCATTATGCGCACACGCAGGCGATATCTGCTGATCATCGGACTAGGTTGCTCTACAGTTCTGGGCATGCCCGGAAGGAATCGTCTCGCCAAGCATGGCGTCGCGATCCGAGCTTTCCTTTCCCCCCGCGCGCGGCGGTTGCGTGCCCCTACGCGGCGACAGCCGTATTTAAGCGCACTGCCCCTGGCGTTTGAAAAAAATGTGGGCCAAGCGCGTCCGAATATCCGTTTTCTAGCCCGCGGTCAGGGCTATACCGTCTTCCTTGCAGAAAGCAAACTGGCGATCTTAGCGCAAAGCGCCGGTCCAAATGCAGTCATGTCCTCTGATCATATTCTCCAGGCGCAGCTTGAGCGGGCCAATCCCAATGCCCGCTTGACGTCAAGGAATCGGTTGCCGGGGTGGGCAAATTATTTTATCGGAAATAATCCCCATCTATGGCACACCCGAATTCCTATGTACAGCACGGTGCTGTGCAGAAATATCTATCCCGGTATTGATCTTAAATATTATGGGCATACCGGCCGCCTGGAGGCCGACTTCCTCTTGCATCCGGGCTCGCAGATAAACCGGATTCGCCTGCGATTGGGCGGTCGTCCGCGGCTCGATCAGCATGGCGATCTGGTCCTCTCGCAGCGCACGGGTGAATTTTGGCTGATGCGCCCGCGCGCTTATCAGATAAGCCACGGACGCAAGCAGTGGATTCCCGCCGCCTACTACCTGGCGAGAGATGGCAATGTCGGCTTGCAGGTCGCTGCTTACAATCACCGGCAAATGTTGGTAATTGATCCAACCCTGGTGTATGCGACTTATCTGGGCGGTAGCGGGAGTGACAATGGAAACGGAATCACTGTGGATACGAACGGCAACGTTTACATAGTGGGAACGACCACCTCGACAGATTTCCCCGTTACCTCCGGCGCCTACAAAACTACATATCCGGGCGGAGGCAGCGATGCCTTTGTCACAAAACTAAGCGCCGATGGCTCGACCCTGCTTTACTCCACCTATTTGGGGGGCAGCACCGCACAGGGCTTTGCCGGCGCGAACACCGGCAGCAATATCGCGATCGATAGTTCGGGCAACGCTTATATCAGCGGGCAAACCGGCTCGATTGATTTTCCCGTAACCAGCGGCGTGGTGGATGGCTCATATTCCGGCGGCACCGATCGTTATGTGTCTAAAATCAGCTCTGACGGGTCTTCGTTGATTTATAGTACTTATCTGGGCGGCGGCGGCACCGATATTGGCGAAGGTCTCGCCTTGGATAGTCAAGGCGACGCTTTTATTGCCGGCCGAACCTCCGGCGGATATCCTGTTACTACTGGTGCCTTTCAAGCTGGCTTTGGTGGCGCAACCTGGGATGGCTTCATCACCAAGCTGAATCCGACGGCGACGGCGTATGTGTATTCTACCTATCTGGGTGGTAGCGGTAATGAGAAAATCGACAGTGTTGCCGTCGATAATGCCGGGAACGCCTACGTCACCGGTTGGACTACCTCATCGAATTTCCCCGTCACCGCCGGCGCATTCGATACCACCTTGCCGGCAAGTGGCTTCAGCACCTTTTTAACCGAACTAAACGCGAGTGGCAGCGGCCTGGTTGATTCCACTTACTTAGGCGGCAGCGGGGGTGAAATTGGCGAGGGCGTGGCTGTCGATGATAATGGAAACGCATATCTGGCCGGCTTGACTGTCTCATCTGATTTTCCCATCACGACGAACGCGCTGCAGGCGAAAAATGCCTCGGGAGGAAACGGTACTTGCTTCATTACTAAATTTCCTCCAGGTGCGGCCAGCATGACCTATTCCACCTATTTGGGCGGTAGCGGCGGAGATATCTGCAACGCCATCGCGGTTGACAGCGGTGGAAATATGTACGTAACCGGGCAAACCCAATCTAGCGATTTTCCGGTGACGTCCAACGCCTTTCAAGCCAGCTATACGGGCAATGCGGATAGCTTCGTTTCAGAACTTGATTCCACCGGCGACGTCCTGAATCTTTCCAGCTATCTTGGCGGCACGAAGGGAACGACCTCCGGCAATAGCCTTGCCGTCGACAGCAGCGGTGCCGCCTATTTGACCGGCACGACTTCGGCATCTGATTTTCCGACCACTACGGGCGTTTACGAGCCAAGTTCTCCAGGGACTCCGGATGCCTTTGTCGTGAAAGTCCCTCCCAGTCTGCCGGCTGTCGCGATATCGCCCAGCAGTTTGAGTTTCGGGCCACAAATTATCGGAACAACCAGCAATGCTCAAACCGTGACGGTGACCGACAGCGGAAGTGCAGGTTTGGGCATTACCGGTGTCAGCGTTTCCGGAGATTACGCGGAAACGGACAACTGCTCGGGTAATGTTGTGGCCCCTGGCGCCAGTTGCACCATCAATGTAACCTTTACTCCCACAAGTGTAGGCACAAAGTCTGGCACCCTGACCATTAGCGACAATGCACTGGGCAGTCCGCAAACTGTGCCCCTCTCCGGATCGGGAAGCTCGGTTGAAATCTCGCCGACTACCCTGTCGTTTGGTGCGCAGGTAGTGACCAGCACCAGTTCGGCGAAAACGGTAACTTTGACCAACGCGCAAAGCGCTGCATTGACGATTACCGCTATTAGCACATCAGGCGACTTCTCGGAAACGAATAATTGCGGCGCCAGTCTGACCGCACAGGCTAGCTGCACAATTAACGTCTCCTTCACCCCCACAACGGTGGGCGCGCGTAGCGGAACGCTTAGCCTCAGCGACAATGCCGCGGGCAGCCCGCAAACGATCGCGCTTATGGGAACGGGGTCCGATTTCAACATGAATCTGAGTGCAGGGAGTACTCCCACCGTTACCATCAACGCTGGAAGCTCTGCTGATTTCGGTTTGGTATTCCAACCGATGTCTGCATTCAACGGGACGATCGCTTTGAGTTGTAGCGGAGCTCCCCAGGCCGGGACCTGCTCGGCATTGCCCGCTCAATTCTCGCTGAGCGGCAACGCTAATGCCGATGCCGACATTACGGTTACGACGATGTATCGGCACAGTGTGGTTCCGCCACCGCCGACGTGGCCATCCAGCCCGCGCTCGCGATGGCTTTGGATTGCATCGTTGTTGGTTGCGCTCGGTATAGAAATCAGATTTGTATTTTGTCCAGCCCGTAGGCGCCGTGTTCCTCGTCTCGCCGCAAGGATCGTATGGCTTGTCCCATGGCTCTTGTTGCTGGTTAGCGCGACCGGATGCTCGGTGAAGTTGCCGCCGGGAACTCCGGCCGGGATCTATCATCTGCAAATTGTCGGCACGGCCCAAGGCACCAAACTGAGCCACACGCAATCACTGACGCTTGTGGTCAAGTAAAAACGCATGCTCCGGACTTGATGGGCTGAAATACGAATGCGGACAATCATAATCCTGTTGGCCGGGCTGCTCGGGGGGCTGCAGGCGAAAGGCGCCAGAACCGTTCCGCCCCTCCCTCCGCCAGGTGCCGCAGCCGCAGTCAGCCACGCTCGACGAGCCGGGACCGCAACGCCCGCGGTGCCAGCAGGACAAAGAAGCGCGGCCGGGGCTTCGTTACGCGCGCTCACACACCAGACCTTTCAAAGCGCGCTCATCGATCTAACCCGGCTCCCCCAGGATGGACATGCGCTTCTGACGACGCGACTTCGAGACGCTGACGGAAGAACCATCGTCTATCAGTGGTATATCGGCCGAACCTCGCATTTTGGCACCACCCCCATTTCCGATGGCGTACGACAATGGTTCGTGCCGGTGCGCATGACCGCGCCCGAGGTGATCTCCGCCAACATTTGGCGCGCCTTTCGCGAGACGCCCTTCCGGCCGCAGGTCATTGTTTCCACCCGTCTGCAAGCTACCCCCAGGGGGGCGGCGGCTCTCAAATGGTTGCATTATGGGCGGGAACAGGGCAATGTCGTCAGGCTGCGAAATCATCGGCTTTATGTGAATGGCGCTCCGATATTCGTCATCCGTTTTTTTTACGAACATTCCATTCGGCTGGATACCGGGCGCGAGGCGAAACTGGTTTCACTCTACGATCATATGCGGGATGATCTGGCGGCCAATACCGTGGACATCCCCTGGCAGGCAAATTGGAATCCACGGCGCCACGCCTACGATTTCGACGGATCGAGGCGTCAATTACAACTGGCCTATAGCCGAGGGCTTTTTGCCATGCCGGATTTGCAAATGATTCCGGCGAACGCTTCATTCAATCCGGCCTTGCACCGCATGGTAGGAGCGGATGGGCGGCAGCACCCTTGGGCCGATTCATTTTGCGCCCCGGCGGTGTTATCAGCTCAGACTGCGTATTTATCTCAGGTGGTACAGGCATTCAAAGCCAATCCCGCCACGCTCGGCTGGTATACCGGCGACGAGTACGCTTGGCCATCGGGAAACTACCAACTGTACAGCTATGATTCCTCCTGCCAGCGCAGCTTTGTGAGTTGGCTAAAACATAAATATGGATCGTTGCCATCCCTGAATCAGGCATGGCAACGAAGTTATACATCCTGGTTGGCGGTGAAGTCGCCCAAAAGTAAGGCCTTCGATCTGCGCTTTGCGGATTGGCAGCATTTTCGCCGGTCCGTGCTGCGAGACTATTTCCATAAACTTTACGTTTCGATTCATCAAGTTGATCCTGATCATCCAGTGTGGCCGACTCTCTACACCTACCTCAGTTCCCACAATAATTGGGGGGTCAACTGGCGCTCTTTATCCTCCTGGTGGGATCTGGTGCCCGAGGTGGATGTGGTGACGCGGGGAATCGGCAGCGATAGCAACGATAGCCGCGGGGCATTGTTAGACCAGATCGCCATGGATGATGGAAAGGCCGTCGTGCAAACGATGCACGTCTGGGGATCGAATTACACCAAAGATCAAACCCTGCCCTCGACCGTGGCGCAGGTGTTTCACGGTTCCTTCGCCGGCATCTCTTATTGGGCTTTTGGTGGCAGACATGTTGCCCTGAACCAGTCCCTGTTTGATCGACAGACGATGCAGCCCAATCAGCCCTGGTATCGCTACGTTGCGCAAACCGACCGCTTGCTGACCCAGCTGGCGCCATCCCTGCAGCATCTTCGGATGCCTCCCGCTCCGGTGGGTATTTTGATCACCGATCTCTCATCGCTTTATGGGGTCAATCTCGCCCCGATGGCAGGAGTAACGGCTTTATTTCGTGATCTACAGATTCCCGTCCGCTTCATCTCCGAAAGAAATCTGCCGGAATTGGCTCAATGTCGCATGCTCGTGGTCGGCGATGAGGCGCGAGTATGGCCAACAGGATTGAGTGCCGTGATTCGAGCGTATCTGTCCCAAGGGGGACGTCTGCTGGTCAATGGCCGTCCGGCACTGCGGGATGGCGAAAATCGCCGCTTGCAGGGAGCTCGCCGGCAAGCGATCCAAAGGCTTCTGGGCGCGCGCCCGCGCACCGTGGCTGGACGCAAGAAGCATAAGCATATTTGGGTTTCGGATCAGAGCAAGATTCTTCGCTTGTCTTTCAGCCTCGATTCCTATACCTCTTCGGCTGCACCCGTACTGTCCTCGAGCTTGAAGAAATTGCGTTTCTTAATCAGGAAATTTCTGCAAGCGGATGGGATCGTTCCCATGGTGCAGTTCGTTCCTGACACGCCGGTGGAAGGACTGATCGTAAACAGTGAACAGACTGAAGGCGCAAATCAGTTTGCTTCCCCCACACTGCAAGTTCAATATTTGGTAGGCAGGTCCAGCGAAATCGTCGCGCTGATGAACTATTTCGGCTATCCGGTCGAGGGGCGGCTCAAGCTCCGATTGCCGGCGGGGCGATATCATGTAAGTCCATTTCCGGGTAAAACGACCACGCTCTATACGGCAAAGCAGCTTGCGAAGGGGATTCCGGAAAGAATTGCAGGATACGATGCTGATCTCATCCGGGTCGCGATGCGCAATTAAATATGACTCAGATGAAATATGACGGGCAATGCATTTTAGTTACGGGGGCGGGAGGCAGTATCGGTCGAGCAATTGCCGGTGGCTTATCACGCGAAGGCGCCAGTTTAGTTCTTGCCGATCTGGGAAGCGAGCCCCTGCGCCGTACGCATCGGACCTTAGCACATCCAAAGCGAGCTATTGCGGTGATGGGCGATATCACCAATGACAAGGATGTGGAGCGACTGGTGACTACAGCCCGGCGGTTTGCGCATAGAATTGATGCCTTAGTACATGCCGCGGGAGTGGCGAAGTTTGCATCGCTACTGAAAACGACGCATGAAGTGTGGGAAGAAACACTGCGTGTCAACTTGCATGGCTCTTATCTGGTTTCAAAACGTGTGGCACAGGAGATGATTCATCAAAGATCCGGACGCATCTTGTTATTAGCGTCCACGAATGCGTTCGTTGGCGAGCCGGAATTGGCAGCCTACAACGCCTCAAAAGCCGGTGTCGTGCTGCTGGCCCGCACAATGGCGCGTGAGTTGGGCTCCTATGGGATATGTGTGAATGTATTGGCGCCGGGGTTTATCTGCACTGGCTTAAATCGCGAGGTATGGAGCAATCCACGCCGACGACGAGCATATGAACGGCAAGTGCCTTTACGACGGCTGGGGCGCCCGGCCGACGTGGTGGGACCTGCGTTGTTTCTTCTATCCAAGGAAGCGCAATATATTTCAGGGCATGCACTGGTCGTGGACGGAGGCCAATTGGCCTGAGCCGCGGTGGAGGCGTGATGCAGGAGAGGGCGCAAGGCTGATGCCGGCAAAAATGGCAACGCGAAACATAACCGATTTGGATACGCCGGCGGTCATCGTCGACCTGAAAATTATGCAAGCCAACCTTAAAAGAATGGCCCAATACTGCCGCCAATACGGTTTATCACTACGACCGCATACGAAGACGCACAAAATCCCCGAGTTGGCGCGGATGCAGCTGTCGCTGGGGGCCCACGGAATTACTGTGGCCAAGCTGGGCGAGGCCGAAATCATGCATGCGGCAGGAATCGACGATATTTTAATCGCGTATCCAATTTGCGGGGCAATCAAGCTGAAAAGATTAGCGCAACTGGCGCAAACCGCCGGGATAACGGTGGCATTCGATTCCCTGGAAGTAGCCCAGGGCCTGTCTTCGGCTGCCCGGACGGGGAGATGTGAAATCGGCGCCATGGTGGAAGCCGACGTGGGCTATCACCGATGCGGTATCGCGAGCGGGAAGGACTTGATCGAACTATGCCAACGCGTTGCGTCCCTCCCCGGCTTGACGTTCAAAGGAGTGATGATTTATCCCGGTCATATTTGGGGCGACGCCGAAAATAGACGATCCCGCAGCCTAGAAGTTGGGGAAAGAGTCGCCACCATCGCAGCTATGCTCAAACAGAATGGATTTGAGAATTATCAAATCAGCGGTGGCTCCACCCCGTCCGCTTATTTCTCTCATTTGATGCCCGAAGTGACCGAAATTCGGCCAGGGACATACATCTTTAACGATATGAACACCTGTTCCCTGGGCGCCGCACGGATCGAAGAATGTGCCGCCAGCGTCCGCGTTAGCGTGATCAGTACTGCCGTAGACGGCCAGATCGTCATTGATGGCGGCTCCAAAACTTTTTCCAGCGACCGGCTGCTCAGCGGCGATGGGCACGGTTTCGGATTTATCCGGGAGGCTCCGGAAGCTCGATTTCTGCACATGAACGAGGAGCATGGATTAATCGATGTCCGGCAGTGTAAGCGTCATTTTCGTATCGGAGAGTCGCTAACGATAATTCCAAATCACGTATGCGCAACGATCAATATGCATGAAGTCGTGTACGGCATAGAGGACGACAGCGTGTGCGATCAATTTCGAGTCGCTGCGCGCGGCAAGGTTTGCTGAATCTCAAGCGGGCTGTTGGGGAGGAATATGGGGCTGGACCTGAACGGGAAAATTGCGGTCGTGACGGGTGCCGCGCACGGGATTGGCCACGCGATCGCCCGGCGTTTGGGGGAATATCACGCCAGGGTTTATTTGGCGGATATCGACGCCAGCGCCGCCCAAACCAGCGCGTCGGCACTATCGCGAGAGGGATTACAGGCAATCGGCATCGAAGTGGACGTAAGCCAGGCCGCCAGCGTCGAAACCATGATGCACACCCTGGAGGCGCAGTGCGGCGGGATTGACATTATGGTTAACAACGCCGGCATTGCGGGCCGTGCGACGCCGATCACGGAAGTGAGCGATGCGGAGTGGCACCGCGTTTTATCCATCAATCTGGACGGCCCATTCTATTGCAGCCGGGCAGCCATCCGGATGATGTTGCGTCGGGGCTGGGGACGGATTGTCAATGTGGCCTCAATCGCCGGCAAGGAGGGGAATCCCAACATGGCGGCCTATTCGGCTTCGAAAGCCGCGCTCATCGGATTGACGAAGTCTTTGGCGAAAGAGGTGGCCACACACCGCATCTGCATCAATGCGGTTAGCCCCGCCGTGGTGCGCACGGCGATTCTGGAACAGTTAACCCCGGAGCAGGTAGCCTATATGACCGCGCGTATTCCCATGCAGCGGCTGGGCACACCGGAGGAAGTGGCCGCCGTCGTGCATTTTCTCTGCACCGAAGACTGTTCGTTTGTAACCGGGCAATGCTATGACATCAGTGGCGGCCGGGCCACCTATTGAAGGAATGCGGCGCATGCTATCGATTGAAGGCTGTAGGACCAGACAAGCCCGGTTGCGGACGCTGATGGAAAAGGAAGAATTAGATATTGCGATTATCCGTTCACCCTTTCTGGTGTATTACTTTTCGGGATCATTGCTGGAGAAACAACATCCTTCGATCCTTATCCTTGGGCGGGACCGCGAATCGGTCTTAATCGCCAGCCAGACGCCAGCAAGGACTGCGGCGCAGATCTGCAGGGTGTATGAATCCTATTCGATTCAGCGCGTGATTTCGATTCAAACGGTGCAGACAGAAGCTGCTGCCATGCTGGCGCAGGAACTGAATGCCATGGCTAAGGTCGAGCGCATCGGCCTCGACCATGGGGCGGATAGGCCGGTCTGGGAAGCCGTTGTACGGACATGGCCGAATGCTACTTTGGTTGAGATAACGCCGCAACTACTGGAAATGCGGCGTCGTAAGGATCCTGATGAGATTGCCTGCATTCAAGCCACGATTGCATTGGTTGAAGCCGGATATCAGGCAGTGCGTGCGCAATTCGTGCCGGGATTAGCAGAGTGGGAAGTGTTTAACACTTTTCAGGCAGCGGTGGTGCAGACTGCCGGTACGGCAGTGCCGTTACAGGGCGATTTTGCGGTGGGAAGGCGCGCCCGGCAAGGTGGGAAACCATCTTCCTGCCAGATTGCGCCTGGGGATTTATTCATCTTGGACATTTTTCCTAAATACAACGGTTACTACGCTGATCTTTGTCGCACTTTTGCGGCATCGCAACCAACTAGACTGCAACTGAAGGCTTGGTCTGTGGTCAACGAGGCGCTGGCCGAAGCGGAATCTTCGATTCGTCCCGGGACGCCAGCGGCCACGATATGGCGCAAGTGTCTAGCTCGGTTGGACGACTTCGAGCCGGCGCGAGGCTCGTTTGATCACCATGCCGGACACGGAATCGGCTTGGAAGAGCAAGAGCAGCCGTGGCTGATTCCCGGCAGTAATCAAATCCTAGAAGCCGGTGAAGTACTGGCCATAGAGCCGGGACTTTATGACGACGCGCTGCAAGGCGGTATTCGGCTGGAAAATCTGTATCAGGTGACGGAGCAAGGGTGTGAATGCTTGAGCCGTTTCCCCCTGGAATTATGATTCTGCCGCAGGAGATAACGACTGTAAGGAACGCATGAGGCGATCTCAATTTACAGCCCCAGCGCTGTTGATCATTGCGAATATTCTTTTCGCTTCAGAATTTTTAGCTATGAAGTGGACGGTGGACGCCGTGGGCTCACTGTTGCTGCCGTTCTGGGAGCACTTGTTGGCAGGCATCGTCATTCTCCCTTTGTTTTACCGCCAGCCAGGACGCTCTCACTCGCTTTGGCGGTTGGGAAAAGTGATCTGCGAGCGCAAGCATCGGCTGCCGTTTTTAGGCGCGATGCTCTGTGCCATGGCGACCGGCCCCACGCTGGCGTGGGGGATTGCCCATGCAGGGGCGGCTGACGCCGCGATCCTTGGTTTGAGCATCCCTATTTTTGCATCCGTGCTGGGATGGATCGCATTACAGGAGAAAATGACGGTCGCGCGTTGGACGAGTTACGCCGTTGCAATCACTGGAGCGGCAATCATTTCAGAACCCCGTTTAATGGGCTTCCGGGGCCTGCGGCTAGAACATGCCGCTGGTGATTTTGTGATTTTAGTCAGTTGCGTCTCCTCGGCCGCGTATAGCGCAATCAGCAAACGCTTGCTACATAGTTTTACCACTCCGGAAGTGCTGCTTCCCACCTGGATCGGATCGGCCGGGATGCTTGCTCTCGGCATCACGCTGATGCGTCCCGGATTATGGGCGACCATCCCTGGTTATCAGTTGAATACTTGGCTGGGTCTGATAACAGTAGGAGTATTTTCCAAAGGGCTGGCCATGGCGTTCTTTCTCTTCGCACTGTCCCAGGTTGAATTGGGGCAGGCGGCATTGTCCTTATATTTATCTCCTTTATTTGGCGTTTTGATGGCGGTCTTGTTGGGACATGAGTCGTTGACCTGGCCAATGGTTTGCGGTGGCGGGCTGGTATTTCTGGGTAATGCCCTGGTCACCCCGCAATGGGGCAGAAACAAAACCGTTTCCGCCGCACCGGGAAACGCGGGAAGGAGCGGACTTTGACAGCTGATGTTTCCAGTGTACATCGCAATGGGTTCCAACATGCCGATCTGATTGCGCAATATAGGCTGATCAGAAACCGATATCGATGCAACCGGCAGGCCGCATCCTCGACTTGCTCTCAGTCGCCGAGGATGGCACCTCGCATGCAGTTCTGATGCAAATTTGCAATCCATATTTCCGTTATTAAAGTAAGGAATTCATGTTCATGCTACCTGCTTATTCCAATAGTATTCTGATAGTAGTAGGTATATTGTCGGGAGTGCTGGGTGGTATGGGGGCCGGTAGTGGAGTCTTTATCGTTCCTATGCTCGTATTATTGCTGCTACTGCCGGTCAAGATTGCTGTGGGTATAAGTCTGGTCTGCACACTTATGGTATCCATTGTGGGGACGGTGGTTTACCATAGGCAGGGCATGATCAACTATCGCTTGGGTACATACCTGCAATTATTTATGGGCGTTGGCGCGCTTTTGGGCGGCTTTTTAATCCCATATCTGCAAGGGTGGATGATAACGGCGCTGTTTGCCGTAGTCTTAGGTTATTTGTCAATTGCAGGGTTTCTTACGCAAAAAATGGACGATCAACGGATTCATGCCGGCAAATTCTCATTCTATCCCCAGGCCAATCTGATGCGCGTATTTAACGGGAGCTATTTGGATAAGGCTGCGTCTAGCCAAGTTGAATATGCGGTGCGTCGGCCGGTATTTGGAGCGGCGATAGCGGTGTTGGGAGGCGCCATAGCCGCCGTGCTCGGCGCCGGCAGCGGCATATTAATGATCGCAGTTATGAATCAATTTATGAATGTGCCGGTAAAGCCGGCGGTAGCAACAAGCCGGTTGATTATCGGGGTTACTTCGATTATCGCATTCTTCCCGTATATGAGCAGGGTGCTGCGGGTGTCCAATCTATTATGGCCAGTAGTGGTTGGAACCGGCATAGGCACCCTCATCGGCGCCGGTCTCATGAACCGTTGCCGTAGCCGTTGGATCAAGCTGTTAGCTTCTATTCTGATGGGATATTTGGCCGTTCGGATGTTATTCAGGACATATCATGTAATTCTTAGCCAAGGCTGGATTATCACTCAACACTGGCTTATTGTAGCGCAAGCCTGCAATCTATGCAGCAAGTAATTGCATTACCCGGCCCAGGCGTGGGCAGCAGCTACCGCAAGCCGGCAAACAAGGCGACATTATGCGAAACCACAAGATGACGGAATTCCACTATGATGTATCGCGCTTAGTGTTGATGAACGGCAATTTGATCACACCCTGGAAAATTATTCGAGGCGGCTATATCTGCCTAGCGCGGGGAGTAATCAGTGAGATAGGATTAGCCAGTGAATATAATCGCCATCAAAACGATGTATTGCTAAATATGGACCATCGCTGGATCACGCCGGGATTCATAGACTTATTGGTGCATGGCGCAGTTGGATATGATGTTATGGACGCGACGGATGAGGCTTTCGATATGTTGGCGCAAGATCGCCTGAAATCGGGCACCACCGCATTTCTTGCCTCCACACGGGCGGCTGCTCCGGAGGATACCTTCCGAACCCTGTCCAGTCTTGCCCAGTGGCGAAAAACAAAGCGGGAGGGGGCGCGAATATTGGGTGTTAATTTGGAGGGAACATTTCTGGGACCCGGCCAAAAGGGGGCGCAACCGGCTGAGTATGTTGTAAACGCTTTGGAATGCGAACGCTCGATCTATTTAAAAGAATTTGATAAGTACTCGGATCTGATTAAAATCGTCATGGTGGCGCCGGAATTGCCGGAAGCCTGCGAGTTTATTCGAGAATTGCGCCAACGACAATTCATTGTCTCGGTTGGGCACAGTGCGGCAAATTATGAGCAGACGATTGCGGCGTTTCTTGCCGGTGCATCACATGTGGTGCACACATATAACGCCATGAAAGGAATTACAACCCGCCAAATCGGCGATCCTACGACTGAAATCAACGAATTGCCGGGAGTCCTGGGCGCCGCTTTAAGTGAGGATTCGGTAACGACAGAGGTGATCGCAGACGGTATCCATGTGCATCCTGCCCTGATCAAGATTCTATTGCGCTGTAAGGGCACCCGGGGCGTCGTCGTGGTCACGGATAACGTTCGTGGTTGTGGCATGCCGGACGGGTGGACATATAACATTCGCGGACAAGATATCGTAATCAAAAATGGAGTATCCCGCCTTAGAAGCGGCATGCTGGCCGGCTGTATCACTAGGATGAACGTGCTCGTTCAGAATATGGTGCAAATGGCCGGTTTACCAATTACCGAAGCTGTGCAATGCGCCACCATTAATCCCGCACGCGTGATTGGTTTAGCACAACAAAAAGGCTCCCTTGCCGTGGGCATGCATGCTGATCTTACGGTGCTTGACGAAACCTATAGCGTGGTAATGACCATTATCGATGGACAAATTGTCTGGCGAAATGAGGATAATAAGCATGATTTGTAATGGGCGATCAAGTCGCCTTTTCAGCCAAGCAATAAAGATATAACATTCCTCTGAAATAGCAAGAGCTAGCCCGCATTATTCATCGATTTTGCTTGCAAAAAGCGAAGGGGTGCTCTAAAACCTCTGCTCCGATTCCCAGGTAGTGTGTAAGCGACCGCTGAAGGCCGTTCGAGTTTAGGCTAGCGGATTGCTGGATTCTGCCGTTGCCAGATTCCAGGGCAGGAGTTCGGCAATGCGATTGATGGGATGGTTTGGCAGCCGTTCCAGAATGCG
>JAJYIU010000074.1 GCA_021789895.1 Acidobacteriota bacterium | reverse complement strand
CGATCTCGCCCCGGCGCAGCCGAGCCGGCCTGCGAAACCGCGCCGGCGCGGCGCCGGCCCGGCCTAGCGCGGCGCTTCCGCCGTTTCCGCGCGCGGCGCCGGCTCCGCCGCCGCCACCTTGGGCAGCCGGATCAGGACTCGCGTGCCTTCGCCCAGCCGGGTTTCGATCTTCAGCTCCGCCGCCGCGCCGTAGAGCACCCGCAGCCGCTCGCGCACGTTGGCCAGCCCGATGCCGCGCAGCGGCGCGCCCGGCCCCGGCGCGTAGCCCACCCCGTCGTCGCAAATCTCGATTTCCACCTGCCCCTCCGCCTGGCGGGCGCGCAATTGAATCGCCCCGCCCTGCAGCTTGGGCGTCAAGCCGTGGCGCACCGAGTTTTCGACAATCGGCTGCAGCAGCATGTTGGGCACCAGGCAGTCGAGCGCTTCCGGCTCGACCGCGTATTCCACCCGCAGCTTATCCGGGCCGAAACGCTCGAGCTCGATCGCCAGGTAATCCTGTATGAAGGCGACTTCCTGCCGCAGCGGCACGTGATTGTCGTGCGTTTCCAGCAGCCGGCGGAGGATGTTGGAGAGCTGCACGATCAGCCGCCGCGCCCGGGCCGGATTCAGCCGTATGAGCGAGCCGATCGAATTCAGGGTATTGAACAAAAAATGCGGGTTGATCTGGCTGGTCAGCGCATCGAGCCGCGCCTGCACCAGCAGCCGCTTCTGCTCCTGCAACTGGCCTTCGATGCGGGTGTTATTCCAGATCTTGATCGGGATGGCCACCGTCAGCACGGTGGTGAAGATGGTTGCGGCCACGCCCCAGCCGTTCACCGGGTTGACGGCAAACAGCAGGCGGGGAAAGGCATGGCCCAGCTCCAGTTCGGAGAGGGTCAGCAGGATCAGCACCATGAACATCAACGCCTGCCAGTCGCGGAAGGGACGATCGAGGCGGTTGCGCAACCAGCGCCAGAGCTGCAGGTCTATGAAGGGGGAAAAGGCCCAGATCTCATCGTAATCGGGCGCCAGGCGGCGGCACAGCCCGCCGCTCAAGCCCGCCAGCAGCGACATCGGCAGGCTCAGCCATTCATGCGCCCAGAGCGCCGGCAGCGCAATCACGGCGCCGCCGGCCAGCCCGGCGATCTGACCCGCCAGCAACCCGATCAGCATCGCCCCCGGCACGGTCAGGTCGGCCATGTAGAAGCTCTTGACCAGCAGCCGTATGCCCACGCCGCCGGCCAGCGGAATGGTCAGGTAGAGCACAAAGATCAGCTTTTCCCGCAGCGTGCGTTCTTCTTTATAGAGGTAGCGCTTGAACAGCACCGAGCGCACCAGCACGCTGGCAATGGCCGCGATCAGGGCCAGTTTCAGCAGCAGCGCTACCAGTAACAGCCGCATCGGCTATGCACTCCGGCCCTCTCCCGGGCCCCCACTCATGATACCGCCCGGCTGGACGGACACTCCCGCGCTGGGGTCAAGGCGGAGCGCCGGGCGGGGCCGGGCGGCCGGTATAATAAGGAGAGATGGCCGCTACCGAAACCGTACGGGCCGGCGTCCAACCGGTCGCCGAGGCCGATTTTCCCACCCGCTGGGGACACTTCCGCATTTACGCCTTCGAAGCCGATTTGGGAGCGGGGCTGGAATCCGCCCTGGCGCTGCGCCTGGGCGAGCTCGAGACGCCGCTGCTGCGCATCCATTCCCAATGCCTCACCGGCGACGTTTTCGGCTCCCAGCGCTGCGACTGCCGCGCCCAACTGGAGCTGTCGCTGGCAGCCATTGCCGCCTCGGGCAACGGGCTGCTGATCTATGAAGATAAAGAAGGCCGCGGCATCGGCCTGATCAACAAGATTCGCGCCTATCAACTGCAGGACCGCGGCGACGACACGGTGGAAGCCAACCAGCGGCTGGGGCTGCCCGCCGACGCGCGCGACTATCGCCTGCCGGTGGAGATGCTGCGCTGGTTTGGAGTGCGGCGGGTAAAGCTGATGACGAACAATCCGGCGAAGATCGAGGCGCTGGCCGCCGCCGGCATCGAAGTCGTCGAGCGCGTCGCCTGCCAGCCGCCGGCGCTTTCCACCCACGCCGACCGCTATTTGCAAACCAAGCGGAACAAACTCGGCCACCTGCTGACGCCCAAGCGCTGAAGCCGCCCCGCGTTCAGCTTAAATCGGCATTCGCGCCATACCGCCCACCGCCCCGACTCCATGTCGCTATGCCGCTCTATGGAGGCAATATGGCGGCAAATTTGAAATTGCCGCCAGGCTTTGCACAATAAAGCGGAGCTGTTGTCAGTGTAACTATATTATGCAATGCTCAATAGATCGGAACTTGGGTACTCTGGTAATCGACGCGCGAGTAGAACGCGACTTGTTGCAACTTTAGTTCGTGCATAAGGAGTTGAATCACATGGCCTACAACGTCTTCATCAGCTATTCAACGAAGAACTTACCCATCGTCCAATGGGCGCGAAATACGTTAACGCAGCCAAACCATATCGCTGTTTTTGCGGCGGAATACTCCGTCCAACCGAGACAAGTCTTGAATGCGACGATTGAGCGAGCCATCCGGAGCTGTGATCTGTTTATCCTCCTTTGGAGCCATGATGCCCGCGCATCGGACTATGTACCGCAGGAAATCGGAATCGCCAAGGGATGCAATAAGATCATTCTGCCGGTGGTGATGGAAGCTGGGGTTAAAGTTCCTGGATTCATCAGCGATCTAAAATACCTTCCCGCACACAAAGATTGGGATGGCTCATTCAAATGGCTAACGAATTTCGTTCGCTCCAACGCTAACAATCTCGCCAAGAAGAAAATTCTTGGTGGCGTCGCGATGGCAGTACTGGCAGGAATCGCCTTATTCAGCCAGGGAGACGACGAAGATGATTATGACTATAAGGAAGACGATGAATAATGTAATGCGTTATGAAGCGTATAATCGTGACGGCTGGATATTCCGGTCATCGAAATTTGTGGTCGGCGTGGTACGAGCTATGAGTTCATTGTCTTCCCGCTCGGCACTCGATTCAGTCTTGCAGCCGGAGTATACGTCGTCGTCCAGGCAGATTTTGACGGCTATCGTTTTATCTACATTGGTCAAACTACCGGCTTAAGCGTCGTGTTCAAATCACACCCGCGCCAAGCGTGCTTTGCCAAATATCATGCCACTCATGTAGCGTTCCACACCGAGCCAGACGAGGAGCGGCGCAAGGATAAGCTGGCCGATATTTTGGCTTGGGGCCACTGGCCTTGCAACGACGGCTATTCTGTGGTCGAACCGCCAGCAGTCGCCCCGACACGCCTGCCCGTCTGATCGACTCGGACAATGGGCGTCATCTCGCCAGTGTGGATGTAGTCTTCGATCATCTTGGCGTTGATCAGCAAATTCCCGATCATTCCAGTGGTCTTGATAGCGATTTTGACGTATTGTGCCGGCCGAAACCGCGCGCACGGATGCGGGCGTATTTCATTGATTGGGGATTCGTCTTCAACGCCGGCGAATGGACCTTCCCGGTAAGCGACCGCTGAAGGCCGTTCGAGTTTAGGCTAGCGGATTGCTGGATTCTGCCGTTGCCAGATTCCAGGGCAGGAGTTCGGCAATGCGATTGATGGGATGGTTTGGCAGCCGTTCCAGAATGCG
>JAJYIU010000054.1 GCA_021789895.1 Acidobacteriota bacterium | reverse complement strand
GCGTTACTGAATCGCGGAGGGTCGGGACCTGACAGGAAACCCCGACCTTCCCACTCGACCTCGGCATATCTAACTCCCATCGGTGGACTCGTGGGCCGCCGCTAGGGTGGAAACCAGCCAAGCCGCCCTGAGCCGGGCGGGCGGCATCTGACAGCAGTTCAGGACGGAGCCGAGGCGCAATTGTGGAGCCTGTAGTGCAGCAATTGGCGGCAGTGCTGGTGGCGCTGGCGGTGCTGGCGGGCTCGATTTACGAATTCGCCATGCATTACCTCAAGGGGCGGCGGTCGCGGAATCCGGCTTACCTGGTAGCGGCGTTCGGGCTGGCGGCGATTCTGATGTCCATGCTGGGGGCATCGGCGATGCGCCCGGTGCTGGCCTGGTTGATGACTCCGCGGGCGCGGCTGGCGTTGTTTGCGCTGGGATGCGCATTTTTGCTGGGCTCGCTGGCGCTGTTTTTATATCTCACCTATTACCGCCCGCACCGGCTTCGATTTGAAGACAGCCTGCTCCGCATGCCGCCGGCCGCGCCGCCGCGGCGTCCATGAATCGTCTGCCCCAGGCGCAGCCCGCCAACACCCAACGGTCGTGGGCGGCGCGTTTGCGCACGCCGGGGTTGATCGCCGGCGGGGCCGACAACGATCCCGCCGGAATCGCGACCTTCGCCTGGGCAGGATCGCGCGCCGGCGCGGGGCAGTTGTGGATTCTGCTGCTCACCACCCCGATGCTGGTCGCGGTGCAATCCATCTGCGGCATCCTGGGAGCGGAGACCGGGCGGGGGCTGGCGGCGCTCATCCGCGCCCGCTTCGGGGTTTGGACCAGCGGCCTGCTCAGCCTGGCATTTCTCGCCGGCAATCTTGCCGCGCTGGTCGCCGACACGCGCATCCTCAGCCAGGCGCTGTCGCTGGTCACCGGGCTGGCGCAATATTATTTTCCCGCGCTGATCATCTTTCTCTGCTGGCACCTGCTGGTGTTTCACAATTTCCGCCGGCTGATGGGCGTGCTGGCGATTTTGAATTTGATGCTGCTCTTCTACATTCCGGCGGCGCTGCTGCTCCATCCGCGCATGCTGGAAATTTTGAAAGGGCTGTTTTGGCCGCCCTGGAGCCTGCGCCAGGCGGGGCTGACGGCGTCGCTGACCACCGCCGCGGCGCTGCTCGGCAGCCGGTTTTCGCCCTACATGTTTTACTGGCAGGCCAGCGCGGAAACCGAAGCTTACGCCGATGTGCGGCTGCGGGCGTACACGGTGTCGGACATCTCGACCGGCATGGTGGCCTCGAACGTGATCGGCGGCTTTATTATGCTGGCCGGCGCGCTGGGGCGGTACTCGCATGGCGGGCAGATCGCCAGCGTGCGGCAGGCGGCGGAACTGCTGCGGCCGGTGGCCGGCGGCGCGGCCTATCTGCTGTTTGCCATCGGCATCGTCGGCGCGGGCCTGATCGCGGTGCCGGTGCTGGCGGCCACCTCCAGCTATGTCGCCGCCGAAACCTTTGCCTGGCGGAAGGGGCTGGAGCAGCGTCCCTGGCAGGCGGGCAAGTTTTATACCATGCTCTCCGGCATCCTGCTGCTGACCGGGATCTGCGCCTACCTGCCATTGCACACGATTCGCCTGACGGTGTGGTCGCAGATTTTCTGGGGCCTGCTGGCGCCGGTGCTGCTGGGGCTGATGCTGTTTCTGGAGCGCCGGCGCGGCGACCGGCGAGTGCGCCTCAGCCGCGCCCAGCGCTTTTGGCTGTGGACCGCGGTGGGGCTGAGCGGCGCGGTGGCGGCCGCGATGCTGGCGAGCCTGGTCTAGGCGCGCAGAATAGGAAATTGCGGCGACAACCCAGCCCCAGGCGCATTTTGTCAAAATTGAAATATGCAGGCATGGCAGGACGGCATTCCGGCGCACTTTGACGGGCGGCGGTTCTACAATCCCGAGGCCACGCGACTCCGGGGGCTGGGCGGCGTGCTGCGCTGGAAGCTGACCAGCCGGCCGGAGCCGTCGCCCAAATTTATCGCCGACGTCGAGCCCAGCGTGCCGCCGCGGCGGGTAGAAGGGGAAGCGCTGCGGGCGACGCTGGTCAACCACTCCTCGGTGCTGCTGCAATTCGGCGGGATCAATCTGCTGACCGACCCGATCTGGTCGGATTTCGCCGGAATCCGGGGATGGCTGGGAGCGCGGCGGCGGCGGGCGCCGGGGGTGAAGCTGTACGATCTACCGCCGCTGGACGCGGTGTTGATCAGCCATAACCACTACGACCACCTCGACCTGCCGACGCTACGGCAACTGGCGGCGCGGCGGGCCGGCCGCTTCCTCGTGCCGCGCGGGGTGGGCCGGCTGCTGCGCGGGGAAAACCTCGGCCCGGCGCACGAGTTGGATTGGGGCGAGGCGGTCGAATGCGCGGGCTGCCGGATCTACGCCGTGCCGGCGCGGCATTTTGCCGCCCGCGGGCCGTTCGACCGCAACCGCACGCTGTGGTGCGGCTACCTGATCGAGTGGCGGGGCGGGAATCTGTATTTCGCCGGCGACACCGGCTTCGGGCCGCAATTTGAATGGATCCGGCAGCGGTTTGGCGCGCCGCGGCTGGCGCTGCTGCCGATCGGGGCGTACGCGCCGCGCTGGATGATGGCGCCGGTGCATGTTTCCCCGGAAGAGGCGGTGCAGGCACATCGGATTTTGGCAGCGCGGACCAGCATCGCCATCCACCATGGCACGTTCAAGCTCACCGACGAAGGGCTGGACACGCCGCGAAAGCAGCTCGAGGCGCTGGCGCCGCGGGGCTTTCTGGCGCTGAAGAACGGCGAAGCGGCGGAAGTGGAATAGAACGCTGGACGATGATTAGATGCTGGGCGAAGCGATAAGCGTCGCTGGGCTTCGTTGTTTTGTCATGCTTTAAGCAAAACCTGCGGTTTTGCTAGCTTTAAGCAAAACCTGCGGTTTTGCTATTAGCTCGGCAATCCTCATGTACGTCCATGTACACCAGGTCGCCTCGCGGCATTGCTAAAAGCAATTTCTACGAAATTGCTATTGCGCCTCGCTCTGCTCGCGGCTTCTCCTTTCGCAAAACCTTCGGTTTTGCTTGGCTTCGCCTTGGCGTTACTGAATCGCGGAGGGTCGGGACCTGACAGGAAACCCCTACCTTCCCACTCGACCTCGGCATATCTAACTCCCATCGGTGGACTCGTGGGCCGCCGCTAATTGACGCCGGGTTTTTTTGCGAGGCCGGGCGGAACGGCGGAGGCGCCGTTGGCGCCGGGGCTGGCTTTCGCCGGGGCGGAAGCCGGCGGCGCGGCGGGCGTGGGAGCGGGCGCGGTTTTGGCGGTGACGGCGGCGGCAGCGGAGGCGAGAGGGGCGCCGCCGGGTACTGCGGCAGCTTTATTTTCGCCGGCGGGCGCGGCGGCAGCCTTGCTCTCGGCGGCAAGACGGGCGTAAATTTCCCAGCGGCGGTTCACGTCTTCCTGCGCCTGGCGCAGCAACTCGGCGCCATGCGGCGAAGCGCCGCCGCCGGCAATGCGGGCAAATCGGTTTTCGTGCTTCAAATACTCGCCCAGCGGCAGGCTGGGCGGGCGGGAATCGAGTTCGAAGGCGCTGGCCTGGCCGCGGCGATCGGGATGGTAGCGGAAGAGCGGCCAATAGCCGCTGAGCACGGCCGATTTCTGCTGTTCCAGCCCATGCTCGAGCTCGTAGCCGTGGGCGATGCAATGGGCATAGGCGACGACCAGCGCAGGGCCGTCGTATTCGCCGGCCTCGCGCAGGGCGCGCAGGGTCTGCAGATCGTTGCCGCCAAAGGCGACGCGGGCGACATAGACGTGTCCGTAGCTGAGCGCGAGCAGGGCGAGGTCTTTTTTGGCTTCGTCCTTGCCGGCTTCGGCGAAGCGGGCAACGGCGCCGCGGGGGGTGGCCTTCGACATCTGTCCGCCGGTATTGGAATAGACCTCGGTATCGAGCACCAGGATTTTGACGTGGTTGGCGGAGTTGGCGAGAACGTGATCCAGGCCGCCGTAGCCGATGTCGTAGGCCCAGCCATCGCCGCCGACCAGCCATACGATTTTGGGAGCGAGGGCATCGGCGAGCGGCAGGAGGCGGGCGGCCTCGGGCGCATCGGTCAACTGCGCCAGCCGGCGGCGCAGCCCGGCAATGGCGTCGCGGCGGCGGGCGAGGGCGGCTTCGTCGAGCGGGGAGAGGGCGAGCTGCAACTCGGCCACAAGCGCCTCGGGCAGGCGCGGAGCGAGCCGGGCGAGCAGCTCGCGGGCCAGCGCCGCCTGATGATCGAGCCCGAGGCGCAGGCCGAGGCCGAATTCGGCATTGTCTTCAAACAGCGAGTTCGACCAGGCGGGGCCGCGCCCGGCCTCGTTCACCGCCCAGGGGGTGGTGGGCAGGTTGCCGCCGTAGATGGAAGAGCAGCCGGTGGCGTTGGCGACGACCAGGCGGTCGCCATAGAGCTGGGTGAGCATTTTCAGATACGGCGTCTCGCCGCAGCCGGAACAGGCGCCGGAAAACTCAAAGAGCGGCGGGACAAGCTGCAGGTCTTTGATCTGTGTGAGGTGCAGCTCGGGCTTGGGTGCGGGCGGGAGGGTGAGGAAGAACTCCCAGTGACGGCGTTCGGCATCGCGGCGCGACGCCTGGGGCTGCATGTTGAGGGCGCGGAATTCCGGATCCTGCTTGGAATGGGCGGGACAGACGGCGACGCAAAGGGTGCAGCCGGTGCAATCCTCGGGGGCGACCTGGAGGGTATAACGATAGCTGGAGAACTCGCGCCAGCGCGCCGGCATGGAGAGGAAACCTTCAGGCGCAGCTTCAAGTTTGTCGGCGTTGTACACCTGGGCGCGGATGGCGGAATGGGGGCAGACCAGGACGCACTTGCCGCATTGAATGCAGAGCTCGGTTTCCCAGACGGGGATGCGGGCGGCGAGGTTGCGTTTTTCCCAGCGGGTGGTGGCGGAGGGCCAGGTGCCGTCGGGGGGGAAGGCACTGACGGGCACGAGATCGCCATCACCGGCGAGCAGGCGGGCGGTGACCTCGCCGACAAAGCCGGGCACGGCGGCGGCGGGGGAAGGCTGCAGATCGGCGGCGGCGGTGAGCTTGCCGGGCTGGACCTGGTGCAGGCGCGAGAGCGCGGCCTCGATGGCGGCGAGATTTTTTTCGACCACGGCCGGGCCGCGCTTGCTATAGGTTTGGCGGATGGCGGCGCGCATGGCGTCGAGCGCGCGCTCGCGCGGCAGCACGCCGCTGATGGCGAAGAAGCAGCTTTGCAGGATGGTGTTGATGCGCGAGCCGAGGCCGAGCTCGAGCGCCAGGGCGTTGGCGTCAATCACGAAGAAGCGCAGGCGCAGTTCGAGGATGCGGCGCTGGAGGGTGAGCGGCAGGCGGTCCCAGACGGCATCGGCCGGGTAGGGAGCGTTGAGCAGGAAGACGCCCTGGGGGCGCGCCAGCGCGAGCACGTCCACGTGCTCGACCAGGGAAAACAGGTGGCAGGCGACGAAATGAGCCTGGCGGATGAGATAGCTGGAGCGGATGGGGCGCGGGCCGAAGCGGAGGTGCGAGACGGTGAGCGAGCCGGCCTTGCGCGAGTCGTAGATGAAGTAGCCCTGGGCGTAATTTTCCGTGCCTTCGCCGATGATTTTGATGGTGTTTTTATTGGCGCCGACGGTGCCGTCGGAGCCGAGCCCGAAGAAAACGGCGCGGAAGGTGTCGTCGGATTCAAGCGAATAGTCCGGATCCCAGCTCAGGCTTTGATGGCTGACGTCGTCGTCAATGCCGATGGTGAAATGGCGGCGGGGGCCGGGGCGATCGGCTTCCTCGAAGATGGCCTTGACCATGCCGGGATTGAATTCTTTCGAGCCCAGGCCATAGCGACCGCAGAGCAGGCGGGGGATGGCCGGGGCCTCGGCGAGGGCGGCGCGGACGTCGAGGGCGAGCGGGTCTTCGGCGCCGGGCTCCTTGGTGCGGTCGAGCACGATCAAGGTGCGGACGGAGGGCGGCAGGGCGAGGCGCAGGGCAGCGGCACTGAAGGGGCGATAGAGGCGGACCTGCAGCAAGCCAAGCTTGCGCCCGGCGGCATTGAGCGCCTCGACGACTTCGAGGGCGGGGCCGGCGCCGGAGCCCATCAGCAGCAGCACAGTTTCGGCATCGGCGGCGCCGGCATAGTCGAAGAGGCGATAGGCGCGGCCGGTGATGCGGGCGAACTCATCCATCGTGCGCTGCACGATCCCGGGGCAGGCTTGATAAAAAGGATTGGCGGCTTCGCGCGCCTGGAAGTAGGTATCGGGGTTGTGGGCGGTGCCGCGGATAAAGGGGTGGTCGGGCGAGAGGGCGCGGGAGCGGTGCGCCTCGACCCATTCCGGGCGCAGCAGCGCCGCGGCTTGTTCGACGGTGACGGGAGCGATTTTTTCGATTTGATGCGAGGTGCGGAAGCCGTCGAAGAAATGTATGAAGGGGAGGCGCGACTGGAGCGCCGACAGATGCGCGATGAGGGCCAGGTCGGAGGCTTCCTGCACGCTGGCGGAAGCGAGCAAGGCCACGCCGGTCTGGCGAACCGCCATGACATCGCTGTGGTCGCCGAAGATGGAAAGCCCATGGGTGGCCAGCGCGCGGGCGGCGACATGCAGAACGACGGGGGATAGCTCGCCGGCGAGCTTGAAAAGCTCGGGAATCATCAGCAGCAGACCCTGGGAGGCGGTGTAGGAGGTGGCCAGGGCGCCGGCCTGCGAAGCGCCGTGCAGCGCGCCGGCGGCGCCGGCCTCGCTCTGCATTTCCACCAGGCGCGGGGTCAGGCCAAACAGGTTCTTGCGGCCGGCCGCCGCCCAGGCGTCAGCCCATTCGCCCATGGGCGACGCCGGGGTGATCGGATATAGAGCGATGACGTCGCTGAGCATATAAGAGACAGCGGCGACGGCTTCATTGGCGTCCAGGGTCTTCATATTCAAGCTCCAGAGGGCATTTCGGGGGCCAAAGCCAAGCGCCGGCGATTCGGCCAGTTAACGCCCGGCAATTGCAGCGGGCAGGAAGACAGCGCCGGGTGAAAAGGCGCAGGGATGCGGCAAATGCCGCTCATTTCAGGGGGGCGAAAGCGGGGAGGCGGAAGGCTGCGCAGCGAGAGGACAATCACGGTATATTATTTGGCCGGCGCCCCGTGCGCGGCGGGGAAATACCGGGAAAGTTGATGAGAATCAAGTACTTCGGCGGGCAGCCAACCGCGCTAAAAGCCAAGCGGCCGGCGGAGCCGGCGGAGCCAGAACCGCAAGCGCGGCGGCGGCGCGACCGGCATGGGGCCTATGCGGCGGCCCAATTCCATGGTGACGAGCGGGCGCGAATGGAATGGCGGCCAGCGGGGCAGGCCGCGGCGGTTGGGGCTGCCGGTTTTGGCGAAGTTGGTCCAGTAATCGGCCAGGATTCGCGCGATGCGGCGATCCACCGGCTGCCAGGGGCGGGGCATCAGTTGCAAATTGTCGAAGACGTAAGGCAGCTCGGAAGAATGGAAGATGCCGTACTCGGGATGCTGCGGCCAGGGCAAGCGGTGATCGAAGTAGTAGGTATATACGCGCGGGCTGAAGCGCCGCTGGTGGCGGGCCCAGAGGGCGAGGGAGGCGCGGGCGCGATCGCGAAGCGCGCGGCGCAGAGCGGCGCCGGCCTGGCGATCGTTCGCGGCGGGATAAAGCGCGAGACAGGTTGCGTAACGCGGGCCGCAGAGGCGGTGCAGCATCGCCTGGTAATGCGCCCGCGTGGGCGGGGGCGGCGGGCGGGTGCCGTACCAGCCGATGCCAATATCGTCGGCGACCATGCCGTTGACGACCGGGACTTCGCGCCCGCGCGGCAGTCCGGAGCGCAGCACCCAGCCGTCGGCAATGGGAGCAAAGCCGAGCGGCGAATGGCCGCGCAGCAGGCGGGCGGGAGCGAGCTGGCGCAAGCCGGCCAGCGAGAAGGCGCCGAGGGATTTGGCATAGCTCCGGCCGGCGGCTTCGGCGGCGGCGAGGCGGAGATGCGCGGTCATCATGTTGGGCACCGGCAGAGCGCCGGGTCCGCTCATGATGATGGCGCGCTGGAACAGGCCGCGCGCCAGCGGCGACTGCATCAGCAGCCAAACGCTGGAGGCGCCGGCGGACTGGCCGAAGATGGTGACCCGATGGGGATCGCCGCCGAAGGCGGCAATGTTGCGCCGCACCCAGCGCAGGGCGGCAATCTGGTCGAGCAGTCCGTAGTTGCCGGCGCTATGATGCGGCGATTCGCGCGCCAAGCCGGGATAGGCTAAAAAACCGAGCGCGCCGACGCGGTAATTGAAATTGACCACGACCACGCCGCGGCGGGCCAGATGAACGCCGTTGTAGATGGCGACGCTGCCGGCGCCGGAGGTGTATCCGCCGCCGTAGATCCAGACCATGACCGGCAGGCGGCGGCCGCGGGGGCGGGCCGGGGTCCAGAGATTGAGATAGAGGCAGTCTTCGCTGGGCGCGAGCTGGGAGTTGAAGACAGAAGTCCAGGGGCCGAAGCGGCGGGCGGCGGGAGGCTGAAAACAAGGCGGGGCGAAGCGGCGCGCGGCGCGCACGCCGCGCCAGCGCAACGGCGGCTGGGGCGGGCGCCAGCGCAGATTGCCGACGGGCGGGCGGGCGAACGGAATGCCGGCGAAAAAGCGAAGTCCGCGGCTGAGCTGGACGCCGCTGACAAGGCCGGCGGCGGTGCGCACCGGCGGGGTGGGAGCGGGCGCGGCGGCGGCAGGAAGCGCGGCGGCCAAAAAGAATCCGCCGGCCAGCATGATCGTTTTCATTACGGACATTCTAGCAGCCGGCAGACGGCAGTTATAAGTTACAAGCGGGCAACGGGCGATGCTGGGCGAAGCGATAAGCGTCGCTGGGCTTCGTTGTTTTGTCATGCTTTAAGCAAAACCTGCGGTTTTGCTAAAAGCTCGGCAATCCTCATGTACGTCCATGTACACGGTCGCCTCGCGGCATTGCTAAAAGCAATTTCTGCGAAATTGCTATTGCGCCTCGCTCTGCTCGCGACTTCTCCTTTCGCAAAACCTTCGGTTTTGCTTGGCTTCGCCTTGGCATTACTGAATCGCGGAGGGTCGGGACCTGACAGGAAACCCCGACCTTCCCACTCGACCTCGGCATATCTAACTCCCATCGGTAGACTCGTGGCCGCCGCTAGAGGACGCCTGCAATCACTCACCTGGACACACATGAGCTAGAATGCAAGCTTGCCGGCGATTTTCCTCCGTGTCAGCGTGACTTGCTATGAACTCTTGCTTTGAATTCCCTGCCCTTTTGCCGCGCCGCTCGCAATTTTTCCCGCGTTCCCTGCTCATGGGCATCATGATCAGCGCCGGGCTGGCGCTGGCGGCGGCGCCGGCGCAGGCGCAGGACGCGCCGGCGAAGATTCCGGCGATCGGGTGGTCGCGCGGCATCGGCGTGCCGCCGAAAAATCCCGGCCATGCCAAGCCGGAAGGCTATCCGCTGATTGACGACGGCTACTTCAACGGCGCGCCGGTGGGCGGATTCGGGGCGGGCACGATCGGGCGCGGCTACGACGGCGCGTTTTCGCGCTATCACCTCAAAATCGGCGAGCACAAATTCGCCGTGGTGCCTTCGAACCAGTTCGCGCTCTATGCGCGCGCGGCGGGGGGAAAAGCGTGGGCGCGGGCGCTGTGGACGGGACGGCCGAAGGCGGGGCTGGGGGCGTGGCAATGGGGTTATCCCGCCGGCGCGGGCGCGTATCATGCGCTTTACCCGAAATCGTGGTTCACCTACCGCGCGCCGGGGCTGCCGGTGGAGGCGACGGTGGAGCAGTTTTCGCCGATTTTGCCGAACAACTATCGCTCGACCAGCTATCCGGTGGCGCTCTATAACTGGACGCTGCGCAATCCGGGGACGAAGCCGGTGAGGGTGGGAATCCTGTTTTCCTGGACCAACATGGTGGGCTGGTTCCGAGGCTGGGGACACGGCTTCGCGCAGGCCAACAACATGGATAACTTCAACCGCGTCGAACGCGAGCGGCTGCCGGGGGGCGAGATGACGGGGATCGTCTTCGACCGGCACCGGGTGGGGGGCGTGAGCCAGGATTGGGACGGACAGTTCGCGATCGCCACGCTGGGGCTGCCGGGGGTTGCCGTCACGACGCACGCCACCTACGCGGCGATGGGCGACGGCGCGTCGGTGTGGCGCAGCTTCAGCCGCACCGGGCGGCTGGACAATGTCAACCGGAAGCTGAGCTCGGGCGGCGAGCCGCTGGCGGGCGCACTGGCGATCACGGTGACGCTGGCGCCGGGCGAGACCCGGGTGATTCCGTTCGCGCTGGCCTGGGACCTGCCGCTGGCGCGCTTCGGGCAAGGCCAGGCGTGGTACCGGCGCTATACCCGCTTTTTCGGGCGCAGCGGCACTCAGGCCTGGAGCATCGCACGCCGCGGGCTGGAGCGCGATGCGGCCTGGAGCAAGGCGATTGACCGCTGGCAGGCGCCTTATATAAAGGACCGCTCCACGCCGGCCTGGTACCGCGGGATGCTGTTCAACGAGATGTACGACCTGGCCGACGGCGGCACCTTCTGGGAAGACGGGCGCGCCGGCGCGCCGCGGCCGGCCAGCGGCGCGCGCGACAAATTCACCTGGCTGGAATGCTTCGATTATCCCTTCTACTCGACGCTCGATGTGCGCTTCTATGGCTCGTTTCCGCTGCTGCGCTGGTGGCCGCGGCTGGAACGGACCGAGATGCTCGACTTTGCCGCCACCGTGCCGCAACAGTTGAGCGAGGTCCGGCGCATCGGCTGGAGCCATCAACCGGCGCCGCGGAAAAACGCCGGCGCGCTGCCGCACGACCTGGGCGCGCCGCTGGAAAATCCGCTGCTGGCGGTGAACGCCTACGCCTGGCAGGACGTGAACGTGTGGAAGGACCTGAACACGAAATTCGTGCTGCAGGTCTGGCGGGATTACGATCTCAGCCGGCGAGGCGCCGCCGACAGCGCGTTTTTACGCCAGACCTGGCCGGCGGTCAAACAGGCGCTGAACTACCTGACGCGCTTCGACACCGCCGGCGACGGCATTCCGCAAAACGGGGGCATTCCCGACCAGACCTATGACGTCTGGCCGATGCGCGGCGACAGCGCCTACTGCGGCAGCCTCTGGCTGGCGTCGCTGAAGGCGGCGGTGAGGATGGCGGCGATTTTGCACGACCCGGCGGCGGCGCACAAGTACCAGGCCTGGTACGCGAAGGCGCAGCCGAATTTCCTGCGGCACCTCTGGAACGGACATTACTTCGATTACGACACCGGCAGCCCCTACCGGCACGACGTCATGGCCGATCAACTGGCGGGGCAATGGTACGCCGACCTGACCGGGCTGGGGGCGCTGGCGCCGCGGGCGGATACGGACGCCGCGCTGCGCACCATCTTCCGGCTCAACGTGATGGATTTCGCCCACGGGCGGATGGGAGCGGTCAACGGCATGACGCCCGCCGGCGCGGTGGTCTCGGGCAACGAGCAGACCGGCGAGGTGTGGACGGGCGTGGCGCTGGGGCTGGCGTCGTTTTACATTGCCGAGGGCATGCCGCGCCGCGGCTACGCGACGGCGAAGGGCGTGTACAACGTCGTCTATCATCGCGGCTACTGGTTCCGCACGCCCGAGGCCTACGACCGCAGCGGCGATTACCGCGCGTCCATGTACATGCGGCCGGGAGCGATCTGGGCGATGGAGTACGCGCGCCTGAAACCGTAACGAACCGAGCCTGGCAGATACGCCGGCCGGGCGGAATATTCCGTTTGATTGCAGTATGCCAGCATCGCTGGCATACTGCTGGCATGGCAGTACAGATCACCATTCGCAGGGTTCCCAAGCCGGTGCGCGACCGCCTGGCTTCGCGGGCGGCGCTGCAGGGAAAATCCATGCAGGAATATTTGCGCGCGGAATTGATCCGCTTATCCGCGCAAATCACCCCTGCGGAGTTGATGGAACGAATCCGCAAGCGCAAACAGGCGTCGCCGCACGAAATCCCGCTGCATCTGATCCTATCGTACAAAGACGATCGCCGATGAGCGTGGTCGTGGATGCTTCCGTCCTGATCGAGTATTTGGTCAATACCGGCCGCAACGGCCAATGGGCCGAGCAAGTGATGCGGCAGGATGAACTCTATGCTCCCGAGCTGATTTATGCAGAAAGCATGAACGGACTGCGCCGTCTGGAGTTAGCCGGTCAAATTCGATCTCCCGAGGCCAGGATGGCGGTGGACGAACTGCAACAGTTTGTTTTCAATCTGTTTTCCATCGAGGCATTTGCGGAACGCGCCTGGGAACTGCGCCACGTCTTGACGATCTACGACGCCTGGTATGTCGCGCTGGCGGAAAGTTTGCAACTGCCGCTGGCGACTTTGGATCTCCGCATGACGAAAGCCCGAGGCGTCCGCTGCGACTTTCTCCTCCCGCCCGGGTTGAAATTACAATAGGCAGCATGAATCCAAGCTACCGGTTTTCGCCTTTCGCATGGGTTGTGCTGGCCGCCTGTCTGCTCGCGCCCGCGGCCCGGGCGCAAGCCGCCGCCGCGGCGCAGCCGGCGGCCTGGCGTCCGATGCGCTGGTCCACGCTGTTTACGGCGCAGGACGTGCAGCGCGATCTGGCCACCCCGGCGGGGCGGCGGCGGGCGCTGGCCTGGTGCCGCCGGATGCGGGTGCGCCAAGTTTACCTGGAAATTTTCCGCAACGGCGACCAGGTGGCGAGCGGGCTGCTGCAGCGGGCGCGGGCGTTTTTCCTGCGCCACGGCATCGCCGCCGACGGCATGGTGGCCACCACCGACCTGGGCAAGCCCTCGACCGGATGGCACATCGTGGCCTGCTACACCAACGCCGGCAACCGGCGGCATCTGCAGGAAATATTCCGCGCCGCGGCGGCGATATTTCCCCGCATCCTGATTGACGATTTTTATTTCACCGACTGCACCTGCTCGGAGTGCGCGGCGGCGCGCGGCAAGCTAAGCTGGGCGCAATACCGGCGCAAGCTGATGCTGGCGGTGTCGCGCGAGGACGTGCTGGGGCCGGCGCACGCGGTGAATCCGCGGGTGCGGGTGGTGATCAAGTATCCGCAGTGGTACGATGAATTCCAGTTGCGCGGCTACCGCGTGGGGGCGGAGTCGCGGCTGTTCGACGGCACCTGGATCGGGACCGAGACGCGCGATCCGCGCTCGCGCCGCTGGGGACAGACCCAGCCCTACCGCGGCTCGCTGCTGCCCGGCTGGCTGGCGCGCATCGCGCCGGGCAAGCTGGGCGGCGGCTGGTTCGACCCGTACGGCACCACCCCCGGCATCTACGTGGACCAGGCCTGGCAGACGATGCTGGCGCGGGTGCCGGAAGCGCTGCTGTTTCACTACGGCGAGCTGGCGGGGCGCTCGCGGGCGCAGGCGGCGGCGTTGCGGCGGTCCGAGGCGGCAATCGAGCGCATGGACCGCGAAATCGGCGCGGCGCGCTTCGAGCAAGTGCCCGCCTACAAGCCCATCAGCAGCGGCAACGACGGGGAGCCCTACATCTACGACAACATCGGCATGCTCGGCATTCCGGTGGCGATGACGCCGCGGTTTCCGCAAGCGGCGCGGATCGCGATCTTCGCCAGCTATGGGCTGCGCGACCCGCGCTTCGTGCCCGAGCTGAAGGCTTTTCTCGCCGCCGGCCATACCGCGATCCTGACCTCGCGGCTGGCGGAGGAGCTGGAACGCGATCCGCGGCTGCCGGGCTTCACCCGGCTGGCGGCCGCCGCGCTGGGGCCGGCGCCCGACCGGAACCATCCGCCGGCGAGGAACTCGCCGGCAGTAGCCTCGCCAGCGCGGCCGCGCCGGCAGGCGTATGGCGGCGGCAGCCTGATCATCGTTCGCGACGCCGCGCTGAAGGCGGCGCGGCTCGCGCCGACGGCCGGGCCGGCGCGGCCGCGGCCGCTGCCGCCGGCGGCGGCGGCCTTGCGGCGGCTGGCGCTGGCGGCCGATGGGCTGAGCACGGACGCGCCGCTGCGGGTGGCGCTGTATCCGAGCGCGGCCCAGCCGGGCTTCGTCGCCGCCGACAATTTCAACGACCAGGCGGCGGCGTTCCGCGTCCGCCGCGGCGGCGAAACGCTGCGCTTCCAGGTGCCGGCGCATACGGCGGAACTGCTGCGCTGGCGGTAAGGCGAAGGGCGAAGCGATCAGCATGGCGGAGCCGTTGCGGCCTGGCCGCCGGCGTAGCGGCACAGGCCTCCGCTGCCAGATACCGACTGCCCGCCTGGCGATCCACCCGGCGTGATGGTTGCAATTCGACGGCGAATGCTTCTATCTTCAGGCTGGATAACGGGAACTCAGAAGTGAGCCGCGGAGTCAGATAGACCAGGCGCATGGTCCTGGCAGACTGAGTTGCCACGCCAACACCCAGGCGCCGGAGCGAGGGAGCGGTGATGAATCCGAGGGCAAAATTTTGCACGATGCTGCTGGGGATCGGCGCCGCCGCCGGATTGCAGGCGCAACTTCCAATCCAAAGCGTGACGCTGTACAAAAACGGGGTGGGATATTTCGTGCGCGGCGGGACGCTGGCGGCGAATGCGACGGCGCGGTTGAGCTTTCCCCGCAGCCAGGTGAGCACGGTGCTGGCGTCGCTGGTGGTGCGCAGCGGGGGCGGGCGCGAGATCCAGGGAATCGAGCTGCCGGCGGGCGAGACCGCCGGGCAAAGCGCCTCGCGGCTCGGGCTGCCGGCGAACGGGCCGGCCGACCTGGTGGGGTTTCTCCAGCAGGTGCGCGGGGCGCGGCTGACGCTCACGCTGCCGGGGAGGCAGGTCAGCGGACGGGTACTGGCGGCCTATTATCTGCCGAACTCCGGGCAGGCGACGCAGTCTCAAATTACGGTGGCGCTACATAGCCAGAGCTGGGCGCTGCTGCTCGAGCCAGACGGCGCGGTCGAGCCGGTGCGGCTGGATACGATCCGGGGGCTGCGGCTGCAGGATAGCGGGCTGGAAGCGGCCTACGAGCGTTATCTGGAAAACCTGAGCGCGGGGCGCGGGCGCGACCGGCGAACGCTGACGATTCGCGGCGCCGCGGGGGCGGCGACGCCGCTGGCGCTGGGCTACCTGCAGCCCGAGCCGGTGTGGCGCTCAAGCTACCGGCTGATCCTGGACGCGAAGGGCGGAGCGCGGCTGGAAGCCTGGGCGCTGGTGGAGAACACCAGCGGTCAGGCCTGGCACAACGTGCGGCTGCGGCTGGTCTCCGGACGCCCGGTGTCTTTCCGCACGCACCTGTACCGCCCGCTGGAGATGGCCCAGCCGTGGGTCAGCCTGCCGGAAGAAGCGGCGTTGACGCCGGCCGCGGCCAGCCACGGATTTGCCGCGGGCATGGCCGGGGGCGACCAACTCGCCGCTAGACACAAGGCGACAGTATACGAATATGAAAGAATGGCCCTATCGCCGCCGCCACCGGCGCCAGCACCGCCGGCGGAAGGCAGCAGCGTGGCGCCGCAGACCAGTACCGCGCGCTATCGCGCGCTCTTCGCCTATAACTTTGCCCAGCCGGTCACGATCGGGGCGGGCCAGGCGGCGATGCTGCCCTTTCTGGAGCAATCCATCGCGGCGCAGAAAATCCTGCTCTACCGGGCCGACATGGGCGCGCATCCGCGGGATGGGATGGAGCTCGAAAACAACAGCGGCAAGACGCTCGATACTGGCACAGTTACGATCTATGATGGCGGCGCCTACGCCGGCGAGGCGATCACCGATATTCTGGCCCCCGGCGCGCATGAAACCCTGACTTATGCCGAAGAGCCGGCGATCCGGGTGCAGCGCTCCCAGGACTGGGGCGACTTCCATACGGTCAAAATCACCGCGGTGAACGGCGTGCTGACGCTGACCGTCTCGCGCGAGCGCCGGACACACTACCGCCTGCGCAACGACAGCGGCCGGGCGCGCACGCTGCTGATCGAGGAGCCGCGCTGGGCGGGCGCGACGCTGCTTTCGCCGGCGGCCGGCGACAGCAACGGCAGCGCCTACCGGTTTCGCGTGGCGCTGCCGGCGCACGGCCGGGCGAAATTGGAAATCCGGCAACGCAAGCCGGAAATCGAAAGCTTCGCCGCCGGCGGCATCAACACAAAAAGTTTCGCGCTTTATCTCGAAACGCCGCGGCTGACGGCGGCGGCAAGAAAACAGTTGAGCGCGGTGCTGGCAGCCAAACGCGAACTGGCGTCGCTGGAGGCTGAAATCGCGGGCGAAAAGCAATCGAGCCAACAGCTCACCGCCGATGAAAACCGGCTGCGCAGCAATTTACAGGCTTTCCAGACGGCGGGCGAGACGGGGCTGGCGCACGCATACGCCAACCAGCTCCAGCAGGACGACCAAAAAATCGCCGCGCTGGAGTCGCAAACCGAGCGCCGGCGGGCGCAGCAAGTAAAGCTGCGGCAGCGGTTGGATGGCATGCTGGCGCAGTTGAATTTTTAGCGGCGGCCGGCGCCGCGGCGGAGGACCGATGCAACGATTCAGAACGGCGATCGCCACGATCGCGGCGGGCGGGGGGTTGATCGCGGGCGCCAGCGGGCAGGCGGCGCGCAAAGCGCCGGCGGCCAGGCCGGCGCCGGCGCCGACGGCGGCTCGGCCGGCAACGCGGGCACCGGCGGCGATCGCGCCGGGCTATAACCAAAGCCTGCAATGCTCGATCGGCGACGGTTTCACGCTGGCCGCGGTCGGCGACCTGATCTTGAACCAGCCGGAATCGCAGTACGCGGCGCCGCGGTTTCAGGCGGCGCTGGCGATTTTACGCCGGGCGGATGCGGCGTTCGGCAACTTCGAAGGCACGGCGCTGCGGCTCAGCCGCTCGCGGGCCTATCCGGCGGCGGAAAACGGGGGCGCCTGGCTGATCGATTCGCCGGCGGTGCCGGGCGACCTCAGGCGGATGGGCATCGGGCTGGTCTCGCGCGCCAACAATCACGCCACCGACTGGGGCGTGGCGGGGATGCTGGAGACCGACGAGCGGCTCGACCGGGCGGGCATCGTGCACGCCGGCAGCGGGCGCAGCCTGGGGGCGGCGCTGGCGCCGCATTACCTGAGCACTCGCCGCGGGCGGGTGGGACTGGTCTCGATCGCCTCGAGCTTCACGCCGATGTCGCGCGCCATGGACGCGCTGGGCGCGGCGCCGGCGAGAGCCGGCATCGCCGCCCTGCGCGCGAGCGAATGGGTGGTGCTGCCGCCGGCGCAATTCGCCCGGTTGCAGAAATTGCGCGCGGCCATCGTGGCCGGCATGCCGGCGGCGGAACGGGCGGAGCTGCCGAAAGAAAAACAGCAGGATCGCATCGATTTCTTCGGCCGGAGTTTTCTGCGCGGGCGGCATTTCGGGCTGCACTTCAAACTCAACGCCGGGGACCGGAAAGGGTTTCTGATGGCGATCCGGCAGGCGAAGGAGGATTCCGATTTCGTCATCGCCACGATCCATGCGCACGATCCGGGCAACTGGAGCATGCAGCCGCCCGACTTCCTGCCCCGGCTGGCGCATGCGGCGATTGACGCCGGGGCGGACGAGTTCATCGGGCACGGCCCGCACCAGTTGCGCGGCATCGAAATTTACCGCGGCAAGCCGATCTTTTACTCGCTGGGAAATTTTTTCTTTCAATCTTCGATGGAGTCGCCGGTGGGTCCGGATGAGTATGCCTACTGGAAGCTGAATCCGGCCGCGGCCACCGACGAGGAACAGAACGCCGCGCTGGATCGAAAATGGTTCACCGGGCGGCGGTGGTACGAGAGCGTGATTGCCGTCAGCCGGTTCGAGCACGGGCGGGTGGCCGAGATCCGGCTGTATCCGGTGACACTGGGGGCGACGCGGCGCGCCGCCGACCGCGGGCTGCCGCGGCTGGCGGCAGCGGCGGAAGCGCGGCGCATCCTGGAACGGCTGCAGCGGCTTTCGGCGCCGTTTCATACCCGGATCACGATCGCGGGGCGGGTGGGGATCCTACGCGCGGCGGCCAAAGCCGGCGGCGGCGGGCAATGAACGATGCTAGGCGAAGCGATAAGCGTCGCATAGCTTCGTTGGTTCGTCGCTCGGCAATCCTCATGTACGTCCATGTACACTGCGGTTGCCTCGCGCCTCCCGCCTCGCTCTGCTCGCTTCTCCCTTCGC
>JAJYIU010000017.1 GCA_021789895.1 Acidobacteriota bacterium | reverse complement strand
TTGCTATTGGCTCGGCAATCCTCATGTACGTCCATGTACACCAGGTCGCCTCGCGGCATTGCTAAAAGCAATTTCTGCGAAATTGCTATTGCGCCTCGCTCTGCTCACGACTTCTCCTTTCGCAAAACCTTCGGTTTTGCTTGGCTTCGCCTTGGCGTTACTGAATCGCGGAGGGTCGGGACCTGACAGGAAACCCCGACCTTCCCACTCGACCTCGGCATATCTAACTCCCATCGGTGGACTCGTGGGCGGCCGCTATCGGCGCATCGCGCGGGCACACGTTTTCGGGCAGAATGGCTGTCCATCCAGGCCGTTTCATCCAGGCCGTTAACGCTTAGGGGGCTCCATCAATCCGCCGGCGCCAGGGCGGCGGCGGCGGCTTCGCGCGCCGCGAGCAGCTCATCGCGGCGGGCGGTTTGCCGCTCGTAGCGCTGCATGGTCTGCTGCACCCGTCCGCCGTCGCGATAGGTTTCCTCGCGCCCCATGGCGGACTCCAGCTCAGACAGCTCCGCCGTCACCGCCGCCAGTTCGGCTTCGATCTGGCCGAGCTCGGCTTCGAGCTTCTGGCGCTTTTGCGGATTCATGCGCTTGGGCCTGGGGCCGCGGCCGTTGCCGGCGGCAGCGCCGGCCGCGGCGCCCTCCGCCGCCGCGCCATTGGCGTTTGGCGCCGCGCCGGCGGCGTACTTCGAGCCGGCGTTTTTCTCCAGCCCCGCCGCCGCCTCGCCGGCGTGCGCCTTGCGATAGCGGTAATCCTCGTAATTGCCGAGATAGACGCCGACCGAGCCGCCGCCGACTTCCCAGACCTTGGTCGCCAGCGCGTCGAGAAAGTAGCGGTCGTGGGAGACGAACACCAGCGTGCCGGTGTACTGCCGCAGGGCTTCGAGCAGCACTTCCTTGGCGTCGAGGTCGAGGTGGTTGGTGGGCTCGTCGAGCAGCAGGCAGTTGGCCGGATGCAGCAGCAGGCGCAGCAGCGCGTAGCGGTTGCGCTCGCCGCCGCTGAGCACGCGGATGGGCTTGAAGACGTCGTCGCCGCGGAAGAGGAAGCAGCCGAGCAGGCCGCGCAGCTCGGGGGCGGGCAGCGCCGGGGCGCAATCGGTAAGATCGTCGAGCAGGCGGCGGCCGGGGTCGAGCGCCTTGTACTGGTCCTGGGCGAAGCTGTCGAGCTTCACTTCATGGCCCTCGCGGCGGACGCCGGCTTCGAAGGCCAGCTCGCCCGAGAGCAGGCGCAGCAGGGTGGTCTTGCCGGCGCCGTTGGGCCCGATCACCGCGACCCGGTCGCCGCGCTCCAGGCGCAGATCGAGCCCGCGGAAGATTGCGTGCGCGCCGTAGCTTTTGTCCACGCCTTCCAGCTCCAGCACGGTGCGCCCGCAACCGGGCGGCTGGGGAAAGCGGAAATGCAGATGCGCTTCCGTTTCCGGCAGCTCCAGCTCCGGCATGCGCTCCAGTTCCTTGATCCGGCTCTGCACCTGGGCGGCCTTGGTGGCGGTGTAGCGGAAGCGGTTGATGAAGACTTCCAGTTGCTGGCGGCGCTCCTGCTGCTGTTTCCAGGCGGCCAGCAACTGTTCTTCGCGCTGCTCTTTCTGCCGCCGGTATTGGGTATAGTTGCCGGTCCAGGCGGTCAGCTTGCCGCGTCCCAGCGCCCAGACGCGGGCGATGATGGCGTCGAGGAAGTAGCGGTCGTGCGAGACCAGGATGCAGGCGCGGGGATAGGCCTGCAAAAATTCTTCCAGCCAGTTGCGCGCTTCGAGGTCGAGATGGTTGGTAGGCTCGTCGAGCAGCAGCACGTCGGGCGAGGCCAGCAGCAGCTTGGCGAGCGCGATGCGCATCTGCCAGCCGCCGCTGAACTCCTCGCAAAGCCGCGCCTGGTCGCCGGCGGCGAAGCCCAGGCCGCCGAGCACGGTGGCGATGCGGGCGTCGAGGGCATAGCCGTCGCGCACCGCGAACTGGTGCTGCAGGCGGGCGTAGCGCTCGGCCTCGGCGGCGGCCTGCGCCCCGGCCTCGGCGGAGGGCCGGGGATGATGCGCGGCCGCGGCCATGCGCGCTTCCAACTCGCGCAGCCCGGTCTCGAGCGCCAGCAGGTCGGTAAACACGCTCTGGCATTCCTCGAGCAGCGTGCGGCCGGAAAAGCTGAGGCCCTGCTGCGGCAGGTAGCCGATGGTTTGCGAGCGGGTTTGCACCAGCTTGCCGCCGTCGAGCGGCTCCAGGCCGGCCAGGATGCGCAGCAGCGTGGTCTTGCCGCTGCCGTTGGGGCCGACCAGGCCGACGCGATCGTCATCGCCGAGGCGCAGGTCGGTGGCTTGAAAGAGGGTGCGATCGCCAAAATGCTTGGCGGCGCCGGTGAGTTGAATCATTGTCGCAAAGGGTTGAAATTTATTTTCGCATGCGGGCAGAGTCCGAGGCCAGCCCGCCGGGCCGAAGCGGCACGCGCATTTGGAGTTGCGCACGCGCCGAAGGCGGTGGAAAATTGAGCCCACCATGGAGAATCCCGATCGCAGGAATTTTTGCGGGCGGCTGCTGGGACTGGGCGCGCTGATCGCCGCCCGCGCCTGGGCCGGCGCGCCGCCGCAGGCCGCGGCCGAATGCCGCATTGCGCTCTCCCAGCGCCGGCAGACGCTCGAGGGTTTTGGCGCCTCCGGCGCGTTCCACCAGGCCGGGCTGCTGCAGCGCTATCCCGCCGATGAACGCGCGCGCATGCTCGACCTGCTGTTTTCCGCCGAGCGCGGCGCCGGGCTTTCCTGGGTGCGCAACCTGATCGGCGACGGCGGCGCCTGGGGCAGCCAGCGCAACGGCCCCACGCCCTCGATCGAGCCGCGCGCCGGGGACTGGAACTGGGCGGGGGACGACGATCAGATCTGGCTGATGCGCGCCGCCGCGCGCCGCGGCGTCACCCGTTTTTTCAGCAGCGCCTGGAGCCCGCCGGCCTGGATGAAAACCAACCAGAACGTGGTCGGCGGCGAACTGCGGCGCGACGCCTACGCGGCTTATGCCGAATACCTGGCGCGCTACGTCGAAGGCTATCGCCGGCGGCACCGGTTGACGATCGCCGCGGTCTCGCCCCAAAACGAGCCCGACGTGAACGTACATTATTCTTCCTGCCACTGGAGCGGCGAGCAGTATCGCGAGTTCGTGCGCGATTATCTGCGCCCCGCGTTCCAACGCGCCCGCACGCCGGCGCGCCTGGTGCTGGGCGAATCGAGCACCTGGTCGGAGGCGGTGGTGCGCCCCACGCTCGCCGACCCGCAGGCCGCGCCGCGGGTGGACGTGGTCGCCGCGCACGCCTATGCCGGCAACAATCATGCGCCGAAGATTCCGCTGGCCGAGCGCACCGGACGTTTCGAGCTGGCGCTGAAGCTGGGCAAGCCGGTCTGGCAGACCGAGGTCAGCGCCTTCAACGCCAACGATCCCACCATCGCCGACGGCCTCTACTGGGCCAAGCTGATCCATTACCATCTGGCCGAAGACCAGGTCAGCGCCTGGTTTTACTGGTGGCTGGCCAGCCCCGCGCCCAACCGCGAGGCGCTGATGCTGCTCGACCCGGCCAGCGGCGGCTGGCTGGCCAACAAGCGCCTGTTCACGCTGGGCCAATATAGCCGCTTTCTCCGCCCCGGCGCGGTGCGGCTCGAGTCCGAACGCAATCCCGCCCCCGGGGTACACACTTCCGCCTGGCAACTGGCCGGCGGCAGCGGCTATGCCGTGGTGGCCATCAACGAAAACCCGGCTCCGGCGCGGCTGCGCTTCCGGCTGCAGGCCACGGCGGGCGGACCCGGCGCCGGCGGCCGGCTCGCCGCCTGGCGCACATCCGCGTTTGAAGAACTGCGGCCGCTGGCGGCCGACCAGGCGGGCGCGCTCCAGCCGGGCGGGTGGCTAAGCGAGTTGTGGCCGATGTCGGTCACCACCTTCGTTTACCACGCCTGATGGAGGCGGACAGGATGTGGAAAGGCGCAATCCTATGGGCCGCGGCGCTGGGGCTGGCCGGCTGCGGAGGCAATGCCGCGCCAGCGAGCCCGCCGCCGGCGCCGCCGGCAACGTCGCCGCCGGCGCCGCCGCTGATGGCATCCGGGCGTTGGCTGCTGGACAGCGCCGGGCATCGCGTGCGCCTGGCGGGCGTGAACTGGTACGGCGCCGAGGAGCAGGATTACGTCGTCACCGGACTGGAAGCCCAGCCGCTCGACGCCCTCGCCACCGAGATTAAATCGCTCGGCTTCAGATGCTGGGCGAAGCGATAAGCGTCGCATAGCTTCGTTGGTTCGTCGCTCGGCAATCCTCATGTACGTCCATGTACACTGCGGTTGCCTCGCGCCTCCCGCCTCGCTCTGCTCGCTTCTCCCTTCGCCTTAGCGTTACTGAATCGCGGAGGGTCGGGACCTGACAGGAAACCCCGACCTTCCCACTCGACCTCGGCATATCTAACTCCCATCGGTGGACTCGTGGACCGCCGCTAACTGCGTTCGCCTGCCCTGGTCGAACGAAATGGTGGAATCCAACCCGGTCGTCAGCGCTGCGGCGGTGGCGGCCAATCCGCAGTTCGCCGGCCGCCGCGCCCTCGACGTCTTCGATGCGGTGGTCGCGGCGCTGGCGCAGCAGCACCTGATGGTGATACTGGATAATCACGTCAGCCGCGCCGATTGGTGCTGCAGCGATCGCGACGGCAACGGATTGTGGCACAACGCGCAATATCCGGCGGCGCAATGGCTGGCGGATTGGCAAATGATGGCGGCGCGCTATCGCAGCCAGCCCTGGGTCGTGGGCGCCGACCTGCGCAATGAGCCGCGCGACGGCGCCGCCTGGGGCGGCTCCGACCCTGCGCTCGACTGGCATGCCGCCGCCCAGCAGGCGGGCAACGTCGTGCTCGCCGCCAATCCGAATCTGCTGGTGATCGTCGAAGGCGTCGCCTACGCCACCGACCTGCGCAAGGCCGGCAGCCTTCCCATTCAGCTCAACGCCGGCGGCCACGTCGTCTATTCCGCCCACGATTACGCTTGGGAAGTGAGCGGGCCGCAAAGCGAGAGCGACCTGGCCAACCAGTTGGATACGGCTTGGGGTTACCTGGCTGCATCCGCACCGCTGTGGCTGGGCGAATTCGGCACCTGCAACACCGGTTCCGAATGCATCGCCGACCCCGCACCCGCAACCCAAGGCTTCTGGTTCAGCAGCCTGCTGAACTATCTGGCGGCCCGGCAAATCGGCTGGTGTTATTGGCCGTTGAACGGCACGCAGGCAAGCGGCACGGGGCGCGTCTTCGGCGCGGTTGAAACCTACGGCATTCTCAATCCCAACTGGAGCGCGCCGGCGCTGCCGGGCTTGGAACAGGCACTCGCGCCTTTACAGTAAGGGCCGGCGGCGCGGCCGCACCCGCCGGCGGGGATGCCAATCCTTTCGCTTCCCGATGCGTAAGCGGCCTGGCTATTGGCTCCAACCGAGGGGCAGGCCGGCGCGCTCCAGTTGCTGGCGCAGTTGATCGAGCCGGGTTTGATCGGCGGCCACCTTGGCCTTGAGCTGAACGATCTTCTGCTTTTGCCGGTTGAGCTGCCCACGCGAGTATTGCTGCCGCAAAGCCACATTGGGATTGCTGTAGTACTGGGTTTGATTCAGATTGAACTCGCGCTGGGTGACGCTGAGCTCGCGCCGATCGAGCTTGAGCCGGGCCCGCGCCTTGGCAAACTTTGCCTGCCAGCCGGCTTTCAGCCTGGCGCGCGCGGCGGCCTTTTGGGAGGCCTGCGCCGCACGGCGGCGTTGCGGGGCGCGCGGTTGGCCCACCACCGAAAGCAGCGCCTGATGGGCCAGCGAGGCATTGGTGAAGACGCGGGCGGCCGGCGGCGTATGCGCGTTCGCGGCCCGCGCCCGGCGGGCAAACGCCGCCAGCGAGAAGGGATGCTGCGAAGCCGGCTGCGCGGCCGGCGCGGGCGAGGCCGCTTGCGCCGCGCCCGGCAAGGCGGCGGAGGACAGCATCGCGCCGGGCGCCGCCGGCGCCAGCAAGGGCGGCGGCAATCCGGCGCCGGGCACGCTCACCGGCTCGACTCCGGTTTGCCGGCAGCTCATGGCCGGCGGAATGCCGTTATAGATTTGGGGCGCGATATAGGCCTGCGCCGCGGAGATGGGCGGGCGCAGGCCCTGCAGCCGCGCCGCCGAAAACCCGGGCAGCAAATTGCTCAGGCGCGGGCTGGCATCGTGCGGGCCGCGAGGGAGCCAGGGGCGCTCGTCGGGCAGGGTCGCCAGCGGCGGCAACCGGAACAGCGCGTCGAGAAATTTGGCGAAGGAGGCGTGATCGCCCGGCTGGCTCACCACCGCGCCGGCGCGGGCGAAGGGAGAAATGAGCAGCAGCGGCACGCGCGGCCCATCGCCGCAGGGCTGGGCGTCGGGACAGTTTTCGAAGCGCGGCGGCGGCACGTGATCGTAGAAGCCGCCGGAATCGTCCCAGACGATGAAGATGGCGGAGCTGTTCCAGTACGGGCTGTGCGCCACGGCGGAGACGACTTTCGCCACCAGCGCTTCGGAAATGCGCGAATCGGAATAGCCGGGATGATCGTCATCGCCCGCAAAGCGGCGGCGCTGGGCGGGATTGGACAGCGCCGGCCGCCAGCCGAAGGGATTGCCTAAGCCGCCCTTGATGAAACTGACGCTGCGCGGCGGCAAGCGGCGGGCGGCCAGCATCCGGAAGAAGCCGCTCAGGTTATGCACGCCGCTCCAGAGCGGGGGATTGAGGCGGAGATAGCCGAAGTATTGCGGCGCGTTGTGGTGCGCGATGTAGCCGGAGCGAGCGCCGCCGGGCGCGTTGCTGAAACCCTGCTGGTACCAGCCCCAGGGAATGGCGCGCCGGTGCAGGCGCTCCAGCTCCGCCAGATCGCGGCGCACGCCCCGGGTGTCGCGCCGCACGGAATGCGCATCTTTGCCGGAGAGCGTCAGCATCAGGGTGGCGTAATGCTGGTCGAGCTGGCGGCGGGCCGGCGCGGCATGGCGATATGGGCCGAAGGCCGGATCCAGATCGTCAATCACCGGCTCGCCGGCGCCATGCAGCGCATTGCGAAAAGCCTCGTCCGGATGGCGCGCCCATTGCGTCTCGCCCGTCTGCGCGGCGATCAGATCAATATTGCCCGGGGTCGAGGGGCCGTACATGCCCTGGAAGATATGGTCATAGAGCGCGAAATGGCGGGCGTAATACCAGAGAAACGGCACCGTATGGCAATCTTCGTAGGCCATAGTGAGCAGGCCCAGACGGCGCGCCGCGGCGGGACCGGCATGCCGCGCCAGATTGCCGGCTTCCTCGACCGCAATGAAACGGTCCATGCGCCCCTGGTCGGATTTGGCCAGCAGCGCGGGGCGGTCGTGGGCCGGGTCGGCGAGGTCGGCGGCGCGCAGCGGGAAGGGCGTAACCCAGCGCCGGCCAATGGGATCATATTGACGGAAGCCATGCCGGCGCGCTTGCGGCGTGGCCAGGTTATCCGCCCCCGGGTAGGAACCGAAATAAGAGTCGAAAGAGCGGTTTTCCTGATAGATGACAAAAACATGGCGAATCTGCCGCCGCAACGCGGCCAGCAGGCGGGCGCGGCCGGATGCCGGGGACGTTCCCGGAACCGCGGCCGGCGCCGCGGCGGCGCAAGCCAGCGCTATCAGCAGCCATTTCCAACGCAGCATCAGGGATTTCCTCATGGGCGACCTCGCTTTCCCCGAATCTATAGGCAACAGCATAACAACAAAAAGGCCATTTAAATGCAAATGAGACAGTGGTCATGCCAGGCACCCGCCCTGACACACCGGCGTCCGAGCGGGCTGGAAGGCGAGGCCGGAGTTGAATCTGCTGTGACCTTGAGCAGCTCTGGCGCATCTAATTTATGCAAAGGAGATCTCTGTATGCTGTGCAGGCACGTATCATCCGGCGTCTTCACACTTCATGGGAATACGTACGTCAGGTGCCTCCGCTGCGGTAAGTACCAGCAATATGACTGGAAGCGGATGCGCCGGGTGGGCGGCTGGCAGCGGGAAGAGACTGCGGTGTCCGCCTATAGCCAAGCCATGGTGCGCGATCTAACCCCCGAGCCGGAATCGGAGCGGGAAGTGCGCCGCCCGGCGGCTAGCGCGGCCTAAAGCCCCCCGTTCGACGGCCGTTCGTTTTCGACCACTGCATGTTTTTGCGCTTACCCCCGCGCAAATGTTCCTACTGACCGTGAAGTCATGAATCACAAAGAGTGAGCCGGCGCCGCCAAGCCGCGGCGCCGGCCCATTATTGGGTTACAAAACCAGAGGATTACATTAAATTCAAGCCCGGAAATCATATCCCCGCCGCCGGGATGCAGGCGCAGGCGAGCGCCTGCCAGCCCGGCCGGCATAAAATTGTAGTAGCGCCCGGTGGCGCCCGGCTATGCCACTACTCACCGAAGCTTTCAAGCTGCGCGGGTTGATTTTGCCCAACCGCATAGCGGTTTCGCCGATGTGCCAATATTCCAGCGACAACGGCTATGCCAACGACTGGCACCTGGTGCATCTCGGCAGCCGCGCCGTGGGCGGCGCGGGCCTGGTGATGACCGAGGCAACGGCGGTGCTGCCGGAAGGGCGCATCAGCCCGCGCGATCTCGGCATCTGGGAAGACGGGCAAGTCGAGATGCTGGGCCGGATTGCGCGCTTTCTGCTCTCCCAGGGCAGCCGTCCGGGGATGCAACTGGCGCACGCCGGCCGCAAGGGCAGCACCTGGCCGCCAGGCGAAGGCCAGGGCGCCATTGCCGCGGCGCAAGGCGGCTGGGAAGTGTTTGCGCCCAGCGCGGTTGCATTTGCGGGCGATTTTCCCATGCCGCGCGCGCTCGACGAAGCCGGCATCCGGCGCTGCCTGGCGGCGTTTGCCGCCGCCGCGAAACGGGCGCTGGCGGCGGGTTTTCAGGTGCTGGAAATTCACGCCGCGCACGGCTATCTGCTGCACGAATTCCTTTCGCCGCTCAGCAACCGCCGCCAAGACGCCTGGGGCGGCAGTTTCGAGAACCGCATCCGCATGGTGCTCGAAACCGTGACGGCGGTGCGCGCGGTCTGGCCGGAGCGGCTGCCGCTGCTGCTGCGTATTTCGGCCACCGACTGGGTCGAGGGCGGATGGGACGTGGAGCAATCGGTCGAACTGGCGCGCCGCGTTTCCCCGCTGGGCGTGGACCTGGTGGATTGCTCCTCGGGCGGGCTGGCGCCGCTGGCACAGTTGCCCACCGGGCCCGGTTATCAGACCGAATTCGCGGCCCGCATACGGCGTGAAGCCGGCATCGCCACCGGCGCCGTCGGCATGATCACCAGCGCCGAACAGGCGGAACACGCGCTGCGCACCGGCCAGGCCGACGTGGTGGTGCTGGCGCGGGAAATGCTCCGCGACCCATACTGGCCGCTGCACGCCGCCCGCCGCCTGGGGGAATCGACCTTCAAATGGCCGCGCCAGTACCTGCGCGCCGCCCCCGCCGGCGCCGCGCCGCGCCCGGCGCTGGACGATAGCGGCGCTTGAGCGGCGCTGGATGCGCCCAGGCCGGCGCGGACTCTGCCGCCGCGCTCCGCCGGCGGGCGAGCTTTCCGATTAAAATCGAAAAACCATGCAATATCCGCTGGAAGAAGTGGCGCTGGTGGCGCGCGACGGCGTGGATAACGTCGCCGCGGTGCTGGCCGAGCATTTGCCCGCTGGCGCGCGCCTGCTGCTGCCGCAAGGCGGCGAGCTGACACTCGCGCAGGCCGCGCACCGCGGGCAAAGCCTGGCGCTGCGCGCGCTCGCGCCGGGCGAGGCGCTGTGCTCGCTGGGAGCGCCCTATGGCACGGCGGCGCGCGCCATCGCCGCCGGCGAGGTGGTGGACGAGCGCAATATCGCGGCGCGCCTGCCCCGCCGCGGTTTTCGCCCGCGCTGCCAAGACAGCCCGCCGCCCGGCTGGCCCGCCGGCCTGGAACCGCGGTTTTACGGCTTTCGCCGCGAAGATGAACGTTTCGGCGCGCGCAACTACGTCGGACTGGTGACCTCGGGCATGTGCGCCGCCACCGAAGTCCGCGAAATCGCCGCCCGCGCCCAGCGCGAGCTGTACTCGCGCGAACGCTATCCAAATGTGGACGGCGTGGTGCCAATCGTCCAGGAATCCGGCTGCGGCATGCCCGATGGCGAACCGGTGGCGCTGCTCAACCGGCTGCTGGCCGGCGCGCTGGGACATCCCAACCTGGGCGCCGCGCTCTATGTTGACCTGGGCTGCGGCAAAACCTGCATTGCCTGCTCGACGCCGCAGTTTCGCGACCGCCTACCCGGCTACAGCCGGCGCGTGCGCCACCTCGGCATACAAGCGAGCGGCGGGACCCGCCGCACCATCGCAAGCGGCCTGCAGGCGGTGGAAGAACTGCTGGCGCTCGCCAACCAAGCGCGGCGCGAGCCGGCGCCGGTTTCCGAGTTGGGGTTGGGAGTCAAGTGCGGCGGATCGGACCGCTGGAGCGGCATCACCGCCAATCCGGCGCTGGGCTGGGCCGCCGACTGCCTCGTCTCCGCCGGCGGGACGGTGCTGATCGGCGAGGTGCCGGAATTGCAGGGCGCCGCGCATCGCGCCCTGCGCGCCCGCGCCGCCAGCCGCGAAGCGGCGCGCAAACTGGACGCGGCGCACCGCCGCTATGCCCGCTACGCCCGCTTGTTCGGCCACGACTATGGCGAAAATCCCTCCCCCGGCAATCTCGCCGGCGGGCTCACCAATATCTATCTGAAATCGCTCGGCGCCCTGGCCAAGAGCGGCACCTCGAAGCTCGCCGACGTGCTCGATTATGGCGAAGCCGCCGGCCGCCGCCGCGGGTTGATGGTGGTGTATTCGCCCGGCTACGACCAGATTTCCACCCCGGCGCTGTTCCTGGCCGGCGCGCAGGTGGTGGCGTTCACTACCGGGCGGGGAACGGGCATCGGCTGCGCCCTCGGCCCGGTGCTGAAAATCAGCTCCAATTCCGAACTGGCGCGCGCCAACGAGGATATTGACCTCGACGCCGGCGTCATTCTGGCGCGCGGCAACGGCGCCGGCGGCAGCGTCGAACAGACCGGCCGCGAAATTCTCGAGCGCGTGCTCGCCACCGCCAATGGCGGCTACGTTCCGCGCGCCGAGGCGAGCGGCTTGCATTACGAGTTCAAGATCTGGGAATCGCTCTGGCCCTCGATTTAAGCATTTTCCCGATCGCTACCCGGATAAAACCTGACTGCTTAAAATTCTTATACGGCGCGGCCTGAGCGCGCCGCATGATTCAACCTCGAATCGCCACCACTGCCGGCCCGGGGGGACGGCGGCAACGCTGCCTGCTCCAACCTGCCCCGCGAATTGGCGCATCAGCACAGAGGAGAGCCGCAGCCAGCAAACCAAATCGAATCAGGAGCGTACACCATGCAGGCAAAGCGAAATTTCTGGATCAGCGGCGGATTGGTCATCGTCGCCCTCCTGCTTTGCCTGCTGATGGCCGAGGCCCAGAGCGCCAACTCCTCCTGGAAAGGCCGCCACGCGACCGTGACCGGCTGCTTGCGCCGCACCTCGGCCGGCTATTTTCAACTGACCAGCCGCAGCGGCAAAATCTATCAGGTCGAGAGCCGGGAAATAAACCTCACCCACCACGTGGGCAGCCAGGTGAAGATGGTCGGCTCGGTGCGCCGCGCCACCAGCGCCGCGGCGCAGCCGGCGGACGCGGCGGCGAATTCATGGAAAGATCGAATCCTGCGCACCTTCCGGGTAACGCGGCTGACCACGATCCGCGAAGGCTGCCGCTGAAGATTTATTCGGGCACCGGAACCGCGTCGCGAATCTCGGCGAGAATCAGATCGGCCGCTTCCGATTGCAAATTGCCGGGGCCGTATTGCGTGCCTAAAGCGACGCGGTGGGCAAATGCGGCCACCGCCAGACGCTTGAAATCCTGGGGCACGCAGTAGTCGCGGCCGTCGAGCAGGGCGGCGGCCTGGGCGGCGCGGTGCAGCATGGCGGCGCCGCGCGGGCTGACGCCCAGCCGCAGCGCGGGGTGGCGGCGCGTGGCCTCGACCAACTGCAGCTCGTATTCCACCAGCGCATCGTCCACCCGCACCTGGCGCACCAATTGCTGCAGTTCGATTGCCTGCGCGGGGTCGAGCACCGGGGTGATTTCCGGCAGCAGGCTGTTCCCCGCCTGGCCGAGCAGGATCGCCTTTTCGTCCGCTTTCGGCGGATAGCCCATGCGCACGCGCAACAGAAAGCGATCGAGCTGCGATTCCGGCAGCGGATAGGTGCCGTGATGCTCGACCGGATTCTGGGTGGCGATGACGACGAACGGCCGCGGCAGCTCGTGCGAAGCGTTATCCACCGTCACCTGGCGCTCGCTCATCGCTTCGAGCAGCGCCGACTGGGTCTTGGGGGTCGTGCGGTTGATCTCGTCGGCGAGCACCACGTTGGCGAAAATCGGCCCGGGATGGAATTCAAACTGCTGCCGGCCCTGGTTATAAATGCTGATGCCGGTGACATCGCTGGGCAGCAGGTCGCTGGTGAATTGAATCCGCTGGAAACTGCCCGCCAGCAGCCGCGACACCGCCTGCGCCAGGGTCGTCTTGCCTACCCCGGGCACATCTTCGATCAAGACGTGTCCGTCGGCCAGCAGTGCGATCAGCACCAGGCGTATGCTGTCGCCGGCGGTGCGCACCACCCGGCGCAACTGCTGCTCCATGCGCGCCAGCGCCGCGGCAGGAATCGGCGCCAGTACGCCGGTGGCATAATTTTCTGGTCGGGAGAACGGCATGTGCGGTGGGGGGAAAATGCAGTTTACCAGATAGCCGCGGCCCGCGAGACTGTCCCCGCAGACGCCGCGCTCTCGCTTCCCCCTATCCAAACAAAAATGCCCACCCTGCCGGGCAAGATGGGCATTGTTGAACAGGAGAAACAGCTTCGAAGTTTCAGCACCCGAAAAAGGCCGTAACAATGCCTTGCCGGGATATCGGAACTGCGAAACTTTGGCTGGCAAAAATGTTACGGTTGACAGGAAAACAGTGTCAAGGCGAATATCGGCAAAAAATATTCAATTTTAAGTCATTTATTTCCAGTTGTTTACATTGTAATGGAACTTCCATGCACTACGGCTCCGCAGGTGAATCCCCTAGTCGAGGTGAAGGCGGATCAGATCGCGGCCGCGGTAGGAAAAGCGGCCGGGAAACAGGCGAGCCAAGCGTGCATGCACCCAGCCGCTGAGCACGCCGACGACAAGCGCCACCAGCAGCAGGCCGGCGGTCAGCAGCAAAATGCCCAGCAGCAATTCGGCGACTTCGCCGACGGTGGTGATAGGGCGCTGGTTCCAGGTCACGATCTCGCTATCGTGCACGCTGCCGAGCAGGGCGACGGCATGAGCCGCACCGCCGCGCTCGAGCAGCAGGAAGCTGCCGGAACGGCGCAGCCGTATGGGGGGGCGGGCGGCTTTCAGCGCGTCTTGAAACCGGTGCAGACGGGCATCGGCGATTTGCGGGGTGGGATACGAGATGATGGCCAACTCGGCGTTGTGCGGCGGCTGCCAGTAACCGGCGGTGACCACTTCCGCGCCGAGTTCGAAGCCGGCCAGCTTGAGCGGAGCCCAGGGCAGGGCCTGGCTCCAGCCGGTAGGGCCATAACAATAACGCAGGCTGCCGGGTATGCGCCCGCGGCGCGGGGCATAGGCCGGCAGGGTGGGGATCAGGTCGGCGGACTGATGCCAGTTGGGCAGCCGGTCCGACCAGGCCACGAGGTACGCCAACTGCGACGGAGAAAAATCGGCAGCCGCCTGCGCGCGCACCAGCCAGCGATCGCAGATCAGAGCCAGGGCCCTGGCAGCTTTGGTCAATTGACAGGCGCCGAGTTTGCTCGAAGCTGCCGCCGGGCGGCGGAAGGTATAAGCGCCGAAGGCGCCGCTGGCGTCATGAAACAGGTCGGCCTGGAGCTGAAACGAAGCCGTGCCGTTGCGGGCCAGGAATGCGAAACGTTGCTTAAGGCCGAACTCGCGCAAGAGCGGCGCGGCGGGCGCCGGCGCAACCGGTTGCAGTTGCCAGCCCGGCAGCGAGGGCAGATGAATCGAGTTTTTCGGGGCGGGCGGAGCCGCCGCGGCCGGCAAGGGACGCAAGGCCAGCCCGCAGAGCAGCATCCAGGCGCAATGCCGCAGGACGGGCCTCCGGCTTGCAGAAAATTTCACCATTAATTTCCAGTATGCACTTGTTGCGCGCGGCCTTACAGCCCAGGCGGGAGCGGCGCCAAGCCGGTAAGTTCCGGTTCAAAGCTCAAAGCCATTGAATTTTAAGAGGCTTGGCGGAAGGCGTGAAGGGGAAGCGGAGCAAAGCGCGGCGGCTCGTCCAGGCGCAGCAGTGAATGGCAGGCATTCCATTGCGGCAGGGGGTGCGGAAAATCGCGCCGGTAATGAGCGCCGCGGCTTTCCCGGCGGGCGCGGGCGGCCAGCAGCAGGGGTTTGGCCAGCGCCGCCAGGGTGCGCCAGCGCAACTGCGCGCTGCCGGCGCCGGCGGCAGCCGCGGGGGACGGTTGGGCAGCGAGCCAATCCAGAGTGGCGGAAAGGCCATCATGGTCACGCGCCACCCCGGCGGTTTCCCACATGCGGCGGCGCAATTCACGGCAGAGCACTTCGGCTTCCTCCTCGGAGGGGGAGCCGGACGCGGGTTCAGCCGCGTCCTCGCGGAAGTTGGCCGGCTCGAGCTCGGAGAGCATGGCGATAGCGGCGCGCCGCCCGAAGACCAGGCCTTCCAACAAGGAGTTACTCGCCAGGCGATTGGCGCCGTGCACGCCGGTGCAGGCGGCCTCGCCCGCGGCGAAACAGCCTTCGACACTGCTGCGGCCGTCGAGATCGGTGCGGATGCCGCCCATGGCATAGTGCGCGGCGGGCCGGATCGGAATCCAGTCGTGGGCCAGATTCAAGCCATAGCCGCGCAAGGCGGCCTGGATTCCCGGAAAGCGCCGGGCGAGGCGGGCGGCGGGCAGGTGTGTGATATCCAGCCAGCAGACGGCGGCGGCGGCATCGGCTTCGGCCGCCACCGCGCGCGCGACGATGTCGCGCGGGGCCAACTCGGCCAGGGGATGATAGCGCGGCATGAAGCGCTCGCCGGCGGCATTGCGCAGAATCGCGCCTTCGCCGCGCAAAGCTTCGCTGAGCAGGAAGCGGGGAGCGTCCGCCAGCGCCAGCACGGTGGGATGGAACTGCACCATTTCCAGGTCGGCCAGTTCCGCGCCGGCCCGGCCGGCGAGCACGGGGCCGTCGCCGGTCGCCAAGTCGGGATTGGTGGTGTCGGCAAAGAGCTGGCCGAGGCCGCCGGTGGAGACGAGCACGGCGCGCGCCCGCCAGCGGCGGATGCGGCCGCGGCGCAGATCGAGAAATTCGGCGCCGTGGCAGCGGCGCGCACTGCCGTCGCCGCCGACCAGCAGGCGCAGGCAGTGCATACGCGGCCGCCAGCGCAAGTTGGGCAGGGTGCGGGCATAGGCGAGCAGGGCGCGGCCGATCTCGCGCCCGGTGGAATCGCCGCGGGCGTGGAGAATGCGGGCGCGGGAATGCGCCGCCTCGCGGGTGCGTTCCAGGCCGGCGGCGCCACGATCGAAGCGCGCCCCCCAGGCGAGCAGCTCGCGCACCGCGGCCGGGCCCGCGGAAACGAGCAGGCGAACGGCGGCGGGGTCGCAGAGCCCGGCGCCGGCGGCCAGGGTATCCTGCTCATGCAGTTCGAGCGAATCGTCTTCGCCCAAGGCCACGGCGATGCCGCCCTGCGCCTTGCGGGTGGCGGAATCGTCCAGGCGGCCTTTGGCAAACACCAGCACCCGGCCGCGGCGCGCCAGCTCGATGGCGGCGCGCAATCCGGCAATGCCGGCGCCGAGCACGATAAAGTCGGTGCGCTCAATCGAAGCGGGCATATGGATTCCAGCGCCGGCGGCGCGGCGCGCGCCGGCTCATACCTCCAGCATGCGGTCGAGCGCCATCCGCGCCGCCTCGCGATCGGGCGACGCCACCTCGACCGGGTTGACGACGCGGCCTGCAACCAGCTCCTCGAATACCCAGCAGAGATGCTGCGGGGAGATGCGATACATGGTGCTGCACCAGGGACAGCCGGCGCTGTCGAGATGATGAATCGCGAGGCGGGGATGCTCGTGCGCCAGCCGGTTGACCAGATGCACCTCGGTGCCGATCGCCCATTGGCTGCCGGCGGGCGCCGTTTCGATCTGGCGGATGATGAATTCGGTCGAGCCGGCGAGATCGGCCTTCTGCACCACTTCCAAGGGGCACTCCGGATGCACGACGACGCGGGTGCCGGGATGGCGGCGGCGGACTTCGTCCACATGCTCGGGCCGGAAGCGGGCGTGGACCGAGCAATGCCCCTTCCACAACAGGATTTGCGACTGGCGCAGATGATCCCAGGCGTTGCCGCCAAAATCCTGGCGCGGATCCCACACCGCCATACGGTCCAGTTCCACCCCCAGGGCATGAGCGGTATTGCGGCCCAGGTGCTGATCGGGCAGGAATAGCACTCGCGGCTTCCGCTGCCAGGCCCAGCGCAAGGCGCGCGCGGCATTGGAAGAGGTGCAGACCAGGCCGCCGCGGCGGCCGCAGAAGGCTTTGATGGCGGCGGAGGAGTTGATGTAAGTAATCGGCGCTACTTCTTCGGCCAGGTGCAGGCGTTCGAGCTGTTCCCAGGCGATTTCGACCTGCTCGATCTCCGCCATGTCGGCCATCGAGCAGCCGGCCTGGAGATCGGGCAGGATCACGCGCTGATGCGGCTGGCGGAGAATATCGGCGCTTTCGGCCATGAAGTGCACGCCGCAGAAGACGATCGTCTGCGCCCGGCTGGCGGCGGCCTGGCGGGCAAGCTGCAGCGAATCGCCGCGGCAATCGGCAAAGCGCACCACTTCGTCGCGCTGGTAATGATGGCCGAGCACGATCACCCGCTCGCCTAAACGGGCGCGGGCGGCGGCGATCCGCTCGTTCAGCATATCGTCCGGATACAGCAGATAGTTATCCACCGTGGCGCAGGCGGCGGTGACGGCGGAAGCGGCGGCCGGGGCCTGCGGCCCGGTCTCTGGCGCTTCGGCCGCGGCGGGCAGCGCAGGTGAAAAATGAGCAATCAGGCCCATGGAACTTTAATTTCTAGTTTACCTGCACTCGCGCGCCCGCGGCATGGCCGGCACCAGGGCGGATTGGGCGAAGCGGCGCGGAAGATTATTACGCATTTAGGGCGATGCCGGCTCCAGGCGAAGGCTGAAATCCGCGGCGGGAGCGGAATGCGTCAGCGCGCCCACGCTAAGCTCGCCGGCGCCGGCCTGGGCATAAGCATGGATATTTTCCAGGTTTAAGCCGCCGGAGATTTCGAGCCGCGCGCCGGGGCCGGCGGCCGCGGCGGCGGCGCGAACCTGCTCCGGGGTCATGTTGTCGAGCAGCAGCCAGCGCGCGCCGGCCGCCAGCGCCTGCCGCAGCTCCTGCTCATCGCGCACTTCCATCTCGATCGCCTCGGCGGGATAGCCGCGGCGGGCGCGACGAAAGGCTTCGCCGGCCCCGCCGGCCAGCGCCAGATGATTGTTCTTGATCAGGATGCCGCCGCCCAGATGCGGACGGTGGTTGCAGCCGCCCCCCATGCGCACCGCATATTTTTCCAGCTCGCGCAATCCCGGCAGGGTTTTGCGGGTATCGAGAATGCGCACCCTGCCGCCGGCAGCGGCGGCGAAGCGGGCGGTTTGAGTGGCGATGCCGGAGAGGTGCTGTATGAAATTCAACAGCGTGCGCTCGACCGCCAGCAGCGCGCGCGCGGAGCCGGCTAATTCGGCCGCAAGCTGGTTTTCGAGCAGCTCATCGCCATCGGCGGCGCCGGCGCGCTCCAGCCCGGCTTCCCAATTTTCGCCCTCCAGCGGCGGCGCCAGCGCGCGAAATTCGCGCAACAGCGGCCCGATCAGCCCCAGCCCGGCCAGACGGCAGCGCTGGCGCGCGATGAGCCAGGCGCGCGCGCGCGCGCCGGGCGGAATCAGCGCGGCGGACGTGGCGTCCTCGCCGGCATGATCTTCGCGCAGCGCGGCGCGCAACAATGCGGCGATCGGTTCCGAATGCCAGTCCATGGTTCTCCCCATTGTGCGTGATTTACCGGCTGGAACGGTGGAAACCCGGCCCGGGTTCCGTCGTATTACATAATTGTTCTTCCGATCAATGCGCACCCTTGCCAAGTGGATTTGCGCCTGCGCGGCGGCGGCAGGGCTGGCCGCCGCAGGCTGGAGCCAGCAGCCGCAATCGGCCATCCGCGGCCGGGTCACGAATGAACTGGGGCAGCCCATCCCGGGCGCCGGCGTGGTTGCCAGCGCGCGGCATCCGCCCGTCCAGGTGCGCACCGTCAGCAATGCCGCCGGCGAATTCCAATTGACCGGTCTGGCGCCGGGCACATACCAGGTGACGGTCTCGCGCGTGGGCTGGAAACAGGTCATCTACTCGAACCTGCGGCTGCGCATCGGCCAGCAGTTGCGGCTGAGCGCCGTGCTGGCGCCTTCGACTTTGAACCAGACCCTCACCGTGCGCGCCACCCCGGCGGGAACGGCGCTCGATACTTCGCCCGGGGTCGAGCAGACCAGCATCGGGCGCACCCGGATTCGCGATCTGCCGCTGGCGCACCGCAGCTTCGCCAACCTGGCCTGGATCACGCCGATGACCGAGCCGGTCGAGCCTTCCGACCCGACCAAGGCGCGCATCACCGCCGTTTCCTTCGCCGGCAGCTCGGGCCTGAACGTCAACTTGAGCGTGGATGGCGGCGACAACAACGACGATTATATCGGCGGCTTTCTCCAGGCCTGGTCGCCGGCGGCGATCGATCAATTCGTGGTGCGGACGTCGAATTACGGCGCCGCCGTCTCGCGCAGCAACGGCGCCAGCGTGGCGATCGAAACGCGGCGCGGCGGCTTGCACTGGCACGGCGGCGCGGGCCTGCGCCTGCGCGCCACCGCGCTCAACGCCCGCAACCCGCTCGACAATCCCCCGCCCGGCCCCAAGCAGCCCTACTCCAGCCAGGATGGCGCGCTGGCGGCCGGCGGCCCGCTGCGCCCGCATTGGTTTTTCTTCGGCGCCCTCGAAGCCCTGCATGAAAACGCCAGCGTCGCTTATCCGGCCAATTCCCTGCTCCAGTTCCGCGCACTGGCGCAACTGGCCGCCGCCGGCCAAATCCCCGGCGTCTCCAGCATCGCCGTGCCCGCCTATACCCCCATCCCCTTCCACGACCTGCTCTGGGATACCCGCCTCGACTGGCAGCCTTCGACGCGGGCGCACTGGTTCCTGCGCCTGGCCGGCGATGAAAACCGCACCCGCAATCAATTGGTGCAGCCGGGCAGCCTGCCCTCCACCGGCGCCGATAATCCCAACCATTACTTCAATGCGCTGCTGAGCCAGCGCCAGAACTGGGACCCCGACATCACCGGCGTGTTCACCGCCGCAGCGTCCCTCTTCGACCTGCGCCAGCTTCCCAATTCCCACCTTGGCCTGACGCTGGCGTTTCCCTTCAGCTCCAGCGTCTCGGCTTACGGCTTTGAGACCTTCGGCGATAACCAGTTCGTGACCCCGGAAGCGAACTTCCCGGTCTATCGCAAACAGCAGAAGTATCAGTTCCGCTACGACCTCAATTACCTGCGCAACACGCACCAGGTCCGCTGGGGCGTGGATTTCATACACGAGCCGGTGCTGAGCGGGCGGCTGGCGAACGCGCTCACCCGCCTGGTGATCTTTCCCCAGGACCCGAGTTGGTACCTGGCCAACGGGCAAAGCATTCGGCCGCTGATCGAATCCACTCCCTACACCGGCGGCGGCAACGGCGGCTGGACGCAAAACGTGCAGCGGCTGGGCGTCTATGCCGGCGACATGTGGCAGGTGGACCATAATCTGCTGCTCAGCTATGGGCTGCGCTATGACACCAGCTTTGGTTTGTTCCAAGCCGAGGGGCGCAGCCAGACGGCGAACCCCGCCTGGCAGGCGCTGCACGCACTCGGCAGCCCGCTCGCCGCGGGCGTGCCGCACGATTACCGCGGCGCGGTGGCGCCGCGGCTGGGGCTGGCGTTCGCGCCGGGCAAATCCGGACGCACGGTCATACGCGCCGGCGCCGGCCTGGTTTATAGCGACCTTTTGCAGAACGGCTGGGTGCAGGCTTTCCAGGCGGTCAACGCGCCCGGGCAGCCGCCGCTGAGCGCGGGCGAACAGGGCTACCTCATTGACCCCTTCTATCACGCGCCCTACGTTTTTCAAACCAGCGCCGCGGTCGAGCACGCCTTCGGAAAAAACTGGCAGCTCACGCTCCAGTTCCAGCACCAGCAGGGCAACCACGCCTACCGCCGCTACGAATACGCCGCCGGCGTCAGCCTGCCCGCCAACGATCCCAACGTCTCGGTGTTTCGCAGCGACAACCGCTCCAGCTACAGCGGCTTGGGTCTCTCGCTGCGGCGCGTCTTCGCGGGGCATTACGAGCTCACCGCCAATTACACCCTGGCGAAGGCGCAGACCTGGGGTTGCGTGATGGGCGAGTTGTTCGATTACGTCAATGGCGTCTGCAACGTTCACGACGCCTTCGGGCCGGGCGATTACGGCCCTTCGGGCGAAGATGTGCGCCACCGGCTGGTCTTGTCGGGAATCTGGTCGCCCGGCGGCGGCTGGGAGTTTGCCACCCTGTCGCAGTTTGAAAGCGCGCGCCCCTACACCCTCACCACGCCCGCCGACGTCAACCACAACGGCGTGGCCGGCGAGGCGCGGGCGGTGGTCAACGGGATTCCCACCACGCTCGACGAGTTTCGCGGGCGGCCTTTTATGCAGGTGGATTTGCGCGCGAGCCGCGAATGGAAGCTGGGCGAGCGTTTCCGGCTGCGTCCTTATATCGAATTTTTCAATCTGCTCAACCGCGCCAACGCCGGCAACAATTTCATCACCAACCTGGCCGCGCTGCCGCTGCCGGTCAACAACCTGGCCAATGCCACCGCCTTCTGCCTGAACGCCGCCTGCAGCCAGACCGAACCGATCTCCAGCCTGCAACAACTGCGCTACCCCGCCGGCGCGCTGGGCGACACCTTCGGCCCCGGCACCACAGTGGGCATGCCGTTTGCGGCGCAGTTGGGATTACAATTACGGTTTTAAAGGGACAGCCCCAATGTGGATGTGAGATTGCTTACGGATATTAAGTCAGCATTGGCAATCATGTCGGGCTGTGTACGAAAACTGCCCTCCCGCCGTCCATCCTGCTCTGCTTACAGCTTTTACAGATTCCTGCGCAGAGCCCTTTTCTGATCAGGAAGTGATGCATCCCTGGTTGTGGGATTGTAGGTGCCTCATCATAATTAATGCTCCTATTGAATATGTAATTGATGTAAATAAAGGTGGTCCTAAAAATACGAACGTGAATTGTCGAGAGATGGCATACTTGATTCCGCACCATTGGCATTTCCCTGGAGTATAATCGGTAATAAATGCATAAATATTCAACAAAAGAAACATTGTCCATGTCCATAGAGCACATCTATCCTTAAATCTATGCATAATGTAGGCCCCTAATAATAGGCTTATTAACATAGCCATCCATGGGAAATTATTATCCGTAAAAAATATAAAACGTTTGGCGCTCGGGTAAGCGTAAGTAATCGTAAATGCAGCAACTGATATCGCGTACAAAAAATCGAAAAAGGCAGGGAAAAACGTAGCAATAAAAACATGACCAAAGTAATGAGCGGTTATGCTAATCAATTTGTGTTTATGTGTCATATCACCTGATTAACTATTATCATTTGCCTGTTTCAATTATATTATGGCGGTTTGTCGGACGAATTTTATAATTTTCGCTACTGTCCCATACCCACACGCATCCTTTAAATACAGTAAGTCCACCGTTTTCTGAAAACCAAGAACAGGACCAATAACCATCCGCACCGCAATCAATGCAACAGGAATCACCTTTTTGACAGCTCCAGACGCCAGTAGTGTACACCCGGCGGTGATTGAGATGGGCAAAATCGTCATTGGCATCAAAGCGAGCGGCTGCCGAGCCTTCCTGGAGTGATCCGACAAGGCAAAACCCGCATTTATCCGGCATTTTTGTGAACACTTCACCCTCCTCCTTTCTCTCGATCTTGTTTTTCATTATCGAAACTTCTGGCCCGCTATCCGGCTGGCAGTGGCAGAGCCTCGATTCTTCGTACCATCCTCACGAACAGCCGCCGAGTGAGATGGCTCTCGGCTAACAGCAGCCATCGGTAACGGGCGTGTTTGACCAAACCACCGCCGGTTTTCACCAGTCGCTGCTGCAGGCTCATCAATGACCAGTTGGCGATTTTCGCCGGCAGCACCAACTGCCGTTAGAGATTCCCCTGGTCATAGGCCATCAGACTTAGCGCCAGCCGTATCTCGTTGGAGCGAAAGCTATGGCAACTTAATCGCGTCATCTTGACAAAATGCGCTTTACGACTACAATCGACCGGCGGATTACTCTGGAAAGGTCGTCTCCGTAGCGAGTTGGATAAGTTCGTTTAAGGAAGGAGCGACTCGCCAATAGGGTGGACATCAGTCAGGTCTTCGCCTGGCGCCGACGGCTGCATCCCGTCACGATCGTTCCGGCGGTTCCACTGTCAGGCGAAAAGTTCCCAAATCCCGCCACTCGGCATCGCCGGTCTGGCGTACCAGGGTCAGCTCATCCATGGCCAAATCGCCGGGCCAGGCGACGCGCAGTCTTTCCCAGACGCGCTGCCATCGCGGCTGCAGCCGGAGAATATACGCTTCGGGCAGATCGTAGGCGAGGGTGAGGTGGGGATGGAAGGGAAAGCGGCCGGGGATGGAATCGGGCAGGACGGAAAGCAGGCGGCGGCGCAACTGCTCAAGGCCGGCGTCAAGGGCGATGACATCCAGATAAATCACCGGCGAAACCGGCAAAAAAGTACACACTTCGCCCAGGCGCAGGCGCAGCGGCATGCCGGCCGGCGCGGCTGTGCGCAAAAGCTCGAGCAGCGCCGCATCGGCCAGCGGCACCAGGCGCGCGGGCAGGACGGTGATATGCGGGCGGCGGGCGGGAGAGGCGGGGGCAAGGCGGTGCGCGATGCGGGCCAGCCGCGCCGCCAGCTCTCCGGGCAGATAGGCCACCACCGCGACTTCGCCGATCATAATTCCACGCGTGCTGCCGGCGCCGCTTCCTGCCGGGCGCGCTCGCCGCGCGCCAGCCGCAGGCGGAGCAGATTGAGCGCCACCGCCGCGGCATAGGCCCGCACCCGCTCGCGGCCGCCTTGAAAGCGGCGTTCCACCACCTGAGGCTCGCCTTGCGGCGCCGCGCAGGCGAGAAAAACCAGGCCCACCGGTTTTTCCGGCGTGCCGCCTTCGGGGCCGGCGATGCCGGTAATGGCCAGGCTCCAATCGGCGCCGAAGCGCCGGCGCGCGCCGTGCGCCAGTTCAAGCGCCACCGCGGCGCTGACCGCGCCATGGGTTTCCAGGCTGGCGGCGGAAACTTGCAGCAGGCTGCGCTTGGCCAGATTGGAATAGGCGACGGCGCCGCCGAGAAAAACCTGCGAGGCTCCGGGTACGGAGGTCAGGCGCGCGCTCAGCAGCCCGCCGGTGCAGCTTTCCGCGACTGCGAGGGTTTCGCCATGCCGCCGCAGAAGTTGAATGACGGCGGCTTCAAGCGAAGCCTGGCCGGCGGCCAGCCGCTCGCCCAGCGCCGCGGCCAGGCGGTCTTGCAGCCGCTCCAGCGCGCCGCCGGGGGCGGCCGCTGCGCCGCGCGCGCGCAGGTGCAGCTCGATTTCTCCCGGACGCGCCGCCAGGATGGTGGTTTCCACCTCCGGCTCAGCGGTGTACAGCGGCGCCGCCAGGGCGTCGGCCTGGGATTCGGGCAGGTCGGCCAGCAGCAGCACTTCATGCCGCCAGGCGACGCCGGCATAGGGGACCAGGCGCGGGCGCACGGCATCGGCGAACATGGCTTCGAGCTCGGCCGGCACGCCGGGCAACAGCACCAGGATGCAGCCGTCGCGCTCCAGCCACTGTCCCGGCGCAGTGCCGCGGCGATTCGGCAGCGCAGCGGCGCCGGCGAGCAGCTCGGCCTGGCGCAAGTTGGCTTCCGGCATGGGCGCGTCGCGGCGGGCAAACCAGGCGCGCAACTGGCTTTCCAGCTCGGGCTGGCGGCGCAGCCGAAGCCCCAGCGCCGCGGCCGCGGCTTCGCGGGTGCGGTCGTCCGCGGTGGGCCCCAGGCCGCCGCAGACGATGACCAAGGGGCTGCGGCTGCAGGCGGAGCGCAGCGCCTCGGTCAGATTTTCCAGCTCATCGCCGGCAATCGTTTTGCGCCGCACGGCGATGCCCAGCCGGTTCAGCTCGGCAGTCAGATAGAGGGAGTTGGTGTCGAGCCGGAAGGGAGTGAGCAGTTCCGAGCCCACCGCGAGGATTTCCGCCGCCGGGATCTGGGTCGTAGCAAGCGAGCGCGGCATGGGCGGAATTCCCGGCTTCAGGCTGCGGCGGGCGGAGGCAGCGGCAGGCCGGCGTGCTGCCAGGGAAGAAAATAAAGCCCGCTATGCGTCGCCAGGATCAGCGCCGGGCCGCGGGCGAAGGCCAGGCCCACCAGGTTCTGTCCGCTCAGCACCAGCTCGGCCTCGCGCTCCGGGCTGATGCGCACCAGGCCGCGGCGCCCGCGCAGCGAAGCGGCGACATATAAATTGCCGCCGGCATCGAAGGCCAGGCCCTGCGGCCGCCCGAGACCGCGGTAGAAGATCTCCACCGCGCCCTTGGGACTGATGCAATAGACCGGATCGTAGCTGGAGGTGGTGGGGCCGGAGACGTAGAGATCGCCGCCGGGACTAAAGGCCAGATGATAGGCGGCGACGCTGGGCTCGAGCGTGGCATAGACGAAGATATTGCGCTTGGCGTCAATTTTGAAGATCGTGCCGCTGCGGTCGCCGACATACAAATTGTCGTCGCGGTCGAACGCCAGGCCGGTGGCGATGCCCAGGCCTTCGGCGTGAACGGCGGCTTCGCCGCTGCGATCGACGCGATAGACGATGCCGTCATGGCGGCTGCTGGCATAGAGCTGCCCGGCATGATCGAAGGCCAGCCCGGTGGGGCTGACGATGGCGGCGCCCAGCGGCTTGAGATTGTAGCTGCTGTCGAGCTGATAGAGGCTGACCGGGACTTTTTGCCCGCGGCCGCCGCTGAAGGTGACATAAATGTTGCCTTCGGGATCGAGCGCGGGGTTGCCGACGGGATGGAGATTATCGGCAATCGGCAGGGCGACGTCGAGGTAGAGGGAGTTGCCGCTGGCGCTTTCGCCGCCGTCCAGCACCTGCACCGCACCGGAAAGCGCACCCTCCGGCACCCTGGCTAGCAGAAACTCGGCGCCGGACATCACAATGCTGCCCGGCAGCCCCCCAAACCGGACCTCCGGCAGCCTTCCGGGATGCAGCACAATGCCTTCCACCCGGACTTCGCCGCCGGGCAGGGCCGCGGGCGGCGTCAGCCGCCGCGCGCGCGGCGTTTTTTCGCCCGCCGCCGTCCCCGCCTCCGGTTTGGCCGGGCTCTTCATGCGCATGGCTTTGCGGTGCCGATCTCCTTGCTTTCCAATATACTCCGCCCTCGCGGCGGACGGCGGCGCCCGGCTTTTGGGGCGAGGTGCGCTCGCCGGAAATTTTGTGTATGATCCGAGTCAGGGGGAGCATGACCCGAGAGGAATTTGAAAGCGTCGCCCTGCAACGCCTGCAAACCCTCTATCCGCGCGCGCGGTTTCTGCGCGCCGGCCAGTTGGAAATCGCGATTCTTCGCACCCCCTCGGGCAAACCCTCCGCCCATCGCCTGCGGCTGGCCCGCGCCTGGGCCGCCTTTTGCCAGCACGGCGAGCGCTTCGACCTGGACAGCTATCTGACCCGCGTGGTCGGCACCGTCGAGCGCCGCTTGCCGGCGGATTGGCCAAGCGCGCGGCCCCACATCCAGCCGAAGTTGATGACCTACGAGCAGCAGCATCAGCTCTCGACCCACCCGCTCTGGTATCCGGTCGCCAGCGAGATCGGCTACGTGCTGGCCAGCGAGGATTTCGACCTGGCGCTCGATGAAGAGCAGTTGCAGCGCTGGGATATCGCCGAAGAATGCGTGCTGGCGGCAGCCATGCAGAATTTGCAGCGCCTCTGGCAGCGCTCCTCGATCGTGGCCTGGACGGTGCAGGACAACGTCCGCGCCTTTCATATCGAGCTCAGCCACAGCTACAAGGCCTCGCTGGTGCTGCTGCCGGAATTCCAGGAGCAGGCGATGGAAATTTTGAATGCGGAAACCATTCGCGTCGCCGTGCCCAACCGCCATTTCCTGGTGGCCTTCCCCGCCGACGACGACGAGTTCCGGCAATCGCTGCTGCCCATCCTGCGCAAGGAATGGCAGGGCGGCTACCCGCTGACACGCTCGTTTTTACGCATCCGCGAGGGCGATTTCGAGCTGGAAGACGCCGAATAGAATGGACTCCATTCACGCTTCGATTCGCCGGCCCGCGGCGGCGGCCGCCGCCGCCAAATTTTTATAAGCGCTTGCATAAAACGTGGTAGCATAACTCTCCCGCTATCGCAGCACGCCGGCGGGTGAGCGGTAAAAGGTTAAAAAACGGCCTATGAATAAAGCTGCCGCGCCTACGGCCACGCTCGGCGTCATTGTCGGCAACCGCGGTTTTTTCCCCGCCAAGCTGGCGGAGCAGGGGCGGCAGCAGGTGCTGGCGGCGCTGGCGGCCGCCCAGCTCCAAGCCGTCTGCCTCGCGCCGGAAGACACCCGCTTCGGCGCGGTCGAAACCTACGCCGAAGCCCAGCGCTGCGCCCGGCTGTTTCGCGAACAGCGCGACCGGATTGACGGCATTCTGGTGACGCTCCCCAATTTCGGCGACGAGCGGGCGATTGCCAACGCCATCCGGCTGGCGGAGCTGAACGTGCCGGTGCTGGTGCATGCCTTCCCCGACGAAGCGGGCAAGATGCGCATGGGCCTGCGGCGCGACAGCTTCTGCGGCAAGATGTCGGCCTGCAACAACCTGCGCCAGTATGGGATCCAATATTCGCTCACCCGGGAGCATACCCAGGCGGTTGACTCCGAGGCCTTTCGCCGCGACCTGGCCGCGTTTGCCGCCGCCTGCCGCATCGTGCGCGGGCTGCGGCACAGCCGCGTCGGCGCGATCGGCGCCCGCCCGGCAGCCTTCAACACGGTGCGCTACAGCGAAAAGCTGCTGGAGCAATCCGGCATCAGCGTCGAGGTGGTGGACCTGTCGGAAATCCTGGGGCGGATTCGCCGGCTCGGCAACCAGGAACCGGCGGTGGAAGCCAAGCTGGCCGCCATCCAGGCCTACGTCCCCAGCGGCAGCGTGCCGCGCGACGCGCTGCTGAAAATGGCCAAGTTCGGCGTGGTGGTGGAGCAATGGATGGAGGCCAACCAGCTTTCCGGCAGCTCGATCCAGTGCTGGACGGCGCTGGAAGAGTTTTTCGGCATCGTGCCCTGCACGCTGATGAGCATGATGTCGAACGGGCTGCTGCCCAGCGCCTGCGAGGTGGATATGGTCGGGATGCTGGCGATGCGGGTGCTGCAACTCGCCAGCGGCACCGCCAGCGCCATCGTGGACTGGAACAACAATTACGGCGACGACCCCGACAAAGCCGTCATCTTCCACTGCTCCAATCTGCCCAAGGCGTTTTTCGGGCCGGAAGACTGGAAGATGGATTTCCAGGAAATCATCGCCGGCACGGTCGGCAAGGAAAACACCTTTGGCACCGTCACCGGCAAGATCACGCCTTCGCCCTTGACCTTCCTGCGCATCTCCAGCGACGACCAGCGCGGCACCATGCGCGCCTACGTCGCGGAAGGCGAGGCGACCGCCGATCCGCTGGAAAGCTTCGGCGGTTATGGCGTGGTCAAGGTGCCGGGTCTGCAAAAACTGCTGCGCTACGCCTGCCGCGAGGGTTTCGAGCACCACGTCTCCGTCAATCGCAGCCGGGTGGCTGGACCGGTAGCCGAAGCGTTGGGGAATTATCTGGGGTGGCAGGTTTATGAGCACCAGGGCTGAACGCGGCGCCGCGCCGGTGGTGCTGGGCATTGATTATGGCACCGAATCCGGCCGCGCCCTGCTGGTGGACGCACGGGATGGCAGCGAGTTGGGCAGCGCGGTTTCCGCCTACTCGAATGCGGTGCTGGATCGCGCGCTGCCCGACGGCACGCCACTGCCCCCGGATTTCGCCCTCCAGGACCCGGACGATTACCTGCGCGTGCTCGACGCCATTCCCGGCTTGCTGCGCTCGACCGGAATTCAGCCGGAACAGGTGATCGGCATCGGCACCGATTTCACCGCCTGCACCGTGCTTCCCACCCGCGCCGACGGCACCCCGCTCTGCCGCCTGGGCGAGTTCCGCTCGAATCCGCACGCCTGGGTCAAGCTCTGGAAGCACCATGCCGCCCAGCCGCAGGCCGACCGCATCAACGAACTGGGCGGCCGGCGCCGAGAAGAATTCATCGCCCGCTACGGCGGCCGCTATTCGGCCGAATGGCTGTTCTCGAAATTGCTGGAAACGCTGGAAAAAGCGCCGGCGGTCTATCGCGCCGCGGAGCGCTTTCTCGAAGCCGCCGACTGGATCATCTGGCAGCTCTGCGGCCAGGAACGGCGCAATACCTGCACCGCCGGCTACAAGGCGATGTGGTTTCCCGACGCCGGCGGCTTTCCGGCGCGCGACTTCTTCGCCGGCCTCAACCCGGATTTCGCCGACGCGGCCGCCAAGCTGGCGGCGCGCTATTACGCGCTGGGCTCGGCCGCCGGCGGCCTGACCCCGGCGATGGCGGAGCGCACCGGGCTGCGGCCGGGCACGCCGGTGGCGGTGGGCAACGTGGACGCACACGGGGCCGTGCCCGCCTGCACCGTGGTCGAGCCCGGACGCATGGTGATGATCATGGGCACCTCGATCTGCCACATGCTGCTCGGCGACGACAAGCGCATGGTGGAGGGCATGTGCGGCGTGGTGCGCGACGGCATCATCCCCGGCACCTGGGGCTACGAAGCCGGACAAAGCGCGGTAGGCGACATCTTCGCCTGGTTCTTCCGCGCCGCCGTGCCGGAAAGCGCGGCCGCGGCCGCGCGCGCCGCCGGGCAGCCGCTGCCCGACTGGCTGGAAGCGCAGGCGCGGCGCCTGGCGCCGGGCGAATCCGGCCTGCTCGCGCTGGATTGGTGGAACGGCAACCGCTCCATCCTGGTCAATCACCATCTTTCCGGCCTGCTGCTGGGCTGCACCCTGCAAACCCAGCCGCAGGAAATCTACCGCGCCCTGCTCGAAGCCACCGCCTTCGGCACGCTGGCGATCATCGAGGCGATGGAGCAGGCCGGGGTGCCGGTGCGCGAGCTGGTGGCCTGCGGCGGCTTGCCCAACCGCAATCCGCTGCTGATGCAGATTTACGCCGATGTCGCGGGCCGCGAAATTCATGTCGCCGCCAGCGAGCAGACCTGCGCCCTGGGCGCGGCCATGCACGCCGCCGTCGCCGCCGGCGCGGACCGCGGCGGCTATGCCGATATCCGCCAGGCGGCGCAGGCGATGGCGCGCCTGCGCCCGCAATCGTTCCGCCCCGATGCGGCGGCGCACGCCGTCTATCGCGACCTCTACCGCGAATACCTCGCGCTGCACGATTATTTCGGCCGCGGCGCCAACCCGGTGATGGCCCGGCTGCGCCGCCTGCGGCTGGAACGCCATGCCGCCGGAGCGGCCTCCTGACCATGCCCCGCGCGCGCCGCTCCGCTTCGCTCGCCCTCCGCTCCCAGGTGGAGCGCCTGCGCGAGTGGGTGTGCGAGGCCAACCGCGGCATTTACCGCGCCCGCCTGGTGACCGAGCACTCCGGCAACGCCAGCGGCATCGCGCGCGAGCTCGACCTGGTGGCGATCAAGCCCAGCGGCGTGGATTACGAAAACCTCAAGCCGCAGATGATCGCGCTGGCGACGCTGGCGGGCGAGCCCTGGCCCGCCGCCCGCTACGGCCTGGACGCCGCCGGCCTGCGCCCCAGCGTGGATCTGCCGCATCACCTCTTCCTCTACCGCTGCTGTCCGGAGATCGGCGGCATCGTCCATACCCATTCCAACTACGCCACCAGCTTCGCCCTGCTGCGGCAGCCGATTCCCGCCTGCCTGACCGCCATCGCCGACGAGTTCGGCGGCGAGATTCCCTGCGCCCCGTACGTGGATAACGCCGGCGATCATATCGGCGAAGCGATTTTAAGCCGCCGCAGCCGCGCCCCGGCGATGCTGCTCGCTGGCCACGGCGTCTTCGCCTGGGGGCCGACGCCGCGCGCCGCGCTGAAGGCTGCAATCATGGTCGAAGACGCCGCCAAGACCTGCCACCTCGCCCTGCTGCGCGGGCGCCTGACGGCGATGCCGCCGGAAGAGATTGAAAAGTGGTACCAGCGCTACCACACCACTTACGGGCAGCCGGAGATGCCGGCGCACGCGCCCGCGGCCGCCGCCCGTTCGCGGCGCTCCCGGTCGCGCCCGGCCGGCAAGTAAAGTAATATGGCTGAGACCATGACGCCGCTCGCGCGCGCGCAAAAGCCGTGGCCCGCTGCGGGCGCGCCGGCGCGGGACCCGCGCGAGCGGGATGGAACGAGAAACCCCGAGTGAGGGCGGGCGCTGCGGCCCGGCGCGACTCACTCAGAACCCGAGGGTACCGAAATGCTTGTTGCTGACACGCTCCTCCCCGGCCCGGCGGCCATGCTGTTGTCGGCCACCAGCCGGGTCATCACGCTACAGCCGGTGGACCTGACGATCATCATCATTTATTTCTTCGCGGTGCTCGGCATCGGTTTCTATCTGAAGAAATACGCGCGCACCGGCGAGGACTTCTTCGTCGCCGGCCGCGAAATGACCGCCTGGGTGGCGGGCCTCGCCTTTATCTCCGCCAACCTGGGCTCGCTCGAGCTGATGGGCTGGGCGGGCAATGCCTACCAATACGGCATCCTGGCGGCGCACTGGTATTGGGTCGGCGCCATCCCCGCCATGCTGTTCCTCGCCATCGTGATGATGCCCTTCTACTACATCTCCAAAACCCATTCCGTGCCGGGTTATCTGGAGCTGCGCTACGGGCATGCCACCAGCGGGCTGAGCGCCGTCACTTTCGCCTTCATGACCATCCTGATGTCGGGCGTGAATATGTTTGCCATGGCGGTGGTGATGAAGACGATTCTGGGCTGGAACTTTACCTTCAGCCTGTGGGTCTCCACCTTTACCGTCGGCATTTACGTGGCGCTCGGCGGCCTCTATTCCGCCATCTTCAACGAGGTGGTGCAGTTCTTCCTCATCTGGCTGGGCGCGCTGCTGATCCCCATCCTGGGCCTGGTGGAAACCGGCGGCTGGTCGGGCATGGTCGCGCGCATCAAGCAAAATTTCCCCGGCCAGAACTTCACCCATATGTGGGGGCCGATGCTTCACCCCTCGCAAAATCCCATGGGGGTGTCGTGGATCGCCATCGTCTTCGGCCTCGGCGCGGTGCTTTCAATGGGTTACTGGACCACCGACTTCCTGGTCGTCCAGCGCGTGATCACCGCCAAGGATATACGCTCGGCCAAGTCCGCGCCGGTGATCGGCGCGTTTTTCAAGATGGCGGTTCCGTTCATCGTCATCCTGCCCGGCCTGCTCGGCCTGGCGGTCCTGCCGTTCCACCTGTTCCCCGACAACGTGGTCGCCGCCAACCCGGCGCTCCACAGTTACGACCAGGTGCTGCCGCTGATGATGGCGCGCTATCTGGGCCCGGGCTTGCTCGGCCTGGGCATTACCGCCCTGATCGCCGGCTTCATGTCGGGCATGGCGGGCAACATCAGCGCCTTCGCCACGGTGTGGACGTATGATATTTACCGCCCCTTTATCAAAAAGCAGGCGTCCGACCGGCATTACGTCAACATGGGACGTTGGTGCACGATCATCGGCCTGTTTATCAGCATCGGCGCCGCCTATATCGTGAACCATTTCGGCAGCCTGATGAACTACGTCCAGGCGCTGTTCAGCTTTTTCATCGCGCCGCTGTTTGGCACCGTCATCATCGGCATGCTCTGGAAGCGCGCCACCAAGGCGGCGGGCTTCTGGGGACTGCTGGCCGGGATTTCGACCGCGGTCGGAATCTTCGTCACCATCAGCGAGCATCCGAGCAGCGTGAAATGGTTCTGCTTCTATACCGGCGCCCAGCAACTGGCGCAGCAGATGTGGCAGGCGCTGTGGGCCTTCGTCGCGGTGGCGGTGGTCTCGGTGATCGTCACCCTGGCTACCCGGCCGCGGCCGGATGCCGAGCTGCGCGGCCTGGTGATGGGCCTGACCGACATTCCCAGCGAAGGCGATTTGCCGGTGCTCAAGCGGCCCTTCTTCTGGGCGGTGATTTGCTTTGTCATCTTCCTGATCCTGCAGTGGATCTTCCGCTAATCGCACCGGCGGCCCGCGCCGCGGCGGAGAGTGAAAATATTTTCAACCGGAGGGCCCTATGGCAGAGGACAATCTTGCAAGGCAGGCCGGAAACAGCAGCGGCGCCGCAATGCCGCCAACCACCGGCCGGAAACATATGATTCCGGTCTGGTTCTTTGTCGGCATCCTGCTGCTGGTTTACGGCATACTCATCTTCATCACCGGGCTGCGCGAATGGCCGCACCCGCCGGCCACGGTGCTGTCCAACCTGCACCCGACCTTCTGGTGGAGCTTCATCCTGATCATTCTGGGCGCCGTCTTCACCTTCCTGAATTTTCCCGGCCGGAAGCGCTGAGCGGCGGCGCCGCGGCGCTTCAGGCCGTCGCCGGGCGCGCGCCCGCCACCATGCCCGGCGCTTTGTACTCGAAGCCGCGCTTCAAGGCCTGGTCCACTTCCTCGACGCTGAGCAGCGCGGTGAGGCGAATCCGCACCAGCCCGCTGGCGGCAATCGTCAGCGACACGGCGGCGGCGCTGATATTGTCGGGACATTCCGCAATCGCGAGCACATCGTCGGCGCCAAAGGCGTAATAGAACGCTTCCAATTTGCCGCCGATTTTCTCAAACGCACGGGCCAGCATGGCGCGGCGCCCGCTGGCGGTATCCCGCGCCAGCCCTTTCAACCCCTCCGGCGTATAACTGGCTTGGGCCAAGAACTTGGGCATAACGAACTCCTGCGGAAAAAATCCAACGCTGACTTCGAAGCTATCGCCGCGGCAGCCTAAGTCAAGCGAATTTTGCAAGCGGACCTTAATGCCGGTTGGAAGGCGCATCGGACCGCCCGCCCAACAAGGTCAAAGCCCAAAGCATCAAAGCGGCGCTCAGCAGCCAGCCGGCCCAGTTGCCGATCGCGCCATAGATGCCCCAGGCGATGAACCAGATGGCGGCCAGCGCCAGGGAAAACGCCCGCAGCAGCGGGCGCCAGGGGGGCCGCGCTGCGGCGGAGGGCCCTGCGCCGGAACGGGAAAACGCGCCCATGCCCGCTAAGACGCCCGGTTTCGCTTCCCGGTTGGCCCCGCCGCCGCGGGCGAGCTTGCATGCCGGCGCCGAAATGGAGTATGCTGAGCGGACTTCACGATGAGTACCCCACCGCCCCCCGCAAATAAAGGCTTGGTGCTATTGATCGAAGACGATGCGCTGGTGCGCGCCTCGATTCGCGACAATCTCAGCTTGCGGGGTTATAGCTGCCTGGAAGCCGCCCATGGCGGCATGGGGCTGGAACTGCTGCAAACGCATACGCCCGAGATCATCATCAGCGATATCTCGATGCCGGTGATGGGCGGCATCGAGTTTGTGGTCAAATGCCGCGCCCTGGGCTGCCGCACGCCGATCATCCTGCTGACCGGCGTCAACGACTCGACCGTCCGCACCCTGGGCCAGGATGCCGGCGCTTTCGAATGCATCTCCAAGCCGCCGGATTACGACAAGCTCGACCGCATGCTGCAATTGATGATGTCGCTCGGCACCCCCGCCGGAAACTAGCCCCGCCAGCCGCCTGCGTATGCGGCGTCCGGCTTACAGCAGGCTGGCATCCATGGCGGCGCCCTCGGACGGCGACAGCCCTTCCCCGGCCAGGGTGGCGCGCAGCCAGGCCGCCAGTTCCTGGCGGGAATGAAAATAATTGTGCAGCAGCCGCTCCAGCGCCAGCGACCGCATCCGCTCGCGGCTGATGCGGGGCGAGTACAGGAATGCCCGCCCCTGCTTGACCCGCGTCACCGCCTGCTTGCGCGCCAGCCGGTCGAGCAGCGTCAGCACCGTGGTATAGGCCAGCGCCAGGCCCTGGCCGGCCAACCCCGCCTGCACCTGGCGCACCGAAGCCGGCGCCTGCATCCAGAGCACGCGCATGCACTCCAGCTCCAGTTGCGGCAGCTCGCGCGCCGGACGCGGGCGCGGCGCCGGCGTGGCCGTGCTCATGGTTCCTCCGCCGGCGCGCCGGCCGGCAGCCAGTTTTGCAGATTCAACAGCGGCCGCTCCAGCGATGGGTTGTACGCCGTCCATTCCGCTTCCCCGCCCTGCCGCAGGCTGGCCTCGATCGAGTTCAACTTGGAATCCAGATCGTCCAGGTAGTGCAGCAGCAGCGCTTCCGGAAACATCGGCAGTTTGGGCGAACCGAACTCGTAGCGCCCGTGATGGCTGACGATCATGTGCTCCAGCGCCATCGCCAGCGGAGGTGGAAAACCCGGCAGCTCGGCAACCTTGGCGCGCAGGCGGAACAGCCCCAGCACGATATGGCCGAGCAGTTGGCCGGGGGTGGTGTAGCTGATGGAGCGCTCATAGCTGAGCTCCTCGAGTTTGCCCAGATCGTGCAGCACGATGCCGGCCAGCACCAGATCCGGATCCAATCGGGGGTAGTTGGCCAGCAGCAGCCGCGCGGCGCGGCAGAGCGAAATCACATGCTCCAGCAGCCCGCCGAGATAGGCATGGTGCAGGGTTTTGGCGGCCGGCGCCAGCTTGAATTTTGCCGCCAGCTCGGGATCGTCGAGCAGCGCCAGCAGGAGCTGCCGCAGCCAGGGATTGGCCGCTGCGGCGGCATAGCCGCGCAGCTCGGCATAGAGCGCTTCGACGTCCTGCCGGGTCGCCGGCAGATAATCGCTCAGATCGTACTCCCGCGGCTCCAGCCGCCGCACCCGCTGGATATTCATCTGCAGCCGGTTGCGGTATTGCGACAGCTTGCCCTGGACTTTGACGATGTCGTCGCGCTCGAACAGCGCCTGCAGCTCGTTCACCTGGTCCCAGATCTTGGCGTCCAGCTCGCCGCTGCGGTCGCCGAGCACCAGGGTCAGATAAGGCTCCTGGTTCTTGTTGAGCCGGATTTCTTTCGCTTTGACCAGGAAACAGTCGGTCACGGTTTCGCCGGCTTGCAGGCTGTCGGCAAAACGCTGTTTGAGCCGGACCGGACCCGCCGGTGCGGCGGCGGCAGGCATGGCGGAGTCGCTCATAGCCATGGGGCGCGCTAATGCACGCCGAAACCGTTGCCCGAGGAATGCGGCTTTTCCACCGGCTTGGGCATATCCTGCGGCAGCACGCGCTCGAAGCGGGTCAGGTTCACGCCGGCGTTGGGCCGCGCCCCGGTGTCCACGTAGCCGCGGGCCAGCTTGATATAGGCTTCATGCCGCAGCTTGGTCAGGAAGCGGCGCAGCTCCGGCCCCAGTTTCTGCTGGTAGAGCTGGTCTTCGATGCGCGGCTGGGCCTCGCTCAGGCTCTCTTCCCCGGCATGATGCTCCGCCACCACCTCGAAGATCAAATAGCCGTTGGTGGTGGTCAACACCGGCGTCACCTGCCCCGGGGCCAGCTTGAACACCGCGTTGCGGATGGCCGGCGCCAGCATGGATTTTTGAAAAAAGCCCAGCCCCCCGCCCTGCGCCGCGGTGGCGCCATTGGAGTAGCGGGTGGCCATCCTGGCAAAATTCGCGCCGTTGGCCACGCGCACCTGAATCTGTTCGGCCAGTTGCTTCAAGCGCGCCTGCATCGCCGCCGGCTTGCCGGTGGTCGAAATCAGGATCTCGGCCAAATCCACCTCGTCGGGCCGGTTGAAGCTCTTCAGGTGGGCCTGGTAGTACGCCTTGACCTCTTCCGGCGTGATCTGGATGCGCGGGGCAATATCGTTTTCGATCACCTTCTGGGTCAGGATTTCGTTGGCGATATTTTTCTTGAAGTCGCTGTAGCTCATGCCCTGCGCCCGGATGGTCTGCCGCAGTTGCTCCATCGTGCCCAGGTGCATTTGCTGCCGGATCTGATCGAGCCGGCGCACGGTGTCGGTTTCCGCGCTCAGCCCCAGATCGTTGGCGCGCTGCAGCAGCAACTGCTGGTCAATCAGGTCGCGCAACAGGTTCTTTTGCTGCGCCGCGATGACGGCGGGCTGGGTGACATTCTGCCGCTTCAGGTCGGCCATCATCTGCGCTTGCGCCTGCTGCAGCTCCAGCGAGGTGATGATCTTGTCGTTGATGCGCGCAATAATGCGCTCCACGATCACCGTATGCTCGCTCGGGGCCGGCCGCGCCGCCCCCGCCGTGATCGCCGCCAGCAAACACGCCGCCAACACTCCGGCGCTTCGACTCCGCCGCATGCTCCTGCCTCCGCTGCCGTATATCCGTGGTTTCATCTTACTCCAACCTTCGCGGGTTCTTCGAATCCTAGCGCTGCTGCCCGCCCAGCGCCGTGAGCGCCGCCCGCACCGCCTCGGCCGAGCGCTGCACTTCCTCGTCGCGCAGGGTGCGGTCGTCGAGCTGCCAGCCGGCGCGCAGCAGGATGCTGCGCCGCCCGGCGGGGATATTGCCGCCGCGGAAAATTTCCAGCGGCGCCGCGCCCTGCCAGCCCGGCTGCCGCAGCCCGCTCAGCGCCGCCGCGATTTCGCTCCAGCTCACCCGCTCGTCGAAAATAAAGGAAAAATCCCGCCGCGCCCCGGGATAGCGCGAGGGCGGCCGGAATTGCGGCGCCGCCGCGCCCGCCGCCAGCATTTTTTCCAGATCGAGCTCGGCCACCAGCGGCGGCCGGCGAAACTTCCATTCCTCCGCCAGGCCGGGTTCGAGCTCGGCCGCGATTCCCAGCCGGCGGCCGCCGGCCCGGATTTCCGCGGCCCGTCCGGGATGGCACCAGCCGGCCTCGGCCGGGCGCCACTCCAGCCCCGGAAGCTGAAAGCCCGCCAGCAGCAATTCGATATCCCCCTTCAGCTCGAAAAAGCCGTACTCGCGGCGGTCGTTCCAGCCGCCGCTGGCGCCGTAGCCGCCCAGCGCCAGGCGCAGCTCCTCCTCCACTCCCCCCTCAGAGCTCTCGCGCCGCGCGTAAACTTTTCCGATTTCAAACAGCCGCGCCCCTTCCCGATCGCGATTTTGATTGGCCTGCAGCAGGCGCAGCAGCGACGGCGCCAGCGTCGTCCGCAGCCAGGCTTCCTCCTCGTTGAGCGGGTTCAGCATCCGCACCGGCAGCCGGCCGGGAGCGAAGCGCGCGCATTCGGCCTCGCCCGCGAAGCTGAGCGAAACCGCCTCGCTGTAGCCGCGGCCGCGCAGTTTCTCGCGCGCTTGAGACTGCAGCCGGACCGGCTCCGGCCGCGCGACCGCGCCCTTGAAGGCCGGCAAACGCGCGGGAATACGCTGGTAACCCCACATCCGGGCGACTTCCGCGGCCAGGCCGGCTTCGATTTTGATATCGGCGCGCCAGGAAGGCGCGCGCACCGTCCAGGTTTGCCCATTGGGGGGCGCCACGGTGAAGCCCAAACGCCGCAGAATGGCTTCGATCTCCTCCGCCGGCGGCGCCAGGCCGAGCAGCCGCGCCAGAAAGCCGGTGGAGAGCTCGATTTCCGGCGCGCGCCATTCCCGCGCCACGCAGTCCACCGCGCCCACCACCGCGGCCCCGGCCAGTTCGGCGGCGCGCGCGGCAATGCGGTCGGCGGCGGGCGCCGCCGCCAGCGGATCGGCGCCGCGTTCGAAGCGGTAGCCGGCGTCGGTGCGCAGGCCGTGGCGGCCCGCGGCCCGGCGAACCAGCGCCGGCTCGAACCATGCGCTTTCGATCGCCACCCGCCGGGTGGCGGGCGAGATGGCCGTCTCCAGCCCGCCGATCACGCCCGCCAATGCGACCGGCCGCTCGGCGTCGGCGATCACCAGGTCGGCAGGATCGAGCTTGCGCTCGATCTCGTCCAGGGTCACCAGGCTTTCGCCCGGCCGCGCCTGCCGCACCCGCAGTTCGCCCCCGCGCAGCCGGTCGGCGTCGAAGGCATGCGTCGGCTGGCCGAGCTCAAACATGGTGTAGTTGCTGAGGTCGGGCAGCAGGTGGATCGGCGCCTGTCCCATCGCTTCCAGCCGCGCCCGCATCCGCGGCGGCAGCGGCCGCGACGCGCCTCCCGCGGGCAGTTCCAGCAGGCGCGCCGAATAGCGGGCGCAACCCTCCGGCGATTCGATCACCACCTTCAGGCCCGCGGCCGGCGCCCGGCTGGGCGGCGCTTCCGGAGCGCGCAGCGGCGATTGCGCGAGCGCCGCCACTTCGCGCGCCACCCCGTAATGGCTCAGGCAGTCGGGTCGGTTGCTGGTCAACTCCAGCTCGAGCACCGGCGCTTCCGGCGTCCCGCCCATGCCCGCCACCGCCAGCCCGATCCCGGTCAGCCGTTCCGCCAGCTCGGCCGGCGGTTCCGGCCAGTCGGTAAATTCTTTCAGCCATTCAAGCGAGATGAACATGGCGATTTCGTCGGCGCGGCTTAGTCGCGAAACTGTTCCAGGAAGCGCAGGTCGCCGCTGTAAAAACGCTGGATATCGTCAATGCCATAACGGATCATGGCGATCCGCTCGACCCCCATGCCGAAAGCAAAGCCCATCCAGCGCCCGCTCGCCTGCCCGGCAAAACGGTAAAGTTCGGGATGCACCATGCCGCAGCCCAGAATCTCGATCCAGCCGCTGCCCTTGCAGGTGCGGCAGGCGGCTCCGCCCCGGCCGCCGCAGGCGAAGCATTCCACGTCCATCTCGGCGCTCGGCTCGGTGAAAGGGAAATAGGAGGGCCGGAAGCGGGCGCGGGTGGTTCCAAAATAGACGCGCGCGAAGTGCTCCAGCGTGCCCTTCAGGTCGGCGAAGCTGAGCTGCTCATCCACCGCCAGGCCTTCGACCTGGTGAAACATGGGCGAGTGCGAGGCGTCGGGGGTATCGCGGCGATAGACGCGTCCCGGCACCACCACCCGCAGCGGCGGCGCCTGGCGCTGCATGACCCGGATCTGGCCGGGCGAGGTATGCGTGCGCAACAGCAGGCCGGGCAGCCCGGGACCGAGATAGATCGTATCCTGCTCGTCGCGGGCGGGATGGTCGGGCGGGATGTTGAGCGCCTCGAAATTGTAAAAGGCGGTTTCCATCTCCGGGCCTTCCGCGCGGGAGTAGCCCAGCCCGGCGAAGATCTCCACGATCTCGTCCATCACCCGCAACAAGGGATGCGGCGCGCCGCGGCCGGCGCCCGGGCTGCCGGGCAAGGTGATGTCCAGGGCTTCGCTGGCCAGGCGCTGGCGGGCCGCCGCCTGGCGGGCGGCGGCTTCCAGCGCTTCTGCCAGCGCGTCGGCTTCGCGGCGCAGCAGGTTTAGCGCCTGCCCCAGCGCTTTTTTCCAGGCCGGCGGCGCCGGCTTGAGCAGGGTTTCATGCAATTGCTGCAAGACGCCCTGGCGGCGCCCCAGCCAGCGATTGCGAAACGCCTGGGCCGCGGCCTCGCTGGGGTCGCGCCGGCTGGCGGAAGCGTCTTCCGCCAGCCGTTGAAAATAACCGGCCAGCAGCGCCTGGATGGCATCGCTCGTCTCCGGCGGCTGCGCCGCGGTCTGCCATGGCGGCGCGGGCTTCCCGGCATCGGCGCGGGTGGACATAACGGCTTGACTCGTGGCGGCGGATTCGACTCCGTCGTTCAGCTTTTCCCCAGCGCCTGCTTCGCCTGGGCCGCCAGCGCGGCAAAGCCGGCTTCCTCGCGCACCGCCAGGTCGGCCAGGATTTTCCGGTCCAGTTCGACCCCGGCCAGCTTCAGCCCATGGATGAATTGCCCATAGCTGAGCTGATGGCGGCGGGCGGCGGCGCCGATGCGCACGATCCACAGCGAACGGAACTGCCGCTTGCGCTCCTTGCGGCCGCGATAGGAAAACTTCAGCGCCCGTTCGCTGGCTTCTTTGGCCGAGCGGTAGAGCTTGCTCTTGGTGAGAAAAAATCCGGAGGTAAGTTTAAGGTACTTCTTGCGGCGCTGCCGGCGATGGCTGCCGCGCTTGACTCGAGGCATCGTTTGCTCCTATGCGCCGGCTGCGGGCAAGCAGGAGCTTTCCCCGCCGGCATGATTGCGGCCCCGCCGGGCACGATATGCCGCGGCAGGCGCCTGTCCCGCGGGCGAAAAACGATTCCGCGCTGCGGGATTGAGCTCTCCCCGCCGGCCAGCCTGGGCTGCCGCCGAGGGCCCGTTGCGTCCGTCCGGCCGGCCGCAGCCGGCCAGAGTGGATCAGATATAGGGTATCATGCGCGCCACGCGCCGCTGGTCGGCCTGATCAATGGTCGTGTCCTGGTCCAGCTTGCGTTTGCGCTTGGTCGTTTTGGTGGTCAGAATATGACGCGCGAAGGCATGGCCGCGGGTGATTTTGCCGCTGCCGGTCTTGCGAAAACGCTTCGCCGCGCCTCTATGGGTTTTGAGTTTGGGCATGGTTCTGATTGGGATTGGGTGGGCTGCTGCGCGGCGCCGGGTTCACCTTTTTCGGCGCCAGAATCGCGGTCAGGCTGTTGCCTTCCATCCGCGGCCGAAACTCGATCAGCGCCGCTTCGGTGACGTCGTCCAGCAGCCGGTTGATGAGCTGAAATCCGATTTCCTTGTGCGTAATCTCGCGGCCCCGGAACTGCACCGTCGCCTTCACCTTGTCGCCTTCCCCCAGAAACCGGATCACGTTGTTCTTTTTGAACTCGTAATCGTGATCGTCGGTGTTGGGCCGGAACTTGACTTCCTTGATGACGATATTGCGCTGGTGCTTGCGCGCCTCGCGCGCCTTTTTTTCCAACTGATACTGGTATTTGCCGAAATCCATGATTCGGCAAACCGGCGGCTGCGCGGTGGCGGCGATCTCGACCAGGTCCAGCGAACGTTGGCGCGCCAGCGCCAGCGCTTCCTGCGGCGGCATGATTCCCATCTGCTGGCCGCCGTCGTCTATGACGCGAATCTCCCGGGCGCGAATTCTTTCATTGATCCGGATCCGGGGCTCCGGTATGCGGCGCGGACGGTAATCGGCGATACAAACCTCCTCTGTCACCTCGCGCCGGGTTCCCCCCGGCGCGGGGCCTATGCGCTTTCAAAAGCGTTATTCAGTATAGCCCAGCCCCCCGCCGGTTTCTAGCCTGACTCCCCCGCCCGCGCAGGTTTCAGGCTTATGATGGAATGCAGGGGGCTTGGGGCTGCCCGGTGGCTGCCGGACGCGCCCTCGGCATCTGAAAATTTGTGAACCCGGCGACACTTTCGCCGCGTCTGATAGATTGTTACAACTCGTAACCGTGGTGCGGCTGGAAGGCGCCCGCACGGCAGCCGGAGACCCAGCGGTCAGAAAGACGGCAAGGAGCGAATATGGCCAAAACCGAATGGATGAGCGGCGCGCATCGCGTTCGCCAACTGATGATTCTGGCGCTGATTGGAGCCGGCGTAGCTGGTTCGCTGGCGCTGTATCGCCTGCACGCCGGCAGCAGCGGCAATCATGCGCGCGCGGCAGTGCATTACCGGCTTTCGAATCTGCGCCCGCTGAGCAACAGCCAGGTGGCGCCGCTGCTCACCCTCGACCAGGCGCGGGAAGCGATTGTCCAGCGCATCGAACCGGCGGTCGTCAGCATCAATGTCACCGCCAAAGTCTCCCATCGCCACATGCCGCCGGGATTTGAAAACTCCCCCTTCAACCAGTTTTTCCAGTTCTTCGGCCAGCAGCAACCCAATCGGCCGCAGTTTGAGCAGGGCATCGGCAGCGGTTTCATCATTTCGCCCGACGGGTATGTGGTCACCAACCGCCACGTCGTCGCCAACGCCTCCTATGTCGAGGTCACGCTGGCCGATAATCGGACTTTCAGCAATTGCAAGGTAGTCGGCGCCGACCCGCTCACCGATCTGGCCGTGGTCAAGATCAATGCCACCAATTTGCCCAGCATTCCCTGGGGCAATTCCGATGCTTTGAAAGTCGGGCAGGGAGTGATGGCCTTCGGCCATCCCTTCGGGTTGCCGAGCATCACGGTCACCCGCGGCATCGTCAGCGGCCTGGGGCAAGCCAGCTATCTGCAAAGCAACCGCGCGCCGGCGGCGATGATTCAAACCGACGCCGCGGTCAACCAGGGCAACTCGGGCGGACCGCTGGTCAACGCCCGCGGCCAGGTGATTGGCATTGATTCGGCCATTCTCACCCCCTCCGGCGCCTTCGCCGGGGTCGCCTACGCCATCCCCAGCAACCTCGCCAAGCCGACCACCGCCGAACTGATCCAGTATGGACACGTCAACCGCGGCTTCCTGGGCATCGTTCTGAACCAGCTCTCGCCTTCCGAATACTCCTTCTTCCACCTGCCGCCCGGAACCAAGGGCGCCCTGGTATCGCAGGTCAATGCCGGCGGCCCCGGGGCGAAAGCCGGCTTGCAGGTGGGCGATGTCATCACCAAATTCAACGGCCATACAATTACCTCCACCGGCCAACTTCAGGTGGACGTGCAATTGACTTCGCCCGGAACGCATGCCACCCTGACCGTCCTTCGCGAGGGCCAGCCGCAGCAGGTTGACGTGACGGTGGGCAAATACCAGGCCGCCACTCAACCTTCTGCCAAGCAGGCCGCCTCGCCCAATCAAACCGTGGGGGCGCACCTGGGCATCCGTTCGGAAACCTTGTCCGCGCAAGTTCGCGATCAGCTCGGCATCCCGTCCAATGTCCAAGGCGCGGTGGTTGACGAAGTCATGCCCGGCAGCCCGGCTTACAACGCCGGCCTGCAGCGCGGCATGGTGATCCAGCAGGTCAACCGCCAGCCGGTGCACAGCGAAGCGGATCTGCAGCGCCTGCTCGGCCAGGCTCCGGCCGGCAAACCCTTACTGCTGCTGATCTATTCCGGACGGGGCGCCAATGGCGGCAGCGTCTTCATCATGGTGTACCCCACCACCGGTTCGCCGGCGAAATAGCCGGTTGGGCTTAGCTAAAGGAGAGGGCCAGGCGGCGACCCCGCCTGGCCCTTCCTGATTTTTAAACCTCTTTTGGCCTTGGATACTGCCTGTTTACAAATCGTCGGCGGCGGGCTGGCCGGCCCGGAAGCGGCCTGGCAGGCGGCCCGCCAGGGATGCCGGGTGCGGCTCTACGAAATGCGCCCGCGGCTCACCACCCCGGCGCACACCACCGGCGGCCTGGGCGAGCTGGTCTGCTCGAACTCGCTCAAGTCGGAAGCCCCCGGCTCCGCCCCCTGGCAGCTCAAGCGCGAATTGCGCGCCGCCGGCTCCCTGCTGCTGGCCTGCGCCGAGGCGGCGCGCATCCCCGGCGGCCAGGCGTTGACCGTGGACCGGCTGCGTTTTTCCGCCGAGATCGAGCGCCGGCTGGCGGAAGCGCCCCGCATTGAGCTGGTGCGCGAGGAAGTGCGCGAGCTGCGGGCGCTCGACCGCCGCGCCCCGGTGGTCATCGCCACCGGGCCGTTGACCAGCGCTCCGCTGGCCGCCGAACTGGCCGATCTGGCCGGCGCCGCGCATTTGTATTTTTACGACGCCATCAGCCCCATCGTGGCCGCCGATTCGCTCGATTACGAGCATGCTTACGCCGCCAACCGCTATGGCCGCGGCGAGCCCGATTACCTCAACTGTCCGCTCGACCGCGGCGAATACGAGGACTTTTACGCGGAACTGGCGCGGGCCGAATCGTATCCGCTGCACGCCTTCGAACAAAGCCGCTACTTCGAAGCCTGCCTGCCGCTGGAAGAACTGGCGCGCCGCGGCCGCGATACCCTGCGCTTCGGCCCGTTCAAGCCCGTCGGCCTGCCCGACCCGCGCACCGGGCGCCTGCCCTACGCCGTGCTGCAGTTGCGGCGCGAGAACCAGCGCGCCGGCGCCTATAACCTGGTCGGCTGCCAAAATCATCTCCGCTTCGCCGAGCAGGCGCGCGTGTTGCGCCGGGTGCCGGCGCTGCGCCGCGCCGAGTTCCTCCGCTTCGGCCAGGTGCATCGCAATACTTACCTCAACGCCCCCGCCGTGCTGTCGCCGGCGCTGCAACTGCGCCGCCACCCCGGCCTCTTCGTGGCCGGCCAGTTGTGCGGCACCGAAGGCTACGTCGAGGCCATCGCCACCGGCTTCGTGGCCGGCACGCTGGCGGCCCGCGCCGCGCTTGGGCTTGCCGCCGCCGCTCCGCCGCGCGCCAGCGCGCTGGGCTCCTTGCTTGCCTATATGCAATCCGCCGATCCGGGCCATTACGCACCCGCCAACATGACCTTCGACCTGCTTCCGCCGCTGAATGCGGCCGCCGGGCTCAGCCGCGCCGAGCGCCATGAACGCATCTGCCAGGCCGCCATGCGGGACTTCGATTCCTGGTGGCGCGCGCACCAGCCCGCCGGCGCCGCCGCCGCGTCCTGAACCGCGGGCTTGGATGTTGGCTTTAAGCAGCATCCAGTTTGCCAACCGCGCCGCCGCAATTTTTCCCGCGCCGCATCCGCATCCCGGCTAAATTCGGAACAGGAAAGCGCATGCGTCTGGCGGATGCCATCCAGGAATTTCTCGATCATTACCTGCGCGGCGAGCGCGCCGCCAGCCCGCATACCCTGCGCAATTACGCCGCCGACCTGCGCCAGTTCCGCGAATTTCTTGGCCCGGATACCGAGGTGGCCGCGATTGATCACCTGCGCATCCGCGAATTTTTAGCCGCGCTGCACGGCCGCGGCGCCGCCAAAAGCTCGCTCGCCCGCCGCCTGGCCACGCTGCGCTCGCTCTTTCGTTATCTCGCGCGCGAAGGCCGGCTCGCCGAAAATCCCGCCAAGCTGGTCGCCGCCCCGCGCCAGCAGCGCCGGCTGCCGGTCATCCCCAAGCCGGAAGAGATGCGCTGCCTGCTCGACGGCGCCGCCGGCGTCGCCGGCGCGCCCTTCCCTGCCCGCGACCGCTGCCTGCTCGAGCTGCTCTACGGCTGCGGCCTGCGCGTGAGCGAATTGACCGGGCTGGATCTGAATGACGTGGACCGCGAGCAGCAACTGCTGCGCGTGCGCGGCAAGGGACGCAAGGAGCGCTTGGTGCCCTTCGGCGACAAGGCCCTGGAAGCGCTGCTGGCCTATCTGCCCGAGCGTCAGGCCATCCTCGCGCGCGCCCAGCCGGGCCCCGCCGCGGCGCTGTTGCTCAACCGCGGCGGCACCCGGCTCGACCCGCGCTCCGTCCGCCGCCGCATACGCTTCTACGCCCTGCGCCTGCACCTGTCGCCTTCGCTCCATCCGCACGCCTTCCGCCACGCCTTTGCCTCGCATCTGTTGGGCGAAGGCGCCGACCTGCGCGCGATTCAGGAAATGCTCGGCCACGAAAGCCTCAGCACCACCCAGCGCTATACCCAAACCGACCTGCGCCAATTGATGCAAATCTACGACCGCGCCCACCCCAAGGCCTGACCGCCCTTCAAAACTGCAAATGCTGGCGTACGGCGGCTTCGACCGCACGCAGATCGGAGAGCGCCAGTACGCATAAACGATTGCGCAAGCGTTCCATTGCCACCGTGGCGAGCTGATCGGCCATGGCTTTGGCGCGCTGAGAGTTACAGGTCACCGGTGCTTCACCTGGATAGATGCGTTGAATTTGCGTGGATAAGGGCACAACTACCACGCGGTTCAAAACCGCATTCGCCAGATCATTGCTGAGGATCACCGCAGGGCGGGTTTTTTGAATTTCCCCGCCTTGCGCGGAGGAAAAGGAAACCCACCAGACTTCCCCGCGTTTAGCGCGAGGCATCGCCCACCAGCGCTTCACTCCATTCGCCCGCCTCGATTTCGCGCTGCCGATCCGCCGCCATCGCGGCATAGCCCTGTGCCAGGGCCGATTCGGCAATTTTTCGTGCCGTCAAAAAAACCGTCTGTACGATTTGTTGTAATTCTTCCGGCAGCACAAACCAGGTAGGTACGCCGCGGCTTTGCGGTTGGCCGACATCGCCCGCTTCTTCCGGCGAACCATTCCAGCGCACGCCCAAGGCCGGCTTGCCGTCCCAGTTGAACTGCGCCAGGGCCCATTCCGGGTTGGAAAAAATCACGTGGAGATCGGAAACGTGGGCTTTAGGCGACAACACTTTTTGCGGTTCAACCATAAAAATCCACTCCGTTCTTATAATATGCCTTTTACGTATGTATGTTAATGGAAAAAAGAACCCTTCCCGCGCCGCCCGCGGCCGGGATGAGGTGACTGCGCCCCGGCTGCTTCTTTGCTAACATTTCCCTTTCTCTAACGCCTATGATTCCCCGCTACACCCGTCCCCCCATGGGCCGCATCTGGTCCGACGAAAACCGATTCCGGCAATGGCTGCAAGTGGAGCAGACCGCCGCCGAAGTGCAGGCGGAAATGGGCCTCATCCCCGCCGAAGCGGCGCGCGCCATTCGCGACCGCGGCGGCTTCAGCCTGGAGCGGATTCAGGCCATCGAAGCCGAGGTGCGGCACGACGTGATCGCTTTCACCACCGCCGTCGCCGAACAGGTCGGCGAGGAAGCGCGCTGGCTGCATTTTGGCCTGACCTCGAACGATATCATTGACACCGGCCAGGCGCTGCAATTGCGCGCCGCCGCCGGGTTGCTGGCCGCCGGCCAGCGGGAATTGGGGGAAGTGCTGGCGCGCCGGGCGCGCGAATTCCGCCATACCCCCATGGTGGGGCGCACCCACGGCATGCACGCCGAGCCCATCACCCTGGGACTCAAGTTCGCGCTCTGGTACAGCGAAAACGTGCGCAACCAGCGCCGGCTGCAGGCCGCCGCCGAGGACCTGCGCGTCGGCATGCTCAGCGGCGCGGTCGGCACTTACGCCCACCTGGCACCCGAGGTGGAAGCCCGGGTTTGCGAGCGCCTGGGCTTGCGCCCCACCGCCGTTTCCAACCAGGTGCTGCAGCGCGACCGCCATGCCGCCTGGCTCTGCGCGCTCGCGCTCGCCGGCGCCTCGATCGAAAAAATCGCCACTGAAATCCGCCACTTGCAGCGCAGTGAGGTGGGCGAAGCCGAAGAATTCTTCAGCCGCAGTCAAAAAGGCTCCTCCGCGATGCCGCACAAGCGCAATCCGATTACCGCCGAGCAGCTTTGCGGCCTGGCGCGCCTGCTGCGCGGCTACGCCCAATCGGCGCTCGAAAACGTCGCCCTCTGGCACGAACGCGACATCAGTCACAGCTCGGTCGAGCGCGTCATCCTGCCCGACAGCGCCATCCTGCTCGACTACATGCTGGCCAAAACCACCGCCCTGCTTGACCAGTTGGTCGTATATCCCGACCGCATGCGCCAGAATCTCGATCTCTCGCGCGGCTTGATCTATTCCGGCCAGCTCCTGCTCGAATTGGCCGCCGCCGGCGTCGCCCGCGAAGAAGCCTATCGCTGGGTCCAGCGCCACGCGCAGGAAAGCCAGCGCAGCGGCCGCGAGCTGCGCGAGCTGATCGAAGCCGACCCGGAAATCCGCGCCCGCGTCAAGCCCCAAACCCTGGCCTCCGCCTTCGACCTGCGCCGCCAGCTCCGCCATGCCGACGCCATCATCGAGCGCGCCCTGGCCGAAACCCCCTAAGCCGCCTGCGATTTGTCCCGTCTGATTATAAAATTCATAGGAAGCGGTAATTTCTCTTCTCGAGGGAGATTCACGAATGGGTTTGGGGTTCTGGCTGCTGATCGGTGCGAGCGTTGTCTTGGCGCTTTCCGGCCTGGCGCATGCCTTGCGCCGGGCGCGCCGCCGCCGTCTGTTCCTGCCGCTGGCGCGGCGCATGGAAGCGGAATATCGCGACCTGGTCACGACGCGCGCGCCGCTGGTGGCGCTCGATGCCTCGGCCAACTGGCAGCCGCTGCTGCCGCAGCCGCTCCTGCCGGATCCATCGCCGGCCTGGGCCGCCTCCGGCCCGGGCGCCGAAACCCATGCCGCCGCCCGTCAGTTCGAGCGCGACTGTGCTCAATTGGCCGATGATTTATCCGCCTGGCTGGCCGGCGTCGCCGACGCCATTGCCCAAGCGCGTCCGGAAGCGGGCGTTCACCCGCGCGCCGCCGCCGACTATCTGTACCGCCGCCTGAATGGCTTGCCGCCGGCGCAGGCCGGCGTGGATGCCGGCCCGCCGGCGCGTTTGCTGGCCGGCAAAAATGTGCTCGCCGAAGGCGAACCGGCGGCGCTGGATGCCTTTTCCGGCTACCTCGACCGCCTGCATCGCGAACTGCTCACCCCCTACTTGCATTATCGCGAGCGCTTCACCCGCCTGCAGGTGGCGCTCGACCGCCTGCTCTACCACCTGCGCGCCCTCGGCAACCCTCCGCCGCCATTTGGTACTAAACATCGCCGCCAGGTTGCCTGAACCACCCCCGCTCCGCCCTCCGGCCGCGCCCGCAGGCCCGGCCGGGCAATTTTAGATTTACCCGGAACTTCCCGGCCAATGAACCGCGTACTTAAGATGGGAGGGTTTCGACCGCCCATGAACGGCTTTCTGCAAGACCTGCGCATCGGGCTGCGAATGCTGGCCAAAGCGCCCGGCTTTACCCTCGTCGCCGTCCTGACCCTGGCGCTGGGCATTGGCGCCAACTCGGCCATTTTCAGCGTGGTGGACGGGGTCTTGCTGGCGCCGCTTCCTTTTGCGCATCCCCGGCGCCTGGTGCGCGTCTTTCAAACGACCGTGCAATTCAACCACTCGTCGGTTGCCTATTTGAACTTTCAGGACTGGCGGCGGCTGAACCATAGCTTTTCCGATATGGCCGCGATGAACTTTACCAGTTTCAACTACACCGGCAACGGCGCGGCGCAACTCCTCAATGCCAGTGATATTTCGGCCAACTTCTTTCATGTCTTGGGCGCGCCTTTGACCCTGGGGCGCAGCTTTAATGCGGAAGAAGACCGGCCCGGCGGCCGGCCGGCGGCCATTTTGGGCTATGGCTTATGGGTGCATAAATTCGCACGCAGCCGCGCGGTGCTGGGCCGCGGCATGGTCTTGAATGGCAAGAGCTATACCATCGTCGGGGTCGCGCCTCGCCATTTCCGCCCATACAACTGGGTCGAGCTCTATGCCCCCCTGGCCCAGATCAATCCTGCATTTCTCGAAGACCGCCGGATCGAACCGGGGATTGAGGTGTTCGCGCGCCTGCGCCCCGGCGCCCGCCTGGCTACGGCGCGGGCGGACATGAAAACCGTGGCGCTGAATCTGGCCCGGGCTTATCCGGTGGCCGATTCGCATGTGGGCGCGGCAGTGGAATCGCTGCCGGATTGGGAAGTAAGGGGCTCGCGCAATACCATCTGGATGCTGCTGGGCGCGGTCGGCCTGGTCTTGCTCATTGCCTGCGCCAACGTTGCCAACCTGCTCTTGGTGCGCTCGATGCAGCGCAACCGCGAATTCGCCATGCGCAGCGCGCTGGGCGCCGGCCCGGCGCGGCTGGCGCGCCAGCTTTTTACTGAAAGCGTGCTGCTGTCGCTGGCGGGCGGCATCCTGGGCGTCGGCCTGGCCCGGCTCAGCCTGGCTCCGCTGCTGGCGCTCGTGCCCGGCCCTCTGCCCGGCGGCGCGCAGCCGGCCATCAACCTGCCGGTCCTGGCTTTCACCCTGAGTATTGCCGTCCTGACCGGAATCCTCTTCGGCCTGGCGCCGCTGTTCCACAACCTCCACCTCGATCTGCAACAGGAACTGAAAGAAGGGGGACGCGGCGGCAGTTCCCGCACCCGCGCCCAGTCGCTGCTGATCGTGGGCGAAATCGCCCTCACCCTGGTTCTGCTGTTCGGCGCCGGCTTGATGCTGCGCAGCCTGCGCGCTTTATTTCAACTCAACCCCGGCTTTAATCCGCACCATGTCCTCACCTTCGCCATGGCCTTGCCTCCCGGCGCCGCCGTTTCTCCGGTCGCCATCCGTCAAGACCTGCGCGCTACCACCCGCGCCGTCGCGCGGACGCCGGGCGTCGAAGCCGCCGGCCTGACCTCGCTGCTGCCGTTAATGGGCAACGACAGCGAAATCGGCTATTGGACCCGCCCCGGCCCGCCGCCGCCGATCCATCGCATGGCGCCCACCTTGTTCTACTGCGTCACCCCCGGCTACCGCCAGGCTATGGGCATTCCCCTGCTGCGCGGCCGTTTTCTTTCCGCCGCCGACCGCGCCGCTCAGCCCCCGGTCGTGGTCGTGGATCAGCACCTCGCCCGCTCCGCTTTTCCCGGCCAAAATCCGGTGGGCAAAATCCTGTATGCCCAGTTCATCGGGCCGTTGCGCATTGTGGGCGTGGTCGGTCACATCAGCCACTGGGGCCTGGCTTCCGACGCTGGCGCGAAAATCCAGTCGCAAGTTTATCTGGCCGTCAATCAGATTCCTCCGCAGTACCTGCCTTCGCTGGTGGACAATATGTCCGTCGTCGCGCGCGCCCGCGGCGATGCGCTCGCCGCCGTGCCCGCCATCCGCGCCGCCATTCACCGCTTTTCGATTGACGAGCCGCTCTACCAGGTGCGCACCTTCCGCCAGATCGTGCGCAACTCGGAAAACGGCCGCCGCGCCCCCATGCGCCTGCTGGCCATCTTCGCCGCTTTGGCCCTGTTGCTGGCGGCGGTGGGAATTTATGGGGTGATCTCCTTCAGCGTCGCGCAGCGCACGCGCGAAATGGGGGTTCGCCAGGCGCTGGGCGCGAACCGCGCCGAGCTGATCCGGTTGGTTTTGCGCGGCAGCCTGCGGCTCTCCCTGTGGGGAATCGGCTGCGGCCTGCTGGCGGCGGTGCCTTCGGCGTTGCTGCTGAAAAACCTGCTCTATGGCGTTTCTATCGCCGATCCGCTGACCCTCGCCTCCGTGTCGCTGCTGTTTTTCGCCATCGCCCTGGCGGCGGCCTGGCTGCCCGCCCGCGCCGCCGCCTCGGTCAATCCCATCACCGCCCTGCGGGTCGAGTGACCCTGGCTGCGGCTGCGCTGCGGCCGTTTCCGGCCGGCCGCGTTATGCTGAAATCAAGATGCTGGAATTTCTTTTATTCTCGTCCGATGAAGCCCGCCTGCGCGCGCTGGCCCGGCAAATGCTGGCGCTGGTCAATGCCGCGCGCGCCAACCCCCGTTACCGCGATGAAACCGGCGGCCGCGCCCGACCGCTGCAATGGAACCCGCGGCTGGCGCGGGTGGCTTGGGCGCACTCGGAATTTATGCGCCGCCGCCATGAACTCATGCATGACGGCCCGCACGGCTGGACGCCGGGGAAACGCATGCGCCGCGCCGGCCTGGCCTGGAGCGCCTATGCCGAGAATGTCGCCTTGGCCAATGGCATCCGCGACGCCATGCAATTGTTCATGCGCGAGCCCGCCTTCCAGCCCAATCACCGCGCCAACATCCTCAACCCGCGCTATACCGAAATCGGCATCGGGATCGCGCCCGCCCCCCACCATCAGCTCTTCATTACCCAGGATTTCCTGCGCCCGCAGTAAGGCCTGGCTTGCGTCTGCGCCCGGTTTATTGTTTTAAAAAACGGATGGTGCGGGCGGCGCTGTTGAAGCTGATGTTCCCCGCGCCGGGAATCGCCGGGCCCCATTCGGCCGGGCCGGAGCTTAAGCCGGAAAATTGCAGTTCGCCGCCCAATAGATAGTAATTTCCACCATCGGTTCCGTCGGGATACTTCCACGTGCCGTCGGCGTTCAGAATGATCGTTCCGAAGCAGCCCTGGCATTTGTAGGTTCCGGGTAAACCGGCGGGGATTGGCGCCGGCTGCTGATACACCACCGCCGACGCCCCGCTGCCGAAGGTGATCGTGTTGCCGTCGCCCCGGCTGATGAACCGCGCATCTCCCCAACTTGCCGGGCCGCCAAAGCCGCGGAACGAGATCGCATCGCCGTTCATTACGTAGGGACCGCTGTACTCTCCGGTGGACCACACCCCGTTGCTACCCAGATGGAAGACGGTGCGCGCATCGCAGGGGTGGGTGCCCATGGAGCGGCATACATAATACCCGCTGATGGAATTGGATTTCGAGCCGCCCAGCAGCGTCTTGCCGCCAATCGTGCGGCAGCCTGCGCCGAGCGTTGCCAGCAGCGCCGCTGTTCCCAACATGGCCCTTCGATGGCGACAGACGGCAATCCAGGCGCTGGCCCTGGCGGAAGAACGAAGCATGGCGCAATGCCTCCTGTAAAAAAAATTGCGCGGCGCGGCAATGCGGCCGCTCGCGTTTACAGTAACGATCCTGCCGTGAGCGGGCGCGGGCTCTGTGGCGTCCCGCTCAGGCTGCGCAACTCGTTATAGTACTGCATCGCCCGCTGCACCTGTCCAGCGGCCATTTCCAGGTCGCCCAACTGGCGCAGCGCATCTTGTTCCTGGCTCAGTTCGGCGCTGGCCTGGAAATGCGTGCGCGCTTCCAGATAATGCCCGCGCGCGGAATCATAGCGCCGCAGTTCGCGTTCGATGCCCGCCCGCCCCAGCAGCGCCCGGCCCAGGTTGCCGCGATGCTGCACCCGGCGATAGATTTCCTCGGCCGCCATAAAATGCCGCGCCGCTTCGTCATGGTTTTGTAATTGCTGCTCCAGCGCCCCCAGCGCAAGATGGGTCTTGCCCAGCCCCCACCCATCCTGCAATTGCTCATACAACTCCAATGCAAATTCGAAATGTTGCCGCGCGGTGTCGAGCTGGCCGCGCTCCAGGTCGAGATGGCCCATTTTGCGCATGCTATGCGCCCAACCCAGCCGCAACCCGGCGCGCTGGTACAGTTCGCGGGCCAGCATGAGGTTTTGCCGCGCCGTTTCGTAGTTGCCCGCCTGGCTGTCCAGGTCGCCCAGCCCCAGCAGGACGTGCGCCTTCTCCACGATGTCGTACTCGCCCAGCAGCCCCAAGGTCGCCTGATATTGTTCGCGCGCCGCTTCGGCATCGCTGCTCATCAACAATTGCGCGCGCGCCCGCCGCACCGAGGCTTCCCCCAGCCGGTCCCCCACCATATGAAACAGCCGCTGCGCGTTGTCGTAATGCACCATGGCCGAAGCCGGACGCTCGCCCCGCAGCCGTTCCACGTCTCCCAGCCCCAAGGCCACTTGGGCCAGCCCCGGCTTGCTGTCAATCCGCTGGTAAAACTGTCCTGCCCTTTGGTACAGATTCCGCGCTTCTTCCATCTGGCCCAAATTGCGAGCTGCCTGGGCCTGCATTAATAACGCCTGCGCCTGGCCTTGCCAGCAGCCGGATTCCTGAAAACTTGCCAGCGCTTGGGCCAGCCACGGCTGGGATTCCGAGTCGGGAGCGCCGGCTTGGGCCAGGCTGAGCAGCACCTGCGCTTCGCCCAGCCGGCAGCCGTTCTGGCGAAACAATTCCAGCGCGGTCAGGAGCTGAGGTTGGGCCGAATCCTGGCCCCCCACCCGCACTTCCATATCGCCTAATCGCCATTTCGCCTCCGCTTCCGAGTATTGATCGCCTAATTCCCGGCTCTGCCCCAGCGCCTCTTCACAGCGCTTGCGCGCCCAGGCCAGGTTGCCGGTCATCCGGTGCAGATCCACACGGGTCAGCAGCATGGCCAGTTGCCGCCGGCGGTAATCCATCCGCCGGTAGCCGGCGGCGGCTTCGTCCAGCAGGGATTCGGCTTCGGTCGTATTGTTCGCTTGCAGCGCCAATCCCGCCAGTCCCGATTGCGACGCGGCAATGCCTTCGGCATGCTGCATCGCGCTGAATAATTGCAGGGCGGACAGGAAATGCGGCTGCGCCTGGCCCAACTGGCCGCGCCGCCGCTCCACCCGCGCGCGCAAGCGGAGCGCCTGCGGCCGTCCCAGCAGTTCGCGCCCGGCCCACAACTTTTCCGCCTGCTCGATCTGTTCCAGGGCGCGGGTCAGGTAGCCGCTGTCGCAATCCACCTGGGCCAGCGCGTACAGCAGCCAGCCCTCGCGTCCCTTTTGTCCCTGACCGCGCGCCATCTGCCGCGCTTGTTCCAGCAATACTCGGGCACGATGGAAATTGCCCCGGGCGCATTCCAGTTCGCCCCGCGCCTCCTGCACCCGGCAAAGCTGCGCTGGCGTCGGCGAAAGCCGGCTGGCTTCTTCCAGGTAGCCATTGGCGGCCTGCAGCCGGCCCTGCCAGTTGGCCACTTGGGCAAGATTCAACAGCACTTGAATCGTTTCCGCGCGCGCGCTGGTGGATTGCAGCTTTTCCAGCGCCCGTTCAAACGCCTGCCGCGCCGCGGTGGTTTCCCCCTGCCAAAATAGGGCTTCGCCCCAGAGGTTTTGATAACGGGCGATCAGGACGGAAGATTTAGCGTGTTGCGCCAGCCGGGCGGCTTTTTCCCGTAACCGGCGAACTTCATTTTGCAAGCCTCGGCTGGCGCATTGATCAGCCTGGCGACGCAACCGGAGCAGACGCCAGCGCAAGCCCCACATTAAGCCCATCCCCCGTTCCTCCCTATGTAAACTGCATACCCAGCCGCTTTATTTAGAGCGGCGCAAACCTGGAGCTTGGCCGGGGGGACCCATACTCCTTGAAAAACAATCACTTGCGCACAGGTTAACACGTTTTCTCTAGCTTGACTTGCATTGAATGCTGTTATGACCCGCTTAAAACCCGGCACTCACTGCCAGATACCCGTAAAAAGCCCTGTTTTCAGCCAGCCGAAACGAAGCTGATGGGCGGATGGAGCCGTCTTTTTCGCGCGCTTCGACCTGAATTTTTCGTTTGACATTCCCTCCGCTAAGTCACGTTTTTGAACTTACTGCGGCGGCGGACCAGTCACAATCTGCACCAGCCCGTCGGGACGGATCCAGCGCCGGAAGGCCGCCTGCACCTCGCCCGCCTTCATCCGGTAATAGCGCCGCGCGGCGATTTCCGGCTCGTTCAGGGGCAGCCCGGTGATCGCCCGGCTGAGCAGCCCCATGGCGATGCTGCCCACGCTGCCCTGCGACAAGGGCAACTGCCGCAGCAGTTGCGCCTTGGCCTGGTGCATTTCCTCCGTGCTCGGCGGCGCCGCCTGCATTGCGTGCAAATCGCGAATCACGATCGCGCGCGCCCGCGCCACGTTGGGCGGATCGCAGCCCAGATTGACGGAGTAGGTTGAGCGCGTACGGCCGACATTCATGTTCGAGCCGACGTAATAGACTAGGCCGCCGTTTTCGCGCAAATCACGGTAGTAGCGCGAGGCGTAAAAGCCGCCGCCCAGCACCGTGTTGCCCATCGCCAGCGCGTAGTAGTCGGGATTGAATCGGTTCAATCCCATGGTTTCGGCTAGCGTCACCGTATCCTGCACCCGGCTGCGGTCGGGGACATTGGCGAAGTGCGGCTGGTTCGCCGCGGTCGGCGCATAGTCGGTCGGCGGCTTGGGGCCGCTCGCCCGCCAGGCGCCAAAATACTTGGAGACCTCCGCCGTGGCCTCCGCCGGCGCGATATTGCCGATGACGACGATCGTGGTCAGATCGGGCCGGAAGGCGTAACGGTAATAATGCTCGATGTCGGCCAGTTTCAGGCCCATCACGCTCTGCGGCGTCGGATGGCGCAGGATCGGATCGTGGGGGGGATAGAGCGCGCCGTCGAGCGCCAGTTGGCTGAGGAAAAACGGGCTCTGCAGCTCGCCCGCTACTTCGCGCGCGGTCTGCTGCTGGACGATGCCGAAGGCCGGCGCCGGCAGCCCCGGGCTGAGTTCGTTCGCCGCCAACAGTTGCAGGCCGCGGTCGAAGTGCTGCGGCAAAACCCGCAGCGAGAAGCTGGAGCCGGCGCTTTCGCGCGCCGCAATGTCGTCCAGCGCCTTATGAAACGCCAGCCGCGAAAGCTGCGTGGTGCCGTAGGGGAAGAGCTGGTCCAGCACGTCCGCCGCGCCTTCCTGGTGCGGCGCTTGTTCGAGATCGCTGTTGGTCTTGATGCGCCCGTACACGCTGACGGTGTTGCTGATCGTTTCCGGCACCACGATCAGCCGCAGCCCGTTGGGCAGTCTGTGCACCACCGGCTTGAGCTTCCAGGCCGGGATGCGCAAGGTCCCCAGCGCCTTTTGCGCCCAGGCCGGCAGCACCACTGCCTTCACGTGCGTGGGCGACATGTTTTCCAACCCGCCAAAGCTTTTCCGGGTGATCGGCTTGCCGGATACCTGCGGCGTCAGGATCGCCTCTACCGCTTCGTTGAAATTGAGATACTTCCGCGCCACCCGATTGACGTCGGCCGGCGTCACCCGCTCGATGGCGCGAATATCGTCTTCGGGCGAGTGCCGGCCTTCCACCGCCAGCGCATTCGACCAGAGAAAGGCCAGCCCGGAGATGGAATTGCGCTGGAACTCGGCATCGGCTAATTCATGCGCCTTGGCCGCGGCCACCAGTTCCGGGGGCAGCCCGTTTTTCAGGTCGGCGGCGAGCACGCCGCGGACCTGGCTGAGCAGCAACTCGCCGTTGCCGCCCTTGGGAAAAGCGCCCAGCGCAAATCCCAGGCTGGCTTTCGGCAGGCTATTCGCCAGCTCGAAGCCGGCAAACAGCGCCTTGCCTTCCGGCGTCAGCGCGAACAGGCTCCCGCGCTGGCTGCTGAGCACGTCGGCCAGTACGTTGGCGGCGGCGTAATCGGGGCTGTCGCTGCCCGGCAGCCGGAACGCGATCGCGCTGAAGCCGTACGGCAGATCGGTCTTGAGCTGCAGCCGCTGCGCCTTGATCGGCCGGAGCTGGACGGCCGGGCGCTGGGGCAGGCGGCGCGCCGGCAGCGGGTTGAATAGCTTGCGGATTTCCGCCAGCGCCGCCTGCGGCGCAATGTCGCCCGAGACGATCAGGATGGCGTTGTTCGGCGCATACCAGTCGCTATAAAAATGCTGCAGTGCGGCGGCGGTGGTCCGGTCGAAACTGGGTCGCGTTCCCAACGCGTCCTGCGCATAGGGCGTGCCGCCAAACATTATTTTCAATAGCTTGGTGTAAAACACATAGGTTGGATTGGAAAGGTCGGCGGCCACCTCTTGTTCGATCGCGCCGCGCTCCTGCGCCCATTCCTTCGCCGAATCGTCCACCCCCCCCGCGCGGATCGCGGTAATGCGCAGCGCCAGGTTCAGGTCTTCCGCCGGCACGGTATAAAAATATTGCGTCACCGTGTTCTGGGTGTCGGCATTGAAATCGCCTCCCATGTCGGCGGTGATCTCGGCAAGCTGCCCCTTGCTCAACCCCGGGCTGCCGCGAAACATCATGTGTTCCTGCGCATGCGCCGTGCCCGGAAAGCCCGCCGGCGTCTCGTCCGAGCCCACCCGGTAATTCATCACCACCGTCGCCACCGGCGCCAGCGGATCGCGTACGATCACCACCCGCATGCCGTTGGCCAGCGTGGCCCGGGTGACGCTCGAGCGCAGCGGCTTCGTGGGCGCCGCGGCAATCAGGGCCGCCGCCAGTGCCGCCAGCACTAAAATTCGCGCAGTTTTTGTCGTGGGCATATGGCTTTAAGGCTAGGGAATGCGCCCGGCGAAGTCAACCCGGCCCGCGTCTTTCCTCGGCGGCCGCGGCTCTAGCCGCCTCCCGGCAGTCGTTCATTACTTCGCTCGGTATCAGCCGCCGCGCCAGAAATAAAACCGCCGGCAGCAGCACGACATCGTCAAACAGCCCCAGTATCGGAATCGCATCCGGTATGAAATCCAACGGGCTGAGCAGATAGACCAGCACAAAACGCAGCAGCCACTTGGCGGCTCGCGGCGTGCGCCGATCGGCCAATGCCAGCCGATAAACCTGTATCTCTTGCTTCAGCCGGCTCCAATAGCGGGCCAAAGCGGTTCCGATCCGCGATGCCAGGCTGCCCTCCCCTCCCTCGGCTCCATAATTTTCCGCTCTATATTTCTGCGCTTAGGGCTGCCGCCGGCGAAGCTCGAGCCAATCGAAAAAGGCGTCGGGCATTTCCAGCCAGATCAGCAGCCAATCGGCCAGTTCCCGCTTCTGGGCGCGAATTTCGGGCTGCAGCCGGCCGTTGCCGGCCATCTGCAGCGCCCGCCGGCGGTAGCGGCGGGCCGCTTTCCGCGCCCGCTCGACCGCTTCCCGGTCGCTGCTGGATTGCGCCGCCTTTAGCGCCGCGTGCAGCCGCTGCATCCCGGCCGCTAGCGCCTCCGGCGATTCCAGCGACAGCATACGGTCTTCCTCGCCCCCGCCATATTCGCCCCACCGCACCCGCGCCCCCGCCCGATGCGCCATCTCGGCGGCCCGCGCCAGGCTCCATCCCCGCCGCGGACGCGCCCCCGGCCCGCCTTCCAGCCGCCGCAGCAGTTGCCGCAGTTCCGGCTCCTCTGCCACCCCTTCGCCCAGTTCCTTTAACCAGGCGGCGAGGATGGGTTTGCGCGGCATGCGTGCCTTCCAGCCGCCCGGGCGCTTCGCGGCGGTTACCGGTGTGGCTTTTTCTTCAGGTACAGCCGGATATTGCGGTCCTGGCCGGCCAGGGTGCGCGCGAAACGGTGCCCGCCGTGGCCGTTGCTGACGAAATAAAGATAATCCGTTTTTGCCGGCTGCGCCGCCGCCGCCAGCGCCGCCTGCCCGGGATTGGCGATCGGCCCCGGCGGCAGACCGGCGCGCAGATAGGTGTTATACGGGGAATCCAGCTTGAGATCCTGGCGGGTGATCGCTCCCTGGTATTCGCCCGCAAGCTGCGCCGCATAAATCACGGTCGGATCGCATTGCAGCGGCAGCCCCTGCCGCAGCCGGTTGTAAAAGACTCCCGCCACCAGCCGGCGCTCCCCGGCCGATTGGGTCTCTTTCACGATCAGCGAGGCCATCGTGACCCAACTGTGTATGTCGGCCGGCGCGGCGGGATCGGCCGGCGCCGCTCCCGTCCCGCCCGGCGCGGCGGCCCGCGCCGGGATGCCGGTCCACTGCTGCCGTTGCATTTCTTGCTTGAAGCGCTTCACCATCGCCGCCGCAATCTCTTCCGCGCTTTCTCCGGGGGCGAAATGATATGTCGCCGGATACAGGTAGCCTTCCAGGCTTTGGGCTTGCGGATCGAGCTTGCGCGCCAGCCCGCCGTCGGCGCTGGCGCGCAAAAAACTTTCGCGGCTGGCGAGCCCGTCGTTCTCGAGCGCCTGCGCGATCTCGAACCGGTTATAGCCCTCCGGCACGGTGAAGGAGTAATAAAAGACCCGCCCCGCGGCCAGCCGCGCGAAAACTTCGGTCAGGCTGTGCGCGTGCCGAAAACGGTAGGCGCCGGCTTTCAGGGTTTGCTTGCGGTGCAGCAGGTCCCAGAGCAGGAAGGCCGTGCTGCTGCGGATCACCCCCGCCCTGCGAAGCTGCTGCGCGATCGCGCGCGTCCCGGTGCCGGCGCGCAGGTTCACGATCTGCGGCTGGCGGAATCCGCGGTAAGGCGCAAACCAAAGCCATGCCAGCGTGGCCGCGGCCGCGGCCGCCGCGATCCCGATCAGGATTTTGGCCCGGCGCTGCATCTTCTTATTTTATCCGCCCGCTGCGATTCCTTCATCGCAGCGCTGCGCTTAACCATCAGGAACAAATCACCTGCCCGCGCCGCCGGAAATGGGTTGCAAGCCTCTTTTTATCCGGCATGATTTCGCGTAATCTCTTGCCTTAAGCCATAACGTCCCGTTCTGCGGGTTCCATCCCCCGGCGGGATCAGGCTTGATCCCAATTTCACGGCTATTGCCCGTTGTCAACCGCCGGCTGGCTATTTTCGTTCGGTTTTTACCGGCTTTTGCAGCTCCGGCCGAGTCCAATATGCCCAATTCCAAGCTTCGATTCCCTCGCCTGCTGTGGTTTGCCTGCCTGCTTGCCCTTCCGGCCGGCCTCTTCGGCCAGGCGCTGCCGCCTTCGCTTTTCGCCGGCCTGCGCTGGCGCTCGATTGGCCCATATCGCGGCGGACGCATCACCACCGTCGCCGGCGTTCCCGGCGATCCGGCGGTCTATTACATCGGCACGCCCGGCGGCGGCGTCTGGAAAACCAGCGATGCCGGCATGACTTGGCGCCCGATTTTCGATGCCGAGCACATCGCCTCCATCGGCGCGCTCGCCGTCGCGCCCTCGGCCCCCGGCACGATTTACGTCGCCACCGGCGAGCAGACCCCCGGCAAAGGCATCTACCGTTCCGGCGACGGCGGCCGCACCTGGATCCATCTCGGCTTGCGCCATAGCGTGGCGATCACTTCGCTGCTCATTGACCCGCGCCATCCCAACCACCTGTACGCCGGGGTCGCCGGCAATCTTTTTCACCCCGGCGGCGAGCGCGGCGTTTACGAATCGCGCGATGGCGGACGAAGCTGGAAACAAGTCCTCTACCGCGATCCCTATTCCGGCGTTGCGGATATGGCCTGGGACCCGGCGCATCCCAAAGTGATTCTGGCCACCCTCGAGGAGTACTACCGGCCGTTGCCCGGCTCCAAACCGCCCCAACCGTTTCTCACTTGGAAAGCCTTCAACCAGGCCATGCCTTCGGCCATCTACAAAACTACCAACGCCGGCAAAAAATGGAAAATCGTGGATGCCGGCCTGCCCGCGCAAGGACTGGGCCGCATCGGCGTCGCCATCGCTCCCGGCGCCGGCGGCCGGCGCTGTTTCGCCATCGTCGCCCAGGGATTGTTTCGCAGCGATGACGGCGCCCGGCACTGGCGCCAGATCACCCACGATCCGCGCGTCAAGGGCAACGGCTATTTCAGCCGGGTTTTCGTCAATCCCAGCCGGCCGGATGAAATCTACGTCATGCAGACCTCGATGTACCGCTCTACCGACGGCGGCCGGCATTTCATTTCCTTCAAAGGCGCGCCCGGCGGAGATGACAACCACGTCCTCTGGATCGCTCCCGACGATCCCCGGCGCATGATCCTGGGCAGCGATCAGGGCGCGACCATTACCTTCAATGGCGGGCGCACCTGGTCCTCCTGGTACAACCAGCCCACCGGCCAGTTCTACCATGTCTCCACCGACCGCCGCTTTCCCTATCGCGTCTATGGCGCGCAGCAGGATAGCGGCACCGCAATGGTGTTGAGCCGCAGTGACTACGGCGAGATCACTTTCCGCGACTGGATGCCGGTTGGCGGCTTTGAATACTGCTTTATCGCCCCCGACCCGGTCAACCCGCGCTACGTCTTTTCCGGCGGCTGGTATGGCAGCCTGCTGCGCTTCGACCGCAAGACCGGACAGGTGGTGCATATCTTCGAGCGCGGCCAGGGTTACCGCTCCGCCTGGGCTCCGGCGATCGTATTTTCGCCTCGCGATCCCCGCCTGCTCTATATGGGCACCCAATATCTGATGGCCACTCGCGGCGGCAGCCTGGCCCTGGGGCGGCGATGGCAAACGCTTAGCCCCGATCTTGCCGTCCGCCCGCTGCCTCCGGCGGCGCAGCCGCCACCGGCCAAACCCGCGGCCACGCCATCGCCAGCCACGCCCGCCGCCGCGCAGAAACCCAAGAAGCCCCGCCTCTCGCGCGGCTTCATTCTTTCCATCGCGCCCTCGCGCATAGACGCCAACCTGATCTGGGTGGGTTCGAGTAATGGCTTGATTCACCTGACCCGCGACGGAGGCAAGACCTGGACCGATGTGTCACCCCCCGGCCTCAACCGCTTTCAGGCCATCGAAACCCTCGCCGCCTCCGCCACCGACCCCGCCGCCGCTTATGCCGCCGTCAGCGATGACAGCGTCTTTTCCGGCTCGTTCGACTCCCGGCCCAACCTCTACCGCACCCACGATTACGGCCGCACCTGGACGCGCATCGTCAACGGCCTGCCGCCCGGCCGGCCGGCGCTGGCGCTGGCGCAGGACCCGCTCAAGCCCTCGCTGCTGTTTGCCGGCACCCAGACCGGCGTCTGGGTGTCCTTTAACGACGGCGATGACTGGCAATCGCTGCAGTTGAATCTGCCCACGGCCCAGGTGACCGGTTTGACCGTGCACGGCAACGATCTGGTCGTCTCCACCTTCGGCCGCGGCTTCTGGATTCTCGACGACATCAACCCCCTGCGCCAGTTCTCCGCCGCCACCGCCGCCCATTCGGCGCTCTTGCGCCCGGAAACCGCCGTCCGCGTCCGCTGGGATAATTACCAGGACACCCCGCTGCCGCCGGAAATCCCCGCCGGCGTGAATCCCCCCAACGGCGCCATCCTCGATTACGTGCTGCGCGCCGCCCCGCATACCCCGGTCACGCTGGCGATCTACGATTCCGCCGGCTATCTTGTCCGCAGCTTTTCCAGCGTGCTGCCGCCGCAGCGCCGCCCGCTGCTGGCCAATGTGCCCAGCTATTGGATCGCGCCCCGCGCCCGGCTCTCCGCCCATGCCGGCCTCAATCGCTTCACCTGGAACCTGCATTATCCCCGCCCCCGGGTCTTGCGTTACGGCTACTTCGGCGAGCACCTCGACTATTTCGAATACACCCTTACCAACAACGCCATCCGGGGCAAAACCCCGCGCCATGAGCCTCGCGGCCCCCTCGCCGTACCTGGCTTGTACACCGTCAAGCTCAGCGTCAATGGCAAAACTTATTCCCAGCCGCTGCGCCTCGTTCCCGATCCGCGCATCCCGGCCAGCCTGGCCGATTACCAGGCCCAGTTCGCCCTTGCCGAGCGCATCATCGCCGGGCTGGCGGAATCGGCGCGCCAATACCACGCCGTGCATCCGGTGCTGCAGCAGGCGCAGGCGCAGTGGAAAAAACTGGGGCCGGCCGGCCAGGCGGCCGCGGCGGGCAAGGCCCTTCGGGCCCGCATCAAGCTGTTGCGCAAGCTGATTGACGGCACCCCCAAATCGCCCGGTTTCGGCACTGTCAACCGCGGCCTGGCGCGCTTGTTGAGCGATGTCGAAAGCGGCGATGCCGCCCCCGTCCCCACCATGCAATCGGCCCTGGACTTCAACCTTCGCGGCCTGCGGCAGGCGGCCGCGGCGTGGAAAAAGTTGCAGCCCGCGGGAAAGCCTTAAGCCGCTTCGCCGCTTCTATGCATCCTGGGGGCGGTTTCCGCGGCCGGCGAATTCGTGGATTCTGCCGGCGGCGCAAAAATCCGCGCCAAAGCTATGGCTCCACGCTTCGATCTGGCGGTCCTCGGCACCGGAACCGCGGCCACGTCGGCCGCCCTGGCCTGCCGCGCCGCCGGCTGGACGGTCGCGGTGGCCGATTCCCGCCCCTACGGCGGCACCTGCGCCCTGCGCGGCTGCGATCCGAAAAAGGTCCTGGTCGGCGCCGCCGAAGTCGTAGATCGCGCCCGCAAGCTCGCCGGCCATGGCCTCTCCGGCGCCCCCTCCATCCTCTGGCCGGCGCTGGCCGGCTTTAAAAGCAGCTTCACCCGCCCGGTGCCGGCCGCGCGCGAAGCCGAATTCGCCCGCGCCGGCATCGCCTGTCTGCATGGCGCCGCCCGTTTCCTTGACCCTCACCGGCTGCGGGTGGGCGCGGAAACCATCGCGGCGGCGCATGTGCTCGTCGCCACCGGCATGCGCCCCCAGCCGCTGCCCTTCCCCGGCCAGGAAGCGCTTGCCACCAGCGACGATTTCCTCGACCTGGAGCAGCTCCCCCGCGCCATCCTCTTCATCGGCGGCGGCTACGTCTCCTTCGAGTTGGCCCACGTCGCCGCCCGCGCCGGCGCGCAGGTCACCATCCTCGACGACCGCCCGCGCCCGCTTGAGCTATTCGAAGACGAGTTGGTCGCATCCCTGGTCGCCGCCTCGCGCGCGCTCGGCATGGATATACATTCCCGCATGCCTGCCGAGGCCTTGGAAAAAACTGAACGCGGCTGGCGGGTGCGCGCCCGCGACGCCGGCGGCGCGGCCCGCGAATTCGCCGCCGATCTGGTGGTGCACGGCGCCGGGCGCGTGCCCGATTTGCAGGAACTCGACCTCGCCGCCGCCGGCGTCGAGTTCGACCCCAAAACCGGCGTCAAGGTGAACCGCTATCTGCAAAGCGTTTCGCAGCCCTCCATCTACGCCGCCGGCGATGCGGCCGCTTCCGGCGGACCGCCCCTCACCCCGGTCGCCGGCTACGAAGGCCGGCTCGCCGCCGACAACCTGCTCCAGGGCAATCGCCGCGCCGCCGATTACACCGGCGTTCCCAGCGTCTGCTTTACCTTGCCGCCGATCGCCCGCGCCGGCCTCACCGAAGCCGCCGCCCGCCAGGCGGGCCGCCGCTTCCGTGTCCACCGCGCCGATACCGCGGGCTGGTATTCCTCCCGCCGCATCGGCGAAACGCACTCCGGCTACAAAGTCTTGATCGAGGAAGAGACGGGACACATTCTCGGCGCGCACCTGCTCGGCCCCCACGCCGAAGAGCAGATCAATCTCTTCGCCCTCGCCATCCGCGCCGGCCTGCCGGCGGATAAGCTCAAGCAAGTCATCTTTGCCTATCCCACTCAGGGCTCCGACCTGCCCTATATGTTGTAATCCGGCGGCCGAGGTCACTCTATGGGACCGCAATGATCCCCGGCTGATGACGCGTGTAACTGCGGGCGGAAAGCTGCCGCCACTCAAGCCGAGGTCTCTGACAGCTTTCCAGACTCATTCATATCGCAGCGCCGTCAGCGCGTCGGTCTGGCTGGCGCGCCACGCCGGCCAGCCGGCGGCCACCAGCCCGATGCCAACGAGCAGCAGCATCACCGCCGCATACGTCGCCGGATCGCGGCTGGTCACGCCGTAGAGCAGGCTGCTGAGCAGTTTCGCCGACGCCAGCGCCGCCAGCGCGCCCACCGCAATCCCGGCCGCGGCCAATTGCAAGCCCTGCTTCAACACCAGCCGCAGCAGCTCTCCGGGTAGCGCGCCCAGCGCCAGGCGTATGCCGAACTCGGCCGTGCGTTGGGTCGCTGAAAACGCCACCACCCCATAAATGCCGATGGCCGCCAGCAGCAGCGCCAGCCCGGCAAAGATGCCGAACAACGACAGCGTCAACCGCCGCCCCTGCGTCGTTTGCCGCATTTCGCCCGCCAGCGTCTGCACTCCGAACACCGGCAGCGAAGGATCCAGCCCGCCCACCACGCCGCGCAGTCCCGCTTCCAATCCGGCGGCGCCGGCCGCCCCGGAACGCGCCCGCACCACCAGGTGCAGCGTGCGAAATTCGCCGAATAGCTTCGAGATAAGCTCTTTGTCCGCGATCTGATCGTAAGGAAGATATACCTGGGGAGCGCTGCCGCGGTCGAGCGAGCGATTCTTGATATCGCTAACCACCCCGACAATGGTTTGCCATTGCTTCGCCGCTAGCATCGCCCGGATTTGCTGTCCGATCGGGTTCTGGTGCGGCCAAAAGCGCCGCGCCAGCGCCTGGTTGACGATGGCCACCAGCGGCGCGCCGGCAGTGTCTGCCGGGCCGAAGCTCCGCCCGCGCAGCAGCGGCGCTCGCAGCGTGGAAAAGTAATCGCCTTCGATGACGCCCACGTCCACGATCGGCGAAGGCCCGCGGCCCAGCTTGCGGCCGCGGATATGCAGCACGTCATGCTCGACCGAATTCAGCGGCAGTACCGTCGTCGCCGCCGCTTCCTTCACCCCGGGTAGCGCTGCCGCGCGCGCCAGCAGTTGCCGGTAGAAATTGCGGATCTGCGCCGCCTGGCGATAGCCGCGCCACGGCAGGCTGACGCCCAGCGTGATCACCTGCTGCGGCTGAAATCCCGGGCTGGTATTGAGCACGCGCTGGAAGCTGCGCAACAGCAGCCCGGCGGCCACCAGCAGCAGCGCGGCAAGCGCGAATTGGCCGGCGATCAGGCCGGACAGCAGCCGGTGCCGCCGACGCCCCAGCCCGCCGCCTCGTCCGCCTTGTTTGAGAGTTTCGGCCAGATGCGCCCCCGAGATCTGCCAGGCCGGCGCCATCCCGAACAGCAGCGTGCAGGCCAGCGACACCGCCAGCGCGAAGCCGAGAATCGCCGGATCGAACGCGATCTGCCGCCCGGCGGGCAGGATGGACGCCACCGCCGGCGTCAGTGCGCGTATCCCCGCTTCCGCCACCAGTATCCCCAGCCCCCCTCCGGCCAGCGCCAGCACCAGCGCCTCGGTCAATAATTGCCGCATCAACTGCCCGCGGCTGGCGCCCAGCGCCGCCCGCATCGCCATCTCCGGTTGCCGCGCCGCGGCGCGGGTCAGCAGCAGGCTGCTAACGTCGGCGCAGCCGATCGCCAGCACCAGCCCCGCCGCCCCCAGCAGCAGCCAAAGCAGCATCCGCACCCGCCCCGTCAGCGCTTCCCGCAGCGGATGCACCGTGCCATCCAGCAGAAATCCCGGATTGCTCTGGATCGCCGCCGGGTATTGGCGCATGAAGGCGCGCAGCAGCGCTTGGCTTTCCGCCTCCGCCTGCCCCGCCGTCACCCCCGCCCGCAGCCGTCCGGCCACGCTGTTGTTGAACATGTCGCCATAACGGGTCAGTTCTTGATGCGTGAACGAGATCGGTATCCAGAGCGCGGCGGGCATGTTATTGAAGCTGCCGCCGCGCAGTGGAAACTCGAACCGCCGCGGCATCACTCCGACGATCGTGTATCCCTTGCGGCTTAATTCCACCATCTTGCCCACGACGTCCCGCCGGCCGCCGAATGCGCGCTGCCAAAGCCCGTAGCTCAGCACCGCCACCGGCTTGCGGCCGGCGTCATCGGCCGCGGTAAACCATCGGCCCAGCAGCGGGTTCACCTGCAGCACAGCCGCCAGGCTGGCCGTCGTGCGCGCGATATGCAGCCGCTCCGGCCGGCCGCGCCCGGAAAGCTCCACGTCCTTGTCGCGATACGCCGCCAGCGCGCTAAAGCTCTTGGCATGCTGCCGCAAATACACGAAGTCGGGCGCGGAAAAAGGAATTTCATGCCAGCCCAGGCGGGGAAACGATTCGTGCAATTGCATCAGCCGGCTGTCCTGCGGAAACGGCAGCGGCCGCAGCAGCACGGTGTACACCACGCTGAAAATCGCCGTCGTCGCGCCAATGCCCAGCGCCAGAATCAAAATCGCCAGCGCGTTCATTCCGGGCGAACGCCGGAGCGCGCGATAACCGGACATCAGATCGGAAATCAATAAGCGCATCAGTTCTCACCCCCCCGTAATCTGGCGGTTTTTTTCATTCGTAGCGCAGCGCCGTCAGCGGATCCGTCCGGCTGGCTCGCCGCGCCGGCATCCACGCCGCCGCCAGCGCCACCGCCAGCACCAGCCCCGGCACCCCGGCCCAGACTCCCCACGGCGCGCCCGCCGACGCCCGCCCCATCGTCCCGGCGAGCAGATGGGTGGCGAACCACATGCCCGCCGCGCCGGCCATCAGCCCGTAGCCGGCCAGGCTTGCGGCCTGCCGCAGCACCGTCGCCCGCACCTGCCGCGGCGATGCCCCCAGCGCCAGCCGCACCCCGATCTCCCGCGTCCGCCGCGAAATCTCGAACTGCAGCAGCCCGTAAAATCCGATCGCGGTCAGCAGCAGCGCCAGCCCGGCAAAAATGCCCAGCAGCAGCAGCATGAAGCGCTGTCCCGTCATGCGTCGGTTCAGCAGCCGGGTCAGCGGCTCGACCGCGGCGATGGTCTGCTCCGGCGCTGCCTCCGCCACGATCCGATTGACCGCCGCCGCCGGCAGCGGACGCCGCGAACGCGCCACGATTGCCGCCGGAAAGGCCCGATACATGAATGGATTGATCTTCGCCGGCACCTGCCAGAGCGGAATATACATCGTCGGCTGCGGCGGGCTGCCGGGACTGATCTCCCGTATATCGGCGCTCACCCCAATCACCGCCCGCGCCTCGTCGGCGTAATCCGGCCCCAGATTCTTCCCCGCCCATACCTGGCTTCCCAGCGGCGATGCGCCGCGCCAGCAACGCCGCGCCAGCGCCTGGTTCACCACCGCCACCGGACGCGCCGCGCCAGCGGCGAACATGCTCCCCGCCACCAGCCGCACGCCCAGGGTTTTAAAGTATTCGGGGCTGACCGCCCGGATCAGCAGCATATGCTCCGGCCGGCATGGCTTGCCGTTGACTTCGGGCAGCCCCACGTTCAACCCCCAGCTCAGCGGCGCCGCGCTGGCCGCGGCGGCGCTTTCCACCCCGGGCAATTGCTTTATCCCGCGCAGCACCTGGCCGTCAAACTGCCAGGTCGCCGCCGCGGTGCGGTAGCGCGGACCCATCAGCGGCAGCCGCACCACTTGCAGCGGCTGTGGATCGAAGCCCAACGGCGTGCCCGCCAGCCGTAAAAACTCCCGCAGCATCAGCCCCGCGCCCGCGAGCAGCGAGACCGCAATCGCGATCTGGGCGATGACCAGCGCCCGCCGCCCGCGCTGCCGCCCGCTCCCGACCGCATGCCAGCCGGCCGGCTGCAGGCTGGACGCCAGCGCGGCCCGCGTCGTCGCCCACGCCGGCGCCAGCGCCGCCGCCAGCGCCGCCGCCAGCGCCAACCCGAAGCTGAAGCCCAGCAGCGGCCAATCCAAACGCAGCGCCGGAATCGAGCCGCCGCCGGCCGGATAAAAATCGCGAATCAGCGCAATGCCGCCCGAGGCCAGCAGCACCGACACCGCGCCCCCGCCCAGCCCCAGCCACAGGCTTTCCGATAAAAACTGCCGCAGCAGCCGCCCGCGGCTGGCGCCCAAGGCCGAGCGGAGCGCAATCTCGGGCGCGCGCTGCGCCGCCCGCGCCAGCAGCAGCCCCGCCAGATTGGCGCAGGCGATCAGCAGCACCAGCGCCACCGCATCGAGCAGCGTCATCAGCATGGATCGCTTGTCGCCGTAGGCGTATTCGCGGTACCCCGCCAGCCGCACGCCTTCCCGCGGCGATACTCTCCGCTGCGGCCGGTACTTCTGAAAATACTGGCGCGTGAGCGCCGCCATCTGCCGGTTGGCTTGCGCCAGCGGCCATCCCGGCTTCAGCCGCGCCACCGCGCCGAAATCCCAGCCGATATCCTTGACCGCCGCCAGCCGCAGCGGAATCCAGAACGCCATCCGCTCTTCGCCCGGCGCCGCGCCCGCCGGCATGATCCCCACCACCGTGTACCCGCGCCCGTTGCATTCGATCTCATGGCCCAGAATGCCGCGGTTGCCGCCCAGGCGCCCCCGCCACAGCCGGTCGCTCAGCAGCATCGCCTCCGGCCCGCCCGGCTGGTCTTCCAGTTCGGTAAAATTTCGCCCTGCCTCGGGCCGAATCCCCAGAGCCGGAAAATATCCCGCCGAGGCCCGCGCGCCCCCTATAAAAAACCGCTGCCTGCCATAGACCATATTGCAGTTGGCATAGCTCATCTCGCCAAATTGGCTGAATGCCGTCGCCCGCCGCTGTATAAAATGCAGCACCCGCGGCGTCAGCCCCTGGCTCATGCCGCCCTGGGACCAATTCCACTCCAGCCCCGCCACCTGTTGCGGGTGCGGAAACGGCAGCGGCCGCAGCAGTGTCGCCTTCAGCACGCTGAAGATGGCCGTGTTCGCCCCCACCCCCAGGCCCAGCGTCAGCACCGCCACCAGCATGTAAACCGGCGACTTCACGTTCAGCCGCCAGCCGAACCGCAGGTCTTGCAGAAAGTTCCTCATCCCGCTTGCCTCATCCCGCTTGCCATCCGAACCCGGTCCGCCGCCGCCGTAAACACTGTTTTCGGCGCTGAACACCCGCAGTCGCACTGCAACATGCAACTGCGCTGCCAAGCCGAAGTTATCGTAAATTATTGCATTCTAAAGACTTAATCATTCGCCGCCAGCCGGCCGGTGTCCGTTTTTGCAACCGGCTGTCCGCTTTCGCGACAACCGCCCCTGGCCGCCGCGCCTCGCGTGCCGGCGTGAATTGCCGCCTTTTGCGGCCTTTGCTTTGGAGATCAAATCTCCCGTTTGGATCGTTTCTGTTTTAGCTTTTCAAATAAAGGCAAGCTTTGAAAATGGGCGCATGATAACCCAAAGTCAAACCGTGAAAAATCTCCCCCCATGATTGCGCCACCCTGGCGTCGCGGCTTGACATTGGCTCCGGCGAATGGATACTGAATCAATCAATAGGTTGCGCGATGTCAGCCCTGCCGTCATTAGCGCAGGTTGATCTGTCGGCGGTCCAGGATCCGCGCCTGCGGGTTGGCCTGCAATTCATCCACGCTCGCTGTCTCGATGAAAATTTTAGTGTCCATGATCTTGCCCCGCGCATGGGTTGCTCGCCCAGCCTGGTGCGCCAGCTTTTTCAGCGGGAATTGGGCCTCTGTCCGGTCCGTTATATCTGCCGCCTGCGTTTGGCCAATGTGCTTCGCTTGCTGCAGGCCGACCCGGGGCTGACGATCAAAGCCGCCATGTACAAATCGGGCTTTCATGATTCCAGCAATTTTTTCCGGCTATTTAAAAAATATTTGGGCATTACGCCGCGCCGGTTTCGCATCGAAAATTTTCCCATTGACCTTTGAGGGCTGGATGCAAGCTCTTTCGCGATCGCGCCCCTGGCTTGCCGCTTCTTCTCGCGCGCAATTTGACGCAATTCCTTTTCGGCCATGAATTCTTCTTCATTCATCCCCCACCCGGCAATCATCTCGTCCATATCCCTGGCCGCGGCCTGCATGGCTTGGAGTTCAGCCCTGGGGTGGCGCTTTCTTGCCGGAATATAAAAGCCGTGCATCTTGGCATGGATTCCGCGTTGCGCGCCGGGCGCTTCTTGCCCCCGGCCGCCCCTCCGCCCGGTGTTATCATGCCTGCGGCGGCGGCCGCCGCCCTGAAGCCGTCGGAAAGGATCGCCCATGCAAGCGGAACAACACGCCGTGCCCGCCCCGCGCCCCGGCATCAATGCCTCCCTGGTCAAGTCCACCCTTGTCTGCGGCCTCGGCGGTCTGCTCTTCGGCTTCGATACCGTCGTCATCTCCGGCACCACCCGCGACCTCCAACGCCAGTTCCACCTGCCCAAATCCTTCACCCTGCATTCCATCGGCTTCACCGTCGCCATCGCCCTCATCGGCACCATGATCGGCGCCGCCTTCGCCGGCCGCCTCGGCGACCGCCTCGGGCGCCGCGACGGCCTCCGCTGGATGGCCCTGCTCTACCTCCTCTCCGCCCTCGGCTGCGCCTTCGCCTGGGGCTGGCTCCCGCTCATCGCGGCTCGCCTGCTCGCCGGCCTTGCCATCGGCGGCTCCTCCGTGCTCGGCCCCATGTACATCGCCGAAATCGCGCCCCCGCAGTGGCGCGGCCGCCTGGTCGGCTTTTTCCAGATCATGATCGTCACCGGCATCCTGATCGCCTACCTCTCCAATTTCCTCATCGTCCGCGCCTCCCTCGGCGCCGCCGAATGGCGCTGGATGCTCGGTGTCGCCGCCCTCCCCGCCGCCGTCTTCCTCCTCCTGCTCTTTGGCATCCCCCGCAGCCCGCGCTGGCTGGTGCAGCAGGGTCGCCTTGACGAAGCCCGCGCCGCCCTCCAGTCCACCGGCGATCCCAACGTCCAGCAAGATCTCGACGAAATCGCCGCTTCGCTCTCCGCCGGCGGCCGCCGCGAGCCGCTCTTCCGCCGCCAATATCGCAAGCCCATCCTGCTCGCCGTCACCCTCGCCGTCTTCAATCAGCTCACCGGCATCAACGCCATCCTGTATTACATGAACGACATCTTCACTCGCGCCGGCTTCAGCCGCAATTCGGGCAGCCTCCAGGCCGCCATCATCGGCGCCGCCAACCTGGTCTTCACCCTCCTCGCCATGTCCGTGATCGACAAGCTCGGACGCAAAACCCTGCTCCTGGTCGGCTCCGTCGGCACCGCCTTCTGCCTCGCCGGCGCCGCCGCCATCTTTCTCACCGGCCGCCACGAACCCTGGCTGCTCTGGATGCTGATCGGCTTTATCGCCTTCTTCGCCTTCTCCCAGGGCGCCGTCATCTGGGTCTACATCAGCGAAATCTTCCCCAACGCCATCCGCGGCAAGGGACAAAGCCTCGGCACCGTCGCCAATTGGACCATGGACGCCCTCATTTCCTGGAGCTTCCCCGCCGTCGCCGCCCTCTCCAGCGGCTACCCCTTCGTCTTCTTCGCCGCCATGATGGTGCTCCAGTTCTTCCTGGTGCTCTTCTTCTTCCCCGAAACCGCCGGCGTCTCGCTCGAACAAATGCAGCGCCAACTGGAGTCGGCGTGACCTCCTCCGCCCGCCCGCCGGCGCGCCTCTTCGGCGGCATCGAAGCCGGCGGCACCAAGTTCGTCTGCGCCGTCGGCTCCGGCCCTCACGACCTGCGCGCCTGCCGGGAACTGCCCACCACCACCCCCGCCGCTACCCTGCCCGCGGTCGTCGAATTCTTCCAGGCCCAGGCGGCTCAGGCCCCGCTGTCCGCCATCGGCATCGGCTGCTTCGGCCCCCTCGGCCTCGATCCCGCCGGCCCCGATTTCGGCTTCATCACCTCCACCCCCAAGCCCGGCTGGCAAAATGTGGACCTCGCCGGCGCCCTCGCCCGCGCCCTCAACCTCCCCGTCGGGCTCGATACCGACGTCAATGCCGCCGCCCTCGCCGAGCATCGCTGGGGCGCCGCCCAAGGCCTCGATACCTTCGTCTATCTCACCGTCGGCACCGGCATCGGCGGCGGCGTCATGTGCGCCGGCCGCCTCCTCCACGGCCTCGTCCATCCTGAAATTGGACACATGCGCATCCCGCACGACCTCGCCGCCGATCCTTTTCCCGGCGCCTGCCCCTACCACCGCGACTGCCTCGAAGGACTCGCCTCCGGCCTCGCCCTCGCCGCCCGCTGGGGCGCCCCCGGCCCAACCCTGCCTCCCGCCCACCCCGCCTGGCGGCTCGAAGCCCATTACCTCGCGCTCGCCGCCGCCAACCTGGTCTGCGCCCTCTCGCCCCAGCGCCTGCTCTTCGGCGGCGGCGTCATGCGCCAGGCCCATATGCTCCCCGCCATCCGCGCCGAATTGCTCGACCTCCTGCACGGCTACGTGCAATCCCCCGCCTTGCTCGAGCGCACGGACGAGTTCCTGCAACTGCCCCGCCTGGGCGAGCGCGCCGGCGTCCTCGGCGGCCTCGCCCTCGCCCTCCAGGCCAGCCAGCCCTAGCCGCCGGGCGCTTTGCCCACCACGCTTGCCGCCTCTATCTTGAATTGCTATTGTTAGCGGTTAGCCGCCTGCGGCCTGAGTGTCCATGACTCCGGCCCGAAGTCATAACGAGAAATATAATGTCTTCCAACTCCCGTCCCCGCCGTCCCGCCTCTTCCGGACGCCGTCAGTTCCTCGCCACCGGCATGGGCGCCGCCCTGGCCGCCGCCTTCCCCGCCGGCTTGATCCCCGCCCGCCTCTGGGCCGATCCCGGCGAGTTGCAGACCGTCCTGCGCCGGCTGCAGCAGTTGACCTTGCTGCCGCTAACCCTTTGGCGCTACCACGCCCCCGGCCTCGCCCACGGCGAAGCTCCCGCGCTCGACGACTCCGCCTGGCAAGTGGTGAAATTCCAGCCCCGTCGCCGCCGCGGACACCCCCACCGCGCCGGCTGGTACCGCGCCCGCATACAAGTGCCCGCCTCCATCGGCGGCTTCGACGCCCGCAACGCCGAGTTGCGCTTTGCCCTCGGCGGCGGGCCGCTGCTGCGCGTCTTCTTCAACGGCGGCCTCGTCGCCCAGGGCGATTCCAATTCGCTCACCCCCGTCCCCTTCCCCCCCTACCAGCCCGGACGCTCCGTGCTCGTCGCCATCGAAGTCGTGGATCAGAAAGGCCCGGGCTCGGGACGCCTCTACGGCGCCGGCCTGCTGGCGCGTTATCCCCACGCCGCCGTGGACCCCGGCGACCTGCGCGCCGAACTGGCCGCGGCCAATCTCCTGGGCAAGGGATTCCAACAACCCCAGGTCGCCTCGGCCGCCCGGTCGGCCGCCGCCGCCGTCCGCCTCGATCAACTGCCGGCCGCGCCCGCCGCCTTCGCTCGCTCGCTCGCCGGCGCCCGCGATCGCCTCGCCGCCGCCCGGCCGTGGGAAAAATCCCTCCTCATCCGCGCCGTCGGCAACTCCCATATTGATCTCGCCTGGCTCTGGCCCTGGACCGAAGCGGTCGAGGTCGTGCGCGATACCTTCGCCACCGTGCTCGAGCTGATGCGCGAGTATCCCGATTTCCGCTTCGCCCAGTCCAGCGCCCGCGACTTCGCCTGGCTCGAGCAAAAGTACCCGCCGCTGTTCAAGGCAATCCAGCAGCGGGTGAAGGAAGGCCGCTGGGAAATGGTCGGCGGCATGTGGTGCGAGCCCGACCTCAATATGCCCGACGGCGAATCCCTCGTCCGCCAGCTCCTGGTCGGCAAGCGCTACTTCCAGCAGAAATTCGGCGTGGACGTCCGCATCGGCTGGAACCCCGACTCCTTCGGCTACAGTTGGCAGCTTCCGCAAATCTACAAGCGCTCCGGCGTGGATTACTTCGTCACCCAAAAACTGCTCTGGAACGACACCACCCCGCCCGCTCACACCCTGTTCTGGTGGGAATCGCCCGACGGCAGCCGCGTGCTCACCTACTTCCCCCACGACTACGCCAACGGCACCGACCCGATTGTGATGGCGCGCAACTTCGCCGCCTTCGCCCCGCAGAAAGTCATGATGCACCTCTACGGCGTCGGCGATCACGGCGGCGGGCCCACCCGCGAAATGCTCGACAATCTCCAGCGCTGGCGCCGCCCGGAAAAAATCTATCCCCGCATCGTTGACAGCACCGCGCAGGAATTCTTCGACCAGGTCCAGCCCCAGGCCGCCTCGCTCCCGGTCTGGAAAAGCGAGCTCTACCTCCAATTCCACCGCGGCACCTACACCTCCCAGGCCCGCCTCAAGCACGACATGCGCCGCTCGGAAGAGCTGCTGCAGAACGCCGAAAAATTCTGCGCCCTGGCCGCCGCGCTCTACCGCCGCCCCTATCCCCAGGCCCGCCTCGAAGACGGCTGGAAGCGCGTGCTCTTCGATCAGTTCCACGACGTCATGGCCGGCTCCGGCATCGCCGTCAACTACCGCGACGCCGCCGAAAACCTGCGCACCGCCCGCCTGCTCAACCAGCCCGAACTCGACGCCTCGCAGCGCGAAATCGCCGCCCGCATAGATACCCGCGGCCCCGGCGCGCCCGTCGTCGTCTTCAATCCCCTGTCCTGGGCCCGCACCGACGCGGTCGAGCTCGAAGCCGAACTTCCCCGCCCCGCCGCCCGCGCCGCCGTCCGCGACGCCTCCGGGCGCCTCTGGCCTTCCCAAGTCCTTCGCCGCGACGCCGGCGGCTCGCGCTTCCGCCTGCTGGCGCTGGCGGAAAACGTCCCCGCGCTCGGCTACCGCGTCGCCCACGTTGCCGGACACTCCGGCCGCGTCTCCGCCCCCGCCACTTCCTTGAAATTCTCCCGCTACGCGCTGGAAAACGAGTTCTTCCGCCTGCGCGTCAATCCCCGCACCGGCAACCTCGCCAGCCTGCTCGACAAGCGCACCGGCCGCGAAGCCTTCGCCCCCGGCGTCTATCGCGGCCGCACCCTCGCCGCCGCCAAAAAGGGACACCGCCACGCCTGGGCCGCTCCGCTCTCCCCGCTGCCCGCCGAAGGCAACGTCCTGCAGTTCTTCCACGACCTCGCCGCCAACTGGGACGCCTGGAACATCGAGGCCGATTACGAGCGCCATCCCCTCGGCCCGGTCACGGTGGAAGGCATCGAGCTGATCGAGCGCGGGCCGGTGCGCGCCGCCCTGCGCGTCGTCCGCCGCTTCCAGAACTCCCGCTTCGAGCAGGAGCTGCGCGTCGTCGCCGGCGTCCCGCGGCTCGACGTCTTCACCCGCGCCGACTGGCGCGAGAAGCACGTGCTTTGCAAAGTCGCCTTCCCGCTGAACGTCCGCACCCGCTGGGCGACTTATGAAATCCCTTATGGGACCATCCGCCGCGCCGCCAACCCGCAAACCCCTGCCGAGATGGCGGAGTGGGAAGTGCCCGCCCAGCGCTGGGCCGACCTCTCCCAGGCCACGGGCGCCAATGGCCGCGCCGGCTACGGCGCCGCCCTGCTCAATCGCTCCAAGTTCGGCTACGACTGCCACGGCAACGTGCTGCGCCTGACCCTGCTGCGCTCGCCCGCCTGGCCCGATCCGGACGCCGACCAGGGCCGCCACGAGTTCCTCTACTCCTTCTTCCCGCACGCCGGCGGCTGGCTCGCCGGCGGCGTCATGCGCCAGGGCTGGCAATTGAACTACCCGCTCATGCCGCTGGCCGAGGAAGCCCACGCCGGCGCGCTGCCGGCCGGGCATGCCTTTTTCTCCGTCGAGCCGGAAAACGTGATTTTGAGCGTGGTGAAAAAAGCGGAAGACGACGAGGCGCTGATCCTGCGCTGCTACGAATACGCCGGCCGCGCCGCGCAGCTCCGCCTGCGCCTGCCCGCCCCCGCCGCCCGCGCGGCGGAGACCAACCTGATGGAAAAAGAGGAGCGCCCGCTGCCGCTCTCCCCCGGCGCCCGCGCCCTCGCCCTCCCCATCGGCGCCTATGAAATCAAAACCCTGAAACTCTGGCTTCGCCCCTGAATGGCTCCGGTCGCCAAGAAAAGCCGGACCGAAGTGTATTAGAGGTTCATAGATACCTTCAATGTCGTTAATTCTACGGCATTGCCGCTTTCTTGTTCTCGAACGCATTTTCCGGTAATGTGAACGTGAAACCAATAGGTTCTAGTTCGCCGGAATTGATGTCCCATTGCTGCAGGAACAACTCTTTGCCGCCCGATACCTTCGGCATTTTTTCCCCTTTCACATCCACGCCGTACACGATGAATAGAGCTGAATTCTTGTGTTCTTTCGCGTGCTTGACTTCATTGGGTGTCAGCGAAATGCAGCGGCCGTCGCCTTGCGTTCCTTTTACCTCTACGTAGAGATCAGCGTTAGCCGCCGTGCAGAGAAAGTCGTACGGTTTTGTTTTGTGTTTATCTACGGGCGCGAGTCCCTTTTCCTTCAATCGCTCGTATGCCCAGTGCATCGCGTAATCTTCTATAGCCCTCCGAATGCGTGGGTTGCTCTGATATCCCGCTGATTTTTCAATGGTCGTGCTGATTGTCTCAGAAATCTCGCGATTGGTCTCGCTGGTTAAATCCATGGGCATATAAACTTTGTAGAGGTAGGCCATAAATTTCGGCGCGGACCATTTGCGGGTAGTCAAATTGTTCCACTTTGCTCTGAGCAGGAGATTTTGGTATTGGCTTGATGGCAGTCCGTCCTTGAATCCCAGGGCAGTGCCGAGTATCTCCAGATGTTCTGAACAGCAAACGGCAAGGAATCGGTTGGGGTAGTAGAGGCTTAGGATTTTAGCTTTGAACATTTGAGAGAGACGGTTCGCGTCGATGGCTTTATAGTCAGGGGGGTCTTTAGCACCCTGAGCGACGAGATTGAGCAGTGCCGTTTTGACTGCAATGAAGGCATTCTCCTTAGTCGTGCCAAATCTATTGACAAAGCGGTATTTTCGCGTGGGGTCCTTTTTGCTTCTGACGAAGTATATGCCAAACTTGCGTGATGTTGCTCCTTGTATGTTGGCCCATGCTTTCGACCCTGCTTCCACTAGATAGCAGAAACTTGAGTGATTCTGATGGCCAATTACATATTCATCAAGTGTCAGTTTTTTGAGCGAGGCGATCGGATATTTCTTGATGAAGACGCCGCGCTCTTGTAGCGCTGTCGCTTCGTGTGAGGTGTCGTATTCAGCGTTGAATTTTGCCAGTGAGGTCTCGTCGATAGAAGCTTAATTTTCCATGTCATGTGATTGTGGCTGCATTATATGAACTTAGCGGGAGATGAGCGGACAGTTTGAGGGCTGAGCAGGCGGTTGGCGAAGGGAGGGCGGAGCCCGACCGTAGCCAACTGCCTGAGCGGTGCTCATGGGCTTCCGAGTGGTAGGATTTTTT
>JAJYIU010000016.1 GCA_021789895.1 Acidobacteriota bacterium | reverse complement strand
TCTAAATGAAAACCGTTGGTTTAATGCCCATAGGGTCATCTGTGCCATGTTTTTCGCATGTCCCGGACGCATTCATCCTCATTTTCAAAATGGATCGCCGCGGCTGCGCCAAATCCCGCTGGCCCCGGTTCCCTTCTCTGCTCGTTGTTGGCTGTTGGTCTGCTGTGGCTATTCGTTGCCGGCCGTTCGCTGTGAGCTGATCGCTGGCTGCCGGCAGCTTCTCAGGCCGGTACCGTCGCTTCCCGCTCCTGCCTCGCCTGTGCCGGCATCAGCCAGCCATGCCGGTCTTCCACTTTCCCTTGCACGATCTCGAAAAAGCGCCGTTGCAGCGCTTCCGTGATCGGCCCCCGCCCGCCGTTGCCGATCGTGATCCGGTCCACGCTGCGTATGGGCGTGATCTCCACCGCCGTGCCGCTGAAAAACAGCTCGTCGGCAATGTAAAGCGCCTCGCGCGGTATCTGCGTTTCATCAACCGCAATCCCCAGCTCGCGCGCAATCGTGTTGACCGAATCCCGCGTGATCCCCGGCAGCACGGAATTGCTCAGCGGCGGCGTCATCAGCCGCCCCTGCCGCACCAGGAACAGGTTCTCCCCGCTCCCTTCGCTGACGTAGCCGCTCGTGTCCAGCGCGATCCCTTCGGCATAGCCGTTCTTGATCGCTTCCAGCTTGATCAACTGCGAATTCATGTAATTTGCCGCCGATTTGGCCATCGCCGGCAGCGTGTTCGGCGCAATCCGCGTCCAGGAGGAAACGCAGACCTCAACTCCCTTCTCCTGGCTCTCTTGCCCTAAATACCGCCCCCAGTCCCAGCCGGCAATGTAGGTCTCGATCGGATTGTCCACCGGGTTCACCCCCATCGGGCCAAACCCGCGAAACACCAGCGGCCGCAAATAGCCGCTCTGCAGCCCGCTCTCGCGCACCACCGCCCGGCAGCCTTCCACCAGCTCGTCCCGGCTGTAGCCCGTCTCCATGCGGTAAATCTTGGCTGAATCCAGCAATCTCTGTATGTGCTCCGGCAGCCGGAATACCGCCGGCCCCCGCGGCGTCGCGTAAAACCGTATGCCCTCGAATACTCCCGACCCGTAGTTGACCACGTGCGACAGCACATGAATCTTCGCCTCTTCCCAGGCAATGAGCTGGCCGTTGTGCCAGATCTTCGGGGCATGATGCAGTTTGCTGACCGGGGAAAAATGGCTCATCGCCGCGCCTCCAGCCGACTTTTCATTATACCCGCCTCCTGCTTGCGGCCCGCTTGCGGCTGCGGTCTGCATTGACGGCGTTATGCCGCCGTCCCGCTCGCCTTTGCCAGCGCCCATGCCTGCTGCTTTACGGCAATTCCGCAGGAAATTTCGTCCGGCGACCTGTAAATAAATCGAAGAAGTTTCCGCGATTTCAATTCAGCAAAAGCAACGTCCGTAGGCGTTGCGCGGCAACCGCGGTCGGTGGATCGCTTTCGGCTGCTGCTGTTAGCTTTTATTGCGTCTTTCCCGGCGCCGCCGGCGAGGCTTTCTCCGCCGCCGTCACCATGTACGGAAATCCACCCAGGAAAAAGCGCCCCGGCGTCGCCGCTTGCATCGCCTGCATCGCCTTCTCCGCCTGCGGATAACGGTTCTCCGCATTCCACAGCATGAACCCCACCGCTTGCTTGCTCCGCGCCGTCTCCACCTGCGTCTCGATGTAATTGGCGTTGAAATCGTGCGTGCGCCAGCCGAAGGCCTGCAGCCATGGACGGATAACCACCCCCGTGTCCGCCGTGATGGCATTGAATTTGTCCAGCGCATGGCCAATCAGCTCCCGCGGCTGGTCGGCGGGATCTTGCAAATGATCGAAATGATGAAAGAAGTGCGAAGGGTAAATCATCGGACAGATCACGTCCGCTTGGTACGAAAGCGCTACGATGTCCTGCCCGGTCGCCAGCACGTCCACCGGCCGCGCCCAGGCCGTGATCCCAAAGACGTCAATCGAAATGTGGACTCCTTGCGGCTCCAGCTTTTTCCGCGCCTGATACAGGAAATCACTGATCACGTCCGTCCGCTGCCATTGCGGATGCAGCTTTTGATAGTGAAATACACAGGTCTTCTGGCTGCCCCCCACCGGAAAACGTATGTAATCGAACTGTATCTCGTCCACCCCCGCGTCCACCGCCTCCTGCGCCAGACCCAGCGCATAATTTTGCACCGCCGGCAGCGAAGGATCCAGCCACGCCGGCTTCCCCTTCCGCTTCCAGACTCCGCCCCCCAGCTTCTGCACCGCCAGTTCGGGATGATGCTCCGCCAGCCGCGCATCCTTGAACGTCGCAATCCGCGCAATCACGTACATGCCGTGCTTATGCAACCATTGCACCCATTCCGGCAAATTTTTTATGCTGGTGAACGGGTTCGGATGCGCGAGTGCCAATTTGGAGTTGAATGAGACGTCGCCGTCCCAGTCCTTGATATCGAAAACGACCGCATTGCCCCCCAGTTGCCGCCAGCGCTTCACCAGCGCCCGGCCATGCCCGCTGCCTGCCGTTTCGGCGGTTAAATACAACGCCCGCACTTCGACTCCCGCCGCGGTGGCCCGCCGCTGTGCCCTGCCCGCCGCCGCCGTTTGTGCCGCGGCCAACATTGGCCATGAAACTGCTATGCACATTACGGCGGCCGCTGTCAGCCGCCCCCGGTTGAAATGAGCTGGACCCTTCATTGCACCTCTGCCTGCGCCCGCTCCGGCCTTCGCCCCGCGCAGCGCGTCAAATCTTTCTTCAGGCTCGCTTTGTTGGCTTTGCGTATTCGCCTTCTACTCGGAATCCTAACACGTTTGACCTGGGGGTCTTCGCTCCATTTTCATCGGCATCTATGTCCGCATCTAATTGGTTATCGAGGTCATTTGCCCGGCTTGCTGCATCCACCACATCTCGGCCCGCATCCATCTGAAGTGGTGGTCATTTTCGCCACCTAATCCCAAATCAGGATGGAAGGAGCTGCCATGGCGTTCATTCGAAAAAAGGGAAAATCTTTCTATCTGGTGCACAATGTGCGCGAAAACGGCCGCGTGCGCCAGGTGCATCTGGCCTGTTTGGGGAACCGCCCGCGGGTTAACCCGGAGATGGTTGAGCAGGTGCAGCGCGAACATCCCGAACTGCAAATTGATTGGGAGGCCGTCCGCCATCGCGCCGCCGAAAGCTTCTCGCCGCCCTTCCACGATCAGGAAGGCCTGGAAGATTTGCTGCGCGAAATTCGCAGCCTCGCCCAGGACCTGCGCGAGTTGCACTTTGACCAGTTGCGCGCCCGCTTCCCGCAACTCTCCCAGGATTTGGCGCGCGAGTTGCGCGCCCTCCAGCAGGCCGCCAACTCGGCCCTGGCGGCCAGTGCCTCGCCCCAGGAAGCGATCAATCCGCCCCCGGAAGCGGAACGCATGGCCGGATAGCGCGCAGGTTAGGTGGTTAGTCACTCTGCTTTTTGCGTCTAACTATTTAACCGAAGTTTTGAGGTCGTAACCATGCGAAGTACGGCAACCGCCAAAATCACCCTCGACCCCACCCGGCGGGGCGAAGAAATCAGCCGCTTTGAGGAAAATCTGCGGCGCAAAATCGTTGGCCAGTCCGCCGCCGTGGACGCCATCGTCGAACTCTACCAGACCTTTCTCGCCGGCCTGCACCCTCCAGGCCGGCCGATAGCCAACCTCCTCTTTTTAGGCCCGACCGGCTCCGGGAAAACCCGCATCGTCGAGGCGATGGCGGAATCGCTCTTCGGCGATGTCCGTGCCTTGATCAAAATTGACTGTGGTGAGTTTCAGCATAGCCATGAGATCGCCAAGCTCATCGGCTCGCCTCCCGGCTATCTCGGCCATCGTGAAACTCACCCGGTCCTGACTCAGGAGGCCCTCAATCAGTGGCATACCGACCGCCTCCATCTCTCCCTCCTGCTTTTCGACGAGATCGAAAAAGCCTCCGATGCCCTCTGGCAGCTCCTGCTCGGCATCCTCGATAAGGCGACTCTCACCCTCGGCGACAATCGCCGCGTTGACTTTTCCCAAACCATTATCTTCATGACCTCCAACCTCGGTTCCGCCGAGATGAATGGCCTCATTCAGGGCGGCATCGGCTTCTCCACCGCCGGCCCCCTCCTGGCCGCCGCGCTCGATTCCAAACTCGATCGCGTCGCGATCGAAGCCGCGCGCCGTAAGTTCTCCCCCGAGTTCATGAACCGCATCGATCGCAGCGTCGTCTTCCGTTCGCTCCGCCCCGGCGACCTGGATTCCATCCTCGATATCGAGCTCAACCAGGTGCAGCAGCGCATCCTCGCCGCCGCCGGTTCTTCCCCCTTCCTGTTTAGCTGCTCCCCCTCCGCCCGCGCTCGCGTCCTGGACGAGGGCTACGACCCCAAATACGGCGCCCGCCACCTCAAACGCGCCATCGAACGCAATATCGTTTTGCCCTTGGCCAAATTGATGGCCACCGGCCAGGTCCGCCTCGGCGATCTCGTCCGCATTGACGCCGATCCCGGCACCGGACAAATGTCGTTCGTGCGCGAAGCCGAAGGCCTGCTCATCCCCATGAGCCGCGAGCCCGGCCCCGAACCCGTCGCCGCTCACCCCAACCGCGCCCAGCGCGCTCCCGGCCGCCGGCTCGAGTTCCCCTTCGCCATCGAATCCAAATGATCCGCTCGCCGCGGCCCGCGCGTCCTTGGTTGGGAATTGGCTGGCCGGGTGCCGTTGCGCCAGGCAGGAATTGCCATCGCATTTAACTGAAAGCTCGCCGCTGCGCAGCAGTGCGATAATCCTTCCATGCTGCGCGCCTGCGCCTTTCGGGAAGAGGAATCGCGCGGCCGCCGCTTCCCCGAGCCCCCTCACCCTTACCGCGGCGAGTTCCAGCGCGATCGCGACCGCATCATACACGCCCGCGCCTTCCGCCGCCTGGAAAATAAAACCCAGGTCTTTACCCGCCGCTTCTCCGATCATTTCCGCACCCGCCTGACCCATACCCTCGAAGTCGCACAAATTTCTCGCACCGTCGCCCGCGCCCTCGAGCTCAATCAGGACCTGGTCGAAGCCCTCGCCCTGGCCCACGATATCGGCCACCCTCCCTTCGGGCACTCCGGCGAACAGGCCCTTGATCGCGTCATGCGCGAGTTTGGCGAAGGTTTCGAGCACAATCTCCACGCCCTGCGCATCGTCGAGGCCTTCGAGCGCCGCTATATCGCCTTCCCTGGCTTGAATCTGACCTTCGAGGTGCGCGAGGGCCTGATCAAGCATTCCCGCGACTACGACCCCGCCGCCTATCCCCAGCTCGCTGAATACCTGCTCGAGCTGCGCCCTCCGCTCGAAGCTCAACTGCTCGACCTCACCGACGAAATCAGCTACGACTGCGCCGATCTGGATGACGGCCGCGAAGCCGGCCTGCTCAATCCCGCCCTGATTGCCGCCGAGCTGCCCTGCATGGCGGAATGGCTCGCCGGGTTTGCCCGCCGCTACCCGCAGGCCCCGGCCAAGCTCCGCTTCAATGAAGCCAACAAGCGCCTGCTCGACGGCTTTGTCACCGACTTGATTCAGTCCACCGCGGCCAGCGCCGCCGCCTGCCTCAACGTCGGGCAGGTCCGCGCCTGCCCCGCCCGCCTCGCCGGCTTTTCCCCCGCGATGGAAAAGTTGCGCCGCGAGCTCAAGGCGTTCCTCTCCCGCAACCTCTACAACCACCCCAGCGTGCATGCGGAAAAACAGCGCGCCGAATCCGTCGTCGAATCCGTCTTCCGCCGCCTGCTCGCCGACCCCGGGCGCTTGCCCCCCTCCTATCGCCGGCAGGCCGGCGAGCGCCCGCTCCATCGCGTCGTCTGCGACTACCTCGCCGGCATGACCGATAACTTCATCAGCCGCCTGCACCGCGAACTCTGCGCCTGACCCTGCCGGGATGCAAACCTCCGCTGCCGTTTTATACTGATTCTTGGCCATGCCTGAACATGACGAAATACCGCTGAAGGTCACCGACCGCCGCCACTTCAATTCCGCCGGCGAACGCCGTGGCGATGTCGCGGATGCCTCGCCTGAGAGCGAGTCCGCCGCAGCCGCGCGCTCCAAGCCCGCGCCTGCGGCCCCCGGCGCCGCCGCTCCGGCAACGCCCCCGCCGCCCGCCTCCGCCCCGCCCGAGCCGTCCCCGTCGGAGCCGTCCCAGCCCGATCCTGCCTTCGTGGAATTGCTGGAAAGCCTCTACGCCACGGCCATGCTCCAGATGGGCGCCCCGGCCCAGCCCGGCGCTCCCCCCAGCCCGCCCGACCTCGTCAGCGCCCGCCAGACGATTGAATGGATCACCGCGCTCGAGCAGAAAACCCGCGGCAACCTCGCCTATCAGGAAAAAGAGTTCTTCGAGGGCATGCTCTACAACCTGCGCCTGACCTATGTCGAGCTGACCCGCAAGCTCTCCGGCCAGGCGTCGCGTCCCGGCGCCGGCAAAGCCCCGTCGCGTAAATAGCGGCGCTGGCGCCTGCGCCCGCCCTCTGCGCCTTAAGCCCGTGCTTGGCAAATTGACCATCCTCGGTTCGGGAACCTCCACCGGCGTGCCTACGCTCGGCTGCGGCTGCGCCGTCTGCCATTCCACCGATCCCCGCGATCGCCGCCTCCGCCCCAGCGTCCTTATCTCCGCCGCCGGCCGCAATGTCCTGATTGATACCACCCCCGATTTCCGCTACCAGGCCATGCGCGCCGGCCTGCGCTCGCTCGACGCCGTGCTCTTTACCCATTCCCATGCCGACCACATCATGGGCCTCGACGACATACGCCCCTTCAACTTTCATCGCCCTCAGCCCATCCCCATCTACGCCGATGCCGGCGTGCTCGCCGATCTGCGCCGCGTCTTCCAATACGTCTTCTCCGGCGATGAATACGTCAGCGCCATTCCCCGCTTGACCGCGCACGAGTTGCAGGGCCCGCAGCCGGTCGAGGGCATCCTCTTCGAGCCTTTGCCGGTCTTGCACGGCAGCCTGCCCATCCTGGGCTTTCGCTTTGGCCCCAACGCCTACATCACCGATTTCAGCGCCATTCCCGATGCCACCCTGGAGCGGTTGTCCGGGCTCGATCTGCTCATCCTCGACGCCTTGCGCCATCGCCCGCATCCGACCCACTCCCACCTCGCCAACTCCATCGCTTTGGTTCAGCGCCTGCAACCGCGCCGCGCCCTTTTTACTCATATCTGCCACGAGCTGCCGCATCGTGAAACCTCGGCCCTGCTGCCCGCCGGCGTCGAACTCGCCTACGACGGCCTGGAAGTCGAAATCCGGCTCGACTCCATCCCCGTCCCGCCCGCTTGATCTGCATGCTGGTTCTCCATCACCTCGACGCCTTGCCCCCTGCTCCCGCCGGCATCGTCTGGTCCGTCGGCAACTTCGATGGCGTGCATTGCGCTCATCAACGCATCCTCGGCGCCGTCGTTGCCGATGCCCGCCGCCGCGGCGCCCTCGCTGCGGCTTTGAGCTTCGATCCTCACCCCGCCTATATCCTGCAGCCCGATACCGCGCCCCCGCTGCTCGCCGATGCCGCCGATAAAATTCATCTGCTCGAGCCCCTCGGCCTCGACCTCCTGCTCCTGCTGCCCTTCGCCCGCGACCTCTCGCTCATGCCCCCGCGTGAGTTTGTCGCCGGTCTCCTCCAGCGCCGCCTGCACATGGTCGCCCTGCACGAAGGCGCCGACTTCCGCTTTGGCCACCGCCATGCCGGTAATGTGGAGTCCCTGCGCCAATGGGCGTCCGAGTTCGGCTTCGCCCTCCACGTCCATGAGCCCGTTGCCTTCCGCGGCCAGATCGTCTCCAGCAGCCGCATCCGCCGGCTCCTCGCCGCCGGCCGCCTCGGCCCCGCTCGCCGCATGCTCGGGCGCAGCTATCGCCTGCATGGCGCGATCGTCTCCGGGCGTGGCATCGGACGCCGCGAAACCGTGCCCACCCTCAATCTTCAGCCCCCGCCGAATCGCCTCCTGCCCGCCTTGGGCGTCTACGCCACCCGCTGCCTTATCGCCGGCCGCGCCTTCAATGCCGTCACCAACGTCGGCGTCCGCCCCACTTTTCCCGATGCCCCCGCCACCCCCGTGGTGGAATCGCACCTGCTCGATGCCGTGCCGCCGCCGGCGGAAAATATGGAAGTCCGCTTCCTGCTCCGCCTCCGCCCGGAACGCGCCTTTCCCTCCGCCGCCGAGCTGAAACGCCAGATCCACGCCGACGCCGCCCGCGCCCGCCGCGCCTTTGCCCGCCTCGCCGCCCGTTCGCTGCTGGAAGTTTAAGTCCGGCGTGGAGCGCGCCCGGGCCGCCGTATAATACCTGAGTCCGGTAGCGGCGGCCCACGAGTCCACAGATGGGAGTTAAGAACGCTGAGATCGAGTGGGAAGGTCGGGGTTTCCTGTCAGGTCCCGACCCTCCGCGATTCAGTAACGCTAAGGCGAAGGGAGAAGCGAGCAGAGCGAGGCGCAATAGCAATTTCGCAGAAATTGCTTTTAGCAATGTCGCGAGGCGACCTGGTGTACATGGACGTACATGAGGATTGCCGAGCGACGAACCAACGAAGCTATGCGACGCTTATCGCTTCGCCCAGCATCCGCGAATGCCCCGCCGCCGGTATCCCGCAGGAGGTAAGGTCAATGAAAAAGCTGTCTCTGGCGCTCGCTCTGGCGTCGGGTCTGGCGCTGTCGTTGTCGGCGCAGTCCTCCGCCAATCCCACCAGCACTCGCTTCCGCGACATCCTGATGGCCAACCAGCGCAATATGCTCGGCGCCGCGCATGAGATGCCGGCGGCGGATTACGGCTTCCGCCCCACCGCCAAACAGTGGACGTTCCGCCACCTGATCCAGCACGCCATCATGGCCAATAACTATCTTTGCGCGGTCGTCACCGGTGCCGCTCCCCGCCGGTCGGCCTCCAAAACCCGCGGCAAGGCCGGCCTGATCAAAGCCCTGAGCGCTTCCTACGCCTACTGCCGCCGCCAACTGGCCAACCTCTCCGACACCGGGCTGGAAAAACCTGTCGTCCTGTTTGGACGCCTGCACACCACCCGCGCCGGCGCCATGCTCGTCGCCTCCGGCGATTGGTCCGATCACTATGCTCAGGCTGCGATGTATCTCCGGCTCAAAGGCCTGCTCCCGCCCTCGGCGCAGCGCGGCCGCAGCATGCCTCGCCATAAATAAACTGCTTCCGCCGGCCGGCGGCGGTGGGCCCGCGCTGCGCTCCCGCCGCCGCTGCCTGCCCCGGCCGCGATCCGCTGGCGTTCGCTGCCGGCCGCGCTCCGCTGCTCCTGGCAATTCTGCGAAATTGAAATTGGGCTTGCGCGGCTGCGCGCTACAATTTGAAGAGCTTATGATTCGTCCGTCGCATGCTTTTCTCCGCCTCCTCGGCGTCGTGCTGCTGTTGTCGGGCTTGCAATTGTCCGCCGATACGCTCGTCTTCACCAATGGCGACCGCCTCTCCGGCAGCCTCGTCCGCGCCGACGCCACCATGGTCGTCTTCAACAGCCCCATGTTCGGCCAGGCGTCTGTCCCCTGGCAGCACATCCGCTCTCTGACCACGCTGAAACCCTATGTCCTGATCACCACCAGCTACGGCGTGCACCAGGGCCGCATCCGCCTCCACGATCAGCAACTCATTGTCCAGAGCCATGGCCATCCCACCGCCGTGCTGACGCCCAAACAGGCCGCCATGCTCATCTCCCCGGATACCTATGCCCGCGACGTCACGGCCGCCTATCCCGTCTGGAGCGGATGGAAGGGCAGCTTGACCACCGGCCTCACCCTGCTGAATGCCACCCAGTCCGTGCGCAGCTTTACCGGTAGCATCCAGCTCAGCCGCGCCACCCCCCGTCTCGATTGGCTGCCGCCGCAGTCGAAAACCGCCTTCGCATTCGAGGGCAACTACGGCCGCATCGCCCAGACCGGCCACCCCACCGTCCTGACCGATATCCTTAACGCCGATCTCGAGCAGGATGAATACCTTTCTCCGCGCCTGTTCTCCTTCGGCGATGTCAAAATGAACCGCAACCTCGCCCAGGGCCTCGGCTTGCAGCAAGCCTATGGCGGCGGCGTGGGTTTGAAGCTCAAGCGCACGGCCGCTACCCAGCTCTCGGTCCGCGCCGATCTGCACTACACCAATCAGCGCTTTCTGCATAAGGCCGGCAACGGCTTTCTCGCTTCCAGCTATAGCGAAACCCTGCGCCACCGCTTTGATCGCGCCGTCATCTGGACCGAATCCTTTAGCGTGACCCCCTCGCTTACCCAGCGGCTGGCCTACCAGACCGCCGGCTCCTCCTCCCTGGCCATCCCGCTTTATCGCGCGCTCAGCTTCAATACCAGCTTGATTGACAGCTATATCAACAATCCGCTTCCCGGCTTCCAGAAAAATTCGCTGCAGTTCATCACCGGTCTGCAGTTCACTCTGCATTGAGACGTCTGTGTCTGACCGCCGCTGCCGGGGATAGGCAAGCCGCTAGGGCCATGGCTCGTTCCTTAGCCGGCGCAGCGTCTCCATATTGCGCCGGTCGTCGCCTTCTTGCTCCAGAGGCGTTTCCAGAATGAACGCCGCCTGTTTCCAGCGCGCATCGTGCAGCATCCGCCGGAACAGCCCTTCTCCTAGCTTGCCCGCGCCGATATGCTCATGCCGGTCGAGTCGCGAGCCCAGCCGCGAACGTGTGTCGTTCACATGCCAGACGTGGATTCGCTCCAGTCCCAGTTCGCGCTCGATCCGGCGGCAGGTCGCTGTGTATCCCTCTTCGCTCGCCAGCTCATAGCCGGCGGCCCAGCAATGGCAGGTGTCCAGGCAGGCGCCCGTCGGCAGCCCTTCCAGCCGGTCCAGAATCGCCGCTACTTCGCTGAATTCGCCTCCCAGCCGCCCGCCGCCGCCGGCGGTATTTTCGATCAGCAGCCGCAATCGGCCCCAGTCGAATCCGTCTGCGGTCTCGCGGATGGCCGCCGCCAGCCGCGCCACCGCCGCTTCCCGGCTGGCGGGCGCCGCCGCCGTCTCGCCGGCGCCTCCGCCTGCGCGCGCATCCTCCACCCCCATGCTGCCGGGATGCAGAATCAGGTAATCCGCAGCCAGCGCCGCCGCCCGTTCCAGCTCGCCGCGAAACGCCGCCTGCGAGCGCTGCCGCAGCTCGTCCGCTCCGCTGGCCAGATTGACCAGGTAGTTCACGTGCGCCGCCAGCGGAGAAAGATGGTATTGGTCCCGCTTCGCCGTTAGCTCGGCGCAGGCGGCGGCGTTGGGCCTCGCCGCCCGCCACTGCCGCGGGCTGGAGGAAAAAATCTGCAGGCACTCGCAACCCAGCGCCTGCGCCCGCTCCGCCGCCCGCTCCACCCCGCCCGCGATCGAGGTGTGAATCCCGATCCGCGGCGCGGGTGCGCGGTCTCCTGCCCGCTTCCGTCCCTTGGCCTGTGGCATGAGCTTCATCCTGGTGCTCGATTCGGTACAATGGTTGTTTCTATTATGGTTCCGTTGACTGGCAGGGATTCGGTCCGGTCGGATACCGGACAAGCAAGGACAAATGGCTCATGCGCATTGGTGTCTTGACAGGTGGAGGCGATTGCCCGGGGCTGAATGCGGTCATCCGCGGGGTCGTACGCAAAGGCACGATGTTTTACGGAGACTCGGTCATCGGTTTCCTCGAAGGCTGGCGCGGGGTTTTGGAAAATCGTTACCAGCCGCTCGACATTGACACTATTGCCGGCATCATCTATCGCGGCGGCACCATCCTGCGCACTTCGCGCACCAACCCTGCCAAGTATGAAAAGGGGATGGAGCGCATCAAGAGCGCTTTTCAGAACAATCAACTCGATGCCCTGGTCGCCATCGGCGGCGATGACACCCTCGGCGTCGCCCAGAAACTGTTCCAGTCCGGATTGAACGTCGTCGGCGTGCCGAAAACCATTGACAACGACCTCTCCGGCACCGATTACTGCTTCGGCTTCGATACCGCGGTGATGATCGCCACCGAAGCCATTGACCGCCTGCATACCACCGCCGAAGCCCACAACCGCATCATGGTGGTCGAAGTCATGGGCCGCGATGCCGGCTGGATCGCTACCTATTCCGGCATCGCCGGCGGCGCCGATGTCATCCTGATTCCGGAAAAACCCTTCGATATCGGGCAGGTCTGTGATTTGCTCAAGCATCGGCATGCCCGCGGCAAATATTTCAGTATCGTGGTCGTCGCCGAGGGCGCGCGCTTTGCCAACGAAATCGAGCAGTCCACCCAGAGCAAGACCCGCGACGAGTTCGGCCACGTCCGCCTCGGTGGCATCAGCGGCCGCCTCTCGGAGGAAATCGAGCGCCGCACCGGCTATGAAAGCCGCGTTGTTATCCTGGGCCATATCCAGCGCGGCGGCACCCCCACCGCCTTCGACCGTGTGCTGGCGACGCGCTATGGCGTGCAGGCGATCGATATGGTGCACCGCGGCGAATTTGGCCAGATGGCGGCTCTGCGCGGCCAGCAGTTGGTCGCAGTCCCGTTGAGCGATGCCCTGGGCGTCAACCGCAAAGTGGACCCGGAACTCTACGAACTCGCTTCCGTGTTCTTCGGCTGAGGCCGGCGCTCGCCAGTTTAGCAGGTAAAGACTCATGTTGATCGTCATGAAAGCCGGCGCCACCGAGGCGCAGGTGCGCGCAATTTGCGCCCATATTGAAAGCCGCGGGCTGCGCGCCCATCCCATCCCCGGCGCCCAGCGCACCGCCATCGGCATCACTGGCAATAAAGACGCCATCGAGCTCAGCGATCTGGCCGGCCTCGACGGCGTGGCCGAGGCCATCCGCGTCTCTAAGCCGTATAAGCTGGTGAGCCGCGAGGTGAAGCCGGAATCCACCGCCTTTCCCCTGGGCCGCGCCCGGCTCGGCGGCAGCGAGCTGCTGCTGATTGCCGGCCCCTGCGCCGTCGAGAGCCGCGATCAGGTCTTCCGCATCGCCGAACGCGTCGCCCGCGCCGGCGCGCAGGCGCTGCGCGGCGGCGCGTTCAAGCCCCGCACTTCTCCCTACAGCTTCCAGGGCCTGGAGGAAAAAGGCCTGGAAATCCTCGCCGCCGCCCGCGAGGCTTTCGGCCTGGCCATCGTCACCGAGGCCATTGACCACGATTCGCTCCGCCTGGTGGCGCAGTATGCGGATATGATCCAGCTCGGCGCGCGCAATATGCAGAACTTCTCCCTCTTGCGTGCCGCCGGCCGCTGCGCCAAGCCGGTGCTGCTCAAACGCGGCCTCGCCGCCACCTTGGAGGAATGGCTGATGTCGGCCGAGTATCTGCTCTCCGAAGGCAATTACCAGGTGGCCCTCTGCGAGCGTGGCGTGCGCACCTTTTCCGACCACTCCCGCAATACCCTCGACCTCAGCGTCATTCCCGCCGTCAAGGAACTCAGCCATCTCCCCGTGATCGTGGATCCCAGCCATGGCACCGGGCGCCGCGACCGCGTCCTGCCCCTTTCCCGCGCCGCCATTGCGGTCGGCGCCGACGGCCTGATCGTGGAAGTCCACGATGAGCCCGAACGCGCCTTCAGCGACGGCCTGCAGTCCATCTACCCCGAACAGTTGGATCAGCTCGCCTCCGATCTGCATCGCTGGGCGCCGCTGGTCGGTCGGGAATGGCCCGTCCGGACCTGACCCCGCGGAGGTGTTCATGCCCGCATCTCCCTCTCGCCTGCGCGCCGGAATCCTGCTGGCGGCCCTGGCCGCCCTGCTCGCCTCGCTCGGCTGCCAGACCCGTCCCTTGCCCTTGCGCGCCAGCGTTCAGGCCGATGTCTACATCGCCGGCGCCGCCTTCCATGCGAGATCGGCCGGCGACCTCTGGATCATTGATGCCTTCTCTCCCGCCGTCAAAGGCCGCTTGCGCGTTGGCGCCGGCCCCCTGGCTCTGGCCTTCAATCCGGCCCGCAATGAACTCTATTGCCTGAACCGCGGCGCGCGCGATTTGGCCATCTTCGATGTCGTCGGCCGCCGCCCCATCGGCCGCATTCCCTTGCATGCCACCCCCACCGCGATGCTCCTCAGCCCCGATCATCTCTATGCTTTGATCGCGGTGCGAATCCGCCGCCAGGGCTGGGTGCTCAAGCTCGACCTTCCTTCCCGCACCATCGTCGCCCGCCGTAAGGTCGGTCCCGACCCGGTCGCTTTGGCCATCAGCTTGAGCGGAACCCGCCTGCTCGTCGCCGATGCCGCCGCCCGCCAGGTTTGGATCTTGGATAACCACGGCGCCGATTTGCGCCAGGCGGCCGTGCTCGCCCTGCCCGGCGCCCCTTCCCGCATCCGCATCCTGCCCTATGGCCCCCAGGCCTTTGTGCTCTGTCCCGATGTCAATCAGGTGACGGTGCTGAACTACCTCCAGCCGGCGCTGGTCACCAGCCTCACCGTCGGCCACCAGCCCGACGATATGGCGCTGAAGCCGGATGGCGGCGAGCTCTACGTCGCCAATGGCGCCGACGGCACCGTCAGCATCATCGACACTTCTTCCGACGAAGTTTCCGGCTTGATGCTCGCCGGCGCCGGCCCGATGGGCATGACGGTGACTGCCGACGGCAGCTATCTCTACGTCGCCAACGCCCAATCCAACACCGTCAGCGTGCTGCGCTTGCAAGACCGCAAAGCGCTCGCCGATATCCCCGTCGGCATCCGCCCCGAGCGGCTCTTGCTCGGCCCCTTCGGCCGCTTCCTTTACGTCCTGGACGCCGGCTCCAACGATATTGCCGTCGTGCAAACCGATCTCGACGCCATGCTCACCCTGCTGCCTTCCCCGCCGCAGGCCGCGGCCATGAGCCTGGTCACCTTCCACCAGCCGCCCTCGCCCGCGCCCGCCAGCTAGGGCAGCCAGCCGCTGCGAAACACTACCCACCAGCAGGCCAGCAGGTTGGCGGCGCCGAGCAGCGGCCACCAGCGCAGTGGCGCCAGCACCCCCAAAATGAAATCCGTGGTGCTGTACAGCAGCCAAAAGGCTTTTTTCGGCTCCATCGTGGCTTAATGCACCTGGTGCGAGAGCTGCGAGATCAGGCTGAACATCGGCATATACATCGAAATCACGATGCCGCCTACGCTGAAGCCGAGAACCCCGATCATGATCGGTTCCAGCAAGGACAGCATGTTTTTCGTCGCCGCGTCCACCTCGTCTTCGTAGAAGTCGGCGATTTTCTGCAGCATCGCGTCCATGCTGCCGGTCTGCTCGCCCACCCCGACCATCTGCACCACCATGTTGGGAAAAACTTCGCTCTCCCGCAGCGGTTCGATCATCGTCTTGCCTTGCTCCACCGCCGTCCGCACTTCCATCAGCGTCTTTTCGATCAGCGCGTTGCCGCTGGTGCGGGCGGTGATCGTCAGCGCGTCCAGAATCGGAACCCCGGAGCTCACCAGCGTTCCCAGCGTCCGCGAAAAGCGCGCAATCGATATCTTGCGCAGCACCATCCCCAGCACCGGTACTCGCAGAATCAGCCGGTCCAGCACCATCCTCCCTTCCGCCGTGGCGTGATAGCGCCGCAGCCCGAAGATCAGCGCCACCGGAAAACCGAGGATGAACCACCAGAACGAGCTGACGAATCGGCTCAACTCGATCACGATCCGCGTCGGCAGCGGCAGCGTCGCGTTCAGGCTGGCGAACAAATGCACGAAAATCGGCACGATCTTCCACAGCAGGAAAAAGACGATCAGGCCGGCGAAGGTCACCACCGAGATCGGATAGATCAGCGCGCTCTTGACCGCCGTGCGCAGCTTGACCGCTTTTTCCAGGTACACCGAGAGCCGCTGCAGGATGACATCCAGAATGCCGCCGCTTTCGCCCGCGGCAATCATGTTGCAGGTCAGGTCGTCGAAAACTTTCGGCTGGTGCTTCATCGCCACCGCCAGCGAGGCCCCGCCTTCCACGTCGCCTCGCACTTCGGCCAGCACCCGGCCGAAATTCTCGTTCTCCAGGTTGCCGCCGATCAGGTCCAGGCACTGCACCAGCGGCAGTCCGGCGTCAATCATCACCGAAAATTGCCGGAAAAAGATCGCCAGGTCCCGCGTCGGCACTTTCTTCTTGCGGCCTTGCGACACCGTTTTCTCGATGATTCGTTCCGGCGAGATGCGTTCCCGCCGCAGCGCCTGCTCCAGTTGTTGCCGGTTGGCAGCGTTGCGCTCGCCCCGAATGCGGGCGCCGCTGAGTGATTTGCCTTCATAGACATATACGGGCATTGGAACCTCCTTCTGCCATTAATGCCGCATTCCCCCGGCGGCGCTCGCCGGCGCCGCCGCCTGCGCTCGCCGCAGCAGTTCCTGCAATTCGTCCGGCAGCGACGTGGCGTTGAGCGCCGTCGCCGTTTCGATCTGACGGCTCTGCACCAGTTGCACCAGGGTTTGGTTGAACGTGACCATGCCGAACTTGTCCTGTCCGGTTTGCATGCTGGAGTAAATCTGGTGCACCTTGTCCTCGCGAATCAGGTTGCGGATCGCGGCGTTCGGAATCAGTATCTCCATCGCCATCACCCGCCCTCCGCCCCGCTTGGGCAGCAGCGCCTGCGACAGGATTCCCTCCAGCACCAGCGAAAGCTGCGTCCGGATTTGCGCCTGCTGGTGCGCCGGAAACACGTCAATGATGCGGTTCACCGTGCTCGCCGCCGAGTTGGTGTGCAGCGTGGCGAAGGTCAGGTGCCCGGTCTCGGCTATGCGCAGCGCCGCTTCGATCGTCTCCAGGTCGCGCATCTCGCCGATCAGCACCACGTCCGGGTCCTGCCGCAGCGCCACCCGCAGCGCGTTGGCGAAGCTGTGCGTGTCGGCCTCGATCTCGCGCTGGTTCACCAGCGATTTCTGGTTGCGGTGTACGAACTCGATCGGATCCTCGATCGTCAGGATATGGTGCGGGCGCGTGGCATTGATGCGGTCCAGCATCGCCGCCAGGGTGGTGGATTTCCCGCTCCCCGTCGGCCCGGTCACCAGGATCAATCCGCGCGGGCGCTCGCACAGCTTCGCCACCACCGCCGGCAGCCGCAGTTGGTCGAAGCTCTTGATCTCCATCGGAATCAGCCGGAACACCGCCCCCACCGATCCCCGCTGGTGGAAAATGTTGCCGCGAAACCGCGCCAGCCCTTTCAACCCGAAGGAAAAGTCGATTTCCAGCGCCTCTTCCAGCCGCTGCTTCTGCTTCTCCGTCAGCACGCTGTAGGCGAGTTGCTTGGTCTCCGCCGGCGTCAGCGGCTCCAGGTCGTCCAGCGGCTGCAACTCGCCGTGTACCCGCACGATCGGACGCGTGTGCGCCGCCAGGTGCAGGTCGCTGCCCTCCAGGTCCAGCATCCGCTGCAGCAGATCGGTCATGCTGTATTCCATCCCATGCCCCCTTCAGCGCACTGTTTCGCGCAGCACTTCCTCAACCGTGCTGACGCCCGCCTGGATCTTCGCCAGCCCGCTGCGGCGCAGCGTCACCATCCCGTTTTCCACCGCCTTGCGCTTCAATTCCAGCGCCGAAGCCCCGGCCAGCACCAGCTCGCGCAGGCTCTCCTCCATCGGCATCACTTCGAATAACCCTACCCTCCCCTTGTAGCCCGTCTGGTGGCAGTGCGTGCAGCCGCCCCCCCGCCGCGGCGTCACGGTCTCGGCCTCCTCCGGCGAAAAGCCCAGCTCGATCAGATCCCGCACCGGCAGCTTGTAGTCTTCCTGGCAGTAGCCGCAGATGCGCCGGATCAGCCGCTGGGCGCAGACCAGGTTGACGCTGGTGGCCGCCAGAAAAGGCTCGATCCCCATGTTCATCAGCCGCGTCATGGTCGAGGGCGCGTCGTTGGTGTGCAGCGTGGAAAGCACCAGATGGCCGGTCAGCGCCGCCTTGACCGCGATCTCGGCGGTCTCGAAATCCCGAACTTCCCCCACCAGGATGATGTTCGGGTCCTGGCGCAGGAACGAGCGCAGCGCCGCGGCGAAATTCAGCCCGATCTGCTCCTTGACCTGCACCTGGTTGATGCCCGGCAGTTGAAACTCCACCGGATCTTCCGCCGTCATGATGTTCGTGTCCGGAGTATTGAGCTGCGAAATGGCGCTGTACAACGTGTTGGTTTTGCCGCTGCCGGTCGGCCCCGTCACCAGCACCATCCCGTAGGGCTGATGAATCGCTTCTTGAAACTTCGCCAGCGCGTCCGGCTCGAACCCCAAACGCGTCATGTCCAGCCGCAGCCCCTCGCGGTCCAGCAGGCGCATGACCACCTTTTCGCCAAACAGCGTCGGCAAGATCGAAACCCGCAGGTCCAGCAGCTTCATCTTGCTCTGGCGCACGTAGCGCAGCACGATGCGACCGTCCTGCGGCAGCCGCTTCTCGCTGATGTCCAGCCGGGCCATGATCTTGATCCGGCTGATCATCGCGTCGCGCAACTGCAGCGGCGGCGTCATCACCTCCTGCAGCACCCCGTCCACCCGGTAGCGCACCCGCAGGATGCGCTCGTACGGCTCGACGTGAATGTCGCTGGCCCCGCGCCGCAGCGCTTCCTGCAAAATCGCGTTGACCAGCCGGACTACCGGCGCCGCCTCCGCCGCCTTCTCCATCTCCTCCATGCCGGCGATCTCGTTGGTCTCCACCTCCAGCGTCGAGATCGGCAGGTCCAGGTCCTGCATCACCTTCTGGATCTGGTCCTGCCCCAGGTCCACCCCGCCGTAAAGCTTCTCGATCGCCAGGCTGATCGCCGATTCGCAGGCCACCACCGGCTCGATCCTCAAGCCGGTCATGAATTTCACGTCGTCGAGCGCAAACACGTTGGTCGGATCCGCCATCGCCATCCGCAGCGACGATCCGTCGCGCGAAAGCGGCAGCACCTGAAATCGCTCGGCGGTCTCGCGTGGAATCAGCTTTAACACCGCGGCCGGCACCTCGACCTGCTGCAGATCCAGCGCCGGCACGCCATACTGCCGCGACAGGATGCGCGCCACATCCTGCTCGCTCACCAGTCCCAGCTTGATCAGACAGGTGCCCAGCCGCCCGCCATGGCGCTTCTGATAATTCAGGGCGTCTTCCAGTTGCGCCGGCGTAAGAATCTGATCCTGTATCAGCAGATCGCCGATGCGTTCAAACATGGTTTCGCCTACCCCTGCCGGAGAGAGCAGGGCAAGAGCATCCTAGCATGAGCGTCGCCGGGTTTTGACGCTGTTGTTGACCGCGCATGTACGTTGCCGGCTCTACCCCGCCCCGCCCGGAAAGCTCCCTTCCGTTTTTGGCACGTTTGGAAACATTTTTGAAATTGCGGCAGCCCGCCGCGCGCCCCGCTGCCCTGGCCGCGCGCGCCGTTTGTCTGCGCGATAATTGAGCCATGAACCTGCTGTTCGCCGCCGCTCTCGCGCTCGGCTTCCTCGTTTCGCCGGCTGCGCCCGCGCGCCGCCTCGCTTCGCAGCGCCTCGCCACTCAACCCCGCTTGCCCTCGCCGCAACTGCCGTCCCACCCGCCCGCGCCCAAAGCCCCGGCCCCATCTCCCCGCCCCGTTCCGGCGCCGCCGGCTGCCGCCTCCGCGCCGCCGCCCAAGCCCATCTACTTCCCCGGCCACCGCTATGACCCCAAGCGCGCGCGGCACGATTACCGGGTGGGCATGCTTTACTTCCACCTGCGGCAGTACCGCGGAGCGCTCTCCCGCTTCCAGGGCGCCTTTCGCCACGATCCCCACAACTGGCGCGCGCTCTATCAGTGCGGCCGGACTGCTTCCAAATTGCGCCGCTGGCCTCAGGCCGAGCGCGATTGGCGGCTCTTTCTGGAAGCCTTCCCGCACAGCCCGAAAGCGCGCGAGGTGCGCCGGCGGCTGCAGAAAATTCGCCGGCAGCGGAAAGCCGCTCCCCGCCCGGCTTCGCTATAATTGATCATTCCCAGCCCGTCTGCGACGTCCGCCCGGTATCCCATGCCCCGCCGCCAGCTCCTTACTCTCGTACCTTATCTGGCGCGCTACCGGCGCCGCATTCTGCTCGGCCTGCTCATCCTGCTGTTTAACGTGGCCGCCTTCGCCGCCGTCCCTTATATCCTCAAGCTGGTCTTCGATCACCTGCAACACGGCTTGTCCCCTCGCCGGCTGCTGATCTACGTCGGCTGGTTTCTGGCGGCCATCCTGCTGCGGGCCGGCCTGCAGTATCTGCAGCGCCTGATTCTGATCTCCACTTCGCGGCATATCGAATACGACATCCGCAACGACCTGCTTCAGCGCCTGACCACCCTCTCCCGCCCCTGGTTTCAGCGCATGCGGACCGGCGAAATCATGGCCCGCGCCACCAACGATCTGAGCGCGGTGCGCAACATGCTGGGCCCCGGCCTGATGTACTCGGCCAATGCCATCGTTCTGTTCGTGATCGTGTTGGCCGTCATGCTGCGCCTCGATCCCCGGCTGACCCTGATTGCCTTCCTGCCGGCGCCCATCGTCATCCTCTCCGTGCAGTGGTTCGGCAAGCGCATTCATGATCGCTTCGAGCGCATTCAGTCCATGTTTGCGGTGCTCGCCACCAAGGTGGAGGAAAACCTCGCCGGCCTGCGCATCATTCGCGCCTACGCCCGCGAGCAATCCGAAATCGCCGCCTTCGACGAGCTCAATCGCGAATACATCCGCCGCAATTTGCGCCTGGTGCTGCTTTCCGGCGCCTTCGATCCCCTGCTCGCCGCCCTGATCGGCTTGGCCCTGGTGCTGGTGCTGTGGTTTGGCGGCCGCGCGGTCGCGAGCCATCAGATCTCGCTCGGCACCTACGTCGCCTTCAACGCCTACATGATGCAGATGTCCTGGCCGATGATCGCCATGGGCTGGGTCATCAACCTGGTGCAGCGCGGCTCCGCTTCCTGGAGCCGCCTGCGCGAAATTTTCGATCAACCGCCCGAAATCGCCGATGCTGCCTCCACCGACCGCTCGCTCCAGGCCGTGCGCGGCGAAATCGAGTTCCGCCACCTGAGTTTTTCTTTCCCCGGCGAGCCTCCCGCGGCGCCGCCCCGGCTCCGCGATCTCAGCCTGCGCATCCCCGCCGGCTCCAGCCTGGCCGTGGTCGGCCCCACCGGCGCGGGCAAATCCACCCTGGCCTCGCTCATTCCACGCTTCTACGACGCTCCCCGCGGCGCCTTGCTGCTGGATGGCCGCCCTATTCAGGATTTTCCCCTCGCCGTCCTCCGCCGCAGCATCGGCCTGGTGCCGCAGGAAACGTTTTTATTCAGCGACACTTTGCGTAACAACATCCGCTTCGGCGAGCCCGCCGCCGGCGACGCCGAAGTGCTCGAAGCCGCTTCCATTGCCGGCCTGGCGCCCGATCTGGAACGCTTCCCCCGCGGCCTGGATACGCTCGTCGGCGAGCGCGGCCTGACCCTGTCGGGCGGGCAAAAACAGCGCGTCGCCATCGCCCGCGCCGTCCTGCGCCAGCCCCGCATCCTGATCCTCGACGACGCCCTCTCCAGCGTGGATACCGTCACCGAAGAAAGCATCCTGGAGCGCCTGCGCGAGGTCATGCGCGGCCGTACCACTCTCTTTATCAGCCACCGCATCTCTACCATTCGCCACGCCGATCTCATCATCGTGCTCGATCACGGCCGCATCCTCGAATCCGGCCGCCATGCCGAACTGATCGGACGGGCCGGGCATTACGCCTCGCTCTATGAAAAACAACTGCTTGAGGAGGAACTGCAGGCGGTCTGAAATATCGCCGCTCGAGCGAAATAATCCCGCAATGGATTTTGCCGGTTAATCCCCATGAGCGCGCAAGACGAGGAAATTGTCGGAAAAGCTTATGATGGCCGCCTGATGCGGCGGCTGCTGGGCTATGTCCGGCCCTATCGCGCTGCCGTCGTGCTGGCCACCCTGGCCGCGGTGCTGCACTCTGCCGCGGCCGTCGCCGGCCCGTTCCTCAACCAGGTCCTGATTGACCGCTACCTGGCGCCCACCCATCGGCCCGGCGCCGCCGGCTTCCTCGCCGCCCGGCTGCCGCAGAATCCCTATCGCGGCATTACCCTCATTGCCGCCCTCTACATCCTCGCCCTGGTCCTCGGTTTCGCCCTCGATTTCACCCAAACCTACATCATGCAGTGGGTCGGGCAGCACTCCATGTTCGATCTGCGCCGTGACCTCTTCCAGCATTTGCAGCGCCTCGAAATCGCATTCTTCGACCGCAACCCCGTCGGCCGCATGGTCACCCGCGTCACCAACGACGTTCAGGTGCTCAACGACATGATCGCCTCCGCCCTGGTGGCGTTCTTCGACGATAGCTTCGTGCTGGTCTTCATCGTCGCCATCCTCTTCCATTACGACTGGCGGCTGGCCCTGCTGACGCTTTCCGTGCTGCCCTTGATCGCCTTCGCCGCCTTCTATTTCCGCCGCGCCGTGCGCGATAGCTATCGCCGCATGCGCGCCGCCCTGGCCCACATCAATGCCTTCCTCCAGGAACACGTCAGCGGCATCTCGGTGGTCCAGGTCTTCAATCGCGAAGCCCAGGCGCAGGAGGAGTTTCGCAGCATTAACCGCGCCCATCGCAATGCCTGGATCGACGCCGTCGTCGCCCACGCCATCTACTACCCGGTCGTGGATATCCTCAGCAATCTGGCCGTCGCCGGCATCCTGTGGTGGGGCGGCACCAGCGTGCTGCAGGGCCGCTTGACCGCCGGCGTGGTCGTCGCTTTCATCTTGTATGCGCAGCGCTTCTTCCGCCCGATCCAGGATTTGAGCGAAAAATACAACCTCATGCAGTCCGCCATGGCCAGCTCGGAGCGTATTTTCAAGCTGCTCGATACCCCCGTCGCCCTGGCCTCTCCCGCCCATCCCGCCGCCGTCTCCGATCGCCCCGGGCGGATTGAATTCGATCGCGTCTGGTTCGCCTACAAAGGCGAGGATTGGGTGCTGCAGGACGTCAGCTTCTCGATCGAGCCCGGCGCCACGGCCGCCGTCGTCGGCCACACCGGTGCGGGTAAAACCACCCTCATCAGCCTGCTGCTCCGCTTCTACGATGTGCAGCGCGGCGCGATCCGCCTCGACGGCCGCGATCTTCGCGCCTTCGACCTGCAGCAGCTCCGCCGCCGCTTCGGCGTTGTGCTCCAGGACCCATACCTGTTCAGCGGCCCCATTGCCCACAATATCCGCCTGGGCGAAAGTTCCATCAGCGACGAGGCCATCCTGCACGCCTCGCGCAGCGTCAACTTGCATGAGTTCATCGAAGAGCTGCCGCAGGGCTACGACACCGTCTTGCGCGAGCGTGGCAATGAGCTCTCGACCGGTCAAAAGCAGTTGGTCAACTTCGCCCGCGCGCTCGCGCCCCAGCCGCCCTACCTGATCCTCGACGAAGCCACCTCCAGCGTCGATACCGAAACCGAATTGCGCATTCGCGCCGCGCTCAATCATCTGGTGAAAAACCGCACCAGCATCATCATTGCCCACCGCCTCTCCACCATCCAGCGCGCTGACCAGATCTTGGTCATGCATAAAGGTCGCCTGCGCGAGCAGGGTACGCATCAGCAACTCCTGCGCCTGCGCGGCATCTACTGGCGGCTTTATCAGTTGCAATACAAAGACCAGGAGCTCGCCTCCGATTCCGTTCCCGCTCCTTCCCTTTCCTCGCCCTGACCCTCGGCGCCTTCTACCCTGCCGGCCCGCATGCGCTGGGCTTGGCCGCCACTCGCGCCATAATTGAAATATGCAGGCCGCGGATCAACCCCTCTCGGCGTCGCCTTACGCCGCCTGGGGCCAATGGCAGAATTTGCCCGAAGCCCTGCTCGATGCCCGCCGCCACACCCTCGAACTGCAGCAGGATTTGAGCGAGCCGCAGTTGCAGGTCCCTCAATGGCGCATCATCAACCCGCCGATTTGGGAACTGGGGCATGTCGGCTGGTTTCAGGAATTTTGGATTCTGCGCCACCTGCTCGGCCGCCCGCCGCTGCGCGACGACGCCGACCGCCTCTGGAACTCCAGCGCGGTCGCGCACGACACCCGTTGGGATTTGCCGCTGCTCACCCGCCGCCAGGTGCTCGACTATCTACAATTGGTGCTGGATAGTGTGCTCGCAGCCCTGCCTGCCCGGCTAAGCGCCGAACAGGCCTACTTCTGCTGGCTGGCGCTGATGCACGAAGATATGCACGGGGAAGCCTTTCTATATACCCGCCAGACGCTGGCCTGGCCGGCCCCCGTGTTGAGCCTTCCGCCCGTCGCCCTGGCGCTTCCGGCCGCGCCTTCGCCCGCCGATGCTGCCGGCGACGTCTCCATCCCCGGCGGACGCTTTCCCCTCGGCGCCGCACCCGGTGCTGTGGCCTTCGATAATGAAAAATGGGCGCATTGGGTCGAATTGCAGCCCTTTGCCATCGCCCGTTCGCCCGTCACGTACGGGCAAATGGCCGAGTTTGCCGATGATGGCGGCTATAGCCGGCGCGAGCTTTGGAGCCCGGAGGGGTGGCAATGGCTACAACGCGAGCACGTCATGCATCCGCTCTATTGGCGACGCGAAGGCGGCGCCTGGCTGCATCGCCAATACCAGCAATGGCAACCGCTCCCCGCTGGAACGCCGGTCATTCACGTTAACTTTTACGAAGCCGAGGCCTGGTGCCGCTGGGCGGGCAGGCGCTTGCCCAGCGAGGCGGAATGGGAGCTGGCGGCCTCGCTCGGCCCCGCCGCCTGGAATTCCATCCGATCCCTGCCGGCGCAGGGTTCCGGCGCTGCCTCGGCCGCCGCCGCCCAAAAATCTCCTTTCCCCTGGGGCAGTGAGCCGCCCTCGCCCGCCCATGCCGTACTCGACGCCGTTCGTCTGGGCCCGCAGCCGCTTGCCGCCTGCTCGCTCGACCGCGGCGGTTTCGGCCTGCGCCACTTGATCGGCAATGTCTGGGAATGGACCGCCTCGCCCTTCGCCCCCTTCCCTGGCTTCCTCGCCGATCCCTATCGCGATTACTCCCAGCCTTGGTTTACCCCCGACTATCGCGTCCTGCGCGGCGGATGCTGGGCGACGCGCGCGCGGCTCCTGCGCAATACCTGGCGCAATTTCTACACCCGCGACCGCCGCGATGTGCTCGCCGGCTTTCGCACCTGTGCGCTTTGATCCCAAGCCTGCCGGCCGGCCTTATTTGACGGCATCGAAACCATTGCGTAATATCGTGATACCGGCTGGTTTTTAGCTGGCCCGGCCGGAAATACCGCTCTCCCGATGAACTTCCCCGAGTTGTTGTTTTTTGCCGTGCTCGCCCTGCTCGTCTTTGGGCCCAAACGCCTGCCCGAAATTGCCCGTACTGTCGGTAAGGCGATGGCCGAGTTGCGCCGCGCCAGCAACGAGTTCCGCCAGTCGCTCGAAGAGGAGTTTCATAACCTGGAAGAATCCAACCCTAAGCCGGATGCGGTGGATTTAACCCCTGAATCTATCGAGCCTTACCGCGACTCCACTGAAGAAGACCTTGATCAGGAAGCAGCCGCCTATAACGGCCATGGCCATGAACTGCCGCCCTGGGAGGCCGACTTTGAGGATGAGCCTTTCGACGAGGCCGACGGAGGTGAATCCGGCTGGATGCCGGAAGAGGAGGAGCAGGGTCAGGAACAGGAATCCGCCCCTGCTCAAAACGCCCATGGCATCCCGCCTGACCATCCGTCGTACCCCGCTCCCTCGGAACCAGCTCCTGTCTCGACCCCGGCCGCACCGGCTGCTCCATCCGCATCGGCGCCTGCCAAATCCGAAACCCATGGCTGACGTTTTCCCGGGTTCAATGCGAAAATAGGTATTCGCGTTTGAAGTGTTCCCCTGAAGTGTTCCCCGGTAAAGTGGAAAATCTTCCGCTCTCGGGCTGAGCTTATCCGGGGGTAAATCCGCAATAAATGAGGATTTCGTAGTTGCCCATTCTGGATCGAATCCGCCGCAGCGCCGGCAGTACCGCCCCGGCCGAAGGCGAAGAACAGCTCGGCGGCGCCATGTCGTTCCTCGAGCATCTCGAGGAACTGCGCCGGCGCATTTTTTATTCCCTCGTCGGCATTATCGTTGGCTTCTTTGTCTGTTTTTACTACCACAACGCCATCTACAATGCCATGGACCGCCCGCTGGTGAAGGCGCTCGCCGCCCATCACCAGACCTTGAAACTGATTTACCTCAACCCGATTGACCCGTTTAACCTTTATGTCAAGCTGGCCCTGGTTGCCGGCCTGTTCCTGGCCTCGCCCTGGGTCCTTTACCAGGTCTGGCTGTTTATCGCCCCCGGCCTGTATAAGCGCGAACGTAAGTACATTATCCCGTTCGTGCTGCTGACCTCCGCCCTGTTCATCAGCGGCGGCATCTTCGCCTATAGCTTCGCCTTCCCGATGGTGTTGAATTTCCTCATTGGCTATGCCCATCAGTTCACCGCCTTCCCCGAAATCAACGAATATTTCAACCTCTTCGCCACCGTCGTGTTGGGCACCGGACTGGTCTTCGAACTGCCCATCCTGATCCTCTTCCTGGCCATCATCGGCGTCGTCAATTCACGTTTCTTATTGCGGAATTTCCGCTATGCTGTGCTCGTTGTCTTTATCATCGCGGCGGTGATTACCCCCACCGCCGACATCACTACTATGGTGGTGTTCGCAACTCCGATGCTGCTTTTGTATATTCTGAGCATCGGCCTGGTGTACTTGTTCGGTCGCGAACGGCGGCAGCGCCGGAAACGGGCTGAGGAAAACACAGGGTCGTAGCCGGAACACGCGTCCAATCTCCGGCTGGAACGCAATGCATCCGCACCTGATACGTGTGTTGCTGGCTTTGGCCCGCACCCTGGGCTTGGCCGGCGTCTTCGGCTTTGCCTTGCTGGATAGCTCGTTATTGTTTGCGCTCCCCGGCCTCAATGACCTGGTCCTGATCAGCTTCGTCATCGCTAAAAACGATTGGCTTTGGGGAGTGGCCGCGGCCCTGCTGGCCACGTTGGGTTCGGTCCTGGGCGCGCGTCTCACTTACAACGTCGGCCGCCGCGGCGGTGGAAGCTGGCTGCGTAGCCGGCTGTCCGGTTCCTGGCAGCGCCGCATCTTGCATTGGACCGAACGCTATGGCTCCTTGCCGGTCGGCATGGCTGCAGTCATGCCGCCGCCTTGCCCTTACGCGCCCTTCGTCATTTCGGCCGGGATTCTTTCCATCCCGAAGCGCCGCTTCAGCCTCTCCATCGCCCTCGGCCGTGGCGCCCGCTACTTGATCGAAGCCTGGCTGGCGATGGCCTTCGGGCGCCGCCTGCTCCGCCACTGGCAGGGGGATTACCTGGCGGCCTTTAAAATCTTCGCCCTGGCGCTCGGCTTCCTGGTGTTCGGTTGGCTGCTCTACCGCCTGGTTTTCAATCACCAGTTTCAATCTCAGCCGGAATGTGAAACCCTCCCGCCTGACGCCGTCAATACCGCGGCTGATAATGCTGCCGCGGGCGAAGCCGTGGCCGCCGATCTGAAAAAAACGCCATCCAACGGCATTTAACCGCGCGCCGCCGCATGCCTCTGCGCGCCCGCAATGGCTTATTGCACCGTGATCGAAAGCGTCGTCTGTTGAGGCGTCACCCCGCTGGCGGATGCCGTCACGACGATGTTGTAGGTGCCCGGCGGAGTGCCGGGAGCCGGTGGCGGCGGCTGTGAATAACTCCCGCCCCCGCCGCAGGCCAGCGCTACCGCCGCGATCCCGGCCAGTCCGGCCAGACGCAGCATCCGGCGCCGCCGGAAAGCCCCGGCCAATAACACCAGCAGGGCGCCGGCGCCCAGCCATACCGCCGGCCTCCGCGGCGCCGGCATGGCCGGCGGTACGCTCCCGGGCGCGGTGGTGGATACAGCCAGGCTGATCGTTACCGGGCTCGACCCCAGCGCGGACGTGCTGGGATTGAAGCTGCAGGCCATGCCATAGGGCAGCGCGCCGCCATTATTGCTGCAAGCCAGGCTGGCCTGGCCGCTGAATCCGCCTTCACCGCTCAAGTTCAGCGCAAAACTGGCGGTTTGGCCCGCTGCGACCGAGGCCGTGCTCGGAGTGGATTGCAGGCTCATCCCGGTCAGCGTGATCGTGGCGCTCGCGGTCTGCGTATGCACTCCATCCGTGCCGCTGATCGTGATGGTGTTGCTGCCGGCGGTAAGCGATCCGGTGCCGACGCTCACGCTGCTGCTGCCGCCCGGTGCAATCGAGGACGGCGAAAGGGAGCATCCGGTCACCGGCGCCGTGCAGTTCAACAGTATCGTCTTCGAATCCCCGCCAATGGATTGCGAGTTGAGTTGAATCTGCGCGATGGTATTCGCATTCGCATCTTGCGCGGCGGGCGATAGGCTGAGCGTGAAACTCGGCGCGGCCAGCGCAGTCGCGGTAAATTGCACCGGCGCCAGGCTGCCGCCCGCGGCGGTGATGGTGATCTGGCCGGCATTCGGCGGCAGGGTATAAATGGTCGAGGCGTTGCCGGAAGCATCCGATACCGCTGCCGCAGGCGAAAACGAACCGCCGGCGTTGCCGTCGGAATAGTTCACCGTGAAGCCCGCGATCGGGTTGCTCATGCTGTCTTCCACCCGCGTTACCAGGGGCATTGGCAGCGGCAGGCCGACCGTTTGCGACTGCCCCGAGCCGGAATAGGCCAGCAGCGTGGTTGCCGTCGTCGCCACCGCAGTCTCCTGAAAATCTGCTGTCCAACTGGAGCCGCTCAGGATGGGCATAGCCATCACCGTTACTGTGCCGGCGCGGGCCGGCAGCGTATACGTGGTAGAGACGAATCCTTGCGCGTCGCTCACCGCTTGGGTTGCGCTAAACCCGCCGCCGGCGCTATTATCCGTCCAGGTGACGTTCTGGCCGCTGACCGGCTCGCCAAATGCGTTCAGCACTTGCGCGGTCAAGGTTTGGGGTAGCGTTGCCCCGGTATCCGCTGTTTGGTCATTGCCGGCAACCGTCACCGCGGTTGCGGCCGCAGGTTCGAGCGCAAAGCTCCAGACTCCGCGTCCTGCGGTGGCAGCCAGCAGTTCCCGCGCCTTCGGCCGAAGCACCAGCGCTTCCACCTGGCTGCCCGGAAGCCCTTGCCCCAGCAGGACCCAATGGCCGCCCAGATCCGGAGTGGCCCAGACGCCGCTCTCGTTCGACGCATACAGCACGCTGGCATCCTGCGGATCGGCCGCCAGCGCGGTAATCGTTCGATCGGGTAAGCTGGCCGATATGTCAACCCAGCCGCCGCTGATGTCGGCAAATACATGCCCCGCCGGTAATATTTGATCCGTGCCTCCAAATGCCGCTACCAGGACATTGGCCGCTGACCAGGCCATCCCGGTAATCGGCCGCTGCGGCAATCCGGCGCTGAGATCGCTCCAGGTCAAGCCCTGGTTCCCCGATTCCAGCACCTGTCCCTGCTCGCTGCCTTCGGCAATCAACGGCGGTGCGGCCGCCAGCGCGGAAAGCGTCGTCCGGGCTTGCGAGCCGCTTACCATGCTCCAGGTGATACCGCCGTCACCGCTGGCCCAAAGTTGGTCGGTGGCGATATAAAGCGACGTTGCCAGGGCGGGATTCGACCAAAGCGGCGGATTCTGCGCCGCCATGCCCGCATCCTGGGAAGGATTGGGAGTGTACTTGAATTCCTGTATAAAAGGCGCGCCGCCGCTGCTGTTGATCTTCAACGCTTGCGCCTGGGCGGCCAAGGCAAATCCCCCGCCTGTCCCGTCGGCTGCCAGCGCTGCCGATCCGGACGCCAGCGTTGTCATCGTGGTCCATTCCCCGGCATTGACGGTTTCGGCAAAACCTTCGGTCGCGGTTGCCGCCAGCATGACGCTCCCCGCCGCCGCCAGGCGGGTGATGCCCATGATCGAAAGCGAGGCGTTCAGGTTGGTGAAGCCCATGCTGCCGCCGGGATTCGGATTGCTCCAAACCCCGCCGTCATTGCCCAGCCATAGCCGCGGCGGGAAGCCTGAGGGCGCATAACCGAAACTGATTGCGTGCTGGCCGGCATGCACCGTCGGTGAATTGCTTTGCGTGTTGGTCAGGTTGGTCCAGTTGGCGCCATTATCGCTCGAAGACCACAAATCCACGCCGCCTGCATAGAGCGTGCCCGATACCGGGTCGAGCGCCAGCACGATATCGTTTTTCCCCTGCCCTTGGCCAAAAAGATGTTCCATGAAGAAAGTGTTCTGCACGTTGACTTGCACCCAGTCCAATCCGCGGTCGGCGCTCTCATACAATCCGCCGAAATTGCCCTGGGCGTTCGCTTCCAGCGCCCAAATCGTATTGGGCGCCGCTAAAGATACGCCAAACGCCACCCGCAGATACCCGGATGCCGGCGCGGCCATTGGCGCTTGAAAGCTCGCTCCATCATTGGTGGAGATTACGATGCTGCCATTTTGGTCGGCCACGATGGCCTGTTGTGCCGGCCACCAGTAAAAGTCCCGGCAATCTCCCGCCATCAGTTTCTGCCAGCTTGAGCCGCTGTCGCTGCTGGCGTATAACCCGCCCCCGGTCAACGAACTGCCTGGCAGCGCCGCCGCCGCCACCAGCAAGTGCTGGGCGTCGTTCGGATCAACTCGTATCTGCGTGATCGCCAACCCCTGAAAATTCGCCCGCCCGATTACCGCCCAGCTCGTGCCGCCGTTGGCGCTGTACAGCAATCCGTCGCCCGCAATCAGCGGGCCTGATAGCGCCGTCGTTCCTGTCCCGGCATATAAAACGGTGTGGTTGGAGGGAGCCATTGCCAGCGCGCCGATCGCCAGATCGGGCATTGCATCGGTCAGCGGCTGCCAGGTATAACCGCCGTCGCTGGTCTCCCATACCCCGCCATCCCAGGAGCCTATATAGGCTTTGCCGATGAGATTGTTGTCGGCTGCAATCGCTGTCACGGGCCCGGCTACCATGCCGGCGCTAAGCGTCAGTGGATCGTATACCGCGGTGGGACCGGCAAACTGCCAGTGAGTCGTCTGGTATGGAGACTGTGACCGCGCCGGCGCATATAGCCCCAACAACAGCGGCAGCCAACACCAACCCCGCATCTTCAATCGGAGGTATTGATAACAGCGGGGGCCCGCGGCGCAATGTTCTGCCGCCAGCACGTGATCTCCTGGTTTATCTTCCTGGGTGTTTGCTTACGTGCGGCAACCGTTTGTAGCGTTTACCTGGTGCCACGCGCGCGTGCATAGTTAAAGTAATCCTGCAGGTTTTCCCGGTGCAAGTGTTCCAGATAAAACTTGCGTATGGTCAATTTCAGCGTAAGTGATTGAGGAAACCAGTACTTATCAACTGGTGCGCGGCTATAGACAATCCGGCTGCCTGCCTCAAGCTGTCCCAGGCCCCAGTCAAACGAAATCGCTTGCAATACATGCACCCTGGCCCGCGCCAGGGCAAACGTACGCCGGTCAATCCAAAGCGTGCCGGCGAGGTGCCGGAGCATGCGCAAATTGTCATTGGGCGCGCGATACCCGGGATTGGGAGTGGCTTGAACGATGTAAACCTGCCTGCCGCCCTCGCTTCGCTCGCCGGCCAGACGAAGCTCGAATGCCTGCGGAATCGCAGCCTCCAGCTTTTGCAATTGATTTTGCGCATGCTGGACGCCTTGGCGGATTCTCGCCAGCCGCGCCGGCGTCAGTTGCTTGAAAAATTTTGCCTTGGCCCGCGCCAGGCTGGCTTGCTGCTGCGCATTCAACGGCTTGCCGTTGATCGCAATGGGAAAACTGAGGTGCACGCCATGAAAAGGATTCACCTGGTGAGTGACATCGGATAGGGTTTTTATAATTTTTCCGGCGTCATTCAGACGATAGCTCCGGTCGCGTTCCTGCCAGGCGTAATGTTCCAGGGCCCGCGCGCTGGCGCGATGGGCCGCCAGCGCGCGTTCGACAATTTGCATGGCGGAGAGCGCGGGCGGTCGGGCCCTCCGCCCGTGCGGGCGGGCCGCAATCAGGCCGGCCGCGCACAAAATCAATAACCACGCCCGGCTTAGTCCGCTTGTCTTCCTGGCCGCTCTCAGGCGCATTCCCTTATCCTGCCGGCCGCAGCCGGAACAGCGCCGCGGCATGCGCCCTCAACCGCACCGCCAGCCGCCGCAGGTTGCCCAAATTGCGCCGCCGCCAAAGATCGCGCGCCTGGTAGCTGCTGCCCGGCTGCAGGCCCAGTTCGGTCCAGGTGACTCGTATCGCCTGGCTCCGGTCCCCGCGGTTGAACACCGCCACATAGATCCCCGCGCCCCGCTCCGGCCGCGCCACCCAGATCGCCTGCTGCGCCGTGGTCGAAAGCGCGCGGTTGCCGCGGGAATGCTGGTCCACCGCCAGCACCTCGGGATTGGTCAACAGCCGCTGCGTCCAGGCGTCGAGCTGCAGCAGGTTGCCGCCCATCATCAGCGGCGAGCGCGCCACCGACCATAGCGTCAGGATCGTTCGTTCCTCATCGTGTGTAAAATGCGATCGCCGCGGCTTTCCCAAACCCGGGTGCGGGCCGATCATGCCGATCGGCAGCATGTCCGCGTCGGGCCAATGCCCGGGACCGGCGAAGCGCTCCCAGCGGGCGAGCAGGTCGAACTGTCCGTATAAGCCTTGCGACCACGAAGCCCAGGGCAGTGCCGGCCAATGGTCCCAGAAATCGCCGGAAATCCTCCAAAGCTGCGCCAGACGCTCGACCTGCGCCGCTTGGGCAATCGGCGTCGGCCCGGGCGAGAGGCTGAGCACGATGCGGCCGCCGGCGTGCTCGATGGCGCGATGGATCATGCGAATCTCCGCCCCCTTATAGGGCGAGGAAATGCAATCCACCTTGACGTAATCCACGCCCCACTGGGCATAGCGCCGGAACAGGGCGTCGTACCAGGCCTGTCCGGCGGCATTGTCGCGCACGCCGTAGTTATCGGCATTCCAGGCGCAGGTGTCGGCGGGATTGGCGGCGTCGCGGGCATGAAAGCGGCTGCCGGCGATCGGCAGATTGTGCGCCACCGCTGCCCGCGGAATCCCGCGCAAGATGTGTATGCCGAAGCGCAGCCCCAGCCGATGCGTAAACGCCGCCAGCGGCTTGAAGCCGGCGCCGCCGCGCGCCGAAGGAAAACGATTGGGCGCGGGCAGCAAAATCCCGTCCCCGCCCAGGGTGTATTGCCAGCCCGGCTTGCCCCCGCTCAGCGGATTCTTCAGAAACCAGCCCTCGTCAATCACCATGTAGCGCCAGCCGTAGCGGCGCAAGTGCTGGGCCATCCAGCGCGCGGTTGCCTTGTACTGCGCCTGGTCGAGCGACATGGCGTAGGAATCCCAACTGTTCCAACCCATCGGCGGCGTCGGCGCCAGCGCTGGCGCCGCTTGCGCCGCCAGCGGACGTCCGGCCGCCAGCCCGGCCGCCAGCAATAGGCCGCAGAACATCCCTCGTATCCGCAAGTCACCGTTTCTGGTCATTGGCATGGCCATAGTATGCCTCGGGTTCAGCGTGAAGTTGAGGCTCTCCCCGGCCGGAACTTGCCGCCTCGTCCAGGCGCATCTCCCTGCCCGCCTGCGCCCGCTCTGCGCTAGCATGAAAAGCATGCACGCTGTGGTGCTTGAACAGCCGGGACGGCTGTGCCCCCTCGACCTCGCCGACGCCGCGCCCCCCCGCCCCGGCGAAGCCCTGGTGCGCATCCGGCGCGTCGGCATCTGCGGCACTGATCTGCGCGCCTTTAAGGGCATTCAACCTTACTTCAGTTATCCCCGCATCCTGGGACACGAGCTCAGCGGCGTCATCGAGCAGGTCGAGCCGGATAACCCCTTCGGCCTGCGCCCCGGCGACCGCTGCGCCATCGAGCCTTATCTGCATTGCGGCGATTGCGCCGCCTGCCGCCGCGGCCGGACCAACTGCTGCGAACGCCTGCAGGTGCTCGGCGTGCATGCCGATGGCGGCATGCGGGAATTCCTCCCGGTGCCGCTGGCGAAGCTGCATAAGTCGGCGCAGCTCTCGTTCGACCAACTGGCGCTGGTCGAGATGCTCTCCATCGGCGCGCACGCGGCGCGCCGGGCCTCGCTCCAGCCCGACGACCGGGCGCTGATCCTCGGCGCCGGCCCGATCGGCCTCGCCACTCTCGTATTTGCGCGCCTCGCCGGCCTCGACCCGCTGGTCATGGACGTGGACCCTGCGCGCCTGGATTTCTGCCGCCAGGCCCTCGCCGCCCGTACCTTGCGGATAGATTCGCCCCCAGCCGCCGGATCGCCGCCGGCCGGCCTGCGCGAAGCCTGCGGCGGCGAACTGCCCACCATCGTCTTCGACTGCACCGGCAATCCGCAATCCATGCGCGGCGCCTTTGATGACGTTGCCCACGGCGGGCGCCTGGTCTTCGTCGGCCTCACCCTGGAGTCAATCTCTTTCCAGGACCCGCTCTTTCACGCCCGCGAAATCAGCCTCTTAGCCAGCCGCAACGCCACTGCCGAAGACTTTCGCCAGGTGCTTCTGGCTTTGGAAAGCGGGCGCCTCCGTCCCGAGTTGTGGATCACTCATCGCGCTACCCACCGCGCCGTGGCCGAGGAATTCCCCCGCTGGATCGCCGGCGGCCCCAACTTCCGCAAAGCCTTGGTGGAATGGTGAGTGTTCAATATGAATGGACTGGCCGCAGCCCGGCCATCGGCTGTTCTGCGGATTGTTGCTCCACCATGCGCGATATCGCCCCGCGCTGGCGGGGAGTCTTTGACCGCGGATTCATTGTCAAAGTGTGGCAGTCGCGGCGCAGCAGACAATTTTTGCTGACCCGGAAGTGTTGACCAATCCTCTACGCAAAACTGCAAGCGGCTCAATTTTCAGGGTTTATGATCTCTGGCGGAGAGAGAGGGATTCGAACCCCCGGTACGGTTCCCCGTACACTCGCTTTCGAGGCGAGCCGTTTCAACCACTCACGCATCTCTCCGCTCGTCGGCGCGCCGCTGGCGAAAAAATTCCTTTAGCACGGCCCCGCATTCCGCTCCCAGCACCCCGGCGGTCACTGCAAATGCGTGGTTCAGCGCCGGATGCGCAGCCAGCGTCGGCACCGAGCGCAGCGCCCCCGCCTTGGGATCGTCGGCGCCGTATACCAGGCGTTCGATGCGGGCCTGAATCAGCGCCCCGGCGCACATCGCGCACGGCTCGATTGTAGCATACAGGGTGCAGCCCCCCAGCCGCGGATTCCCCAGCTTCCATGCGGCTGCGCGCAGCGCCACGATCTCCGCGTGCGCGCTCGGATCGGCGTCCAGCAGGGTGCGGTTATAGCCCCGCCCCAGCAACTCGCCCGCCGGCCCCACCACTACCGCGCCCACCGGCACTTCGCCCGCCAACTGCGCGCCGCGCGCCAGCTCCAGCGCCATACGCATCCAGGCTTCGTCGTGCTCGCCGGCCGGCGCCGGCGCGGGCGGTTTTCGAGTCATTCTCCATTATCCCCGGGCCGAACTGCGGGCCGCGAACTGGCGTCGGCCACGGCTTGCTCTGCAGCCATCCATAATGGCTCGCTCGCATGCCATCCATCTGCTCCGGCGATGGGATTTGCGCGCTGCGGATGCGCTGCGACGCGCTGCGGCATGATTTGGATTCGATTTCAAACCGGAAAATCAGCTTGCCATCCGGCCCTGCCCTGCGGCCGGTCTAGATGCTCCACCGCACCAGCGATGCCCCGGCGGTATAGCCCGCCCCAACCGCCGCCAGCATCGCCAGGCTGCCGGGCCGCAGCAGTCCCCGCGCGCGCGCATCCGCCATGGCCAGCGGTATGGTGGCGGCGGTGGTGTTGCCGTACCGCCCGATATTGATGATGATGCGCTCCGCATCCAGCCCCAGCCGCTCGCCGGTCGCGGTAATGATGCGCATGTTCGCCTGGTGGGGAATGAAGCAATCGAGCTGCGCGGGGGTAATATGGTTGCGCTCTAGCAGGCCGTGGCAGACCTCGTACATTTTCCGCACCGCGTATTTGAAGACCTGTTGGCCTTCTTGATGCACATAGTGCATGCGCTTCGCCACGGTTTCCGCGCTCGCCGGGCGCCGGCTGCCTCCCGCCGGCATGTAGAGGTAGGCCGCCCCTTCGCCCTCGATCTGGTGCTCGAAATCGAGAAGTCCGGTCTCGTCGCCCGCCTCGGCGCGCTCCAGCAGCACCGCGCCCGCGCCGTCGCCGAAAAGCACGCAGGTGGCGCGGTCCTGGTAATCAATGATGCTGGACATGGTGTCGGCCCCGATCACCAGCACGTGCTCGGCCGCGCCCGATGCGACCAGTTGCGCCCCGGTGGTCAGGGCATACAGAAACCCGCTGCAGGCGGCCGATAAATCGAATCCCCAGCAATTCTTCGCCCCCAGCTTGTGCTGCACCAGGCAGGCGGTGGATGGGAACATCATGTCCGGCGTGACCGTGGCCATGATCAGCATGCGCAGCCGCGCCGGATCGAAGCCGCGCGACTCCAGGCAGGCCCGCGCCGCCGCTACTGCCATGTCGCTGGTGGCCATGCCCGGCTCGACCAGGTGGCGCTCGATGATTCCGGTGCGGGTGCGTATCCACTCATCGTTGGTCGCCACCATCTGCGAAAGATCGTCGTTGGTCAACAATCTCGGCGGAACGTACGTGCCGAGGGCGGTGATGCGGGCGCGATAAGGCGATGAGGGCAATGCTGGAGCTCCCGTGTTGCTGGAAGTGACAGAATACGGCATTCCGCCGCCGGCGTCCCGGCGATTCCGCTTCCCCTCGGACTGGTTATTGTGGACTGGAATAGACCGCTCTAAATAGCATCAGACTTCGGGTGATCCGCTGCACAGGGCTCCATCCACTACCGTTGCTTCCTTCCGGACCTGGCGGGGTTTGCGGCGAGCGCTTGCGCGAAACCCGAAGTCTGACCCAACGATTTTACCACCCGCGCCTGGTTTCGGCTGCCGGTTCCTGGCGTTCTCTCCTGCTCGGATTAACCTGCAAGCCGCCGGCTGTCGTCGCCTGGCCGGCGGCATCCCCGCCTCCGTTATACTCAACCTATCCTATGAAGCCGGTGCTCGCCCGCAAATACCGTCCTCAAACCTTCGACGATGTCATAGGACAGGAAGCGATTGTCTCGACCTTGCGCAATGCGCTGGCCTCCGGACGCGTCGCCCACGGCTTCATCTTCTCCGGGCACCGCGGCATCGGCAAAACCACCGTCGCCCGCATCCTGGCCAAGGCCATGAACTGCCGCCGCGCCCCCGGCCCGACCCCCACTCCCTGCGGCGAATGCGAAGCCTGCCGCGAAATTGCCGAGAGCAATTCGGTGGACGTGCTGGAAATCGACGCCGCCTCCAACCGCGGCATTGACGAGATCCGCCAGTTGCGCGACAACGCCCGCTACCGTCCCGCCCGCGACCGTACTAAGTTTTTCATCCTCGACGAGGCCCATCAGCTTACCGACGACGCCTTCAATGCCCTGCTGAAAACCCTGGAAGAGCCGCCGGAGTGGGTGATGTTCGTGCTGGCGACCACCGAACCCGAGCAGTTGCCTCCGACCATTCGCTCGCGCTGCCAGCATTTCGCCTTCCGCGCCTTGAGCTTTGGCACCACCCTCGAGCGCCTGCGCCAGATCTGCGCCGCCGAAGCCATCGAAGCCGAGCCGCAGGCGCTCGAACTGGCCGCCGAGGCTGGCGAAGGCTCCCTCCGCGACGCCCTGTCCCTGCTCGACCAGGTGATCGCGCACGACGGCGAGCGGCTGCGCGCCGAAACCGTGCGCCAACTGCTGGGCCGGGTTTCCGGCCGCCGCCTGCTCGACCTGATGGCCGCCGTGCGCGACGCCGATAGCGCCCGCGCCCTCTCCGAGCTCGATGATCTGCTGCAATCCGGCGTCACCCCGGCGCAACTGGCGCGCCAGTCGCTGCAATGGCTGCGGGCCATGCTGATCGCCCGCACCGCCGGCGCCGACAGCCCCCTGCTGGCGATGCCCGGCCCCGAGCGCTTGCTGGTGGCCGAAGCCGCCGCCTGGTTCGGTGAGGAGCAACTCACGCGCTTCCTTCAGATCATGCTGCGCGCCGCCGGCGACCTGCGCCACGCCCCCGCCGAACGCCTGCACCTTGAGCTTGGCATCGTCAAGCTGATTCACGCTTCGCATCTGACCAGCCTGGAAGAAGTTATACGCGCGCTTGACCCCGGCGCCCGCGTTGCCGCGCCCGCTCCGGCGCAAAAAAAAAACCTGATTAGCCCCGAATCCCTCCCTGTTCCGACTGCCCCTGCTCCGCCTGCCTCTGCTCCGACTGCCCCCGCTCCGCCTGCCTCTGCTCCGACCCCGATTCTGCCTGCCGGCTCCTCCGCCGACGTTATATCGTTCGCCGAGCCGTCCTCGGCCGCCGCTGGCGCGGAACCGCCCGCAAGTCCGCCGGCTTCTGATCCAATTGCGGCGCCGCCCTCGCCCGTCGAGCGCCTGCGGCAATACCTCGCTCAAAATCGCGTCGCTCTCGCCGAAATGCTCGACCAGGCCGAAGTGATCTGGGATGGACGGGCGCTGTTGCTCCGCTTCGACGGTGAAAACGACGGCTTCGCCACCATCTTCGCCGGCCAGAACATGCAATCGGAGTTGCGTCAGGCCATCCGTCAGGCACTCGGTTATGTGCCTGAAATCCGCATCGAGCGCGCCGCCCCTGCGCCCTCAATCCGCGAAGCCAATGCTGCCCGGCTGCGCGAGGCCGAAGCGCGCGCCGCCCGCCATCCCGCCCTGCAGCGCCTGCGCGAGTTGCTCCCCGGCGACGTCCTCGAAACCCGACCGCTCGACGGCCATGGCAATGGCTCGTAGTATCTGACGCTCCCGGGCATCTAAACCTATCGGGGCTCGTCATGATCAGGAAAATCAATCATAAGTATGTGGTGCTTTCCGAGCACACCGGCCGCCGTTTCGGAACCTACAACACCAGGGCGGAAGCCGAAAAACGCCTGCGCCAGATCGAATTCTTTAAGCATGCCCGGCCGGGTCGCAAAGCCGGCGCGAAGTAGTGGCGCACGCAACCACCACTTGCCCGCCTGAGCCTTTGGCATGGATAAATCAGTATTCGCAGCAAATGCATTTCCCGCGAAATGATAGTGGCATCATTTGCGTGCAGCACCACTGCGGTTTATAAATTTATCAATGCGGAATCCCGCCGGCGGAGGTGGGTGTGTTCGGATTCGTCGAGGTGGCGCTCGGGTTGTTGGGCCCGCTTCCCAGGGGTGGGGTGGTCACAATCGGATGCTGCGGCATTGGCAGCGGATTCGACCCCGGCTGGTTGTAAGTGGGTTTGCTGCGCAGCGTCGGACGCGGACCGTTATCCGCCGCGGTTGAGCTTGCCGCCGCCGCATTCTGCCGGCTGACGATCAACACCTCGGGGCGGTTCCGTATAATCTTATGGCCGTCGGGATAATAAGTCACCACCCGCACCACGCGGTTCCCTTCCAGCCGTACGAATGTGGTCTTGGCCGGAGGATTGCCGTACACCCAATCGGTGTACACTTCGCCCGTCTTCAGGTTCTGCTCGTGATATTTGCGCTGCGTGCGCCCCAGCGCGGCGATCACCATGATGCGGTTCATGCCGACCAGCACATGATGCGCGCTGATGGCTTTTTTCACTCGCGGCGGCATGTGGTATGAGGTCAGCGCCGGGCCGGCGCGCAGGTTCCATTCGATCATCGGGCTGAGCGCCTTGCGCAACTCGGCGCTGCTCAGCCCCGGTACGGGGCCGCGAAAGCGCAATTCGATCCGCCCGCCGCCCTGGCGCCCTCGGTCCGGAATCGAGTTCATCGGACCGTTCCCGATCCCAAACTGTATATGGTTGTACCAATGAGTCGTATGCGGTCCGCCGTTCAGGTCGAAATCAATCGAATGTGAATGGAAATGCACGGCCGTGATCTGCACTCGCCCGCCGCGGGGAATGGCGATGCCGTCATTCCGCACCCCTTGCTCGATCTTTTTCAGGTTCAGAACGCGCCCGGCAGCCGTAAGATGCACGACGTGCTTGCCCCGCGGCAGGTTGAAGCGCGAGAACCCCGTCTGCGCAATCAAGTTGCGAAGAATGGCGATGCGGTCCGGCTCGGTCAATTTATGAGTGGTTTTCCTGTCTGTGCCGGCGGCCCCGGCCGGCAGCGCCGCCGCCATCAGCAGCAGTCCGCTCAGGCAGGCGATCCCCGCCTTCCCCGCCCTCCATCCGCTCTTCCCCGCAGCTTTAGGCCTCGTTCCGGCTGCGCGCTCCATCTCCCCTTCTCCCTCCACCCCTTACTTTACTCGGATGCGTTCCAGGGCGGGAGCGATTCTGCGGTCAGTATAGCTCCCGGCGTCGCGAAAGCAAGCTTTTGCGCTGAAAAGTCAGCCTCCTCAGCTACTTATCTTCACTGAAGGCTGATCGCTGATGGTTGATTTCTACCGCCGATTCGCCCTTAGAACCGCGTGACCTCGGTGAAGTTGAACCCGCCGGCGCGCAGCGGTGGCACGACCATGTCGAATGACTCTTCCCCGCTGGCGCGGGTGGGGATGCCAAGCGCCTCGACCTGGTTCAGCAGCTCGATCATGCTCTGGTTGAAGCGGAAATTGCGCAGCCCGCGCGCGAGTTGCCCTTTTTCGATCAGAAAGGTGCCGTCCCGCGTCATCCCGGTCAACAGCTTCTCGTAGGCGTCCACTTCGCGTATATACCACAGCCGCGTAACCAATATGCCGCGTTCGACCCCGGCGATCAGCTCTTCTAGCGTTTGCTCGCCGCCTTCCATCATGATGTTCAACGGCGCTTCGCCGTACTCGTTGGGCAGCGGAAAGCCATGCCCGGTCGGCGCAGCGGGAATTTCCGGATGCTCGCGCCGCATGCGCTCGGCGGTCTGCCGGGCATAGGCCAGCGATCGTATCACTCCGCCTTCGACCAGCTTCAACCGCTGCCGCGGCATGCCTTCGCCGTCGAAGGGCGCGCCCGATTGCAGCGGATGCAGCACGTCGTCGTGGATATGTATGTTCTCCCCGAACAGCCGCGTTCCCAGCCTTCCGGTCAGAAAGCTGCGCTGGTCGAGGATCGCCAGCCCGCCAAAGTCCCAGAATAAAAACCCGAGCAGGTCCAGCACCGCCGCCGGCTCGAGGATGACGGTATATCGCCCCGGCGGAAGCTCGATTGGCGCCGCGCTCAGCCGCGCTTTGCGGGCGGCGGTTTCCGCTCCCCCGGCGAAATCGAGGCGGGCGCCATCGGTCGAGCTGGCTTTGGCCCAGCCGGAGCTATCGCTGCCCTGCATCGTTACCGAATATTCCGCCCCGGTCTCCTCGTAATACGCCTCCAGCCCGCGCGAGTTGATCAATGCTTGCGCCGTGCGATGGTTGGCGACCACGCCGGCGGCGGTCAGCTTTTCCCGCCGCGCCACCGCGATCATCGCTTCCGTCTTTTCGGCGCGCTCCTCCGGCGTGAGCATCGCGCTCGCAAACGCTCGCGCCACCTGCGGATACTGCTGCGGGTCGGGCATGGGCAGCAGGTCGGGCTCCGGCGCTTGCAGGCGCGCCAGTTCTTCCGCGCGGGCCACGGTCTCGGCAATGGATGCCGGATCCAGGCGGTTGGTCGAGACGCGCGCCATTCGCCCTTCCACCACGCTGCGAATCGAAACCGTCGTCTGGGTCTCGGCTACGTTCTGGTGTATGCCGTTGTTGGCGAAGCGGGTAAGCGCGGAACTGCCCGCCTGCAGCGTCAGCTCGGTCTCATCGGCATGCGCGACTGAAAGCGCCAGCTCGAGCAATTGATGCGCGAACTCCGGCCTCAGCAGCGGCGCCATCGCGTCGCGCCGCATCGCCGGCGTGCGCGGCGCCGACGCCATCGTCTCGCGGTTAACGGGCATAGGCGCTGCCGATCTTGATGTTGCGGAAACGCGCCGGGGCGGCCCCGTGCCCGGTCCCCATCGTCTGCTGCGGCTGTCCTTTGCCGCAGTTGGGCGTGCCCCACAGCGTCCAGTGCTCGCGTGAGCAGATCGCGTCGAGTGAGTTCCAGAACTCGGTGGTGATGCCCGAATAGCTGGGATTCTTCACCATCCGCGCCTTACGCCCGTTGCGAATCACCCAGCCCAGTTCGCACCCGAATTGAAAGTTGTAGCGCTTGTCGTCAATGGACCAACTGCGGTTGGTTTCCATGTAGATCCCCTCGGCCACGTCGGCAATCAGCTCGTCCGGGCTGAGCCCGCGCTCGCCGGGAAGGATGCTGATATTCGTCATGCGAATCAGCGGCAGGCGGTTCCACGATTCCGCCCGCATGCAGCCGTTCGAGCGCGGCTCGCCGATCTGCGCGGCGGTTTCGCGGCTCATGATATAGCCGCAAAATTCCCCCTGGCGAACGATGTCCGAACAGCTCGCCGGCACTCCCTCGTCGTCGAATGCGAAGCTGCCCAGCCCCGGCCCATGCTCCAGCCGGGCGTCGGCGACCACATTCACCAGCTCGGATCCGTAGCGCAAATGCCGCAGTTTATCCAACGATAAAAAGCTGCCGCCGGCAAAATTGGCTTCCGAGCCGAGCACGCGGTCGAGTTCGATCGGATGCCCGATGGACTCGTGAATCTGCAGCCCAAGCTGCGAGCTGTCGAGCACCAGCGTGCCGGTGAACTGCGGGCATTGCTCCGCCTGGTGCAGCGCCACCGCCTCTTCCGCCACCCGCCGCGCGTTTTCTTCGAGCCGCAGCTCGTGAATCAATTCGTAGCCTTTGAGCTGGTGCTGCCCGCCGAAAGAATTCGGATACGACCGCTTCTGTATCTCGTTTTCGCCGAAAGAATATGCCGCAAACCCCGCCCCGCTGCTGGTCCGGGTCTGTTCCTGGTCGGCGCCTTCGCTGGAAAGAAACCATTGATGCGTCCGGTGAAATTCCATCCCGGTTTCCGCCAGCGTGACGCCGTCAACCGCCCGCAGCTCGCGGTCCACCGCGAACAGCAGTTCCAGGCTGGCTTCCAGCGAAATGCTGAACGGATCGATTTGGCAGGGAGATACCCAGACCCCGCTGCGCGCCGGCTCCGGAGCCAGCACCGCCGGCCGGGCTTGCACCCGCGCCGATGCGCGCGCGATCGCGATCGCTTCGGCCGCGGCGCCGTCCACCCCCTCTGGCGTCAGCGCGTCGGTAGCGGCAAATCCCCAGGAGCCGCCCACCAGCGCGCGCACCCCCACCCCATGGGATTCGGAATCCGCAACATGCCCGATGCGGCCGTTCTTGGTGGTGAAGCTGCGGTGCCGCTCTTCCGCCAGCCGCACGTCGGCATATTCGGCGCCCTGCTGTACGGCGGTATCGAGGGCCCGTTGCGCCAGCGATTTCATTCCGCGTGCTGCCTGATGTCTCGCAAATTGTCCGGTTTCGGCCGGAACGTTTCGATAGCGTCAGCGCCTGAACTTCGGGTTCCCACGCAGTGCGTGGGTGGCGGCCCTGCCGCCTTACACGGCGGCTGTGGAGACCACGCCCGTTTCCTTGCTCCCCGCTGCCGCGAGCAAGGCCTCGGTCCGGTCTTCGCGCTCCCAGGTAAATTCGGCCTCTTCCCGGCCAAAGTGGCCGAAAGCGGCGGTAGCACGGTAAATCGGCCGGCGCAGTTTCAGGTGCTCGATGATCCCGCGCGGCGTCAGTGGAAATACTTTCCTCACCGCCTTCGCCAGTTTCTCGCTGTCCTGGGTTCCCGTGCCGAAAGTATCCACCCGCACGGAAACCGGCTCCGCTTCCCCGATCGCGTACGCCAACTGGATCTCGCAGCGGCGCGCCAGCCCGGCCGCCACCAGATTGCGCGCGATATAGCGCGCCATGTATGCCGCCGAGCGGTCCACCTTGGTCGGATCCTTGCCGGAAAACGCGCCCCCGCCGTGACGGCCCATCCCGCCGTAGGTATCCACGATGATTTTGCGCCCGGTCACCCCGGTGTCGCCCATCGGGCCGCCGGTCACGAATCGCCCGGTTGGGTTGATATGGTACCGGGTCGCCTTGTCCACCAGTTCCGGCGGCAGCACGGCGTCAATTATGTCCCGCCGCACCCGCTCCCTCAACTCAGGCGTTGAAATGGAGTCGGCATGCTGGGTCGAAACCACCACCGCCGCGATCCGCGCCGGACGATGGTCGTGGTATTCCACCGTGACCTGGCTTTTGCCGTCCGGACGCAGGAATTCCAACTGCCCCGAGCGCCGCGTCTCCGATAGCCGCCGCGCCAGCCGGTGCGCCAGCGAGATCGGCAGCGGCATCTTTTCCGGCGTCTCGTCGCAGGCATAGCCGAACATCATCCCTTGGTCTCCCGCCCCGTCGCGGTCCACCCCCATGGCGATGTCGGGTGATTGCTGGTGCACGCTGATCAGCACCCCGCAGGTGTTGCAGTCGAAGCCGAAAGCAGCGTCGCAATAGCCCACCCGGCTGACCGCCTCGCGCGCAATTTGCTGGTAATCGAGATGGGCGGCGGTGGTAATCTCGCCGGCAACCACGATCAGCCCCGTGGTCAGCAGCGATTCGCAGGCTACCCGGCTGTGCGGATCCTGTTGCAATGCGGCGTCAAGTACGCTGTCGGAGATCTGGTCGGCCATCTTGTCCGGATGGCCTTCGGTTACCGATTCGGAAGTGAAGAGTGTCATGGACATAGTAGTGCGTTTGCTTGATTCAGAAGTTCTCCAGCCGCTGAAGGTTGGCAGTGGATGAATATACCTTTTCCAGGATAAAGCCGGTAGCGGGCCGCTCCAAGCTAAAAATGCGCCGCGGCGCTTCAACCCCGCTTCGCGACGTTTCAACCCTGGTTTTTTACCGCGGCTTCACGCCTCCCGCTTCAATGGGCATAGCGCGCGATGACCTGCTCCAAATTGATCTTCCGCCAGGCGCCTTGCATGATCTCGCGGCGAATCTGCGCCGGAGTGCGCCCCCGCTGCGTTTCATGGTAGGCGAATGCGGCTTCCATCAGGCAGACCTGGCAGATAGAGGCGTGCGTGCCGATATAGCAGGAGAGCAGGCTGGTGTGCCCCAGTTCGCGGTCGCAGCGGCAATAACAGGGCTGTTGGTAGAGCACCTTCTCGATCTTGGCCGCCATGGCGTAGATCGCCTGTACGCGCGGATCGGTGAACTGCGACGGTGGCAGGGTGGCCGGCAGCGGCCCGCGCGGCGCATGGCTGTGATACGCCGGCGTCGCCCAGGCGGGGCCGGCATGCGGCGCGCTGCTAGCCGGCATCGCCATCCCCGGCATGTCCGGCATCGCCATCCTCGGCATGGCCTCGGCGGCTGACGCGGCGGTAGTGGAGGGCGTCGCGGCAGCGGGTGCCGCGGTTTTGACGCGTGGCGCGGCCACCGCCGCGGCGCTGTAGGAGCGGGTGCCCAGGCTGAAAACTAATATGCCGGCGCCAACCAGTCCGGCCGCGATCAGCGCCAGCCGGCCCCACGATCTCGATGGTAAGAAACGCATCGTTTAATCTCCGGTAATTCCGCAGTCTTCCGCGGCGCAATGTCTTATTATAGACGCCCTGCATATAGTTAGAACCGCGTTGAGACCGTGCAAAATAAAGGGCGGAAATCCTTTCCCGCCTCGCCGCGCCCTGCCCGGAAGTGGGCCGCAATCGTCGCGTCCCGCATCGCCATCGGGCCTTCTTGGTTATTTACGGCCTGGATAATCCTCGTCGCTGACCTTTTCCAGCCAGTCAACCACCTTCCCGTTGAGCGCTTCCTGAATGGCGATGTGCGTCATGGCCGCCGTCGGGCTCGCGCCGTGCCAATGCTTTTCCTGCGGCTCGAACCAGACCACGTCGCCAGGCCGTATTTCTTCCACCGGACCGCCCCATCGCTGCACCCTGCCGGCGCCGAAAGTGACAATCAGCGTCTGCCCGAGCGGATGAGTGTGCCACGCGGTCCGCGCGCCGGGTTCAAATGTGACGCTCGCGCCGCGCGCCCGGGCGGGCTCGGGCGCCTCAAAGAGTGGATCCACCCGGACCGCTCCCGTGAAATATTCCTCCGTCCCTTTTCCGGAAGGCCGTGCGCCGCATCGTTTGATTTCCATGCTCATTCTCCAGAACTGCTGCTCTCGCCGCATAGTATGAATTTGTCCGGCCGCCGCGCGCACTTGCGCGCTGACCATAATCATAACGGCCGAGTCGGACAGCATTTCTGCCCGAGAGCGGCTACCCACGCAGCGCGTGGCTGCGGCTCCGTAAATCGTTGCCGCCTAGGGCGTTTCCACCAAAGCGGGGTACACGCTCTGCACGGCCGTAACCGGCTGCATCGCGATGGGCAAGGTATTTCTTGCCGGTACGAAGTTCGGCATTACTTCCTCTTCCCGTGCGCCCGGCGGATCGTTGCAACCGCGGCTTCAGGTGATCAGCGTGCACGCAGATTGGGCGCATTCAGGGCAACCCTCATCAGGAATGCAATTACCGAGATTGCTCAATTGCTTGAAATCCCAAGCTCGAATCAAACGGCCCCGCCGGTCCTTGAAAGCCAAAGGTGAAATCAATTTCCTTTTACGCAACAAAACTTCCGCTACGTATGCGAATCGGGTACAAGTTTGAGCTGTTGCTGCTTGCCATCATCGCTGGCCGTCTACCGCTTCGACCGGCATACCCGCGCGTTGCCAGGCCTTGAAGCCGCCCCGCAAAGCGTACACTTCCCGAAATCCAAGTGCCTGCAGTTCCCGCGCCACCCGGGCGCTGGCCTTCTCGCCGCTTCAAGTGCAGTACGTTACCAGGACTCGCCCGTGCGGCAGCCGCTTTGCCGATTTCGCCAGGTCCTGGAGCGGCGCATGCATGGCTCCGGGCACTTGCAGCGGATTTCTGCGCAACGCCGTGGCGCTGCGCGCATCCACGAAAATCGGCCGTCTGCTAAGCTCTTGCGCCTCGTTAATGCTGATTCTTGCAACCGGTGTAGGTTTCTGCGCTGTCATGAAACATCTCCTTTTACCGGCCCTCGTCGCGCTTGCCGCTGATCCGCCGGCGATGCGGATCATCGCGCCCGAGTCCGGCCCTTCCTCCACCGCAGCACGGCTCCGGCTTCAATCCTGCCGGGCGTCAACCGGCTCGGACACCGTCAGCAGGAATGCGCTGTCCTCCAGCGCTTCCACGTCATGCTGCACCGACTGGTCCAGCACCAGCAGCTTTCCTGGAGTCAAATCGAAGTTTTGCCCGTTGGCTCGCATGCGCAGCTTGCCGAAAAGCGGTTGCACGCTGACCCGGCCGGGATTGCTGTGCTTGGGAATGCAGGCCTGCGCCCGCATCATCCGCAGCGTAATTTGAAAGCCGGGGTGCTGCAATAGTGTTTTGCGGGCCACGCCCTCCTTCCATTCGGCGTGGTCCCGCAGCTCCTCGATTTCGGCGCTCAGTTCGATTTCCGTGGCGCGCTCCGGCATGAGGACTGGAACGGGTGGGTTGGCTTGAGCCATGCTCTGAAGTGTAGGCATTTAAAAATCCTCCCTGTTTTGCGGTCCGAAAAAATCAGGTTAGGCGCTTTGATCTGTTCCCGGTGATGGAACGCGCATACTGCGCCTTGGTAAAAGCTATTTTCCAAATGGAGTATTTCTGTTTCATGCCGCGGGATAGCCCTTCCATTGCCTTTCAAGTTTGATACTCCACAATATGTGGCTCGGAGGGCATGGGGGCCGAAAAATACGAATGCCGGCGCTTTCCCAATATGATCACCGCTGGGGTGTAATTCTTGCCGGTGGCGATGGGGTTCGCCTGAAACCGCTGACCCGTCTCGCTTGTGGCGATAATCGCCCGAAGCAATTCTGTCCGCTGCTGGGCGGAAAAACCTTGCTGGCGCAGACCCTGGACCGGATCTCAGGAACGATCGCGGCCGATCGCGTGGTATTCGCCTTGACCCGGGCGCACGCGGCGTTCTATACGGCAGCCCTGCATCCGGTGCCGCCGGTCCGCAAGGTCGTGCAACCCTCGAATCGCGGTACGCTGCCGGCCATTCTCTGGAGTTTGTTGCGGGTGTCCCGGCTCGACCCGCGCGCCATCGTGGCCCTGCTTCCATCGGATCATTATTTCGCGGATCCTCAGGCCTTCGCGGCTGCACTCGAAGCTGCGTTTGCCTTCGCCGAATCCGGATCTGGTTCTGTCGTGCTGTTGGGCGCCGCACCCGCGTATCCGGAAACTGAGTACGGCTGGATTGAGTCCGATCGGGACAACAGGAACTCCCTGGGTGTGGCCGCGGTGAAACGGTTTTGGGAAAAACCGGCTCCGGCATTGGCCGCCCGGCTCTTCGCCCGGGGCTGTGTCTGGAATACCTTCGTGATGGTGGGCGCGGCCGATGCTTTCCTCGCCATGATGCGCCGGGCATCCCCGGGCTTTTGTAAATCCATGGAGCGGTTGCTCCTCCGTCCCGGCGGCGCTGCCGAAACGGAAATTCGCAGCCTGTACTCGAGCCTGCCGGTTTCTGATTTTTCGCGCCAGGTGCTGCCGGCAAATACCGGCGCGCTTTTCGTGCTCGACTTCGGAGACATCGGCTGGAGTGATCTGGGCGATCCGCATCGGTTTCTCAGAGCGCTGGCCGCGGCCGGCGTGCAGATTCCGTCCAGCCTCAAAACATTTTGCGGCGAGTGTGCGGCCGGCAGGTCATGCCGCCTCCGGCAGCCTGCATCCGAATCGGATCGGTTCGATGATGCGAGCTTGGCTTTGGCGGTTCCATGCGCATGAATGGATTGGAACGATTGCGAAACTTTACGAATTCTAATGGAAAGGAGCCGGAGATGATCAAACTAGCGAGAGTGTATGAAACCAACGGCTGTGCTGGCCCTGGCAAGTGCTTCCTGGTGGAGCGGCTCTGGCCGCGCGGCCTTCGTAAGCAGGAGTTGAAAATGGACGCCTGGGTGAAAGAAGCCGCGCCCAGTCATCAATTGCGCCGCTGGTTCGGGCATGACCCCAAACGCTGGGAGGAGTTCAAGCACCGCTATTTTGCCGAGCTGGACGCCAATCCCGCCGCCTGGCAGATCCTGTCCGCTGCCGCCCACCATGCCCATGTCACCTTGCTCTATAGCTCCCGCGACCAGGCGCACAATAACGCCGTCGCGCTCAAGCAGTACCTGGAGAGCAAGTTGGCCTCCGTCGCCGGACGGGCGGCCTGATGATCTCCCGTTCCCGCGCCGCTTTCAAGCGGCTGCAGCGGCAGATTGAGCGGTCGAACGCTTGTCCCCGTCTGGTACGGTACTGCCTTGCTGTCGCCCGCACCCGGCGGCCCCTGTACCGCAGCCAGACATATTGGGGTAAAGCCGTGCCCGGTTTCGGCGACCCCGAAGCCGAGTTGCTGGTGATTGGCCTCGCCCCGGCGGCGCACGGCGGCAACCGTACCGGCCGGATGTTTACCGGCGATCGCTCGGGCGACTTCCTGTTTCGCGCCCTCTATAAAGCCGGCTTCGCCAACCAGCCGTCCTCGTCCCATCGCCGCGATGGCTTGCAATTGATCAACTGCTATGTCACTGCGGCGGTGCGCTGGGCGCCGCCTGGAAATAAACCCACCCCGCGCGAAATCCGGCGCTGCTTGCCCTTTCTGCGCCGGGAACTGGCCCTGCTGCCGCGGGTGAAAGTTGTGCTGGTGCTGGGCAAAATCGCTTTCGATGCCTACCTCCAAATCGCCCGCCGGCTGGCGGTCTTGCCGCCCCGCTCCCGCATGCCCTTCGCACACGGCGCCGATTACCGCTTGCCCGACCCGCTTCCCCGCCTGGTCTGTTCTTATCATCCGAGCCAGCACAATACCCAAACCGGAAAATTGACGCCTGCGATGTTCCGCCAGGTGCTGCAACGGGCGCGCTGGCGGATCGCGGAAGCGCAGCCCGTTGCCCGTTGAATATTTTTATTCCGGGCCGGGGTACGCTCGTTCCATTGCGCCGCGCCCGCTTTTGCCGAAAGCTGGCTCCAGCACACAAGGAATTGCATGATTACCGCCAACCTGGGTTTCCCACGAATCGGATTGCAGCGCGAGTTGAAGTTCGCGGTCGAGCGCTTCTGGTCGGGGAAATGGAATGAGCGCCAGCTCCATGATGCCGCCCGCGAGCTGCGCCTGGCGCGCTGGCGATTGCAAGCCGAGGCCGGCATTCAACTGCTGCCCTCGAACGATTTCTCGCTCTTCGATCATGTGCTGGACACCGCGGTGATGACCGGCGCCATTCCTTCGCGTTTCCGGCGCGGCGACCAGCCGTTGAACGCGGCGGATTATTTCGCGCTGGCGCGCGGCGCCCTGCACGCCGCCCCCCTGCAGATGACCAAGTGGTTCGATACCAATTATCACTACCTCGTTCCCGAGTTCGAACCCGGCATGGAATTCCGCCTGGCCGGCGATAAGCCGGTGCGGGAATTTTTAGAGGCTAAGTCGGCTGGATTTCAGACCCGCCCGGTGTTGCTGGGTCCGGTGTCGTTCCTGCTGCTGGGCCAGCGGCGCCCCGGGGCCGAAAACCTGCGGGCGTTGGCGGAGCGCCTGTCGCCGGTCTATGGGCAATTGTTGGCTCGCCTGGCCGCCGCCGGGGCGGATTGGGTGCAGTTCGACGAGCCTTGCCTGGGGCTGGATCTGGAATCTGCCCAACGCGAACTTTACGAGTTGGCGTACACCCGCCTTGCCGCCCGCGCCCCCAAAATTATGCTGGCCGCCTATTATGCCGGCCTGCGCGACAATCTGCGGCTGGCCTGCGGCCTGCCGGTGGCCGGTATACATCTCGACCTGGTCAGCGATCCCGGGCAACTGCAGCCTGCCATCCGCTCGGTCCCGGCCGGCATGCATCTATCGCTCGGCCTGGTGGACGGCCGCAATGTCTGGCGCGCCGATCTGGACCGCGCCCTCGATCTGTTGCGCGTCGCGCAATGGTATTGCGGCGACGAGCGTTTGCAACTCGCGCCCTCTTGTCCGCTGCTGCATCTCCCGCTCGATCTGAGGCGGGAAGCCGCGCTCGATCTGCGCCTGAGCGGTTGGCTCGCCTTCGCCTTCCAAAAGCTCGAGGAACTGGTGCTCCTGGCGCGCGCCGCCGGCGGCAAAAACTCGTTTGAAATCGCCGGCCGCCTGGCGGAAGCCCGCCGCTTGCGCAATCAACGGCAGATTGCCCCCGAAATGCGGAAAAATAGCATACGTGCGCGCGTGGCCGGCATCCGCCCGGCGATGCGCCGGCGCGCCAGCCCCTACCCGGCGCGCCGCGCGCTGCAGGCGAAAGCGATTCCCCTGCCCTGTCTCCCGGCGACCACCATCGGCTCCTTCCCGCAGACTCGGCCCTTGCGCGCCGCCCGCGCCGCCTGGCGTGCAGGCCGGATCTCGCAGGCCAAATATGAAGCTTTTTTACGCCGCGAAATCGAACGCGCCATCCGCTTTCAGGAAGCGATCGGCCTGGATGTGCTCGTGCATGGCGAATTCGAGCGCAACGATATGGTCGAGTATTTTGCGGAGCGGCTGGAGGGCTTTGCTCCCACCGCCTCAGGCTGGGTGCAGAGTTTCGGCCCCTGCTGCGTGAAGCCGCCCATCCTCTTCGGTGATGTCGAGCGGCGCCGGCCCATCGCGCTCGCCTGGGCGCGCTTTGCCCAGTCGCTTACCGCCAAGCCGGTCAAGGGCATCCTTACCGGCCCGCTCACCCTGCTGCGCTGGTCGTTTGTTCGCGACGACCTGCCGGCCGCCGAGATTGCGTTCCAGCTTGCCCTGGCGTTGCGGGACGAGATCGCCGATCTGGAATCGGCCGGGCTCCGCGTCATCCAGGTGGATGAGCCTGCGCTGCGCGAGGGCTTGCCGCTACGCCAGGCAGACCGTGCGGCATACTTGACCTGGGCGGTGGCGGCTTTTCGCCTGGCCACCGCCGGGGTCCGCGATCAGACCCAGATCCACACCCATATCTGCTACTCCGACTTGCGCGATTTCCTGCCCGTCCTCGCGGCGCTGGATGCGGATGTCATTTCGGTCGAGACGGCGCGCTCGGGCATGCAATTCGCCGCCCCCGGCAAGCAGTCGGCCTGGGGGCCGGGAATCTATGACAGCCACTCCCCGCGCGTGCCGGCCGTGGCGCAATTTCGTGCCCTGATCCGCCAGGCGCTGCACGCCCTGCCTGCCGAACGGCTCTGGATCAACCCGGATTGCGGCTTGAAGACCCGCCGCTGGCAAGAAGTCCGCCCGGCGCTGCGCAACATGATGCGCGCCGTGCGCCAGGCGCGGGCGGAACGGTGCCGCGCCGCCCTGAGAATACCGGCGAATCTGGCGGCCAGCGCTTGAAGATACGATTGGGAATCGGCTTGGCCGAATATCAGCTCCTGGCTCGCGATTTTTCCCCACTGCGGTCCTACGCTCCCGCTGGATTCGGTAGTCGCGCAGGCCGATTCTGTTTATAAACCTCCTGGACGGTGACTTTCACGGTTTCTACGCTGCCTGGAAACATCGCCAGCCAATCCGGATCATCGCTGATTTCCGCATCGCCGTTGACGCGCAGGCGCAGACCGGTCTTGAAGTCCATGAACAGCATTCCGATATGCGGATTTTCCAGGATATTGCCTAAGCTGCGAAAGGTGCCGTTGCCCATGTAGTGGGGGAAAATAATCGTTTTTTCATCCAGGATCTTTATTAAAGGGACCCCCTTCCCTCGGCCGCGATAGCTGCTATCGCACTCACCCTGCCGATTGCTGGTCGCGATGAAAAAATAATCCTGCGATTCGAGAAACCGCGCGACATTTTCCGCAATGCGGGTGGCAGCAGCAATATCCTGTGTTCCGAACTTTCCCCGAAGTACTTCATCGCCCGGCGTCGAACGCTGCTCTTGCGTATCCAACTCTGCCTCCCTGGCTGGGTCTCGATCCTTAGTGGTAATCCCCTCGCTTGGCTTGCCTGCCATCACCTCCATCTTCTGCTCATAAAAAAGGGTGTGCCTTCCCGGGCACCTCCGCAATCAAACGTTCATCATGGGAAAAGGGACAAAAATCACGGCTCCGCCCGCCAGACCGCTGTGCTGCGGCCTACCGCGCTTATCGCTTCGCCGGCCACACGGGATGCCGCAGCGCTGGAAGCTCATAGCTTCTGGCTGAAAGCAGACGGCTGAACGCTGACAGCTTCGAAGCCTGGCGACGCTTTTCGCTTCACCTTCCGCGTCGGCCACCTGCTTGCATGTGACCGGAGGCCGCGAGCCCCCTTGCCGATTCAATCGCACCGCGATATATTATGCAGTATCCTGGGCGAACATTATGCTGGAAAGTGAACTCTTTGCGCTGCTGGAAGGCACCGCCGACGCCGCCTTCGCGCTGACCACAGAAGGCGAAATTGTCTCCTGGAATCGGGCTGCGGAGCAGCTTTTCGGCTACACCGCGCCGGAAGCCTTGCATAAAACCTGCTATCAGATTTTGGCTGGCGTCGGCGCGCTCGGAACGCGTGTTTGCCAGGAAGGGTGCAGTATCCTCGACTGCACGGGAAGTGGTGAGGCCGTGCCCAATTTCGATCTCCACGTCAGGACCAAGTCCGGCGAACGCTTGTGGATTAACATCTCAACCATCAGCTTTCAAAACTCCCGCAATCGCCGGAAGCTGTGGGTGCATCTGGCGCACGATATCACCGATCGCAAACATTCCGAAGAGATGCTGCACCGCATGCTGGAATTGACCCGCCAACTCAATCAGATCGGGGATCCTGCCGCCCGGCCGGCGCCCATCTTGCAACTTTCGGAACAGGAAGTGCGAGTGTTACGGCTTTTTTCCGAAGGCATGAATTCTCCCGCTGTTGCCCAGCATCTGGGCGTCAGCCAGCAGACGCTGCGCAATCACCTGCATCACATCAACCAGAAGCTGCGCACCCATAACCGCCTGGAAGCGGTGATGAATGCATCCCGGCGTAAGCTGATCTAAACGTGCAGACGGGAAGATTCTGGTTTGCCTGCTGGTGGTGACCCACGTCCACCGCCGGCGGAAAGTCTTGCTTCCGCCGCTGCCCATTCTATTATTTCGTTAATTTGAAATTGAGCGTGGATGAATTCTTGCCTACGGTCACGGTGCGGGTTTGCTCGCGCTGGCCTTCATGCCAGGCCATCACGCGATAGCGCCCGGCAGGCAGGTTGAGCTGATACTCGCCGGAGCGTTTCGTGGTGGTGAAATATGGCGTCGGTACTACCACGATGTATGCGCTCATGTCAGGATGCAGCGTGCAGCGTAGATGAACGACGCCGGGATGCGTGAAGCGAAAGCTGAGCGTTTGTCCCGGCGCGGCGTTGCCCAGGTTTTTTGCTAGCGCGCGATTGCCGCCGATGGATCTCCAGGAGACGTTGTGCTCTACCGTATCGCTGTTCTTGAACACGACCGTCGAACCTACCGGAATTGCCAGGACATGCGGCTGGAACATGGTCCATTTTTGGTTCATCGTGTATACCTTCGCCGTCCGCGGCGGCAACTGTGAGCTTCCAACCGCCCATACCACCGAACGCGGTGGAGGTGGTGGAAACGCTCCCGGCATGGATTTCGGTGGGGGTCCGCCGCTGATCTTGCCATGAATACCCGGGGACGCCAGGGCCGCCAGACTGAGCATCATCATGATTACGATCTTGCGTAAGTGGCTTCTCATTTGATTCCTCCCAATATGTCGTTCAAATCCTCCATCGATGCAATGATTGCTCTTGGTGCCGCCTGCATCGGGGATGAAGTGGAAGCCCATTTCGATGCTCTTTCTCAGGGTGCATCCGCACGGAACGATCGCTTTTATTGTGGGTGCGATACACCCGAAGATCGAAGATCGATTTATACCATTCGCGATGACAAATGTCCTCTGAACAGCCGCCGCCCATCTTGATAGATTGGTGCGATGGGAAAGAGGAGGGAATGTGGAAAGCAGGCTCGATTATCGGAGTGCTGTCCCCGAGGCGATTCAAGCCCTGCGCGCTTTGCAACAGTATGTGGACCGCTGCGGGCTGGACAGTAAACTGCTGGAGTTGGTGAAACTGCGTGCTTCGCAGCTCAATGGTTGCGCCTATTGCGTGGACATGCATACGAAAGACGCTCGCGGCTTGGGAGAAACCGAGCAGCGGCTGTACGCCGTTAGCGTTTGGCGCGAAGCGCCATTTTTCAGCGAGCGGGAACGCGCAGCGTTGGCCTGGACCGAATCCGTAACCCTGCTCTCGCGCACCGGTGTGCCGGACGACGTGTATCAAACTGCGCGCCGCCAGTTTAGCGAGCAGGAATTAGTCAATTTGACCCTGGCGATTATCGCGATCAATAGCTGGAACCGGCTGGCGGTCAGCTTCCGTGCGGTGGCGGGGTCTTATCGGCCGGCGGCGGCGAGCGCTTGAAGCGGAAACTCGGCGGGAAATCACCCGATGGCTGTTGTTGAAACCGCGGCACGGGATATATCTGCGTTTGGGACGCCAGTTCATGTAGCCCTGGATAGCGCCACCTTGGACTGGCTGCCGGATGCGCTCGTCGCAGCCGATGCTTCCGGCCGCATTGTTTCGGCCAATGCTCCGGCTTGCCGCTTGTTGGGCTACTCCCGCCAGGCTCTGCTGCAGCAAACGTTGGAGAAACTATTCCTGGATTCTGACGGGCTGTCGCGGCTCGATCGCCATGTATTTTTCCACCCGCTGCATTCGGCATCGCATTGTTTAGAGTTGCAGGCTCAGCGGCAGGACGGCGCCTGCTTTCCCGCGGAAATCGCCCTTTCGTACCTGCATGCGAATGGCGCGCTTTACGTCCTGGGCGCGATTCGAGATATTAGCCGGCGAAATGAAATTGAGCAGGAACTTCGGCGTAGCGAAGCCTTGTACCGCCGGCTCGCGGAAGAAGTGCGGGATTATGCGATTTTCATGCTGGATGCCGAAGGGCGCGTGCTGACCTGGAACGAAGGCGCTCGCTTGATGCGGGGCTATCGCAGCGAAGAAATACTCGGCAGCACGATTGCGATCTTCTTCACGCCGGAAGATCGCCTGTCCGGCAGGCTCGAGGAAGAATTGAAAGAAGCGGCTCAAAAGGGCCGGATCGAGTTTGAAGGCTGGAGAGTGCGTAAGGATGGCAGCCGCTTTTGGGCGCAGATCGTCATGACCGCCCTGCACGATGCCGGCGGTAAATTATTGGGATTTACCAAGGTGGCGCGGGATGTCACCAACCGGAAGCAAGTCTTGGAAACGGTCCTGCTGGAAATCAGCCAGCGGCTGATCGCGCATCTCGATTTTGAACAGCTGCTTTCGGCCATTGCCGCCTCGCTACGGCAAATCAAGCCGCATGATTACGCCGGCCTGGCCTTGTACGAACCGGCGAGCCGAAAACTCAAAATTTGTTCTTTGTCCTCCGATTCGTCCGGCAAGCTGCAACCCCAAGAACAGCGCGTGTCGTTGCAAAATTCGCCCGCAGGCTGGGCATTTAAAGCGCGGAAACCGCTGGTCTTGTGCCGGGTGCGCGAAAATCAATGGCCCCTGGAAATTCCGCGGATCTTGCTGAACCAGGGGGTGCGCTCGCTTTGCCGCATCCCGCTGATCTACCGCGATCGTATCCTCGGCACTTTAAATCTGGCCAGTCGTGGGGAGGATTCCTTTTCGCCCGAAGACGTCGAACTTTTGCTCGAAGCCGCCGATCCAATCGCGGCGGCGCTCAACAATGCTCTTTCCTATGGCCACCTTGCCGAATTGAAAGATAAAATGGCGGGGGAAAAACGCTACCTGGAAAGCGAACTTCGCAACCGCTTTAACACCGGGAAGATCGTGGGCAAAAGCGCCGCGCTGGCCGAGGTGCTGCGGCAGGTGCAAACGGTGGCCGCCACCGATTCGACCGTGCTGCTCCTGGGGGAAACGGGAACCGGCAAGGAACTGATCGCCCGGGCCATTCACGAAGCCAGCGCGCGGCGGGAGAAAAGCTTCATCACCGTGAATTGCGCCGCCCTGCCCGCCAGCCTGCTGGAAAGCGAGCTGTTTGGACACGAAAAAGGCGCCTTTACGGGCTCGGCCACCCGCCAGATCGGGCGCCTGGAGTTGGCCCATCATGGCACTTTATTTTTCGACGAAGTCGGAGATATTCCGCTGGAACTCCAGCCTAAACTGCTGCGGGCGCTCCAACTACAGCAATTTGAGCGGCTGGGTAGTGGGAAAACTATCACCGTGGATGTGCGATTGATCGCCGCTACCAATCGGGATTTGGAATCGCTCGTCGCGGAGGGGCGTTTCCGCAGCGATCTCTACTATCGACTGTGCGTCTTTCCCATCACCTTGCCGCCTTTGCGGCAGCGCCGGGAGGATATCCCGCTGCTGGCGAAATATTTTCTGGAAACATACAGCCGCCGCATGGGCAAAGAGATTACGGGCATATCGGCCGATGCGTTGCAGCAATTGTGCAACTATCCTTGGCCCGGCAATATAAGGGAATTGGAGCATTTTATTGAACGGGCCGCAATATTAACCGCTGGAACCAGGCTGCAAATTCCGCCCCTGGGGAACGCTCATATCCAGCGGGAACCGGCATCGCCCGACGAAACGCTGGCGGCCGCGGAGCGGCAGCATATTTTGCGTACCTTGCGCGAGGTGAATGGCATCGTGGGCGGCGCTCGAGGTGCCGCCGTGCGCCTGGGCCTGAAACGCACTACCTTGGCCGCAAAGATGCGCCGGCTGGGAATTGCCCGCGGGGATTTTTAGCTGCCCCGTAAATGCAGAAATGAAATTGTCGCGCAAAGGTTTGAAATGAACGGCCGGGTAAAGTAGAACGCTCCCTGGCTCCGTACAGCGAAGCCCAGCGCGCTTATCATTCCGCCCGCCAGCGGGAATTCATATCTTGCTTCCGCCCGTCATTTTCGCTTAGCTCGCGTGAGGTTGATCGTGGCGGCTTGCATCCTTCAGATCGCCAGCTTGCTCCAGTGTATATAAACCCGGCTGGTATTTCCACGACCGGGGCAATACTTGCACGATCACCTTGCACGGCGCATGCCGCGTAACGTAATTGGAAATTGAGTTGGAGAATATGCTGGCGAAATCAGGATGGCGGCGATGACCGAGAAGGAGCAGGTCCACTCCTTCTTCCCGGGCTTCCGAAATGATCGCCTCGGCGACATTGCGGGCGCGCAAGAGTCGCGTCTTGAGGCTTCCCTGGATTTTTCCCTTCGCGGTTTTCGCCGCCCAAGCCAGCACTTCACGGCCGGCTCGATCAATCACCTCGTCCGGCGCATCAATGGGTGTCGCAATTGGAATTTGGACGACATGCAGGACAATCAGTTCACCGCCCAGGGCGGACGTTAATTGCGCCGCCAGCCCCATCAGCTCGGCGGAATGATCGCGCAGAGCCACCATGACCTTTGACTTCGGCATGATTCGCCTCCTTGGGTTGATACCCTTGCCATCTAACTGGACTGCAGGTGTCCTGCCAAAAGCTCGTCGCGGGCTCCAGGTATGTTAAAAGCATTGCCGGACAAGCCCAGAGATGCTTATTGCTTCGTCCGCCGTGCGGGATACTGCGACTCATAGCTGACGGCTCAAAGGCAGCCCTTGTTTATTGCGTGCCAATATTTCGTCATCTTTGCCAATTTTCTGATCTGCGCGCATGGCGCTGCCAGTGCATCGCGCGACGGTCGCGCTGTTTTCATCCCCGTATTTGAAGGCGAATGAAGGCCCGCGCCGTTCTGCTCTGAACGTTTGGCCGCCAGGTTGCAGTAGGAAAAGGCGACGGATAAGAAAGAGCTTTGAAATGAGCGCAGCGCAAGTTAGCTGGCCGGTGTTTGGTTCTAAATTGCTCAGCCGGACAAAAATTGCCGCAAGCACCATGGCCTTCCGCTTTGAACGGCCGGCCGGATGGGAGTACAAGGCAGGGCAGTTCGTGGATATCACCCTGCTGCAGCCGCCGGAAACGGATTCGAAGGGCAATGTTCGTGGTTTTTCGATTGCCAGTGCGCCTCACGAGCAGACGATCATGGTGGCGACCCGCATGCGCAATTCGGCCTTCAAACGCGTGCTGGCATCCATGCCGCTCCATTCCGCAGTCAGCATCGAAGGACCTTTCGGCGACCTGGTGCTGCACCGCCACGGCCGCCGCCCGGCCATCATGCTGGCCGGCGGTATCGGCGTCACCCCTTTTTACAGCATCGCCCAGCAAGCGGCCCACGAACAGCTTCCCCACCGCATCGTCTTGTTTCATTCGAACCATCGGCCGGAAGACGCGCCTTTCCTGCTCGATCTGACCCAACTCGCGATGTGGAATGCGAACTACCTCTATGTGCCCACCATGACCGCGCCGGGTTTGCCACGCTGGCAATGGCGGGGAGAAATCGGCCTGATTCGCCCGGAAATGCTGAGCAAGCATTTGCATGTGCAAAAGGGCTCCGATCCTTCCCTCGCCGGGGCAATGTATTACCTCGCCGGGCCGCCGGCAATGGTGGCCGATATGCGCAAGATGCTGCTGGATTGGGGCGCCGATGCAGACAATATCCGCGTCGAAGAGTTCGCCGGCTATTGAGCCGGCAGCCTGGCCGCGACGCTCGATCTCGGGATGAAGTGAAACCCCCACATGCTCATTCATATTCGAGAATTGTTTCCAGCTTCTCATCCCGGTATGGCCTATCCGGCGTTTAACACGCAAAATCTCGAGACCACGCTCGGCATTATTCAGGCCTCGGAAGAGTCGAATGCTCCTGTGATCATCGCCACCAGCGAAGGAACGATTGCTTACGCGGGACTGGAAGTGATGGCCGCCCTGGTAAGAGCCGCGGCCCGCAGTTCCAAAGCTATGGTGGTGCTGCACTTTGACCATGGCAAGGATAGGCGCCTGCTCGAACGCGCCATTGAGCTGGGCTATTCCAGCATTATGCTCGATCATTCTCAGCTCCCCTTCGAGCAAAATGTGCGCGACACGCAACGGATGGTCCAGTGGGCACATGAGCGGAGCGCCTGGGTCCAGGGAGAGATTGGGCGAATGCGGGGGACGGAGGATTGGGTCTCCGTCAGCGAAGCTCAAACGCTTCTCACCGAGCCGGATGAGGCCTTCAGGTTTTGGCAGGCTACCGGTGTGGATTCCCTAGCCTGCGCAGTGGGTACGGTGCACGGCGCCATCAAGATGTCCGCCGTCCAACCGCAGGTGGATTTGCCTCGAATACGAGCCATCCATCAGCGCGTCGAGGTGCCCTTGGTTCTGCACGGCGCCAGCGGCGTCGGCCCGCAAATTATTCGCGAAGCCATTGTCAGTGGGATTTCCATTATCAATATAGATACGGAATTGCGCATGGCGTTCACCGGCGCGTTGCGGAAGTCGCTGGCCAACAATTTGCGGGAAATCGATCCTCGCCGGCTCTTGCAGCCGGCCATAGCGGCGATTAAAGAAACTGCGCTTGTGAAAATCAGGCAGTTTGGAGGAAGTTGCCGGAATGCAGCCTGAAGCCGCTCTCCCATCGCATCGTTGTTCAAGGAGCTATCTTTATGCCAAAGCCTTTCGCTATTTTGACCCAGTCGCTCCCGCGCCCGGCCGAACCGATGGCGGTTGCAGAGCACGGAAATCATCCTCTTGGCGCATTCCTGAGTATATGGCGCCGGCAAGCCATCCAGATGTGCGCCGCGGCAGCTATCAATCTGCGGGAAATCGCGAATGAATCGTGCTTTCAGCTCTGGGGCCTGATGACGGCAAACTGCCGGCACAGCCGCCGGGGATGGCCTCGGCATGGCCGCCAGACCTGCATAAATTGCGGCCAAAGCTGGGAATATGACTGGCATACGATGCAGCTGCGTTACTCCAAGCCGCATCTGTTGCATCTGCATTTCCGGCAAAATTCTTTGCATGTCGGGTAGGCGCTGGGTGTGGATCCCTGGCCGCTTGCGGCTGGTATTTTTTGCTCATTAGCTGGCATAGCCTGGCCATTGTCAAATGGTTTCGATCTAACCAGGCTGTTATTAACTGGAGTCGGTAAGGATTGGACATGCTTCGATTGAAATCCATCTATGCCCCCGCCGGCCGCAACGATGGCTGGCGTTATCTGATTGCTCGCACCTGGCCGCGCAACTTGAATAAAGGCGATCTGCATCTGGCTGGCTGGTGCCAAGATATAGCTCCTAGCGCGGCATTGAGCCGTTTGTTTCATCAGCAGACGGCGAAGTGGGCAGACTTTTGCCATTGGTATATGCGCGAGCTGGAATTGAAGCCTGAGGCCTGGGAGCCGCTTTCTACTCTGGCGCGCGATGGCTGCACGCTGACTTTGCTTTACCGTGAACGCGATCCGCGGCACAGCGCCGCGGCTGCGCTGAAAGAGTTTCTGGAAAATCAGTCCGCCTCAATCCAGCTTCGGCAGACTCCGCCGCAAGCGGCGATACCTCTTTGGTTTCATGCATTTGCGCAGCATGCCTGGATAGCGGATCGAGCTGTGCCTCCGCCGCCCGCTCCAATCGTGCCGCCGGCAGCGGCTGGAATCAGGGGCTTGCAATGAAACCGGCTGGATTGATCTCGCATCTTCGTCTGCAAGCCGGCAAGTGGAACGGCCAGCGGCCCCGCAGCCGGAAAGCGCGGCGGCCATTTTGGATGCGGGCAGCATCGGGGCTTGCGGGGCCTGGAGTATGGGGTTCAGTCTGCATGCTTGCGCCAACGCGCTGGTCCTTACGATCGCTCGAATTTCAACGTTTGCTAACACCAACGCAGAGAAGGAGGAAAACCTTATGAGAAAGTTGTTGCTTACCCTGTTGTTTTTACTGCTGGCCGGGGGAATTGCCCTGGCGGCGTCGCCCCGGACCTATACCGGTCAGATCATGGACAGCGCATGCGCCAAGGCCGGCAATCACAATGCCGGCTATAAGATGACCGGTACCCACACCCCCCGCGCCTGTACCCTGGCATGTGTCAAGGCCGGCTCGCATTTCGTGCTCTACAACCCATCCACCCGGCACGCCTACCGCATAGATAACGCGGCCGATGGTCGCCGTTTTGCGGGTGATCACGTGAAAATCGTGGGCAAATATAATCCACGCACGAAAATTTTGCATGTGATCAGCATCCGGCGGGTGCGTTGAGCGCTCGCGTCGCGGCGCTTGCGAGAAAGCCGGGCGGCCAGCCTGCCGTTCCGGCTTTCTCTGTCTGGGGAGGCTAAATGCAAAAAAAGTATATCTGGCTTATTGTCGTCCTGGCCTGCATCATTCTCCTGTTAGCTATAGCCGCTTCGAATGCCAGCGTCAGCGCGCAGCCCGCGCCGGGACGTTTTGAAACCTGGATCGCAAATCGCGTCAAAGGTTGGGCGATTCGCCGCGCGGCTGCCCGCGCCAGCCTGCCTCCCCCTCCGGCCAGTGCCGCTGACGCCATCCGCCGCGGGCGCGGCTTGTTCAATATGGAGTGCGCCTTCTGTCACGGCCATAACGGACTAAAGCCATCGGCGGTAGGTGAATCCATGTATCCGCGAGTATTGAACCTCTCCTCGCCACAGGTCCAAGCCCTCTCGAATCGGGATCTGTACTGGGTCATCCAGAACGGCATACGCCTGAGCGGCATGCCCGGTTTTGCCCAAATGAATAGTTCTCGCGAAATCTGGGAATTGGTGCTTTATACCCGGAGCTTCAACCATCCTCATTAAGCTTGTCCGGCCGTCCGTATCAGAGGCGGGCGCCGGTTTCAGATGTTCTCGTATGATTCGTACCGGCTGTCATCCGGCCGCGACGATGACGCCACCCAATGCGTCTGAACCCCTGATTTTGAGCCTTTTCATCACGCCGAGGAGGACAACCGTAACAGCGCCGGCCAGGACGCTCGTATCTATCGCACCGGTTGTGCCCGATCCGCTGCGAGTGCTATGGGAAAGCGGGCCCCCGGGAGTTAGATGAGCTTGCGTTGCAGCGCGTGCGTCACCGCTTCCAGCCGGTTGTGGGTGCGCAACTTTTGATTGATGTGATGCAGATGATTACGCAGCGTCTGCAGCGTAATCCCCATCTGCCGGGCAATTTCGGCGGAGTTTTTCCCCTGGGCAAAAAGCCGTAGGATGCCAATCTCGTGCTCGGAAAGAGGGGAAACAGGCGCGGGATGGCCCGTATCGCCGGCCAGCTCGGTTAATTGCCGCGCGGCCTCGGTTATCTTCTGCAGCATTTCCTCGCGCTGCTTTTGCGCCGTGATGTCGCGGGCAAAATGGACGATCAGCGTCTTGCCGCTCGTCGGATTGCGATAGACCAGGTTCGAGATGTTTACCCAGATGCGCTGGCCGGAGCGGATTTTTACTTGGAGGTCGAAATTCGATTGGCGCATTTCCTTGGTCGCGCAATGCCAAATGTCGCCATGGGCCTTGCAGACCTCTGTGCCCAGCGCCCCGTGCCCTTCCAGCAATTCATAGCAGGTCTTGTGCAGGGCTTCCTTCGCGTGGTAGCCAAACAGCTTTTCGGCGGCGGCGTTCCAGGAAAAAATCTCGCCTTCCTCGCTGACGCTGAACGCCGCGTCCTCGGTCCCTTCCAGCAACTCGTAGAGTTCTCGCTCCAACATGGGTGACGGCCGCTCCAGCCGCGGTTTCCCGCGGCCACAAGGACCTCGATAAATTTCAGGCATCAAATTTTATCATGCGGCTTCCTGCTGCCCGCCTTCTGTTTTCTCGCAGCCCGGTGTTCGTTGCCGCTCCGCGTGTTTGCATGATAAATGTTCCGGCGCAAGGTACGAATGAACCATTGCACAATGCTCCACCATGACGAATTCTAGCTTCGGTGCGTCGGTTGGGCGGTATCGCCGCCCTGCCGGTGGCCCTCGGCGCCTTGTGCGAACGCTTCTGTCGCCATGATGTGAACCAGGGTAATTTTTCCCTTCCTGGAATTGCCCGCATCGAAGCTTTTACCCTTGGGTGATTTGATCGCCGCCATGCCAACCCCGCCGCTGAAGTTTGATCTATGCTTAAGGCAGGTATTGCGGAGTGCGGGCGCATGACGCTTTGGGCCATGGGAATTTACTTCCTGTTGGTGCTGGGCATGGTGGCCGGCATGTTGGCCCTCTCCGCCGTTCTTGGCGAAACCCACGCTCAGCCCGCCACTGGCGCTCCCTACGAAGCCGGCATCGTCTCGGAAGGCTCGGCCCATGTCCGGCTCTCGGCCAAGTTTTATTTGGTGGCCATGTTTTTCGTGGTGTTCGATCTGGAAGCCGCGTTCATCTTTGCCTGGGCGGTAGCCGGCCGGCAGTTGGGCTGGCCCGGCTATGCCGAAATGGTAATTTTTGTCGGCGTTTTGCTGGCCGCGCTGGTTTATCTCTGGCGCCTGAAGGCGCTCGATTGGAGCGAAGCGCGGCCCCGCTGAGGAAATGGCGCAGTTATGGCGGAAAATCTGCCCCCGCCGGGCGAGACCCAGCGCTTGCTGCAGGCCCAGGCCGATGCCTTCGATCAGGAAGTGCGCCGTAGCCTGGTCGTCGCCCGCTTGCAGGACATGCTCGCCTGGGGACGCAAGAACTCGATCTGGCCCTTCAACTTCGGCCTCTCCTGCTGCTTTGTCGAGTTGGCCACCAGCATCACCAGCAAATACGACATCGCCCGTTTCGGCGCCGAGGTGATCCGCGGCACCCCCCGCGAGGCCGATCTGATGGTGATCGCCGGCACCGTCTTTATCAAAATGGCACCCATCATCCAACGCCTGTATGAACAGATGATGGCGCCGCGTTGGGTCATCTCCATGGGTTCCTGTGCCAACTCCGGCGGCATGTACGACATCTACAGCGTCGTGCAGGGAGTGGATAAATTCCTGCCGGTGGATGTCTACGTGCCCGGCTGCCCCCCCCGCCCGGATGCGTTCATGGAAGGACTGCTGCTGCTGCAGCATGCCGTCGGCCGGGAACGCCGCCCGCTGAGTTGGATGCTGGGCCCGCAAGCCGTCGAACCCGCACCGCGGCCTTCGCTGCGCGATTTGAAGCGCCCGCGCCGCCAGCGCGAAACCGATCTGCGCCCGCCCCATCGGGTGTGAGGAAAGTTTAACCTTGCTCGCTCTGCAGGCCAGTATCGCGGATGCCGTGCAGCAAAAATTCCCGGCTTGGCCCCGGTTCGAACAGCCTACCCGAGACCACATTGCGACCCTCTGGGTACCGGCCGAAAACCTCGGCCCCATCCTGCGCTTCCTGAAATACGAAGCCGCGCCGCCTTACGCCATGCTCTTCGACCTCGCCGCGGTGGACGAACGCGTCCGCCTCCATCGCGACGGGCAGCCGCCCGGCGACTTCACCGTGGTCTATACCCTGCTTTCGCTCGAGCGCAATGAGTTCGTGCGGATCAAGGTCGCGCTGCCCCAGGATCGCCTCGCGCTGCCGACGATCACGCCCCTTTGGCCCGCCGCCAACTGGTACGAGCGCGAAGCCTGGGATATGTTCGGCATCCGCTTCAACGGCCATCCCCATCTCGAACGTATCCTGATGCCCCGCACTTGGGTGGGCCACCCGCTTCGCAAGGATCATCCCGCGCGCGCCACGGAAATGGGCCCCTATCGGCTCAGCCCGGAAAAAGAAGAACGCGAGCAGGAAGCCTTGCGTTTCCGCCCCGAAGAGTGGGGATTGCGCCGCAGCGAACAAGGAACCGATTTTATTTTTCTCAATGTCGGACCGCAGCACCCCGGCACGCACGGTGTCCTGCGCATCGTGGTGCAACTCGATGGCGAGCTCATCCTTGATGCCGTCCCCGAGATCGGCTTCCATCATCGCGGCGCGGAAAAAATGGGCGAGCGCCAGAGTTGGCATACCTATATCCCTTATACCGACCGCATCGATTACCTCGGCGGAGTCTTGAACAATCTGGCATACCTGACCGCGGTCGAGAAGCTGGCCGGCATCGCCGTGCCGCCGCGCGCGCAGGTGATCCGGGTCATGCTCGCCGAACTGTTTCGCATCATTAGCCATCTGGTCTGGTACGGTACCTTCGCCCAGGATCTCGGCCAGCTCTCGCCGGTCTTCTACACCTTCAACGACCGCGAACGCGCCTTCGCCATCATCGAGGCGGTCTGCGGCGCGCGCATGCACCCCAATTGGTTCCGCATCGGCGGCGTGGCCCAGGATTTACCCGACGGCTGGGAAGCGATGTTCCGCGATTTCCTCGACTACCTGCCTCCCCGGCTGCGCGAGTACGACCGCGAAATCCTCGGCAATGGCATCTTCCGGGCGCGAACCCGGGGCATCGGCGGCTGCTCCGCCGCGGAAGCACTCGAATGGGGACTTACCGGCCCCAACTTGCGCGCCGCCGGCCTGGCCTGGGATTTTCGTAAAAAACAGCCCTACTCCGGTTATGAAAACTTCGAATTCGAGATCCCCGCCGGCCGCTCTGGGGATTGCTACGACCGCGCCCTGGTGCGCGTCGAGGAAATGCGTCAAAGCCTGCGCATCATCCGCCAGTGCGTCGAGCAGATGCCCGCCGGCCCCTATAAATCCGCCGACCCGCTGGCCACCCCCCCGCTCAAAGAACGCACCATGCACGATATTGAAACCTTGATCACCCATTTCCTCGGCGTCAGTTGGGGCCCGGTCATTCCCCCGGGCGAAGCGCTGGGCGTGATCGAAGCCAGCAAGGGCGCCAATGGCTATTACCTGACCAGCGATGGCGGCACCAACTCCTATCGCACTCATATCCGCACTCCTTCGTTTCCCCATCTGCAAATCCTGCCGCGCCTCTGTCGCGGCCGCATGATTCCCGATCTTTTGGCCATCCTCGGCAGCCTGGATTATGTCTTGGCCGACGTGGACCGATGAGGAGTCCGCATGCTTTCAGCCGATGAGCGGCGCGAAATCGAGGCGGAAATACCGCGCTACCCGCAGCGCCAGGCGGCCTGTATCGATGCCCTCAAAATTGTGCAACGGCGCCGCGGCTGGATCTCCGATGAAAGCCTGCGCGACATCGCCGAATTGCTCGGCATGACCTTGGACGAACTCGATGCGGTCGCCACCTTCTATAACCTGATCTATCGCCATCCGGTCGGCCGGCACGTCATCCTGCTGTGCAATAGCGTGAGCTGCTGGATTGTGGGCTACTCCCGATTGCGCGAGCATCTGCGCCGGCGCCTGGGAATTGACTTCGGCGAAACCACCCCGGACCGGCGCTTCACCCTCTTGCCAATCGTCTGCCTGGGTGCCTGCGACCACGCTCCCGTGCTGATGATTGACCAGGACCTGCATCGCGATCTCGATCCCGCCGGACTCGAGCGCGTGCTCGAGAGCTACCGCTGATGCATCCCGACCAGCGCCCTTTGACCCGTGACCTGCGGCCCGATGGCGAGGCGCTCAGCTTGCCCGGCTACGAGCGCGCCGGCGGCTACCAGGGCATCCGCCAGGCGCTGCGCCTGGCGCCGCAGGAAATCATCCAACTGGTGACCCGGTCGGGGCTCCGCGGCCGCGGCGGCGCCGGCTTTCCCACCGGCCAGAAATGGAGTTTCGTGCCGCTGGGCCCCGCGGCGCCGCGCCCCAAGTACCTCGCCGCCAACGCGGATGAAATGGAGCCCGGCACCTTCAAAGACCGGCTGCTGCTGGAAGCCACCCCGCATCAGTTGCTCGAAGGCATGATGATCGCCGCGCGCGCCATCGAGGCCGAAATCGCCTATGTCTTCCTGCGCGGCGAATACGTGCTGGCCGCCCAGCGCATCCAGCGCGCCCTCGCCGAGGCCTACGCCGCCGGCTATCTCGGCGGCCACAGCTTCGGTGCGGATTTCAGCCTGCAAATTTATCTGCACACCAGCGCCGGACGCTATATGTGCGGTGAGGAAACCGGCCTGCTCAACGCGCTCGAAGGCAAGCGTGCCAACCCCCGCGCCAAGCCGCCCTATCCCCAAACTTCCGGTCTTTTCGGCAAGCCCACCATCGTGCAAAATGTCGAAACCCTTTGCTGCCTGCCGCACATCGTTAATCATGGCGCGGAGTGGTTCCGTTCCCTCGGCCTCGCCGCCGATGCCGGCACCAAGCTCTACGGCGCCAGCGGCAAGGTGAAGCGCCCCGGCTTGTGGGAACTGCCGATGGGCACCCCCCTCGGCGTGTTGCTGGAAGAGCATGCCGGCGGCATGCGCGACGGCCTGAAGCTGCGCGGCTTGCTGCCGGGCGGCGCCTCCACCGATTTCCTCACCCCCCGGCATTTGGATGTCCCCATGGATTTCACCAACGTCGAGAAGGCGGGCAGCCGCTTGGGCACCGGCACCATGATCATCCTCGATGACCGCACCTGTCCGGTCGGCATGGTCTGGAATCTGGAAGATTTCTTCGCCCAGGAGTCTTGCGGTTGGTGTACCCCCTGTTGGAGCGGCCTGCGCTGGGCGGAGCGCATCCTTGCCGCCTTCGAGCGCGGCCAAGGCGCGGAATCGGATTTGGAAAAGCTGGACTGGATCGTCAAATTCTGCGCCCCCGGCAATACCTTCTGCGCCTTGGCGCCGGGCGCAGTCGAGCCGCTGAGCAGCGCGCTGCGATATTTTCACGATGATTTTCTGGCCCACATCCGCGAACGGCGTTGCCCCTACCGCGGCGGCTCCAACGGGAATGCGGGCGGGGAAAGCTGAGCCATGGCCACCATCTACGTGGACGATCGGCCGTGTCGGGTGGATCCGCAGCAGAACCTGCTGCACGTCTGCCTGTCGCTGGGCTTCAACCTGCCTTACTTCTGCTGGCATCCGGCGCTCGGCTCGGTGGGCGCTTGCCGCCAATGCGCGGTCAAGTTGTTTCGCGACGCCCACGATCGGCGCGGCAAGCTGGTCATGGCCTGCATGACTCCGGTCGCCGACGGCGCCCGCATCTCCCTCGCCGACCCTGACGCGCTGGCCTTCCGCGCCGGCATCATCGAAGGCATGATGCATAATCACCCGCACGATTGTCCGGTTTGCGACGAGGGCGGCGAATGCCACCTCCAGGATATGACCGTGATGACCGGCCATGATTACCGGCGCTATAGCTTCCCCAAGCGCACCTTCCGCAATCAGTATCTCGGCCCCCTGGTCAATCACGAGATGAACCGCTGCATCCAATGCTATCGCTGCGTGCGCTTCTACCGCGAATATGCCGGCGGCCGCGATTTCAATGTCTTCGGCATCCGGAATCTGGTCTATTTCGGCCGCTATCAGGATGGCGTGCTGGAAAATGAATTCGCCGGCAACCTGGACGAAGTCTGTCCCACCGGCGTCTTCACCGACGCCACCCATAAGCGGCATTACACCCGCAAGTGGGATCTGCAGTTTGCCCCCTCCATCTGTATCCATTGCGGCGTGGGCTGCAACCTCAGCCCCGGCGAGCGCTATGGCCTGCTGCGGCGCATCGTCAACCGCTATCACCAGGATTTGAACTCCTATTTTCTTTGCGACCGCGGCCGCTATGGCTACGAGTTCGTTAATAGCGAGTCGCGGCTGCGCCAGGCCCGGCTTGGCATCGCGGCCGGGAAATGGCAATCTCTCGCCGCCCAGCCGGCCGCGGCCTGGCTGGGCAAGCTGCTCGCCGCCGGTGACGTCATCGGCATCGGCTCGCCGCGCGCTTCGCTCGAAGCCAATTACGCCTTGCGCCTCGCGGTCGGCCCCAGGCGCTTCTTTGCCGGCGTCTCCGATGTCGAGCTGCGGTTGCTGCGCCTGGCGGCGGATCTGCTGCGCCGCCAGCCGGCGCCCACTTTGCGCGAAATGGAATCTGCCGATGCGGTGCTGGTCTTGGGCGAGGATGTGACCAACACCGCGCCGCGCATGGCGCTCAGCCTGCGCCAGGCGGTGCGCCAGCAGCCGCTGGCGGAACTGGAGCCGCTAAAAATCCCCGTCTGGCTCGATCATGCTGCCCGCGAGGCGGCGCAGGAACGCCGCGGTCCTTTTTATATCGCCACCCCCGCCGCCACCCGCCTGGACGATATCGCCGCCGAAACCTGGCATGCCGCCCCCGGCGAGTTGGCCCGCCTCGGCTTTGCCGTCGCCCGTGTTCTGGACGAATCCGCGCCGGCCGTCGCCGATTTGCCTCCGCCTGTCCAAGCCTTGGCCGGCCGCATCGCCGCCGCGCTCTCCTCCGCCCGCAGGCCGCTGGTGGTTTCCGGCCTGGCCTGTCGCAGCGCCGCGCTGCTCGAGGCGTCCGCCAATATCGCCCTGGCCCTACGCCGCAGCCGACAAGACCACGCCCGCCTCGCCATTGCCGTTCCCGAAGCCAACAGCCTCGGCCTGGCGCTGCTCGACCCCCGCCCACTCTCCGAAGCGGCGGGGGCCGAGGCGTTGATTGTGCTGGAAAACGATCTCTACCGCCGCGCCTCCGCAAGCTGGGTGGATGAATTGCTAGCTGGCGAGCGCCGGCTGATCGCGCTCGATTGCCTCGAACATCCCACCACTCGCCGCGCTTCCCTGGTGCTGCCCGCCGCCGCCTGGTCCGAGGATGAGGGTACTTTCGTCAATTACGAGGGCCGCGCCCAACGCTATTTTGCCGCCTGCCCGCCTCCCGGCGAAATTCAATCTAGTTGGCGCTGGCTGCGCGACGCCATGCGGGAAGCCGGACGCGAGGCGGCAGCCGGATGGCAATCCCTCGACGATCTGCTCGCCGGCCTGGCCCGCGACCTGCCCGCCCTCGCCCCCGTCCTGAACGCCGCCCCTCCTGCGGACTTCCGCATGGCCGGCGCCCGCATTCCACGCCAGCCGCACCGCTACAGCGGGCGCACCGCCATCCTCGCTAACCTGGACGTCAGCGAACCGCCCCCGCCGCCCGATCCCGATTCGCCGCTGGCCTATTCCATGGAAGGCAATCCGGACCAGCCGCCGGCGGCGTTGCTCCCCTTCGCTTGGGCGCCCGGCTGGAATTCCTACCAGGCCTGGAACAAGTTCCAGGAAGAAATCTACGGCCCGCTGCGCGGCGGTAATCCCGGCGTCTTGCTGCTCGCCCCGGAGCCGCGCCCCGCCGGCGATTTCTTCCGTAACGTCCCCCCGCCGCTCGCTGGGCGCGATGGCGAGTGGCTGCTGCTGCCGCTGTATCACATCTTCGGCTCGGAGATGTTGAGCCGCTACGCCCCGGCAATCCGGCAATTGTCGCCCGCCCCCTATCTGGCCCTGAGCGCCGCCGACGCCGGTAGCTTGGGGCTGCATGCCGGTGAGAACGTCGCCCTGTGGCTCGATGGCCGTGCCATCACCCTGTCCCTGAAGATTCGACCCGATCTCCCGCCCGGCTGCGCCGGCGTCCCTGCCGGCCTGGAAGCCTTGCCGGCCCTCGAGCTCCCCGCCTGGAGCCGAATCGAGCGTGGCCATGGTTAGCCCGCATCCCCTCGTCTCGCTGCTCGCCATTCTCCTCCTGGCGCTGACCCTCGCCAGCGGCTTGATCTGGTTCGAGCGCCGCTTGCTGGCCTGGTGGCAGGATCGCTATGGCCCCAACCGCGTCGGCCCCTTTGGCCTGCTGCAGGTGCTGGCCGACATGATCAAGATCTTCGCCAAGGAAGATTGGGTGCCGCCGTTTGCCGATAAAGTCGCCTTCATCCTGGCGCCCGCCATCATCGTCGTTACCGTGCTGCTGAGCTTCGCTGTGCTGCCCTTCGCCCCCGGCGTCATCGTCAGCGACTTGAATATCGCGCTGTTGTTCTTTCTGGCGATGTCTTCGCTCGGCGTTTACAGCATCGTGCTGGCCGGCTGGTCCTCCGACAATAAGTACTCGCTGCTTGGCGGCATGCGCGCCGCCGCCCAAATGCTCAGCTATGAAGTCTTCATGGGCCTGTCGTTGATGGGCGTGGTCTTGCTCGCCGGGACCTTCAGCCTGAACGGCATCGTCCGGGCGCAGCGCCATCTCTGGTTCATCGTGCCGCAGTTTGCCGGCTTTCTGCTCTTTTTCATTGCCGGCCTGGCTGAAACCCGCCGCCTCCCCTTCGATCTCCCCGAAGCCGAAAGCGAACTGGTCGCCGGCTTCCATTCCGAATACTCCGGCATGAAATTCGGCATGTTTTTCGTCGGCGAATATCTAGGCATCACCCTGATCTCGGCAATGATCGCCATACTCTTCTTCGGCGGCTGGCTGGGCCCGGGCCTGCCGCCGCTGCTCTGGTTCTTTCTGAAGCTGTTTTGCTTTTTAAGCCTCTTCATCCTGATGCGCGCCGCGCTGCCGCGCCCGCGCTTCGATCAGCTCATGGCTTGGGCCTGGAAGCTGCTGCTGCCGCTGGCGCTGCTCAATCTGCTGGTCACCGGCGCGCTGGTGCTGGCGTTCTTACCTCGGAGATAAGGGTATGTTCGGCATCGTGCGCACCATCTGGGATGTCTTCCGGCACGGGTTCCAGCCCCGCGTCACGCGCCAGTATCCCGAGCAGCCGGCCTATCTGCCGCCGCGCTGGCGCGGGCGCATCATCTTGTCCCGCGATCCCGATGGCGGCGAGCGCTGCGTCGCCTGTTACCTCTGCGCCATTGTTTGCCCGGTGGATTGCATCGCCCTGCAAGCCACCGAAGATGCCGCCGGCCGCCGCTACCCCGAATTCTTCCGCATCAATTTTTCCCGCTGCATCTTCTGTGGCTATTGCGAAGACGCCTGCCCCACCTATGCCATCCAGCTCACCCCCGACTTCGAGATGAGCGAATTCCGGCGGCAAAATCTGGTCTATGAGAAAGAAGATTTGCTGATCTCAGGCCCGGGCAAGTACCCGGGCTACAACTTCTGGCGGGTGGCCGGCGTGAAGATCGGCGGCAAGGACAAGGGCGAGTCGGAAAACGAGGCGCCGCCCGCCGACCTGCGCCAACTGTTGCCCTGAGCGAGGAAGGGGCCATGAACGAATTTGCCTTCTATGTCGCCGCCGCGATCGCGGTGCTTTCCACCGCGCTGGTGATCACCCGCCGCAACGCGGTGCAGGCGCTGCTCTATCTGGCGCTCTCGCTGATTGCCGTCGCCGTCGTTTTCTATGGCTACGGCGCGCCGTTCATCGCCGCTCTGGAAGTCATCGTCTATGCCGGTTCGATTGTGGTGCTGTTCATTTTTGTGGTGATGATGCTCAATCTGGGCCGGCGCGCGGCGCAAGCCGAAGCCCGATTGCTGCCGCCTCGCATCTGGATTGGCCCGGCGGTCCTCGCCGCAGTGCTGCTCTTCGAGATCGTATATCTGCTGGCCCGCGGCCCTCGCCTGCCGGTCGCCGCCGCCGCCATCCCCCCGCGCGCCGTCGCCCTGGCGCTCTACGGCCCCTACCTGCTCGGCGTGGAATTGGCTTCCTTGCTGCTGCTTTCCGCCCTGATCGGCGCCTACCACCTCGGCTGGCGCCGCCAACCCTTTCCGGAGGTGCGCGATGCCCCACCTGAGTCCCCAGCCGGCCTTGATTCTGGCCGGGATTCTGTTCGCGCTGGGAGTCGCCGGTCTGCTGGCGCGGCGTAATCTGCTTTTCCTCCTGATGGCAATTGAAATCATGCTCAACGCCGCCGGCCTGGCCTTCGTCGCCGCCGGCGCCCGCTGGGGTCAACCCGATGGCCAAGTCATGTTCCTTTTCATTCTGACCATGGCCGCTTCCGAAGTGGCCGTCGGCCTGGCCCTGGTGCTGCAGCTCTATCACCTCAACCAGGGGCTGGACGCCGATGCCGCCAGCCGCATGCGAGGCTAGCGTGTACTCCCTGCTTTTCCTCGCCCCCGCCTTCCCCTTCGCTGGCTTTATCTGGCTGGCCACGCTCGGCCCCCGCACCGCGCGCAAGGCCGTCGCCGCCGTCGGCGTGGGCACGATCGCCGCCAGCACCGTCGTCGCCGGACTGCTCGCCATCGCCTTCCTCGTCGCGCCCCCCGCCGGCGGCGCTTATACACAGACTCTCTGGACCTGGATCGCGGCCGGCGCTCTGCGTATACGAATAGATTTCTACCTCGATGCCCTCTCGCTGATCATGCTGCTCGTGGTCAGCTTTGTCAGCTTCGTCATCCATCTCTACTCGGCCGAATTTATGCAAGCGGACGACGGCTATAGCCGCTTTTTCGCTTACATGAACCTCTTCGTCGCCTCCATGCTGACCTTGGTGCTGGCCAATAACCTGTTGCTGCTCTTCCTCGGCTGGGAAGGAGTGGGCCTGTGCAGCTACCTGCTCATTGGCTTTTGGTACCGTGATCCGGCCAATGGCCTGGCCGCTCGCAAGGCCTTCATCGTCACCCGCGTCGGTGACACCGCCTTCACCCTCGGCTTGCTCCTGCTTTTCCACAGCCTCGGCACCCTCGATTTGCAGCCGCTGATGCATCTTGCCGCGCAGCGTTGGCTTCCCGGCTCGGCCCTGCCGGTCGCCGCGGCGGCGCTCCTGCTCGGCGGCGCGGTGGGAAAATCGGCGCAGCTCCCGCTGCAAACCTGGCTCCCCGACGCCATGGCCGGCCCCACCCCCACCAGCGCCCTCATCCACGCCGCCACCATGGTCACCGCCGGCGTTTATCTGATTGCCCGCGCGCATGTTTTGTTCGCGCTCGCTCCGCCCGTCCAGTTGGCCGTCGCCGTGGTCGGCGCCGCCACGCTGCTGCTGGCCGGCTGCAGCGCGCTGGTGCAGCACGATATCAAGCGCGTCCTGGCCTACTCCACCATCAGCCAGATCGGCTATATGTTCCTCGCACTCGGGGTCGGCGCCTGGTCGGCGGCGATCTTTCACCTCATGATCCACGCCTTCTTCAAAGCCCTGCTCTTCCTGGTCGCCGGCATCGTCATTCAGGCGCTCCACGAAGAGCACGATATCCGCAAAATGGGCGGCTTGCGCCGCGATCTCCCCTACGCCTTCTGGGGCTTCGTCATCGGCGGCTCCGCCCTTGCCGGGCTGCCGCTGATTACCGCCGGCTTCTACAGCAAAGGCCTGATCCTTTGGCGCGCCTGGAGTTCGCCCGCCGGCGGCGTCGTGCTTTGGCTGGCCGGCATGCTGGGCGTGTTGCTGACCTCGCTTTATATCTATCGCCTGATCTTTTTAGTCTTTTACGGCGAACGTAAAACCGCTCCCGTTCATCTCCCCGGCTGGCGCATCAAGTTGCCGGTGGTGACGCTCTCGGCGCTGGCCATCGCCGGCGGGTTCGTCAACATTCCGCGCTGGCTGCATGGCGTGCCCGCATTCACCGGATTTTTGCATTCCGCGCTGCCCCCCGCCGGGCTCCTGCATCGGCCCGGCATGTCCGAACCGCTCTCCGAACTGGTGGCCGCCCTCCTGTTTGCCGCAGGCTTGTTCGCCGCCTGGCGGCGCTTTTCCGGCCGCCGCGTGCCGCGTCCCGCCGCTGGCTTGGCCGGCGCGATTCAGCGCTTCTGGTTCGCCGATTGGGGCATGGACTGGCTCTACGACCGCCTCCTGGTGCGCCCGGTGGCCGCCTTCGCCCGCCTCAACCGCCAGGATGCGATTGACTCCGGCTACAACGCCGTCGCCCGCCTCCATGTTTGGGGCTGGCAAGCCCTGCGCCGCAGCGAAAACGGACGCATCCGCTGGTACGCGGCCTGGATTACGGCCGGCACCATGCTCTTTCTGGCCTTGGCGGTGTGGCGATGATTCTGCTCTGCTTCATCCTGATTCCCCTGTCTGCCGGCGGGCTGGCCTGGGTGGCCGAACGCTGGCACGCGCAGGCGCCGCGCTGGCTGGCGCTTGCCGCCATGCTCGCCGATTTCGCTCTCGGCCTGGGCGTCTGGATCCATTTCCGCCCCGGCGCGCTCGCCCGGCTCCGCCCGCCCGCCGCCGCTCACCCCGCTCCCGCCTGGCTGCTGCAGCTCGATTGGCATTGGATCCCGCGCTTCGGTATCCGTTTCCATCTCGCCCTCGACGGCCTCAGCCTGCTGCTGCTGCTGCTCACCTTCTTCCTCGGCATTGTTTCCGTGCTGGTTTCCTGGACCGAAATCCGCGAGCGCGTCGGCTTCTTTCACCTCAACCTGCTCTGGGTGCTGGCCGGCGTGACCGGCGTCTTTTTGGCGCTCGATCTCTTCCTGTTCTATTTCGCCTGGGAACTGATGCTGGTGCCGATGTTTTTCCTGATCGCGCTCTGGGGCCACGAGCGCCGCCGCTACGCCTCGGTGAAATTCTTCCTCTTCACCCAGCTCAGCGGTTTGCTCATGTTGATCGCCATCCTGGCGCTGGTCTTTGCCCATGCCGCCGCGACCGGTGTGCTGACCTTCGAATACGCCGCCTTGCTTGGCACGCCGCTGTCCGGCGCCGCCGCCTGGTGGATCATGCTCGGCTTCTTCATCGCCTTCGCGGTCAAGTTGCCCGCCGTCCCGGTGCATACTTGGCTTCCCGACGCCCATACCGAGGCGCCGACCGCCGGCAGCGTGGTGCTGGCTGGCTTGCTGCTGAAAACCGGCGCCTACGGCCTGCTCCGCTTCGTGCTGCCGCTCTTCCCCCGCGTTTCCCACCAATTCGCCCCGCTGGCGATGCTGCTGGCGGTGCTCGGCATCCTCTACGGCGGTCTGCTGGCCTACGGCCAGAACGATTTCAAGCGCATGGTGGCCTACACCAGCGTCAGCCATCTCGGCTTTGTCCTGCTCGGCATCTACGCCGGCAACGCGCTTGCCCTCGACGGCGCGCTGGTCACCATGATCGCTCACGGCATCTCCACCGGCGCGCTCTTCGTCCTCGCCGGCCTGTTGCAACAGCGCCTGCATACCCGCGACCTGAATGCCATGAACGGCCTCTGGGATACGGTTCCCCGGCTCAGCGGCGTGGCGCTGTTTTTCGCGCTCGCCTCGCTCGGCCTGCCCGGCTTGGGTGATTTCGTGGGCGAGTTCCTGGTGCTGCTTGGCGCCTGGCCGGTGAGCCGCCTGCTCGCCGCCTTCGCCGCCGCCGGTATCCTGGTCGCCACCTTTTATGCTCTACGGCTGGTGCAGCGCGCCTTCCATGGCCCCAACCGCCACGCTTGGCGCTTGCCCGACTTGAGCCGTCGCGAAACCCTCGCCCTCGCTCCCATGATCCTCGTCCTGCTATGGCTGGGATTGTTCCCCTCGACCGTCCTGCGCACCTTCCGCCTGGTCATCCCTTCTCTCCAGCCGCCGGCCGCCCCGGCGGTCCTGCCCGCCGCGCCGGCCGCCCCGGGGAAAGCCTTGCGTCCCTAATATGAACCGCGCCGGTTTCCTCGCTCTGCTGCCCTTGATCGTGCTGGCCGCCACCATCGTCGTGGTCATGCTGTCCATCGCCTGGCGCCGCCGCCATGGCCTCACCCTCGCCTTGACTCTGGCCGGCCTGGCTCTGGGCTTCGCCTCGCTCTGGATCGCCGCCCCGCTCGCCCCCTGTCAGGTCACGCCGCTGCTCGTCCTCGATCGTTACTCGCTCTTCTTCTTCGGCCTCTTCTTCACCTCCGAGTTCGCCATCGCCCTGCTCGCCTACGACTACCTCCGCCGCCACGAGGTCCCGCGCGAGGAATTCTACCTGCTCAGCCTGCTGGCCACCCTGGGCGCCGCGGTGCTCGCCGCCAGCTCGCACTTTGCCTCCTTCTTCCTCGGCCTGGAGACGATGAGCATCTCCCTCTACGCCCTGATTGCCTACCTCCGCCCCCGCCCCCGCCCGCTCGAAGCCGGCGTGAAATATCTCGTCCTGGCCGCCGCCTCTGCCGCCTTCCTGCTCTTCGGCATCGCGCTGATCTACGCCGCCCTCGGCACCCTGGATTTCCGCCGCATTGCTCCGGCGCTCGCCGCCCCCTCCGTCCCTCCCGCCTACCTCGCGGCCGGCTTCGTCCTCCTCCTCGCCGGCATCGGCTTCAAGCTCGCCCTCGTTCCCTTCCATCTCTGGACTCCGGATGTGTATGAAGGCGCTCCCGCCCCCGTCGCCGCTTGGATTGCCACCCTCTCCAAAGGCTCCATCTTCGCCCTGCTGCTCCGCTTCCTGTACAGCTCCCGCCTCCTCGCCGGCCCCGCCGCCCACCGTCTGCTGCTGGTGTTAAGCTTGATCGCTTTCCTCTCCATGATCCTTGGCAATCTGCTGGCTCTGCTGCAGTCGAATGTAAAACGCATCCTCGCCTACTCCTCGATCGCGCACATGGGCTATCTGCTGGTTCCCGTGCTCGCCGGCTTGCGCCCCGCTCATCGCAGCCTGGCCGTCGAAGCGGTGGCTTTTTATCTGGTCGCCTATTTCCTCACCACTCTGGGCGCGTTTGGCGTTATCGGCGTGCTTTCCACGGCGCAATCCGATGCCGGACGCATCGAAGACTTCCAGGGCCTGTTCTGGCGCCGGCCCCTCCTTGCCGGCATCTTTGCTGTGATGCTTTTCTCGCTCGCCGGCATCCCGGCGACCGCCGGCTTCATGGGCAAATACTATCTGGTCGCCGCCGGAGCCTCCGCCGCCGCCTGGGCGCTGATCGTGGTGTTGGTCGTCACCAGCGTGATCGGGCTGTTTTACTACTTGCGCATCGTGGCCGCCCTGTTTGCCCCGCTCGCACCCGCTCCGTCGCCTCGCCTCTCCCCCGCCTCCGGCTTGGTTCTGGGTGCGCTGCTGGTCGGCCTGATCTGGCTGGGCGTTTTTCCCGAGCCGATGATCCGCCTCATCCACGCCCTTGCAATCCGCTAATGCCGCTCCGCCCGCCGCGATATCCGCTCAACGAAAAGCTTAATTACGCATATCTCAACGCTCATGATTTACCTCAGAAGGACACATTTATATCGATTGATCCAATTGACATGGCAATGTATGGTATGCGCCTCACTCCAGAGGTGATACTACTTGATAATAATGGAGTTGTTCGATGGTCTCAGGTTGGAGAGCTAAGAAGTGGAAATGCACACTCACTCATCAGCGCTATCCGATCATTGCCCCTTAAAATTGCACAAGATAAATAAGGCTCTCCCACAGAATTTGTGGGTAAAGCCACTGCTGTCCGACATAGTACCAATCGGGCGTGACAGGCACTGAAAAATCCAGGGAACACGAAGGCGCTGGCGGCGCTTGCAGTTGAGGTTGGCCGTTCAAAATGGGCTCATTTTCCGCTGGGCAGTTCATCGATGAATGCCGTATCGCCGTTTAAAGGTAAGCGCCATCCCAAGGCCGTCTAGACTCAAGCGATAAACCCACGCAAGCTTGGGAAGTGGGCACTTCGGTTACGTGTCCATCTATTTTTAAATGGACACTTCGCAGCCCACTCAACGCAAGCGCCAGACCTGGCCGATGGCCGAGAAGCGGCGTATCGTC
>JAJYIU010000073.1 GCA_021789895.1 Acidobacteriota bacterium | reverse complement strand
TAGCAATGCCGCGAGGCGACCTGGTGTACATGGACGTACATGAGGATTGCCGAGCCAATAGCAAAACCGCAGGTTTTGCTTAAAGCATGACAAAACAACGAAGCCCAGCGACGCTTATCGCTTCGCCTAGCATCCCAGTCGCATGCCGCCCGGCATTTCATCGGCTTATGGCATTTGACGTGCATGCCTTGACTGCACGATAAGGGGGATTTGCTATATGATGGGCAATCTGATGGATTTAGGCATCGGCGTTCTGGCGGCTGGCGTTACCTGCACTTTCGGTTTTTTTACCACGAAGTTCGTGGTTTTTGGCCTGGGTCGCAGCCTGCGCTCGGCCGGTTGGGTGCCGAAGCAAACTCATAAGCACCCGGCGGCGGATTGAAACATTTACTGGTCAAACCGGCACGAATTTACACTGTATCCGCTCTTCTCGCCCTCGCCGCCCTGGCGGAATGGTTTTGGCTGGGACACAAACTCCACGCGGCACGCAAAGTTTACCGCCAGCAGGTAGTTAAAGCCAGGCCGATACCCACGCCCAGCCTGCGCCGCCTGGGCGGCAAACTCCCGCCCCGCAGCACTTTTACAAAATACGTTACCAGTTTGGGAATTTCAGCGGTCGAAGCCGGGAAAATGCTGGCGGCCGCCCGCCCGGTCTATAACCTGGCGCTCATACGGGCCGGCAATCCGCTTTACCTCTATGAAAACCCGCAAGGCGCATTGCGCCGCTTGACTTACCTGATCAAGCCCGGCCATCAACTGTGGCTGACGCCCGCCGGCGCAGGCTACCAGGCGCGCCTGCATAAATTTCACTACCGCTATCAATGGGCTGGCGTCAGCGGCACGGTCGCCGACAACCTGTTCAACGCCGTGCACGCTGCCGGCGAACACGACCAGTTGGCGCTGTTAATGGCTGAGATCTTCGGCTGGGACCTCGATTTCAATACCGATACCCGGCAGGGCGACAGCTTCCGCCTGCTGGTGCAAAAACGTTATCGCCACGGGCAGTTTAGCGGCTACGGCGAAATTCTCGCCGCCGAATACGTCAACCGCGGGCGCGCCTACCGCGCCTTGCAATTTAGCTATCGCCATCATGGCCGGAGCGAAACCGGCTATTTCCGGCCCGACGGCCGCTCGCTGAAACGGGAATTTTTAAGCTCTCCCCTGCGCTTCGCCGCGCCCATCACCTCCGCCTTTAGCTATCACCGTTTCCATCCCATATTGAAAATTTATCGTCCCCATCTGGGCATTGACTTTGGCGCGCCCTATGGCAGCCCGGTGCAGACGATTGGCAATGGCACCGTGACCTTTGCCGGCTGGGCGGGCGAAGCCGGACGGCTGATCAAAATCCGCCATGCCAACGGCTACATGACGCTCTATATGCACCTCTCGCGCATCCTGGTCCACCGCGGCGAGCATGTGCGTCAAGGCGAATTGATCGGGCGGGTGGGCTCGACCGGATTATCCACCGGGCCGCATTTGGACTTTCGCATCGAGCACGATGGCGTTTTTGAAAATTTTGCCGTCGTGCGCCGCCGCCTGCCGCCGGCCATGCCGCTGCCGCGCCGTTATCTGCGCGCGTTTCACGCGGAACTGCAGGCATTGCAGCCGCTGCTGGCGGAATTAGGCGCGCGCAGCCGCCTCCTGCTCGGCGTCGCCAGCGCGAATGCGGCCGCGCTGCCGCCGGCATTGCTCGCCAGCCGCTAGGTTGGCTTATTAATTAGAAAATGACGCGGCGAAGAATGCGTCCAGCCACAAAACCGCCGGCGAGAGCCAGGCTCAGGCTCAGCTTCCAATGCCGCGCTGCCAGGCTGCGAAATTCCATCCGGACGTGCAGCTTCTGGCGCAATGCCTGGACGGTGTCTTCGATTTTGTGATGCCGCTCTTCGATCCGTTCGTTCATTTCCAGCGCGCTGGGCTGAGTTGCCATGCGGTCACTCCTTCCGGCTTACTGCCAGGCGGCCGGGCGCGGGCTTCATTTCGCCCGGCGGCTCAGCGCCAGTCCCAACACCAATCCCGCCGCCGCCACCCCGCCCAGCATCCAGCCGAGGTTGCGCTTCCGGCCGGCCGGGGACTGTAAATCCCGCCACAGCCGCTGCGCGGTGGAAATCGCGTATTCCGCTTGCTGCCGCTGATGACGCAGCCGCGCCGCCCAGGCGCCAAGCGTTTTGCCCCAGTGTTCGGCTTGGGGCTGCCAGCGGGAGGCCGGCAAGGGTATGGGTGGAGGCAAAGTGCTCATGCTTCATCTCCCGTCCCTACATGGATGCCGGCAGATCAGTTAACGGTTACACCTTCCCGGCTTTGGCGCCAGCCGTGATAACGCCGGCTGCAAAGCAATGCGTAATGGCTGCCGGAGGCATAAATCAACAACCAGGCCGCCAACCACAGCGCCTGCATCGCCGTTGACAGCCAGCCTGCCGGCGCCAGCCCATACAGCAGTGTGACGCCGGCGGCGGCCAGCTCGAAGAAAGTAGTCGTTTTGCCTAAGCGGCTGGGGCGGAAATCGGAGAAGCCGGTGGCATGGTAGAGGATCAGGGCGACGGCCACGATGCTGGCGTCGCGAATCATCGCCAACAGCGTCAAGCGCAGCGGAAAAGTATTCAGCGCGGTTAGGGTGATGAACAGCGTCATCAGCAGCAGCTTATCGGCAATCGGATCGAGCACCAGCCCGAGGCGCGTAATCTCGCCTCGCCGGCGCGCCAGCCAGCCATCGGCGCCGTCGCTCAGCGCCGCGACCAGAAAGCAAACCGCGGCCGGGACGGGGCGGCGCAGCGCCAGCAACACGGCCATCAGCGGCGCCAGGCCGATGCGCAACTCGGTCACCAGATTCGATGGCAGCAGCCAGGCCCGCGGCCGGAGCGGAATCGCCTCCGGCACGCTCGCGACGGCCGCGGGGCTCGCCGGACGTATGCTGGTCTTGTTTGCATTCATGGTTGGCTGCTAATCAATTTTAGCGGCAGCCGCGTTCCCGCCGGGACCGCAACCGCCGCGGTTGCCCGCGAGGGAAGCGGCACGGCCGACCGCCCACGCACCGCGCGGGTGCTCCAGGCCTGGCCGGTCGGCTGGCCCGGATGACGGCCGGCCATACCTGTTCTCTGTGCCGCCTATGCATGCCGAAACGAATCCTCCCGATGCCGAATCCGTCGCTCGCTGGCAACTGCGGCCGGCGGTGGAAAGCGATTTTCCAGCGTTATGGGCGCTCGACCAGGTCTGCTTCGCGCCCGAGCTGGCCTATTCGCGGCGCGAGCTGCGCGAGCTGATGTCGGCGCGCGGCGGCGCCGCCTGGCTGGCCGAGCGCAGGCCGCCCGCGCCCGCCGCGGCGGCCTCGCCCGGCCCCGCCTTGCCATCCGGCGGGACGCTGCTCGGTTTCATCGTGGTTCACGCCGGCGGCGCCGCCGGCCATGTCATCACGCTCGATGTCGCGCCCGCCTGCCGCCGCCAGGGCATCGGCGCCGCCCTGCTCGAAATCGGCGAGCGCTATTGCCGGCGCCGCGGCGCGGCGCGCATGCGCCTGGAAACCGCAGTGGATAACCAGCCCGCGCAGCGCTTTTATGCGCGGCACGGCTATCGCGCGGTACGCCGCCTGCGCGGCTATTACTCCCGCGAGCTCGACGCCTGGCTGCTGGAAAAGCCGCTAGCGGCGGCCCACGAGTCCACCGATGGGAGTTAGATATGCCGAGGTCGAGTGGGAAGGTCGGGGTTTCCTGTCAGGTCCCGACCCTCCGCGATTCAGTAACGCCAAGGCGAAGCCAAGCAAAATCGAAGGTTTTGCGAAA
>JAJYIU010000053.1 GCA_021789895.1 Acidobacteriota bacterium | reverse complement strand
CGGCAGCGACAGCGGCAGGCAAAGCGCACAACCGGCTAGCACACGATGGATGGATGGCATAATCACCTCGACGAAATTCAACTCGCCAACTGGAAGCGGATGCGGATGCGGGCGGCGTAATCCACCGGCTTGCCCTGGCGCCGCGCCGGCCGGAACCGGATGCGGCGAGCGGCGGCGATGGCCGCCTGATCCAAACCTCCCGGCAAGCCTTGAATCACGCTCAGCACCCGCACATTGCCGCTGGCTTGAAAGACGACCGACAGCCAAACGTCGCCATGCAGCCGGCGCGCCCGCGCCGCGGCGGTGTAGGCCGGATGCGGCTTGTACAAGATCTCCACCGCGCGGGCCGGCGGCGGGCCGGCCGCGGCGGCATGCGGCGCCGAATTGGAGGCGATCATCGGCCGGCCGAAGGCGGTGCGGCGAACGCTGCCGGCGGGCCCGCCGCCGCTGGCCGCTCCCAAGCCGCTGCCAAAGCCAATGCGCGCCACCGCGCCGGCGGCGCCATGCCGTCCACCTTGCCCGTTGCCGTGGCCCGGGCCTTCGGGCAGGCCGAAACTGCCCAGCGCCACCACGTTCCCATGCGGCCCGGCAGGCCCGCGCAGGCCGCCGGGCGAGCCAAAACCGCCGGTTTGCACCTGGCGTGGATTGAGTTGATGCCGGCTTTGCGGCGCGCCTAAAAACATTCCCGTATGCAGCCGCCGCACCGGCGCCGCCCGCCGCACCGCCAGCGAGTTGTTGAAATGAACATGCTCAACCGCCGGCTTGGGCTTGGGCAAGGCCACCGCCGGCAGCTTTGCCAGCGGGGTTTGGAACACCACCGCTTTGGGCTTGGGCGGCGGCTGGAGCCGCGGCGCGGTCAAATGCACGCGCGGCGGCGGCGCCGGCGGTTGATATTCCGCCAGCCGGCGCAGCGCCCGCGGCATCGGCAGCGGCTTGAGCTTGAATGGCTTGGGCGGCGCGACCGGATAGAGCAAGGTTTCGCTTTTCGGCTGCAGCAGGGTGCGCGCGCCCACGCTCATGCCCAGCAGGCTGATCAGCGCGATCACGCCGCACTGCAGCAGAAAGCCAATGCCGTATCCTTTCCACGGCGCCTGGCCCTGCTTCAGGCTGCCGAAGGCCGGCACGCTTGCGATGCGCCGCGCATCCGATCGCACCGCGGCATCGGATAAATTCGTTTCAGCTTCAACTACCGGCACGCGAAATGACCTCAACTATGCGGCACGGCGGTATGGGACGGCGCTGTTCGATGCGCAGATACGCCTCTGCCGGCCGCGGGCAGCTACTACTTCGGGTTCAAATACTAGCCATATTAAAAGCCGGCAACGCGACCGGCACAATAAGGTGTTCCACTTAGACCGTCCTGGCCGCGGATGCTGGTTTCAGGCCGCCAGGATGGGGAATTTACATGCAGCTTGCCGGCAATACCCTGCTTTTACCGGCGGCAGTTATGGCCGCAGCCTGTTGCTGCTGCCGCTCATTTTACTGGTTCGATTCCGGAAGCGGGCCCTGCGTATGCGGCTGGCCAGCGCCCTACTTTTGCTAGCATGCCTGGGCTTCGGCAGCGCCGGATGCGGAGGCTCGAAAGGCAGTCCCGGCCCAACCACCCACACCTACACCACTCCGCCTGGCGCTTACACGATCTCGATCGTGGCATCGAGCGGAACGGTCAATACTACGCAAAATCTGATGCTGATTGTGAATTGAGTTTGGCGCGCAGGCGCGGAAACCAGCTTTGCAGCCGCGGGTAGAGGTCGCGGTAAAGCGCATAGCCGGCGTCGTAGGCGGCGGCCGCTTCCAGCCCGGGTTCGAGCCGCCGGGCGGGACGGAGGCATTTTCCGCAGGCTTCGCCCAGCGATCCGTACGCGCCGCTGCCCACCATCGCCAGCAGGGCGGCGCCATAGGCGGCGCCTTCCTGGCTGGCAAGCAGCACGCAGGGGGTGTTATAGACGTCCGCTTGGATGCGCGGCCAGACTTCGCCGCGCGCGCCGCCGCCGGAGAGCCGGATTTCACGCACCGGAATGCCCAGGGCGCGGAAGATTTCGAGCGAATCGCGCAGGCTGTAAGCCACGCCTTCGAGCACGGCGCGCACCAGGTGGGCGCGGGTGTGGCTGGCGGTGAGGCCGATCCAGCCGCCGCGGGCTTCGGGATCGAGGTGGGGAGCGCGTTCGCCCATCAGGTAAGGCAGGAAGAAGAGGCCCTCGCTGCCCGGCGGGGCGCCGGCGGCGAGCGCGCAAAGGGTATCGTAAGCATCGCCGCCGCCGGCGGCTTCGGCCTGGCGCTCGGCCTCGCCCAACTGGTCGCGCACCCAGCGCAGCGACAAGCCCGCCGCCTGGGTTACGCCCATCACGTGCCATTCGCCCGGCACGGCGTGGCAGAAGGTGTGTATGCGCCCGCGCGGGTCGGCGAGCGGGCGGTCGGTGGCGGCAAACAAGACCCCCGAGGTGCCGAGCGTGGCGGAGGCAAGCCCGGCGGCGACAATGCCGTTGCCCACCGCGCCGGCAGCCTGATCGCCGCCGCCGGCCACCACTTTGGTCCCGGCGCGCAGGCCGGTGGCGGAGGCGGCGGCGGCGCTGATCGCGCCGGTTACGGCGATGCTTTCAAAAACTTCGGGGACAAAATCAGGCTTCAGCTCGAGCGCTTCCAACATGGCGGCGGACCAGCGGCGGGCCAGCACGTCGAAGAGTCCGGTGCCGCTGGCGTCGGAGACATCGCTGGCATAGCCGCCGGTCAGGCAAAAGCGCAAATAATCTTTGGGCAGAAGAAACTTGCCCGCCCGGCGAAATTCCTCCGGGCGGTGTTGCCGCTCCCATAACAATTTGGGGGCGGAAAAGCCGGTGAGCAGCGGGTTGGCAATATGGCGGTGGACCTGTTCGCGGCCGAGGCGCCGGTTCAGTTCCTCCACCTGCGGCTGGGTGCGCTGGTCGCACCAGATCAGCGAGGGGCCGAGCACTTCGCCCCGGGCGCCGAGCAGCACGACGCCGTGCATCTGGCCGGTCAGGCCGATGGCCTCGACATCGCTGCCGGCAATCTTCGCCTGCTTCAGGGCGGCTGCGATGGCGGCCTGGGCCGCGCTCCACCAGTCGCGGGCGTCCTGCTCGGCCCAGAGCGGGCGCGGCATGGCGATGGGCGGATGCACGGCCGCCGCCGAGGCCACCACTTCCCCCGCCAGGTTCAACAACAGGGCGCGCGTGCCGCCCGTGCCCACGTCTATGCCCATCCAGTAAGCCATCGTTCCAGCTCCTGAACCGAAGCTAATAATGTAACCCCATCCCCGGTTCACCCGGGCTGCGCGGCGAAGCGGTATTTCCGGTTTCCGGCCGCAACTATTTATCCGGATCGGGGTTTCAACACACCAGAACGCGCCCGGCGATCGGGATGCGCGGTTGGAAGGCCTGTGGGGCGATATTCCGGGAATCCGTGCCTTTCCCCCAGCGCGGCATCCCGGGGAAAAATTGGGGTCTCTGGAGGAAAAGCCATGAACAAGCCGAAGTTTGCGAGGTTTCCCGGCTATTTGCTGTATAGCCTGATGGCCGCCGGCATGATTGTCGGCCTGACGTTGATCTTGGCCGGCTGCGGCGGCGCGAGCGCAGCCGCCAATCCGCCGGGCGGGGGAACGAACGCCTACTCGGCGCCGCTGATGATCTCGAGCGGCGACGCGCCGTTAAGCAACGTCATCACCGCCCGCGTCACCATTTCGGCGCTGACGCTAACCAGCACCGCCGGCCAGCAAATCCAGGCGCTTCCGAAGCCGCAGACGATCGAGCTGGCCAACCTGGCCGGCATCCGCGAGCCGCTGCATCTGACGAAACTGCCCGGCGGCGCCTATGACGCCGCCACCGTGACGGTTACCGCGGCGCATATCGTCTATATAGACCCGTCCAGCGGGGAGGCGGTTGCGGCCGATGCCACGATCCAAAACGGCACGGTCAGCGTCGCGCTCAACCCGAGTCTCACCGTGGATAGCGACGACGGCCTGCAGCTCCATCTCGATTTCAATCTCGCCAGCTCGATCAGCATGTCGAATGGCGCGGTCATTTTCGCGCCGGCGCTGCGCGCGGCCTGGGGACGAGTGAAGGATGAACCCGACGCCGACCGCCGCGTGCTGGTGATCGGCACAGTCACCGCGATTGCCACCACCTCGATAACGGTGCAAGCGGGCGATTCGAACGCGATCTGGGCCTTCGTGATTGACAGCAACACGGATTTTTCCGGCAGCCTCAGCCCGGCGGCCATCCAGGCCGGCTCGGTGGTTCAAGTCCTGGGCCGGGTGAAAGCAGACGGCAGCCTGACCGCGCTGCGGATCGGCTCGCTGCTCGATGGCCAGGTGGAAAACCAGTCGGAACTGGGCGCGCTGGGCGTGGCCGTGAGCGTTGCCAGGGATTCCAGCGGCGCGGCGACCAGCTTCGAATACGTGGTGCGCTATGGCTTCGGCAGCGGCACCTACGGCGATATCCTCGACGTCAGCCTGGACAGTGCGACCATTTACTCGACCGGCGGCGAGGCGCAGGAAGCCGGAGTGGCGGCGGGCGCTTTCACCAACGCCGAAATCTTTCCCGGCCAGGCGGCCTGGCTGCTGGGCGTCGAAAACGGCAACAACAACGTCGGCGCGCAGGAGGTGCGGCTGGCGGGCGAGGGCGCGCACGGCGCCCTGGCGGCGCAAGTGCAGGCCGTCGTTTCCAACATTGCCGGGGCGCAGCCGAGCTTCAATTTCCCGGTGCAATTGCCCGCCTGGTCGTATCTGACCCGGCTGGCGGGCATCACAACGCTCGAGGTGTACGCCAATTCCAACTGCGAATTCGGCGACGGACTCAGCGCCGCCACCTTCGCTTCCACCGCCGTGGGCACGAAGCTGACGGTCAACGGCTTCCTGATCTCGAACAACGGGCAATATACTTTTTACGCCCGCCGCATCGAGCTCAGCCAATAACCATCCGCCAAACGAGGCGGGGCGGCGCGGCCGCTCCGCCTCAGCCGCTGCAACGCGCGGGGGCGACGATGCGAAAGCTGGTGATTGGGTGCAGCTCCCAAAGCGTATGCGATTTCAGCCCGCGCTTGCCGCGCACTTCCATCGCACCGTTGGCTTTAAGATGGGCGTCGTCGTAAAACAACTGCCCGGCGGCCTCGACGCAGACCGCATGGATCATCACCGACGCCCGATTCGAGGGCAGATGGCCGCGCAGCAGCTTGGTCTCGATATATTGCCGGATGGCCGCGCCGGCCTGCTGCAAGCCCGCACTCCGCAGGAAACGGGGGGCGGGCGCCTCGACGATGAGGGAATCGTCATTGGGGCCGGGCGGGCTGTTCAGCGTGTGGGATTGAGGGCTGATCTGCAGGTGAAAATCGCAATCGCCTTTTTCCAGCGCGACCAGGTAGAGCCAGCCGGTGGTGCGCAAAAGCTGGCCTTCGCGCACATGCAGCGAGTTGGGGAACGGCGGGATGACCCTGTTTTCAAAGCGCGGATCGTCGTGACGCACGCCGCCGGGGCCAGGCAGCGCCATTAACGCAGACAACGCGACGGGAGTGGCGTGTCCCAATGCGGCGCCGGCGGCCAGCGAAGTTTTAACCGGCCAGCGCTCCTTGCCCGGACCCTGGCAGGTTTGGGCGGAAGCCAACAGCGGCATCAGCAGGATCAACGGAAAAAGCGCAGTCCGGATTCGCACGGTCCCCCCTTTATTTGCACCGACCGGCTAATGCGCCGGGCTCATTTGGTAAGCGTATTCGAGCATGACATTGGCAGTGATTCGTACTTTGGTGTTGCCGTAAGCATAAAAACGGTAGGGCAGGCCGTGGAGGATTCCGGCGGTCGCGAATGGCATCGGCGGATTATAAACCGGGTTGGCATTGATGCGGACGAGCGCAATTAGACGCAGATGGAGCTGGCCGGCAATGTCTTGCGCGGCCTGGCGGGCATTGGCCAGGGCGCGCGCCATCGCCTGCCGCTCGAAAGCTTGCGGCGTCTTGACGGTAAAAACAAGCATGCCGTTCTGCTGCCGATACGGCTGGCCGGGAACGAATGCCGGAGCGATGCCGACCTTGGCCAGGGCATCAATGACCGCGGCGACCTTGGCATTCAATTGCGATTCCTCGAGCGCGGCGCCGGAAAAGAACACATGCACGAACTGGATGGCTTCGATGCCGGTGATCTCCGGCTGATTGGGGCCATAGTAAGGGCCGCCAAGGCGGGAAAATGCCACCGGCGTGATCTGCAAGCGGCCAGGCGCGAAGCCCAGAGCGGCCAGGGTGGAACGCACCTGGCCGGCCTTGCGCTCGTTTTCCGCCAAGGCCACCGCGGCCTCCGGAGCCGAGGATCGGATGGACAAGTTCAGAATGCCCAAATCCGGCGCGGCATAAACGTCAGCGCTGCGATTGACGGTCAGCATAGCACCGGCGCAGTTTCCATTTTGCGCCGCGGCGGCCACAGGAAGAAAAAAGCAGATTGCGAGGAAAGCCGGCAGATATCGTTTCCACGTCATGGCGGCGGCTCCTTGCCCCAATTCGGCCAGAGTGTAGCACTCGCACTGGCAGCAGGCAAATTGCCGCCGGCGGCTGGAAATATCAACGCCCCGGTGGAGGCCGGGGCGTTGGGCGGGGTTGGGGATTGAAGGCGGAGATTATTCGACCAGCGAATCCACGAAGGCGCGCAGTTTGCGGCTGCGCGAGGGGTGACGGAGCTTGCGCAACGCCTTGGCTTCGATCTGGCGGATGCGCTCGCGGGTGACGGCGAAGGACTGGCCGACTTCCTCGAGCGTATGCTCGCTGCCGTCGTCCAGGCCGAAGCGCATTTTGATCACCTTTTCCTCGCGCGGGGTCAGCGTCTTGAGCACCTGCGAGGTTTGCTCCTTGAGGTTGATGTTGATCACCGCGTCGGAGGGGGAGATGACGCCGCGATCTTCGATGAAATCGCCCAGATGCGAATCTTCCTCTTCGCCAATCGGAGTTTCCAGCGAGATCGGCTCCTGGGCGATCTTCAACACCTTGCGCACCTTGACCACGGGAATTTCCATGCGCCTGGCGATTTCCTCGCTGGTGGGCTCGCGGCCGAGTTCCTGCACCAGTTGCCGCTGGGTGCGGATCAGCTTGTTGATGGTCTCGATCATGTGCACCGGGATGCGGATGGTGCGGGCCTGATCGGCGATGGCGCGGGTGATCGCCTGCCGAATCCACCAGGTGGCGTAGGTGGAAAATTTGTAGCCGCGGCGGTACTCGAACTTATCCACCGCCTTCATCAGGCCGATGTTGCCTTCCTGAATCAGATCGAGGAATTGCAGGCCGCGGTTGGTGTACTTTTTCGCGATCGAAACCACCAGCCGGAGATTGGCCTCGATCAGCTCGCGCTTGGCCTGCTCGGCTTCGAGATCGCCGGCGATGATGACCTGGCGGCTGTGCTTCAACCCGGCCAGGTGGGTGTTGGCCTGCTTCTCGAGCTGTTCCATCTGCTCGCGGGTCTGCCGCTGCTCGCGGCGCAGCTCGCGCTGGGTTTCCGGGTTGCGCGCCTGCTCCAGCCGGCGCTCCAGGCGGGCCAATTGGGTTTCCAGCGGCCGCAGTTCTTCCACCCGCTTGCTCAGCCGCTCGATCAGCCGCCGAATCTCAACCGCGGTGAAGCCCAGGGCGCGGATATGGCGGGAAATCTCGACCTGCGAGCGCGCGATCTGATAGCGGGCGCGGCGGCACTCGCGCGCCTGCTTGACCCGGTTGTAGCCGGCCAGCTTTTCGCGCAGTTGCTGCAGGCGCTTGTAGGCGGCGGCGACCTGGTCAACGATGCCGGTTACTTCCTTCAGCCGCTTCTCCAGCACCTCCTCGCTGATCTCGTCTTCCTCGATATCCACCGTGACCACTTCCTTGATGCTGCGGACCTTGCTCTTCAGGTCCTCGCCGGTGGCCACGATCTCCTGAATAATCAGCGGCGAGCGCGAAAGCGCCTTCAGCACCTTGATCTGCCCGCGCTCGATGCGCTTGGCGATTTCCACCTCGCCTTCGCGCGTCAGCAGCGGCACGGTGCCCATCTCGCGCAGGTACATGCGCACCGGATCGTTGGTTTTTTCCAGCGCGCCCGGGGTCAGGTCCAGATCGAGGTCTTCTTCTTCCAGATGGTCGAGCTCGCCCGTCCCCAGCTCTTTCGGTTCTTCTTCCAGCCCGTAGCTGTATTCTTCCTCGCTGTGCGCATCCGCCGGCAGCAATTCCGATTCCTCTTCCGCCAGATAGCCTTTTTCCTTATCGGCGTGAATCAATTTTGTAATCTCGTCGAATTTGTCTTCAATCGCCACGTCAGCTCCTCATCGCCCTGGGAGAGGCCTTGGTTGCGGGGTTGGGTGGAAACGAGCGGTGCTCCATGTACACCAGGTCGCCTCGCGGCATTGCTAAAAGCAATTTCTGCGAAATTGCTATTGCGCCTCGCTCTGCTCGCTTCTCCCTTCGCCTTGGCGTTGCGTTCTTAACTCCCATCGGTGGACTCGTGGGCCGCCGCTAGCGGCTCGCTCCAAATCCGCATATTTTACCTCTTTTGTGGTGCTTTTCCCAAATCCTTAGTTTGGCATGCAACTTTTAGATGAAGGCTTCCCCCTCAAAGTTTCTCTTTTTTCAAGGAATGAAAGTTTTTGATTTGACGGCATTTGGGGTCATTTTCGCCGCCAGCGCACCTGCCCTTCGCGGGTATCTTCCACTACGATTCCGGCAGCTTCCAATTGGGCGCGCAGGCGGTCGGCCAGGGCGAAGTTGCGGTCGCGCCGGGCGGCGCCCCGCTCGGCCAGCAGCCGCTCCACCGCCTCGTCGGCGAGGGTGGAACCGGCGGATGGCGAGCCATCGCCATAGCTTTCGAGGCGGGCGCGGTCGTCGGTTTCGACGACGCCGAAGATGGAATCGAAGCGGGACAGCAGCCGCTCGATCGCCTCGCGTTCGGGCACAAACAGGGCCTCGCGGTCGAGCGCCTGGTTGGCCGACCGCAACAGGTCGAAAATGGCGGCCAGGGCGCCGGCGGTATTCAGGTTTTCGGCCAGGCTGCCGCGGAAGCGGAGCTCGGCGGAGGCGATGGCCGCCTCCAGATCCGGGTTCGCGCCGGGCCCCAGCGCCGCGCGGCGCAGCCGGTCGCGGAAGGCGCGCAGGCGCTCGACCGCCGATTCGGCCTGGCGCAGCCCTTCCAGGGTGAAATTCAACTGCCGGCGATGGGGCACGGAGGCGAGCAGATAACGTATGCCGCTGGCGTGAAAGCCCTGCGCGGCCAGGTCGCGAAGGGTATAGTAGTTGCCCAGCGACTTGGACATCTTTTCGCCGTTGACCAGCAGAAACTCGACGTGGAACCAGTTGCGGACGAAGGTGCGACCGGTCACCGCCTCCGACTGGGCGATTTCGTTTTCGTGGTGGGGAAAGATCAGGTCGGCGCCGCCAGCGTGGAGATCGAAGCTCTCGCCCAGCAGCTTCATGGACATGACCGAGCATTCGATATGCCAGCCCGGGCGGCCCGGCCCCCAGGGGCTGTCCCAGGCGGGCTCGCCCGGCTTATGCGCCTTCCAGAGCACGAAATCGCGGGCTTCTTCCTTTTCGTACTGGTCGCTATCCACCCGCGCCCCGCTTTGCAGCTCGGCCAGCGGCTTGCCCGAGAGCTTGCCATAGGCGGGAAAGCTGGCGACGCGGAAATAGACCGAGCCCTGGCTGGCGTAGGCATGACCGGAGGCGACCAGGCGCTCGATCCAGGCAATCATGTCGGGTATGAAATCGGTGGCCCGCACCAGGTGGTTGGGGCGGCGCAGGCCGAGGAATTCCATGTCGGCGGCGAAGGCCCGGGCAAAGATTTCGGCGTGCTCGCGCACGCTGCGGCCGGCGCGCTGCGCCCGCTCGATCATCTTGTCGTCAATGTCGGTCAGGTTGAGGACGGATTCGAGCTGGTAGCCTTCGCTTTCGAGAAAACGCTGCAGAATATCCACCGCGACGAAGGTGCGGTAGTTGCCGATGTGGCCGTAGTCGTAAACGGTAAGCCCGCAGGTGTACATGCGCAGGCGGCTGTCTTCGGCCGGACGCAAGGGTACCTGCGCGCGGGTAAGGGTGTTATACAGGAAGATTTCGATCGGCAGAGGCAAGGGGGTGCGGGGCGGCGGCAGCCGTCAAGGGCGGCTCCGGTGACCGGCAGCCGCAGAATTCAGATTGGGCAGCGAAGCTCAATCATACCTCAGGCGGAGCGTTGCCGGCGCAGGGCGGGCTCCATGCGCTCGAGGATGCGGGCGAGGCTTTGGGGAGCGTGTCCCGGCAGGACATCGGACATCAGATCGCCGTAGCGGTCGAGGCGGCGGCCGAGGGTGCGGAGGGTAAAGGCGGCGGGATCGAGGCGGGGCGACAGCTCGCGCCAGGCCAGGGGCGTGGACACCGGGGCGCCGTCGCGCGGGCGCACGGCATAGGGCGGCGGGATGGTTTTGCCGTAGGCATTTTGGCGGAAATCCATGTACACCCGGCCGGCGGGGCGGCGGCGCACCTGCCAGACCTCGGTCACCAGGCCGGGCACGCGCTCGCCCGCCAGGCGCATGATGAGGGCGGCAAAATCGGCCGATTGGCGGTAACTATGGCCCGGCGCCAGCGGAATCAGGATGTGCAGCCCGGTGGCGCCGGAGGTTTTCAGGCAGGCGCGGATTTCAAATTCTTCCAGCACCCCGCGGATCGCCTGCGCCACCTGCACCACCCGGCCAAAGCCGGCGCGCGGCCCGGGATCGAGATCGAGCAGCACGAAATCGGGCTGCTTGGGAGTGCCGGCGCGGCTCATCCAGACGTGATGATCAATACAGCCCAGATTGACCAGGTACAGCAGCGTTGGCGCGTCGTCGCAAAGCACAAACCGGATGTTGCCACGCTGATTCTCGCTGGCCACTTCCACGCTCGCGATCCATTCCGGCAGGCGCGGCCCGGCGTTTTTCTGAAAAAACGACGGCCCTCGAATGCCCTCGGGATAACGCAGCATGGAGTAGGGGCGGCCGCGCAGATGCGGCACCAAAAAGCCGGCAATGTCGTGGTAGAAATCCAGCAGGTCGCGCTTGCGGTAGCCGTCGTGGGGGAAGTAGATCTTTTGCAAATGGGTCAGCTTGACCCCGCGGCCATCCACTTCAGCCAGGGCTTCCCCCGCATCGGCGGGCCAATCCAGACCGCCGCGGCGGGCGGGAGCGGAGGAAGCATGGCGGCCGGTTTTCATGGCGGGTTCAGGCGCGGGGCGCGGCCGGGGAAGCCGATTCGCGAATGGTTTCCCGCGGCGGCTTATCTTCGCGCAGGCCCAGGTACACCGGGGCGCGCAGGCGGCCCTCGGGCGTCCACTGATTGAAGCGCACCTCGACCACCAGTTCGGGGCGGGTCCAATGCACCGCACCCAGCCGCGGGGCGCCGCGGATCACCGCTTCCGGCCCGCTTACCTCGTGCAGGCGCGCTTTCAGCCGCGCCAGCTCCTTCCGGTCGAAGCCGGCGCCGACGCGGCCGATGTAGAGGAAGCCTCGCAGCCGGGACTCGTACACGCCCAGCAGCAGCGAGCCGAAGTGCTCGCGCGCGCCGCGGGGATCGGTATAGCCGAGGATCACCGCTTCCTGGGTGTGCGCCAGCTTGAACTTCAGCCAGTCGCGCGAGCGCGCGCCGGGCGCATAGACGGAATCCAGGCGCTTGGCAATGATGCCTTCGAGTTTGCGCTCGCGCGCCAGGCTGAAAAGGCGCTCGCCCTCGCCCAGCACCGCGTCGGAGTAGCGAATCGCTTCGCTGGTGCGCAGGCGCTCGCGCAGCAGCTTGCGGCGTTCGCGCAGCGGGACGCGCAGCAGGCGGTAGCCATCAAGGTAAAGGAGGTCGAAAAGGTACAACGTCACCGGGAATTTCAGCCGCGCGGCCTGGATGCCGGCTTCGCTCGACAAGTTCATGCGCTGCTGCAAATCGTGAAAGCTGCTGCGGCCGCCGGCATCGAGCGCGACGATTTCGCCGTCGAGCCAGGCGGAAGTCGCGTCGAAGGCGCCGGGCAAGCCGCGCAGTTCGGGATAGACCGCGGTCATTTCGCGCCGGCTGCGGGAATAGAGCCGCGCCTGCCCGGCCTCGATCCGGGCCAGGCAGCGGACGCCATCCCACTTGATTTCGTATTGCCAATCGGGCGAGGAAAACACCTGTTCGGAAAGCGCCGCCAGCATGGGCTTCAACTCCGCGGGCATGGCGGCCGGCCCGGCTTGCTCCGGCAGGGGCGAGCGCGCCGCCGGCGGCATTGCGTTGGCCGCTTCGAGCACGGCGGTGGTGGCGGCGACATGCGAGGCGCCGGCCGCCGGCTCCAACTCGGCTCTGCCCGGGGGCTTCCTGGCGGCGGCCGGTCTGCGCCGGCGGCGTAAGCTGCGGTTCGAGGCGGCGGCGCCGCGCGCGCGAGGCTTCACCCGCAGCCCGCGCAGCACCGAACCGGGATGCTTTTCCGCCCGATCGCCGTAAACGGCGTCGCGATCGTGTTTTTTAATCAGCAGCCACTGGTTATCGCGGCCTTCGGGCTGCGCGTGCATGTGTACCAGGGCAAATTCGCCGCGCAGCTTTTTTCCCTGAAAGCGAATTTTGAGGTTGCCGCGCTCGAGCTGCTGCACCGGCGGCGTGGGGCCGATGCACTCGTATTTGCCCAGGTCCCAGACGATCACATCGCCGGCGCCATAGCTGCCTTCGGGAATGACGCCTTCGAATTGGAGATATTCGAGCGGATGGTCTTCGGTTTGCATGGCCAGGCGGCGGACGTCGGGATCGAGCGTGGGGCCCTTGGGCACGGCCCAGCTTTTCAAAACCCCGTCCATTTCCAGCCGCAGGTCGTAGTGGAGCCGGGTGGCATGGTGCTGCTGCACGGAGAAGCGGCGCCGGAATGGCGCCGCCTGGAGGCGCAATCCGGCGGGATTCGGCGAAGTCCGCCGCGCCTTGCCCGGGCGCGCGGCCGCGCTCGCTACCGCCGGGCCGCCGGCCGGTTCCGGAGTGCGATCAAAGTGGCGGCGCCGGCGATATTCGGTCAAGGAACCCATGCTGGCCAGCAATCCCCTCCATCATTAGATGCCGCCGGGCACGGGCTGATAAAGCTCAGATTCTCAATGTCCCAGGCTCAATGGCCAGCCGCAGACGCCCGATAGCAGGATGAGGCTGGCGCCCAGCAGCGCCATATTTTTCATGAAGTTGATCATTTCGCCCATGCGCTGCTGCGGGTCGGCAACCGTCCAGAAATTATGCATGGCTGGGGTCACCGACACGAGAAAGACGACGATCAGCAAGGCGCCGATTTGCGGCCAGAGCCCCAGGATCAGGCTGGCGCCGCCAAGCACGATCAAGATGCCGCTGCCGGCAATTGCGGCGGCGGGCGCGGGCACCTTTTTGGAGGCGGCGTAGCCGGTCATCATTTTCAATTGCGTGAAATGCTTGAGACCGCTGATCAGGAAAAAACCGCCCAGCAGAATACGGCCGGCGAGAAACAATCCGTTCATGCTGAAATCCTCCTGGCTGCCATCTTAATGGATTTTACTTCCACTGGAAGCCTGCTTCTAAGTAATCGGCGACATGCCAGCGGGAGGATGGCGGCGATGGAGCGGCAATAAGGTTTATAACTTCCCGTTAAGGCGCGTAAGCTTGGTGCGAAAAGCCGAACTTGATCTGTAACTTTTATTCTGAATACTGTTTTAATTCAACCTGCGGCAGCAGCCGTTCGACGTCGGCGCGGCGGACCTGGGCGCACTCCTTGGTCAGCACGTTAGCCGCGCCGCAGGCGGTGGCCAGGCGCAGCGCTGCGGAAAATTCCAGGCCGCGCGCGAGGCCGACGGCGAGGCCGGCCACGGCGGCGTCGCCGGAGCCGACCGAGTTGACCACCTCCAGCGCGGGCGGGCAGGCATGCCAGCCGATGCCGGCGTGGCGGGCGTAGAGGCCGCGCGGGCCGTCGGAGATCAGGGGTGAGGCCACGTCGCCGGCAAGCCGGTCGAGCGCGGCGTGAAAATCGGCGGGCGCCGCCAGCTCGCGGCCCAGCAGTTGGCGGGCTTCGCGCCGGTTGGGCTTGATGAAGTCGGGGGGACGCGGGCCGCGCAGGCCGGCGCCGAGCCAGGGGTATCCGGTGTCGAGCAAAGCCGGCGCCGCCGGGGCGCAATCGGCCAGCAGTTGGGCGTAGATGTCTGCATCGGCGTCCACGGGAACGCTGCCGGAGAGCACCACCATGCGCGCCTCGCGGCTATAGCGCGCCAGCTGGGCGCGCAGGCGGCCGAGTTCGGCCGGGGTGAAGGCCGCCCCCGGCTCGACGATTTCAGTCTCGCGGCCCTCCGCCTCTTCAACCACGACAAAGGCGACGCGGGTGGGCGGGGTGACGCGCACGGCGACCGCCTGCACGCCTTCTTTTTCCAATTCCGCCAGCAGAAAATCGCCGGTATAGCCGCCAAAGAAGCCGAGCAAAACGACTTCTTCGCCCAGCTCGCGAATCACACCGGCGACATTGATGCCCTTGCCGCCGGCCGAGGTCACCACTTCCTGCACTTGCTGGTAATCGCCCAGGCGCAGGCGGTCGAGGCGCAAGTACTTATCGACGGCGGGATTGAGGCTGACGACGAGAATCATGCGATCCGGCCGGGTTCGCCGCGCACCAGGCGCGTCGGCGCGGCAGTGCCTGTCTCGTATAATAAAGGCATATGGGCGAAGCTCCAGGCACGGAAGCGATTCTTGCCGCGTTAGGCGAGGTCAAATCACCCGATCTGGATCGCGACCTGGTCAGCCTTCACCTGGTGCACGATCTGGCTTACAAGCAAGGCACGATTTATCTGACCTTGCGCCCCTCGCCTCCCGCCGAGGCCGCCCGCCGCCATCTGGAAGCGGAGATCAAACGGGTGCTGCTGGCGCTGCCGGGAGTCACCGGCGTGGAGTTGAAGCACGAGCCGCCGCGCGCCGCCGGAGCGCAGCCCCCGGCGGCGGAAAAAATCGGCGTGCCGGGCGTGAGGCACATTATCGCCATCGGCAGCGGCAAGGGCGGAGTGGGCAAAACCACGGTATCCGTCAACCTGGCGATTGCGCTCGCCGAGCAGGGCGCGGCGGTGGGGCTCATGGACGCCGACGTGTACGGCCCCAACGTGCCGCGCATGATGGGCATCAACCAGATGCCGCGCGTGGTGGGCGGCAACCGCATCGAACCGCTGTCGCAATATGGCGTGCGGCTGATCTCGATGGGATTTCTCAATCCCGGCGACAAGCCGGTCATCTGGCGCGGGCCGATGCTGCATAGCGCCGTGCAGCAGTTTTTGCGCCAGGTGGCCTGGGGCGAGCTCGATTATCTGCTGATTGACCTGCCGCCGGGAACCGGCGACGTCGCGCTGACGCTGGCGCAAACCACCGCCTTGACCGGAGCGGTGGTGGTGACGACGCCTTCGGACGTGTCGCTGGAAGACGGGCGGAAGGCGCTGAATATGTTCCGTTACCTCAATATCGAGGTGCTGGGCCTGGTGGAGAACATGGGCTCTTTCGTTTGCCCGCACTGCCGGGAGAGCGTGGATATTTTCAGCCACGGCGGCGGCGAGCGAATGGCGGCGGAGTTTCAAACTCCATTTCTGGGCGCCCTGCCGCTCGATCCGCAGGTGCGCGCCGGCGGCGATCAGGGACATCCGCCGGCGGCGGAGGGCCCCCAGGCGCCCGCCGCAAAGCCGTATTACGAGCTTGCCCGCCGGCTGGCGGCGCGCGCCGCCGAGATTCTGCCGGAGCCGGAAAACTGGCTGCACGTGCGCGCCTGAGAGGCGGAAAAACGAATGCAACTGCAGGAACGGGATTTCTTCGACGAGACGCCGCGGCCCAAGCCGGCGCAGTTAGTGTGTCCGCACTGCCGCCAGGGCAATGAATACGCGCTGATGTGGATCGAGCGGCGGAAAAAGGCGGCGCTGCCGGCGCGCGCCGATGCCGATGACCGGGCGCGATTCGCCAAAGCCCAGTCGTATCTGGTGCGGCGCGACGACAAGGTCCACTGCCTCAACCCGCGCTGCCGCAAATCGTTCGAGATCAGCGGCATTCAGACCGTGGTCTTTTTATAACTGACGCTTAAAGCCGCTGCGGCGGGCGCGCGCCGAACAGCGCCGCGCCCAGGCGCACCAGGGTGGCGCCCTCTTCGATCGCGATCTCGTAATCCTGCGACATCCCCATCGAAAGCTCCCAGGCGGGCGCGGCCTCCAGCGCCAGTTCATGGCGCAGGCGGCCGGCCAGCTCGCGCAGCGCGGCGAAATACGGCCGCTGCGCTTCCGGCCGGTCCGCGGCGGGAGGAATCGCCATCAGGCCGCGCAATTCCAGATTCGGACAGGCCAGCACGGCCGCGGCCAGCCCGGCGGCGGCTTCGGGCAGGATGCCGGATTTCTGCGCCTCGCGTCCGAGGTTGATCTCGAGCAGCACCGCCGGCCGCAGATGGCGCTCGCCCGCCAGGCGGTCCAGCCGCCGCGCCAACTCGCTGCGATCGAGCGACTGCACCGCCTGAAACAGCGCCAGCGCCCGGGCCGCTTTGTTCGCCTGCAGCGGCCCGATCAGATGCCATTCGGCTGCATACCCGGCCAGCGCGGGCCGCTTGGTTTCGGCTTCCTGCACGCGATTCTCGCCCAACAGCCGCAAACCTAGTTCGAGCGCCTCGCGAATGCGCTCCGCCGGCTGGGTCTTGGTCACCGCCATCAGCCGCGCCGAATTTTCCGCCCGTCCCGAGCGGGCGCAGGCGGCGGCCATGCGCTCGCGCACCCGCGCCAGGTTCTCGGCGAAGTTCATGCAAAGACAGTCTAGCCTGGACCTGATTGCGCCGGCTCGCCGCCGCGGCGGCTTCCCCGATGCAAGCCCGGGAATGGAACTGCTACCATGACAGGCGTGCAAGCCTTGGGACCCTTCATCACGTTTGAAGGCGTGGATGGCAGCGGCAAAACCACCCAGCTCCATTATCTGGCGGAGCGGCTTCGGGCGGCAGGCGAGGCCGTTACGGAAACGCGCGAACCCGGAGGAACGGCGCTGGGCAATCAATTACGGCAACTGCTGTTGGAACCCTCGCCCGAGCCGATCGTGCCGCAAGCGGAGCTGGCCATGATGTTCGCCGCGCGGGCGCAAAACTGTGAACGCGTCATCCAGCCGGCCCGCCGGCGGGGCGAATGGGTGCTCTGTGACCGGTTTACGGATGCATCGCTGGCCTACCAGGGCGCGGGCCGGGGGGTCGCGCGAGCCACCATTCTGACCTTGCACGAACTGCTCTGCCCCGGCTGCCGCCCCGACCTGACGCTGATCCTCGATGTCGAGCCCCGCCTCAGCCTGGAGCGCGCCCGGAAGCGGCTGCATCGCGCCGGCTCCAGCGAGGGCCGCTTTGAGGCGGAAGGTGCGGCGTTCTTCGAGCGCGTGCGCGCCGCTTACCACAACCTGGCGCGGCTCGAGCCCGAGCGCTGCCGCCTGATCGAAACCGCCGCCCCGGAACTGGAAGTCGCGGAGCGGATTTGGCATGAAGTCGCGCGGGCGATGGCCGGGCGCCAGCCGCTGGCGTTTCGCAAGACGTCATGAGCTGGAGTGACATCCTGCTGCCGCCCGCCGTGCGCGAGCAACTGGCCGGCCTGGCGGCCGGGGCGGAGCGCAATCGCACTTTGTTGCTGAGCGGCCCGCCCGGCGTCGGCAAGACGACCAGCGCGCTGGCTTTGGGGCTGGCGTTGAACTGCCGGCAGCCTCCCGCCCCGGGCGATTTCTGCGGCGCTTGCCTGAGCTGCCGCGAGTTCGCCGGTTGGGACGCGGTGCAGGCGCAACTGGAACAGGCGCTCAGCTATCGCCAGGAGCAGGTGCGCACGCGCGCGAAGGAAGCCGCGCCGCTGCAGGTGCGGCTGCATCCGCAGATTTTGTACTTCCCCCCCGATGGCGATTTTCTCTCGATGGCGCAGGCGCGGGAGATCGCGCGATTGGCCTATCTGCGCCCCGACCCCGGACGGCACTGGATGCTGATCGTGCCCGGCTTCGATCAGGCGCGCTGGATGGTCCAGAATGCTCTGCTGAAGCTGCTGGAAGAGCCGCCCCCGGACGCTACCCTGGCGCTGCTGGCGGTGCAGCCGGCGGAGCTGCTCCCGACAGTGCGCTCGCGCTGCCTGGCGATTCCATTGCCGCCGCAGCCGGAGCCGGTAATGGCCGAATGGCTCGCCACCCGGCGGCCGGAAGTACGAGCTGACGACCGTCATATGCTGCTGCGCCTGGCGCAAGGCGCGCCGGGACGGGCGCTGAGCCTGGATCTGGCGGATTGGCGGGCCCGGCGGCAAACCTTATTCCAACTGCTGCAGGCCACGCTCATGACGAGTCATTATGACCGCCTCTTTCCGCTCACGGAGAATCTGCGCTTGAGCAAGGAAGAGATTGAAATCACGGCGGAAATTCTATATAGTGTGTTGCAAGATCTGCTGTATCTGAAATCCGGACGCTCGTCCGCGATTCAGAATAGCGATTCCCGGGAGCGGCTCTCAGGCTGGGCCCGGGAGATAAGTTGGGAGCAACTGGAACTGGCGGTAGAGCAGTTGGATCGCCTGCTCCGGGGTCTACGTCGCAACCTTCACCGCACGCTGGCTTGGGATGCTTGGGCTTTGCGGGTCAGAATGGCTGCGGCCGGGGCCTGAAGGTTGTAGCATTTGGGAGCGTTAAACCTTCAATCGAAGGGGAAAATTACAATGGCCACCGCAAGTGAAACTGGCAACCGCCGCGGCCCCGAAGCCGAGGTGCTCACGAACCGTAAACTCATCCGCCCGTCGCTATCCGAGATTCGCGAGCAGATTGCGCGCGAGCAGGCCGCCAAGACGCGTCCGGCGGCGGCCAGTCCCGCGGCGCCGAGCAATGGAGCGGCCGCGGCCGCGCGCCCGCTGCGCAAGCCGGTCCCGCCCGACCAGACCAACGCGGAAAATTTTTATTACTTGAAGCAAATGCAGGCCAAAACCCCAATGGTGGTGGTGCTGCGCGACGGCGAACAGGTTGCCGGCGTGATCGAGTGGTACGACCGGCATTGCATCAAGCTGAACCGCGAAGGCCACCCGAATCTGATGATTTATAAATCCAATATCAAATACCTCCATAAGGCGGAATAGCCGCCGGCCCACCGCCGGCATGAAGTCTCCGGCCGGGAACCAAAGCCCGGATGCTGGGCGAAGCGATAAGCGTCGCATAGCTTCGTTGGTTCGTCGCTCGGCAATCCTCATGTACGTCCATGTACACTGCGGTTGCCTCGCGCCTCCCGCCTCGCTCTGCTCGCTTCTCCCTTCG
>JAJYIU010000052.1 GCA_021789895.1 Acidobacteriota bacterium | reverse complement strand
TTGCGCCATGCTGGTCTCCTGTGCTGGTTAATTGCTGGCGCCGCTCTCATTCAGCGGCGCCAGCCCTGTTTTTGTACCAAACCAGCTCAGGCCTATTCAAATGTGCGAAAAATAGAGTACGTTATCCCCTGATGCGATCGCTCCCGGTTATAGAACTGCAGGTAGTGATCCAGATCCGCTTGAAGCTGGTCCAAGCATTCGTAAAACGTTTTGCGGAATGTCACCGCTCCCGCTAAGTTCACGTAAGCCTTTGCCTACCTTGGCCGAATTTTTGAAGCCCAAAAGCGTTAACGGCGGGTCGGGAAGCAGTTCTATTCGGGAACGGGTATTCATGCTGTGCGTGGATGGCGGCTGTGCCATCACTCCAGGGACCGCCCCCTCCCGAGCCAGGCGCAGGCTCGGCTATAATATGGACTTGACGGCCGTCGGCGCGGTCGCCGCCTGCCTCGCGCCCTTAGCTCAGCTGGATAGAGCGTCTGGCTACGAACCAGAAGGTCGGGAGTTCGAATCTCTCAGGGCGCGCCATTATACCGGTTCAGTTGAAAATTTACTTCGTCTGTGTCCGCAGCCCAGCCGCTGATCTGGTGCTGGTTCTTGCCGGGAGCCTATCCAACGGCTGGGCCGGCATAATGCAGGCCTATCGCAATTAAGATCAAGCTGAGGAGGGCGGTTCGAGCCATGCGAGGCGGCTCTTTCACGCTGCTGATCGCACTGATCGCCGCGCCGGCCGGCTGCCGGGGACAACAGCCCTCGGGAACGCCGCCAGCGGCGGCATCATCCGCGGCGCCGGCGTCCGTGCCGGAGGCGAATCCCGGCCGGCCCACCGTTTCGACCCCAGCGGCGCTTACGCCGGTGGGCTATCTGCAATTTGAAAGCGGCAGCTTGAGCGGCTGGCATTCGCCCGGACTCCAATCGCAGACCAGCTTCAACGAGGTCGTCAGGTTTGCCGCAACGCGGCGGCTGCAACTGCTCGCCTCGTCGGAGCCGTTCGCGCGCTCCCGTGGCGCCGGCCCGCCGGCGCAAGGCGCGGGCGACCTGGATTTGGGAGTGCAGGCGATTGTGTCCCCGGGCCATGGCGCGCGGCCGGTGATTGCGCTCAGTTATTTCGGGCGCGTCTATAACGGCAGCGCGCCCGATCTCGATATTGGCAGCTTCAAGCAATCAGCCCTGCTGCTGATCAGCGCCGATGTGAAGGGCTTTCATTACGACACGAACTATATCTTCGATGAAGTGGTCAACGGTCCGGTGCGGCGCGCGCAGTTCGGCCAGACGCTCTCGATTTCGCATCCGTTGGCCGGCAAATTCGGGATTGCGGGCGAAATCTGGCATTTCAGCCAGCCGTTTCTGCGCGGCAGCGCAGTGGGCAACTTATGGGCGGTCAATTACAATGCCCGCCCCAACCTGGTCTTCGATACCGGGTTCGATCATGGACTGACCCGCACCTCGACGCGCTGGGAAGTCTTCGCCGGCTTTACTTACCTGCTGCCGCGCAAAATTCATTGGGGGTGGAAACGATAAGCGCCGCCCCGCTGACCTGTTTTGCGCCAGCCAACTCGATCGTTAACTGAAAAAGCGGCCGAGCCGCATTCTTGTTTGTCCCTTACCGCCGCAGGCCGATGGACCAGATCCGCGATTGCGGCCGGTAACGATGCCAATTGAACCAGTCTTCCGTCAGGCTTGGCAGGATGGGCAGGCACCTGCCCTTTTCTTTGCCGTCAACGGCACAGCCGCGGAAGTTCCAGCGGCTGCCGGTTGCGGCATCGATCATGTTCCAGGGAGCAAGCGTGAAGGGGCGTGGGGTTTTCGCGCCGGGTTTGCCGGGCCGCGCCGGCGGAGCATTTGGCTTGGCCGGGGGCGGGAGCGCGGCGGCGCTGGCAACGGTGGCTCCAGCCCGCGGCGTCGCGCCAGGCCGGGATGGAAGCGCTGCCGTGCCTGAGGCCGGTTTCGCCGCAGGTTTGGCGCTGGCCGTTGCAGCGCGCGTCGCCGGCGCTAATTCCTTGAAGAAGGAAGCCTCCGGCGGCAATCCCTGCTCGCCGCGAACGAAGACACGCACGCTGCGGCGGTCGGGGCCCAGGGCAATCAAGATGGGCTTGCCGCCGAGCCGGTCCAGGATCAACCCTTCGCTTGCGACCTGCGCGTATGGATAAGCGACGCTTTGGCCGGCAAGCGTCACGCCCACCACCAGCGTCCGGCCCTTGAGCGGCCCCTGGGGCAGCGGCACCACCACCGGATATTTGTGATAGCGCTGGACCCAGCCGGCGCGGACGTAATGCTTGCGGTCGGCGGCCAAAGGCGCCAGCACGGTGCCCCAGGGGTATTCGCGGCGCCACAGGCCGAAGCTGATTTCCTCGCTGCTCAGCAGGCGCAGGCGCGCGCCGCGCAGCGGGCCGGCAATGGCGCGCCCCGAAACCTGCTGCCACCAACTGCCGGTCTCGCGGTCGCGCATGATAAAGTTTTCATCATTGATGCCGGCTAAATAAAAATGCAGCCTCCGCCCCGCCACTTGCCTGCTCCACACCAGACCGGTGTGACAGAGCGTTCAATACGTGGCCACGATCGGCTCGCCGCCCAAGCGGTCATTGACCACATGGTAGTAGCCCAGCTCGCGAATGGGATACGCGCGTGCCTGGCCGCCGAAGTTGACATCGAGCACCATCGCGCCGGCTGGCCACTGCGCTTGGGCGATGGCAACGGCGCGGACATCGTGGTCGGGGTGAAATAGCCACTGAAAATAATCCACGTTCGCGATCCATGCGGCCAATCCGCCCAGCAGCAGCCCGGCCGTCGCGGCTATGGCTGTCGCCCGGCGGCGCCGGCGGCGTGAAATGGAGGCGCCGCCATCTGCGTCCCGGCGCCGCGGCCGCAGCAGCGCCACGGCGCAAACTGCGATCACGGCCAGGCCCGGCAGCGTTGCCCAGGCGCCGATATTGCGCAGCGCCATCGCCAGTGCCAAAGACCGCGGCGGCTGGGAGATGAAGGGCCGAAGAACCCAAACCGGATAGCCGGCAATGAAGGCCTCGGCCAAGGCCAATAAGATTAAAAGCCAAAGACTGGCTCTACGCATCGGCGCCTCCGCAAAAAAACTATGGCTGCCCGGCGGCCGCGCTGCCCGCCGTTGCTCCGCCGCCTGCCACCTCATCCATCGTGCCGCGGGCGACGCCGAGCGCATCGGCCATTCATCATCCTCGGCAGAGCAAGTGCAGGCAATAATTAATGCCCACTATTTTCTCGTTTTTGGATGATTATTTTGCGTTCAGGGCTGCCGGCGGGCGCCGCGCGCGCGCCCGTTGCGCGGGTGTGAGCCGGCGGGCAATGGCAATACGCAAGGCATGGGCGGCGCGCGCCAGCCGAGGCGAGGCGGGCAGCCGCAGCCCGGTGGCTGAGGCGCCGGCATCCAGCGCATCGCTGGGCGGCCAGTGCGCGATCAGCCGGTAGCGCCCGTTGCAGCCCAGCACGTAAGCCGGCCGGGCAGCGTCGAATTCCGTCCGCGACGCCCAGCGGTAGGCGCGCACCAGGTCGCGCGGCACTCCCTCCCCGCCGCTGTACAGCCCGGCCAGCAGGTACTCGGCCGCGGCATAACCCTGCTGCGCGGAGCGCCGGGCCCAACGCGCGGCGCGTCTCAACTCGGGCGGACGGCGGCGATAATTGTCCACCGCCAGGCGGTATTGAGCCTGCGGATCGCCGCGGCGCGCCCGCCGCCGATCGGTCTCCGGCACGCCGAAGGAGGGCGGCAACCGCGGCGTCAGGCCATTGAGGAAAATGACGCGCAGGGACGCGGTCGCTGCAGGGGCGCGAGGCGCGGGCGCGGTATCGCCGGTGGTGGAATTGCCAACTCTGACCGGGACGCCCGTTTGCGCCGCCGCTGGCGTCGGGCGCGCCGCCGTTTGGGCGCGGACGGCGATGGCCGGCATGAATATCAGGCTGGCCAATATCAGAATCTTCGCCGCCGCCGGCCGGCTTAGGGTTGGAGGCGACTCGAGGTTACAGTTCCGCGCTTCCCCGGGCATGGTTGGATGAGTATAATCCTGATCGCCGGAAACGCAAGTCATTAAACCTCACCGAAACGCGGTTGACCTCGGCCGCGCTGGCCAGCACCCAGACGTGCGCGAAACCTTCCTCGCGCAATCCTGCCAGCGATGTGCGCAGGGCTTCCGCCTGGCGGTGCAGAACGGCGCGGGGCACAATGCGTCCGCGGCGGCGGTTGCGCGACTGGCACAAGCGTTCGGAAAGATTGAAGACGATGGCCACCGCCGGGGCGCGCAGCTCGCCGGCCAGCTTGATTAGCGGGCGGCGGGCGCGGCGGCGCACGCTGGTGGCGTCAATCACCGTCAGCCGGCGCCGGCGCAGCCGCATGCGCGCCGCCTGGTATAGCAACGCGAAGGCATCGGCGCTGGCGGCCTGATTGTCTTCATCGTCGGCGAGCATGGCCCGGAAAGCGTCGGAGGAAAGCACCGCGGTGGCTGGGAAATGGCGGCGGGCGAAACTGGATTTTCCCGCGCCGGCGGCGCCGATGAGCACGACGAGCGCGCCGGCGGGGAGGGCCATGGCCTGCGCGGGCATGCCACCAGCATAAAGCCTCAACCTCCAGCCAACTGCCAGAAAGCGGCCAGCCGGCGGTTTGCCGGCAAGACGACCGTGGGCGACGAAAGCGCGGCGGCTCGTGCCCGGGCAATACCTGCCGGACGGCTTCGCTTGTTATAATCGGCCAAGCTTCAAAAACCGGCGGGAACTTATTTCAATGTAACCGCCCGGCGGCAGGCTGCGTCACAGGGCTAAGGGTCAGTGTGGAACAGAAGCGGTACATCTCGGGGCTGGGATTCCGGCGATGGAAGCCGGCGAGCGGCCGGCTGCCGCGCCCGCGCGGATTGCGGAGCTGCCTGCGGGGCATCGCCGTGCTGGCTAGCGGGCTGCTGCTGCTGCTGGCCGGCCATGAGGCGGTGCACGCCACGCTCAACGTGGTCAGCCGCAGTTCCACGCCATGCATGTTATGTCATGCCAGTCATAGCGCGGCGGCGGCGCCGGTCGTCACGGTGCAAGCGCTGCCCCGCCGCCGCTATGAGCGCCTGTGCCTGCTGCCCGCCCGTTGGCGCCCCAATCCGGCGCTTGCCTATTCGCTATTCCGCCGCCCGCCGCCGGTCCTGCTCTAGCTTGGGCGTTTTCTGGGCGTTTTTTTCTGCAACCCGGCAACTAGGGTTGCGCCGGGGTTTTTCCGGCGCGCCAGGCGGTATTTTCAGTGGCATGTTTCAGGCGTAATGCTCTTTTTCCGGTGCTGGCCGGCCTGCTTCTGGCCGGCTTTGGGCTGGCCGCGACGGCGGCGGCGCAGCGGCCGGCGCGCATCAGTCTCGCCCAGGCGATTCAACTGGCGCTCACGCACAATCCGGCGCTGCTGGCGGCTTACAGTAACGTGGCGCAGAGCCGGGCGGAAGAAATCACCGCCAATCTGCGTCCCAACCCGCAATTGAATTTTCAGGCGCTCTATGTGCCGCTGTTCAGCCCCAGCCACTTCACCAGCGATTTCCTCAACAACACCCAGGAATTCGACCTGGGCGTGAGCTATCTCTGGGAGCGGGGCCGCAAGCGCCAGCACCGTCTGGCCGCCGCCCGCACCGCCACCCGGGTGGTGCGGGAAAGCTATCTCGACGCCCGCCGCGGCCTGGCCTATGCCGTGGCGCAGCAGTTCATCGCCGCGCTGCTGGCGCAGTCGTCGCTCCAGTTCGCGCAGCGCGATTTGAGCAGTTTCGAGCGCACGCTCGCCATCAGCCGCAGCCGTTACCGCGCCGGCCAGATCAGCGAAGGCGACTATCTCAAGATCAAGCTGCAGCAGTTGCAGTTCCAGACCGACGTTTCGGCGGCGGAGCTGGCGCAGGCGCAGGCGCGTGCCGGGCTGCGGCAACTGCTGGGCGAAAATACTCTGGCGCGCGGCTTCAGCGTGGTGGGCCAACTGGCGGCGACGCCCATCACCGCCGGCCGGGCCGATCTGGAGGCGCTGGCGCTGAAGCGGCGTCCCGACTACCTGGCGGCGCTGGCCGGCGTTCCCGCCGCCCAGGCGCAGTATGGGCTGGCGCGCGCCGATGCCCGGCAGGACGTCACCGAAAGCGCGGCTTACACCCACACCGGCGGGCTCAACGAGGCCGGCTTTACCGCCAGCATCGGATTGCCGGTTTTCAACCGCAACCAGGGTGAGATCGCGCGCACCCGGCTGGCCATCGGCCAGGCCCGCCAGGCCGCGGAAGCGGTGGGCGATCAGGTGCTGGCGGACGTGCGCAACGCCTGGGCGACGCTGCGCAGCAGCAACCAGGTGGTGCGGCTCTATCAGGCCGGATATCTCCAGGCGGCGCGCCAGTCGCTCGCGATCAGCACCTACGCCTACCAGAAGGGCGCGGTCAGCCTGCTGAATTTTCTCGATGCGGAGCGCAGCTACCGTAACGTGCAATTGTCCTATCGCCAGGCGCTGGCCAACGCCATGCTGGCGGAAGAGCAGATGCGCAACGCGGTGGGTGCGCGGAAACTGCCATGACTCTCATCCCCTTTCCTATTCGCGGCGCGGCGGCGCGGCGCGGCGCCGCGGCCATGGGCGCGCTGGCGGCCTCACTGGCGCTGTCTGGCTGCAGCCACAATGCCGGCCAGATGACTTCCTTTGCCGGCCGCGGGCGCGGGCCGCGGGCGCAATTGTTTGCCGTCCCGGCGGTGCAGCGCGGCCACATACAGGTCATCACGGTCGCGCCCCGCAGCCTGCCCCGCATCCTGCGCCTCACCGGCACGGTGAGCTACAACCAGTTCGAGACCACCACCGTGATCTCGCAGCTCGACGGCCAGGTGGGCCAGGTGCTGGCGGTGCCGGGAGAATCGGTCCGCGCCGGCCAGCCGCTGGCCATCGTCAACAGCACCAACTACTCCCAATTGCGGGCGCAATATTTGAAAAATCAGGATGCGGCCGTGCTGGCCGGCATTAACGACCGCCGGGCGCACGATCTCTACGCCCACCACGCCATCGCGCTGCAAGAGATGGAAAAAGCGGATTCCGATCTGCGCCAGTCCCAGGCGGACCTGCAGGCCAGCCGGCAGGCGCTGCGCATCCTCGGCATCGCCGACCCGCAACAGGCCATGCGGGCGCCGGCTTCGCCGCTGATCGCGGTGCGGGCGCCGATTGCCGGCATCGTGGTCTCGCGCTCGATATCGCCCGGGCAGGTGGTGGCCGCGGGCACGACCGAATGCTTCCGCATCTCGAACATGCGCTCCGTCTGGGTGCTGGCCGACGTTTATCAAAACCAACTGGCTTACATACAAACCGGCGAGGCGGCGACGATCCGCTCCGACGCTTACGCCCGCGCCTTTCACGGCCGTATTTCCTACATCGCCCCGGCGGTTGATCCCGCCACCCGCACGCTGCAGGTGCGCATCGTCACCGCCAATCCGCGGCTGGAGTTGAAAAAAGACATGTACGTCACCGCCGATGTGGCCGCCGGCCGGATTACGCGCGCGCTGGTGGTGCCCGACGCGGCGCTGCTGCGCAACGACGAAAACCAGTCCTTCGTCTATCGCGAAATGGCGCCGGGAAAATTTGGCGAGCAACTGGTCTCCACCGGCGAGAGCCAGGACGGGGTGACCGAAATTCTCTCCGGGCTGCGCGCCGGCGATCGCGTCATCGGCAACGGCAGCCTGTTTTTGCAGTTTGCGGCCCAGAACCGCTGAGCCGCGCGCGGCCTCCGCGACCCATTCAAGACCATGATCAACCGCATCGTCCAGTTCGCGCTGCGCAACCAGTTCCTGGTGCTGATGCTCTGCGCCTTCCTGGTGGCGGGCGGGGTGCTGGCGTTCCGCAAAATGCCGATTGACGCCTACCCCGACCTTTCTCCCCCCATCGTCGAGATCATCACCCAGTGGCCGGGGCACGCCGCCGAAGAAGTCGAGCGCCTGGTCACGGTCCCGCTCGAGCTGCAGATGAACGGCATTCCCCACCTGCGCACCATGCGCTCCATCTCGCTCTACGGGCTCTCGGACGTGACGCTGACCTTCAGCAGCTCCACCGACATCTATTTCGCCCGCGACCGCACTTATTTCCGCATGGGGCAGGCCACCCTGCCCAGCGGCGTGACACCCTCGCTCTCGCCCAACTCCAGTCCCAGCGATCTGGTCTATCGCTACGTGCTCGAAAGCCCCGACCACTCGCCCCAGCAGTTGAAGACGATCGAAGATTGGGTGCTGGAGCGCGGCTATAAATCCGTGCGCGGCGTGGCCGACGATTCCGGCTTCGGCGGCACGGTGATGCAATACCAGGTGCTGCTCGATCCGGCCCGGCTCTACAGCTATCACCTGACCGTGCCGCAGGTGCTGGGCGCGCTCGCCGCCAATAATGCCAATACCGGCGGCGGGTTCTATTCCCAGGGCGGGCAGTTCTATTACGTCCGCGGCCTGGGGCTGCTGCGCAACCGCAAAGACATCGGCGACGTCGTCGTGGGCAGCTCCAATGGCGTGCCGGTGCTGGTCAAAGACGTCGCCCAGGTGGCGATCGGGCACGCGCCCCGGCTGGGCGAATACGGCTTCATGCGCAACAACGACGCGGTCGAGGGCGTGATCCTGATGCGCACCGGCCAGCAGGCGCAGGTGGTGCTCAAGCGGGTCGAGGCGGAAACCCGCTACCTCAACCATCACGTGCTGCCCCCCGACGTCCGCATCCATCCCTTCTACGACCGCATGGACCTGATCCACCTCACCACCGCCACGGTCGAGGGCAACCTGCTGCGCGGCATGATCCTGGTGCTGATCGTGCTGATCCTTTTCCTGGTCAGCGTGCGCGCGGCGGTGATCGTGGCGCTGACCATTCCCCTGGCGCTGCTGTTCGGCTTCATTTGCCTGCATGCCAAGGGCGTGCCCGCCAACCTGCTCTCCATCGGCGCCATCGATTTCGGCATCATCATTGACGGCACCGTGGTGATGATGGAAAACATCTACCGCGAGCTCGGCCTCCGCTCCGGCCAGGAATATTCGCTCCCCGAGGTGATCCTGGCCGCGGCGCGCGATGTGGACCGGCCCATCTTCTATTCCGTCGCGGTGATCATCGCCGGCTACCTGCCCATCTACGCGCTCAGCGGGCCCTCGGGCCGGCTGTTTCACCCCATGGCCGACACCATGGGCTTCGCGCTGCTGGGCTCGCTGATTTTAACTTTGACCCTGGTGCCGGTGCTGGCTGCGATGTGGTTTCGCCGCGGCGTCAAGGAAAAGGTCAACCGCCCGTATGAATGGATCAAGCGGGTGTACGCGCGCGGTCTGGATTGGAGCCTCGACCACCCCAAATTCACGCTGCTGGCCACCGGGGCCCTGTGCGCCGCCAGCCTGCTGCTGGTGCCCTCGATCGGCGGCGAATTCATGCCCCACCTGGATGAAGGCGCGCTCTGGGTGCGCGCCACCATGCCCTACACCATCTCCTGGCAGGCGGCGGCCAAAATCGCTCCCCAGGTCCGTTCGCTGCTGATGTCCTATCCCCAGGTCACCGTCGTCGGCTCCGAGCTGGGCCGGCCCGACGACGGCACCGACTCGACCGGATTCTTCAACTGCGAGTTCTACGTTGGCTTGCATCCCTACGGCGATGCCGTCTGGCAGCATGGTCCCATCCGCAATAAACAAGAGCTGATCGAATCGCTGCAGCGGCGCTTTCGCCAATTCCCCGGCATCATCTTCAATTACACCCAGCCCGCCGAAGACGCCGTGGATGAAGCCCTCACCGGGTTGAAAAGCGCGCTGGCGGTGAAGATCTTCGGCCCCGACCTGAACGTGCTGCAGGCCAAGTCGCTGGCGGTGCGCAATGTGCTGGCCACCATCCCCGGCTTCACCGACCTGACCGTGGTGCGCGAGCTGGGCCAGCCCAGCCTGATTGTGCACGTCAACCGCGATCAGATCGCGCGCTACGGCATCAATGTCGCCGACGTCGAGGCGGTGGTGCAGGCCGCCGTCGGCGGCCAGGCGGCAACCCAGGTGATCCAGGGAGAAAAGCTCTTCGATCTGGTGGTGCGCATGCAGCCGCGCTTCCGCCAAAGCCCGCAGGCGATCGGCAGCCTGCTGGTGGGCGCTCCCGGCGGCCAGCAGATTCCCTTGCGCCAGTTGGCGAATATCTATATCGGCAGCGGCGCATCCTTTATTTACCGCGAGAACAACGAGCGCTACATCGGGGTGCAATACAGCATTCGCGGCCGCGATCTGGCCACCGCCGTCGGCCAGGCTCGCAAGGCGGTCGCCCGTCAGGTGCCGCTGCCGGCCGGCTATCACATGACCTGGGGCGGCGAATACAGCGAATACACCGCCGCCCGGCATCAGCTATCCATCGTCGGTCCGCTCACGGTGGGCCTGATTTTCCTCATCCTGTTCGCCCTCTATGGCAATTTCAAGTTCCCCTTCGCGGTGGCGCTGGGAGTGGTGCTGACCGTACCGGTGGGCTCGCTGCTGGCGTTGAAACTCACGCATACGCCGTTCAGCGTTTCCTCCATGCTGGGCCTGATCGCGCTGACCGGCGTATCGGTGGAAACCGGCGTGGTGCTGGTGTCTTACATCAATAAACTGCGGCTGGAGGGCATGGACATTCGCCAGGCGACGCGCGAAGCCTCCATCCTGCGCCTGCGCCCGATCGCTATGACCGCGCTGGTGGCCTGCCTCGGCCTGCTGCCGGCCGCGCTCTCGCACGGCATCGGCTCCGATACCCAGCGCCCCTTCGCCATCGTCATCGTTACCGGCCTGATCTCACGCCTGCTGATCGGTTTTTTCGTCAACCCCGTGCTCTATCAGGCGGTGGCGCGGAACGGCGACGTGCTGCAAGTTGAAGGGGAAAAATGTGTGGTCTATAGACGGCTGCGCGCAGGGAGCTACCCCGCGCGCAGCCGTTTTCCTCCCCGGGCGGCGCCCAAAGGCGCGCCTCCGCTGCAGTCGGAACCGCGACGCAGACGGCGCGGAGCGCCGGTCGCGTCGAGCGGCGGGAAGGGATCTTGCCTGGCCGCCTTAGCTATGCGCGCCGCTGACGCGCAGATCGGTGCGCGCTTGGTTATGCGCCCGCCCCAGCGCGGTTTTCGTATTCGCCCGTGGCCGCAGCGCATGCAGCGCCTTGCCCAGGCTCATCTTCGGCGGCCCCAGCATTTTATCTTTCAACTGGCTGAACGGAATGCCCAGATTGTGCGAGACATGGACCGCAGCGATGAATTGGCCCAGGTTGGAAAATCCCTGCAGCGCGCCTTGCAGGTCCGTGCCCGGCGGCAATAGCGCCGCAAGACGCGATGAGAGTTTCTGATTTCGGGCCAGAATCTGCGATGCGGTCTTGCCATGCATCCGCATCAGCTGATCCGGGTTGTGGGTCATGTGATGCGATTCCATCCCCATGTTTCTCATGCCCTGGCCCACGTGCCCTTGGCCTTGACCCATGTCGTGGCCCATGCCCTGGCCCATCCCCGGGTGCCCCGTATGCTGCGCCAGCAATGGCATGGTTATGGATAACGTGGCGGCCAATCCGGCCACTACGCAAAGTTTCCCCATCATATTTTTGTTATGCATACCTCGCCCTCCACTTCCTGCTCGGAACATATTTGAGAACTGCAGTTACATGACCAAAACGATTGCGACCGCATTTCAACAACTTAGAGGTCTTGGGCACTACAGGCGCGCATTTAATACCGGAAAGGCGGGCAATTCAGAGCCGAAGGCTGTAAAGGAGGACCGATTGGCCGGCGGCGGGCATCGTAAAGCCATTCATCCAGCGGCCTTACCGCCGCAAAAGGTAAGCCGTTGATTGGCAATGTTTTAAAAACCGAAATCGGCGGGGGAGCAGGGCACTGGTGCGGCGGGCTCATCAAGCGGGCCGTCGCATGGCAGCAATATGGCGGCAATTTTTCATTTGCCGTCATGCGCAAATACCTGATTTTAAATTCTTTAGGGAGTGTGTAGCGGCAGCGCAAGCAATTTGAGAAAAGGCTTTTTGCCGCGCCGTAACTGACCTATCGCTTTACCAAATGCATAAATGGCCGAGCCGAATAGCCAGTCAAACCTCGGAATACTTTTCGCACAGCTGCCGCACCTTATCTATCAGTTTGGGCACGCCGGTAAGCGGGTCCTCTCCGCGCTCGGAGTTCCGTTCGTATTCCACCGAAAGATAGCCTTTGAAGCCGGCGCGTTGAAAAATCCGCCCGATGCGGTCCATGTCAATCGGCGTGCGGTCGTCGAACTCGTCGCGGATATGCGTGTTGGTGGCATAAGGCGCGCACATCTCGATCTGGCGATAACGGTCGTGCGCGGAGGCCGCCACGAAATGCGTGATGTCGAGATTGATGCCGGCCCAGGGCGAGGCGGTGCGGTGCAAAATTTCCAGGCAGACCTCGGCGTTTTGCGTGATGCCGGAGTGATCTTCGAGGCCGAGCATGATGCCGCGCCGTCCGGCGAAGTCGCAGGCGGCCTTGAGCCCCTCCGCCACCCAGCCAATCGCCTCGCTCACGCGGTGGCCGGCCGGCAGCTTGCCGGCGAAGACGCGCAGATGCGGCGCGCCCAGCCGGTCGGCGGTCTCGATCCATTGCCGCACCTGCGCCTGCGCCTGCCGGCGTTGCTCCGCGCCGGCATGCACCAGCCCAACGCCGCAGGCCGCGCCGGAAAAAGCCAGGCCGCTTTTATACGCCAGCCGGCGCAGCGAGGCCAGGTAAGCCGGCCCGGTCGAGCGGAAATAATACGCCGTCATATCCACCGCGGCCAGTTTCAACTCGACCGCGAGGCGGAGAAAATCTTCCAGCGTCATCCGGGGACGCTTCAGGTTGAGGTACTCGCCATAGGAATAGGCGCAGCAGCCGGGCAGCAGCCGCGCCAGCCTGGCTACCCGCGCCGGGCTGGGATGCAGCGCTTTCAAATCCGTTCCGGCCTGAACCGGAAATCCGGCGGCCCCGCCCTTTTGGGCGCCGGGAATCAGGCTGGCCGAGCCGGCCAGGGCGGTGGAGAGAAATTCGCGTCGCTGCATAATGGCCTCCTCCGCAGCCCGCAGGCGCATCGCGGCCCGCGAGCAACTCCAAAGCTTACCTGAAAACGGCGGTGCCGGCGGTCGTTTATGGCTGAAACAGTTGGAGCGGGATCGAGAGCGCCAGGCGGGCGTAACCGGCGGGGTTGAAGTGCAGATGATCGCCCAGGTCGTCGGCCGGCAGCAGGCGCATGGGAGCGAGCGGATTGCGGGCGGCTTCGGCGAAATCCAGCACCGCGTCAAACGCCCGGCTGTGCCGGATCCAGTGATTGACGATGCGCCAATCGGCCTGGTGCGCGGGCGAGTCGTAAAAGGAGCCGCCAAACGGGGTGATGGTGGCGCCGTAAATGCGCAAATGCCGGGCATGCGCCTCGACGATCATGCGATGGTAGGCGGCGATCAGCGCCTGGGCGACGGAGCGATGCGCGGTGCCAATATCGTTGACGCCCTCAAACAGCAGCACCCAGCGCACGCCCGCCGGCTGCAGCGCGTCGCGGCGGTAGCGCGCGATCCCAGCCGGGCCGAGGCAGGGGCGCAGCACGCAGTTGCCGCCGATGCCGGCATTGAGCACGGCGAGATGGCGCGTGGCGGGCATCGCCGCCAGCCGCCGCGCCAGGTCGTCAGTCCAGCGGTCGTTGCCGTTGGTGGTGGTGCCGTGGCCGTCGGTGATGGAGTCGCCAAAGGCCACGATCGCCGCCGCCGCGGCCGGCGCGCGCACGTCCACCCCGGTCAATATGTACCAGTGATCGGCCGTTTCCGGATGCGGCAGGCTGGCGGCGGCGATAAAATTACCGGATTCGAGGTAGCTGGTCTGGCGCGAGCCCGGATGGCCGGTGACCCGCGTCGGCGCGGCGCCGAAATAGATCGAGACGGTCAGCTCCGACCGCGGCCGCGCGCGAAACCGGAAAGCGTCCGAAACCGCCGCGGCGCCGGCGGCGAGGGTGATGCTACGGCGGCCGTGAAATCGCAGCGCGCGCTGCGAGCTGCGCACGATCGCGCCCGGTCCGGCCGGCAGCGCGATGCTGGCGGCGCGTATGACCAGCGGCGCATTGCCAAAGCGGTTGGAAACGTGCACTCGCAGTTCGCGACCGCCCAGGCTGATTTTGAACGTTTGCCGCAGCGTGGACCGGGCCAGCGGAGACGGCGGCAGGTTGCGCCGTTCGACCCGTTGCGGCGCGGTGGCCCAGGTCCCCACCCAATGCGCTGCCGCGGACGGGGCGGCCAGCCAGGCGAACAGCACAGCCAGGGGCATCATCGCTTTAAATTAGCAGAATCCATCCTCCGCCCGCTCCGGCGCGTTCGGGTAAACGTCCCCCGCCGGGCCGGAAAGTGCGGTAACATAGTCGCACGCAGGAATTGCAAGTGACCCGCTGGCGCCAATCCGCGATGTGCCGCCCGGCCGCCGCCGCCTTCCAGGTTTGCGGCTGTTGTTGTCCTTGCCAAGCCATTCCGGCGTGTCGCACCTGACCCGGGCCTGAAGCTTTCCCGCCCACCCCACCCGTCGCCGGAAACCAATCGAGGCGATGGGTTTTTTGTTTTTGCCGCAATCGAAAAGAAGGATGAATCGCGATGAAGGTTTCAAATGCAGCTTGGAAAGCGCGCCTGGCGGAGCGGATGCCCGCCAGCCTGGCGCGCGAGGTGGACATCTTCGAGGCCGAAATCGGTTTGCGCAAGCAGGGCAAGCTCGATGAAAAGCTGTTTGCCGAAACCCGCCTGCGCCGCGGCGTCTATGGCCAGCGCTACGACAACGGCCAGCGCAGCGATGGCCGCGCGCTCCGCCGCCTGCCCTATCCCGAGCATCCCACCAAGGGCCCGCAGACTTTGTGGGACGCGCCCGGCATGCAGCGCATCAAGATTCCCGGCGGCGGCCTCAACGCCGCCCAACTGGAAACCGTCGCCGAGCTGGCCGAGGAATACTCCGACGGCATCGCCCACGTCACCACCCGCCAGGATTTTCAACTGCATTACGTGCACATCGAAAATACGCCCGCGCTGATGCGCCGGCTCGCCGCCGCCGGCATCACCACCCGCGAGGCCTGCGGCAACTCCGTCCGCAACGTCACCGCCTGCCCCTATGCCGGCGTCTGCCCCGACGAGATCTTCGACGTCTCTCCCTACGCCACCCGCCTCGCCTGGCACCTGATCGGCCATCCCGATTGCCAGGATTTCGGCCGCAAGTTCAAGCCCGCCTTCAGCGGCTGCGGACAGCATGCCTGCGGCCTGGCCAAAATCCACGACCTCGGCTTCGTCGCCGCCGCGCGCGAAGAAAACGGCGCCGTCCAGCGCGGCTTCCAGGTTTACGCCGGCGGCGGCCTGGGCGCCGTGCCCTACCAGGCGCAGTTGCTGAGCGATTTCGTGCCGGTGAGCGAATTGATGCCGCTCACCCAGGCCGTCGCCCGCGTGTACGCGCGCTGGGGAGAAAAGAAAAACCGCAACCGCGCCCGGCTGAAATTCCTCATCCAGGATTTTGGCATGGAGAAGTTTCGCCGCCTGGTCTTCGAAGAGCGCGAACGGCTGGCGGACGACCCGCGCTGGACGGATTGGCTGGCCGAAGCCGAAAACAGCCGCGAGGCCGGCCTGCGCCCGCCGGGCGAGCTGCCGCCCGCGGCCAGCGCCGCTTTCCGGCAATGGCTGCAGACCAACACCCGCGCGCAGAAGCAGCCGGGCTATGCCTCGGTGACGATCAAGCTGCCGCTGGGCGATATCACCGCCCACCAGTTGCGCCGGCTGGCGGATATCGTCCGCCGCTTCACCCGCGAAACGGTGCGCACCACGGTCGAGCAGAACTTCCTCCTCCGCTGGATCAGCCTCGCCGATCTGCCTGCGCTGCATGCCGAGCTGGAGGCGGCGCGCCTGGCCGAGCCCGGCGCCGGCGGCATTGCCGACATCGTTACCTGCCCCGGCACCGATACCTGCAAACTCGGCATTTCCTCTTCCCGCGGCCTGGCGGCCGAGTTGCGCCGCGGCTTGGCCGCCGGCGAGTTGGACGGCCTGGACGAGGCCTCGCGCAAGCTGCGCATCAAAATCAGCGGCTGCTTCAATAGTTGCGGCCAGCATCACCTCGCCGACCTCGGCTTCTACGGCGTCAGCCGCAAGGCCGCCGGCCACGCCGTGCCCCATTTCCAGGTGGTGCTGGGCGGCGAATGGGATCGCAACGGCGGCGCCTACGGCCTGCCGGTCGCCGCCGTTCCCTCCAAAAACATCCCCGAGGTGGTGCGCCGCCTCACCCGCCGTTACCAGGCCGAGCGCCGCCCCGGGCAAAGCTTTCGCGAATTCACACAGTCGCTCAGCCGGGCCGAGCTGAAGGCTATGCTGGATGACCTCACCCGCGTGCCCGCCGGCGAGGCCGCGTACCTCAGCGATTGGGGCGACCCGCGGGTTTATACCCTGGAAGACATCGGCAAGGGCGAGTGCGCCGGCGAAGTCGTCTCGCTGGTGGAATTCGATCTCGCCGCCGCCGAGCGCCAGCTCTTCGAAGCCCAACTGGCGCTGGAGCGCGAGGAGGCCGATGCCGCCGGCGCCGCCGCGCTCGCAGCCATGCTCCAGGCCGCCAAGGGGCTGGTCCGTATGGAAACCGATCCCGGCGACGACCCCGCTCGCATCGTCGCGGAGTTCCGCGCGCGCTTCTACGATACCCGCCGGTTTTTCGATCCTTACGCCGGCGGCAAGTTCGCGCATTACCTCTTTTCCGCCCGCGAAAACGCCGGTCGGGAATATAGCCTCGTCTCGGCCGAGATTCTGATCAACGAGGCCCAGTTATTCCTGGACGCCTGCCATAGCTGCTACAACCGCGAGCTGGCCGAGCCGGTCCCGGTCTAGCCCGGCCGGGTATTTTACCTCCAGGATATTTTGGCGATGGAACTGCAACACCTCAACTTGAAACTCTTCGTCGAGCCGCCCGCGCCGGCGGTGCTGGCCGGCATCGTTCCCGTCTTCCATTCCTGGATCGAGCATCGCGCCGGCGATGAGCTGCTGCTCGACATTGCCGATTACCGCCATGTGCCCGAAGGCCCGGGCATCGTGCTGGTTGGGCTGGAAGCCGACTACAGCCTCGACCACGCCGATGGCCGCTGGGGAGTGGGCTATTACCGCAAGGCGCCGCTGGCGGGCAGCAATCTCGACCGCCTCGCGCAGTCCGCGCGCGCCGCCCTGAACGCCTGCCGGCGGCTGGAGGAAGATCCTCGCCTGCAGGGCGGGGTGCGCTTTGCCGGCCGGGAACTGGAAATCGGCGTCCGCGACCGGATGCTGGCGGCGAACGACGCTGCCGGGCGCGCCGCCATGGCCGCCGAATTGTCGCCGTTTTTAAACGCGCTGCTGGGCGGCGCCGGCTACGAATTGCGCTTCCACGACGATTCCCGCCGCCTGCTCTCGGCGGTGGTTGCCAGCGCGCGCGCGTTCACCGCTTCCGAGCTGCTCGCCGCGCTCGCCCGGCCCGCCGCCGGCTGAGCCGGTGATTGCCGTTCCAGTCCTGGCCGTATCAACGATGGTTGAAAAATTGGTGTCATTGGTGTCAGCCGCCACTTAAACGCAATAGCAACATACGATTACGGCTGACACCAATCTATAAATTGCCTACAGCTTGCCTACAGCTTACCATCCCAGAGCGGCATGGCGGACCTGGCGCAGGGGAAAAAGGGCCGAACGAATGGTGACCTAAAATCAGACGCCGGCGCTTTCGCAAAAGAGACCCGATGGGACACCGACGACGAGGCAACAGCAGCGTTAAATCTATATAACGGATGAAGATACAATGCCGTAGGAAGCGAAAAGAGACAAAAACAGCGCGACGAAAAAAAGAGGGTCGAGATTTTTAGCACAAAACGGCACTGGAGGGCAAAGTTGATGTCTAAAGCATTCAATATCTGCAATATACGACAGTGCCGTTTTAGATTTTAAAACGGCACTGAGCAGGGTAAAACGGCACTGTAAAATTTACATGCTTCATGCTTGGCGCAAAACCTGAGGTTTTGCTTGGCTTGGCGCAAAACCTGAGGTTTTGCTTGGCTTGGCGCAAAACCTGCGGTTTTGCTTGGCTTGGCCTAATCAAGCCAGATGATGCGGCACGGTTGCGAAGCGCGACCTGGCCGGTTCACATGGACCTTGAAATTTTGCTTCCATGCCTCCATAGGCCACTTAAACGATTGATTATTTTGATCTTAACTATGGCGGCAATTTCAAATTTGCCGCCATATTGCCGCCATAGAGCGGCAAAGCCGATGCGCTCGGCCAACGAATTGACGGCAGCCCGGAAACGGCTGCCCAATCCAGGAGACTCGTGGTCATACCAGTCCTGCGCATCAACTACTTCCTGACGCGCTGCCGGTGTGAAGATGACCATACACGGGAATCAGCGCCGTTCTAATCATCTACACCAATACATCACGGAGTGATTATACATGGCGTATTCTACTGAAACGCCTGCAATCACAATTGCCTTTTGCGGTGCGCCGTCTGTGTCCACCTGAATTCAAGCCGCGTTCTCTCGCCGCACCCGCACCTTGATCTCAACACGGCTGCCAAGGCGATTCAAAATCGTCAGGAGTCGATCAGCGGTGAAGCGTCTGAGATCGGCATTTCGAATGCGCGAGAAATCGGCAGCGGCGATGCCTGTGCGCGTGTGGGCGGCCCTGAGGGTCAGCCGCTCCCGCTTCAATTCCTTGATGATCTCCGCCGCCAGGATGGCCTTGAACTGCTCAAGGTCGGCGTTCGTGTGCCCCAAGTCGCGGAATGCGTTTCCGCTACCGTGTACGATGTCCAGTTTGTCCTGTTTCATGAGAGCATCTCCTTCAATGCACGCAGGCGTTGCTTCACGATCTCAATCTCGTGCCGCGGTGTTGCGACGCCCTTCTTCGACTTTTTCTGGAAGGCATGCAGGACCCAGATTTCGTCCGCGAGCTGCACCGCGTATACGACGCGTAAGGCGTTGCCTTTGAACGGCAGCGCGATTTCAAAAACCCCCGAACCGAGCCCGAGCATCGGCTTGGCCACGTCCGCCTTGCCGCCCTCGGCGGCGACGATCAGGCCCACCAGGCAAATATTCTGGGCGCCTGCCGGAAAATCCTCGAAATCCCGCAGGGCGGCCTTTAGCCATGAGACAGGACGCGTCTTGCGCGACTCCGACATCGGCTACAAACCCCATCCCATGCGCTCAATGTTGTCATAATTGACAACGGACTTCAAGGCGCGGAAATGGCAACTTATACAGGTGCAGGACGGACAGGACAAGAATCAAGGTGGTGAGCACATCCCGATCCAGTTGTTCTAGCTTGGGAAGCGCGTGCGCCATATGCCTATCCGACGCACTGACTCGCGAGTGGTTACAGATTGCACCCAAAATATTTTTTGCGTTTCCTACACCGCCAGACGAGGCGCTTCGGTGCGCACCGGCCGGCGCCAATCAATGCCTTCGAGCAGCATGCGAATCAGCGCCCGCGACAAGGCCACTGTGCCGTCCACGGCCTGCGGCCAGATGAAGCGCCCGCGCTCCAGCCGCTTCGCGAATAGACAGAGCCCGTCGCCATCCCACCAGAGCAGCTTCCACCAAGTCGCCGCGCTTGCCGCGGAAGATGAAAACATGGCCGCTGAACGGATCCTGCTCCAGCGCCGTTTGCACCTGGGCGCTCAAGCCGGTAAAGCCCCGGCGCAAATCGGTCACGCCGGCGACG
>JAJYIU010000051.1 GCA_021789895.1 Acidobacteriota bacterium | reverse complement strand
CAGAGCCCGTCGCCATCCCACCAGAGCAGCTTCACCAGATCGCCGCGCTTGCCGCGGAAGATGAAAACGTGGCCGCTGAACGGATCCTGCTCCAGCGCCGTCTGCACCTGGGCGCTCAAGCCGGTAAAGCCCCGGCGCAAATCGGTCACGCCGGCGACGATCCAGATCCGCGTGCCTGACGCCAGCGTGATCATCGCAGCGCCGACTCCAGAATCAATCGCAACAACCGTTCATCGGCGCCCGGCTCGACCTGCAACCGCAGCTTCGCCGTATCCATCTGGATCACGCCCTTGCGATCGTGGACTGCAGCGACCGAATCGCCGGCGTTGCCGGCCTCTGCAGTCCATCGTACCGGCAGCAGACTGCTACCAGAGGATTGTCCGAGCTTGCCTTCCCGGTATAGCCGGCGCCAGGCGAAGACCTGATTAGCGTTCACCCCATTGGCTCTTGCAATCAGCGCAACCGAGGCGCCCGGCGCTAATGTTGCTTCGACGATCCGGCGCTTCTCGGCCAAGGGCCAGCGTTGACGCTTGCGTTGAGTGGGCTGCGAAGTGTCCATTTAAAAATAGATGGACACGTAACCGAAGTGCCCACTTCCCAAGCTTGAGTGGGTTTATCGCTTGAGTCTAGACGGCCTTGGGATGGCGCTTACGAAACGCCTTCGCCGGCCGACTTGCAATCGCCCAGGTCACGACGGCCCGCAAAGGTCGCGTCGATAAAGGCTCCTTCCAGATTCAAACGGTCTTCGGCCTGGCGGAATCTCTGGGCACAAGCGTTTCACCCGGACATCAAGTCACATGATGTACACTTGAACGGGATTTTTACACACGCCAAATAGTTGAAGGGAGTACGCACATGCCAACCAGTTCGTTCGTAGGGGCCTGGAGGCTTGTTGCTGGCGAAACAATAACAGGCAGCGGGGAGATCAACCATCCGTTTGGAGAGGATGCAGCTGGCTACTTGATATACAGCCCGGATGGCTATATGTCAGTCCACATTATGCAGGCGAACCGAAACAATTTCGCTTCTGCAGACTTTCGAGCGGGAAATCCGAACGAGAAGGCGGCCGCATTTGGCACATACTTATCTTATTGCGGCACGTATGAAGTTAAAGGCGATCAGGTGGTCCACCATATTGAAATCAGCCTCTTTCCAAATTGGAGCGGAACGGACCAAACACGTATTTTTGAGCTATCAGGAGACGAACTTATCATACGCACTGCACCCATGACGATAGAAGGCATGGAGCAGACCGCACAGCTGATTTGGCGCCGCGTCGCACGGCGATGACCACCTTCCCCGATGTGAGTGGTGGAATTCTCACCGACTTGCGTCGGGTTCTCAGTTTGCCGATGGGTCGGCGGTCATTTAAACTACGAGGCGTTTCCAGCGACATCAACAATCGCAGACTCTCCTCGGCACACGGTCGCAGCAGGCCCCCCGCGCAATCAATCCAGCTATGCAGGCATGTCGAAACGACACCGAACACGGTCATGATCCTTCAGCATTGTATCTATCAATCCGGCATCGTATAAGGATCCAGCCGGTGGCCATTCAAAAGAATGGATTTCCTTCCCAGACGACGGAACGACCAACGGACGCGGCGTTCTTGGCGCTGGCGACCGGCGGTTGAGACCGAGCTCGTCGAACTCCCACTGACCGCCGCATTCAGTTGGCTTTGGAAATCGAGCAGCATTGTATTGCCTTCGATGCGATAGCGTCCCGACTGAATGGTTTGAGAACCTAACCCGAAGCCGAAGACCGAAATGATGCGCGTGAATGTACCATCGGAATGAAAATGCCAGATCTCCGATTTTGTGCTATTGATCAAACGAAATAATTTGCCCTGGAGGCTGTCGCCGGGTTGCAGCGCCGGCATTGCAACCGGCGAAGTAGCGGCGGGTGGGGCAGTCGGGCCGGCCGCCGGCAGCCAGGCTGGCGCTGGCGAGGAGGATGCTAGGGCGGGCGGGAGTTTATGCAACCAGGTTTGCGCTTGGCGATTGCCTTGGGCGGCGGCTTTCGTCCACCAAGTTCGGGCAGCTTGCAGATTGCGGGGCAGGCCGGCGCCGGCATAATTGAGCAGCCCCATGATATATTCCGCCCTGGCATTGCCCTGCTGCGCCAGCGGCAAGAGCCAATGCACGGTTTGAACCGGATCCTTGCCGACGCCTCTGCCCTTCCAGTACATCACCGCCAGGTGCCATTGCGCTTGGTTATAGTTTTGGCCAGCGGCCAGGCGATACCACCAAAGCGCGCGCTGGAGGTCGTGCGGACCACCCTGGCCATGCTCGTTCATCCAGCCCAGCTTGTATTCGCAGGAAGCCTTGCCGGTGCGTGCCGCGCGGCGATAAAGGTGGCGGGCGCGCGAATAGTCACGCGGCACGCCGTCGGCAAAGTAGTACATATCGCCCAGGGAAAGCATCGCCTTGCGAAAACCATCGTTGGCCGCACGGGCATACCAATAACGAGCTTGACGCCAGCTATGCGGCACTAAAGGGTCGTGGGAAGCATAGGCCTTGCCAAGCCAATATTCGCCTTCGGCATTGTGCCGCGAGGCGGCGGCGCGTAGCAGCGCCAGGCCGTGGCCGTAATCACGCGTCACGCCCGTGCCTTTAACATGGAGCAAACCCAGCAGGGTTTCGGCGCCGGAACGGCCGGCGCGCACTCCCTGACGCAGCCAGGCGACCATATGCAAGCCATCGCCGGGCGCCGCGATGGAAGGATTGGCAATGACGGTCGCCGCCAATACATAGGCAGCATGGCCATCTCCCTGCTGAGTCAACTGACGGAGCAATTGCAAATATTTGGCCTGGGGTATGGGCTGCACCCTCAGGGCTAGCCGCTCCCCCTGGCGCACGATTTGTATCCGGTGCGAAGTGGAGGCCGGAGCGGAATTGAGAGCTCGTTGCAATTGGACGAGATTTGATACCGGCTGGTGATCCACCGAGCGAATCACGTCGCCCGGTTCGATGCCGGCGGCTTGCGCGGGGCCGTGATAGGCCACCTGCGTGACATATAAGCCTTGGATGGCCGGCCGGTAGCTTAATACATTGGGTGCGGGCCGGGCCTGAATCCCGATGATCAAGACCTGGCCGACGGCAGGGATGGCTGATTTTGCGGCAGCGGGACCTTGTGCCCGTGCCGAAGCAGAAGCGAGCATCCACAAACCGAGTAGGAAAGCAGGGTTACCGCATTGCATGACAGCGCCTCCATCCGTCCAGCTTTTTCAAAGCCAACCGCTTTGATTACTGCCTCTCGCAGTAGCTCAATCCGGCATGGTGTAGGGATCAGGCCGATGTCCATTTAAGCGAAAGGAATTCTTTCCCAGCCACTGAAAAGACCAATACACCACTCGATCGTGACGGCTCCGGCCCGCGGCTGCGACCGATCCCAAGGAGCTGCCGCTGACCGCCGCGCTCTGTTGGCTTTGGAAATCGAACTTTATCGTATTCCCCTGGATCCAATAGCGCCCCGACTGCGTGATTTGGGATCCAAAACCAAACCCCTGCACCGCGATCAATCGAGTGAAAGCGCCATTCGCATGAAAATGCCAAATCTCGGATTTGGTGCTGTTGTCGAGGCGAAAATATTTCCCTCGGAGTTCGCGCGGCGCTGGTGGGCCGCAGGCGGCCAGGGCGAAGACGAGCCAGCAGGCGAGCAGAGAAGCTTTCATGGTATTTGATTCCTCCACTTAGTCCGGCAGCACGATCACCCGCGCGCCTATTTCGGCCGAAGCATGGCGCGAACTGATCGCGACGACGGACAGGCGATGCCGGCCGGCCAGAAGCACTCGTTCTTGCCGCTCAAAGGCATGGTGGATGAGGCGCCAGGATTGGAGAAACCGCCAGCCACAATGACTCCAAGCAGGTTTGGCATAATATTCGGCAATATCCGGGCGGGCGAAGTCCAGCCGAGCCGTGCCGACCGCCGTTCCATCCAACAGGATTTCGACAGCGCGAATGACGGAATCGCGATCCGCCGCCCAGCCGCTGGCCAGCAAGCGATGGCGAGTCACCTTTACCTCTTCCAGCCGCCCGATCGGCGGCGAGCCGGCAAGTTGCCAAAACATTCGCATCATGTCACCGTTGGTTGAGCCGTTTATGACAGTCCTCGATCGGATGATTTCCGCATGATCAATTCACGGTCAGGGTTAAATTTTCACTGCGCGTGCCGCCGGTGTTGGCGGTTGCGGTAATCGTCAGAGTATAAGTTCCCGCGGGGGTACCGGAATTGCTGGGCGGAGGAGGAGGCGTAGATGATCCACCGCCACCACCGCATGCAATCCCGGCAGTCAGAAGGCAAGCCAACCCGGCCAGGCGCAGCGCTTTGCGTTGGCTGAGCAAGAGGAGTGCCGCCAAGGTTCCCGCGAAGAGCCAATAAAGCCACGGCCCGGGACGGTTCCACGGAGCGGACGGCAGCATGGGCGGCAGAGCTGAAGCCGCCGTGGTGGACACGCTGACTGTTGCGTTGCCGCTGACCCCGTTACTCAGTGAAAGCGAAGTCGGCGAGACCGTACAACTGGCTTCTGAAGGCGCGCCACTACAGGTCAGTGCCAGCGTTGCAGAATAGTCAACCGTACCGGTGAAACTCAAAACGTAGCTGGCTGTCTGCCCGGGATTGACGCTGGTCGTGGTCGAAGAGCCGGATGCCGGGCCGATGGTGATATCGTCGCCAGTTCCGGTAAGCGCGACGCTCTGCGGACTACCGGCGGCGTTATCGGCAATGCTGATGGTGGCCGAGCGTGCTCCCGTGGTGCTGGGCGTGAAGATTACCGAAATCGTGCAGGTTGCGCCGGCCGCCACCGAGTTGCCGCAGGTATTGGTCTGGTTGAAATCGCCTGGGTTCGAGCCGGCAAGCGTAATGGTGGGAGTCAGGGTAGCGGTGCCGGTATTCGATACAGTGACGCTTTGTGGATCGCTGCTCGCGCCAGTGAGTTCGGAGCTGAAGCTGAGCGAGTTGGCGGAGAGTTTAGCCTCGGCAGTTGCGACTCCCGTCCCGCTGAGTGCCACCGTCTGCGGGCTATTTGAGGCGTTGTCGGCAATGCTGAGTGTGGCGCTGCGCGCTCCCGCGGCGGAGGGGGTAAAGATCAGCGAAATCGCGCAGTTGGCGCCGGCCGCTACCGAGTTGCCGCAGGTATTGGTCTGGGAGAAATCGCCGGCGTTCGCGCCGCCGATTGAAATGCCCGTAATCGAGAGTGCGGCGTTGCCGCTGTTGGTTAGAGTGATTGTCGAAGCCGCGCTGCTGGAGCTAACGTTGACGCTGCCGAAAGCAAGCGAATTCGGCGAGAGCGTCACCGCCGGCGCGGTGCTGGCGCCGGTGCCGCTGAGCGCCACCGTCTGCGGGCTACTTGAGGCGTTGTCGGCAATGCTGAGCGTGGCGCTGCGCGCTCCCGCGGCGGAGGGGGTAAAGATCAGCGAAATCGTGCAGTTAGCGCCGGCCGCCACCGAGTTGCCGCAGGTGTTGGTCTGGGAGAAATCGCCGGCGTTCGCGCCGCCGATTGAAATGCCCGTAATCGAGAGTGCGGCGTTGCCGCTGTTGGTTAGAGTGATTGTCGAAGCCGCGCTGCTGGAGCTAACGTTGACGCTACCGAAAGCAAGCGAATTCGGCGAGAGCGTCACCGCCGGCGCGGTGCTGGCGCCGGTGCCGCTGAGCGCCACCGTCTGCGGGCTACCGGAGGCGTTGTCGGCAATGCTGAGCGTGGCGCTGCACGCTCCCGCGGCAGAGGGGGTAAAGATCACCGAAATCGTGCAGTTGGCTCCGGCCGCCACCGAGTTGCCGCAGGTGTTGGTCTGGGAGAAATCGCCGGCGTTCGCGCCGCCGATCGAAATGCTTGTAATCGAGAGCGCGGCGTTGCCGCTGTTGGTCAGTTTAACCGTCGAAGCCGCACTGCTTGAGCCGACATTCACGCTGCCGAACACGAGCGAGCTTGGTGAGAGCGTCACGGCCGCGGAGGAGCCGGAGTTGCTCGATGGCATTTGTAGAATAAAATTATTTTGATAATCAGCAATAAATAAATTGCCAGTCGAATCCATATCCACCCCGATGGGAGTGAATTGGATGCTAGTGGCCGGTTGCGGAGTGTAGCTGGGCATCGCACTGCCGCCGCCGGCGATCAGTGTCAGGTAACCGCTGGTGTCCACCTGGGTTAAAACGTCGGCGCCGCTATAGCCCATAGCGGCCGCCGGCGAGGATATATAAAGCATCCCCGTCGGGCTGACCGCGAGGCCATAGGGCACGAGTGCGACAGTGGTGGCCCGCTGTGGTGTGGTGCTCGGCTGCGGGCCGGTATCGGAGGAAGATCCATTTCCGGCATAAACCACAATTCCCCCGGTAGAGAGGTTTAGTCGGTCCACTTCGGTCAGGTAATCGTTAATGTAGAGATGGCCAAAGCCATCCACGGCCAGCCCATCCGGGCCGTTCAAGGCGATGCTGGTGGCCGCTTGCGGACTGGTGCTGACCACCCCGCTGCCGCCGCCGGCGATCAGCTTGATTTGCATGTTCGAGACGGTGATTTCATAGACCGCTTGCTGGAACTCGTCGGAAACATAGATATTCCCCGCGCTGTCCACCGCCACGCCGGTCACGGTCTGGAATTCCGCCTGGAGCGCCGGCATCGGGCTTGTGGTCGGCGCGGTGCCGCAGCCGCTGATCTCGCCGCAACCGGCAATCACCGAAAGCTGCCCGCCGGTGGTGATTTTATCTACAAACCCGTTGCCTAAATCGGCAATGTAGATATTACCATTCGCGTCAAACGCTAGGGCTTGGGCGCCATAACCCGTGCTTGCGTTCACCAGGGATACTGAGGTGGCCGGTTGCAATGCCGTCGTTGGTTCCACACAATTCACTTCGCAGCCGGCGAAGAGGGTAATCGTGCCGGCGGATCCATCCACTCTTTCAATCTCGGAGCCGCCGTTATCGAGGATGTAGCCGCCCGTTCCCGAGGTCACCAGGAAAGTCGGTCCAGAGAATTCCGCCTGCTGGAGTGCTTCCGGCGTGGTGGAAGGCGGGGTCGAGCCGCCGCCGGCCACGGCAACGATTTGGCCGCTTAATCCTCCATTGCCGCCGCTCGAAGTCGCGCCGGTGCCGCTGAGCGCCACCGTCTGCGGACTGCCGGAGGCGTTGTCGGCGATGCTGAGCGTGGCGCTGCGCGCTCCCGCGGCGGAGGGGGTAAAGACCACCGAAATCGCGCAGTTGGCGCCGGCCGCCACCGAGTTGCCGCAGGTATTGGTCTGGGAGAAATCGCCGGCGTTCGCGCCGCCGATCGAAATGCTTGTAATCGAGAGCGCGGCGTTGCCGCTGTTGGCCAGCGTGACCGACGAGGCCGTGCTGCTCGAGCCGACGTTGACGCTTCCGAAACTAAGCGAGCTTGGTGAGAGTGTGACCCCGGGCGCGGTGACGGTGCCGGTGCCGGTGAGCGCCACCGTTTGCGGGCTGCCGGCGGCGTTGTCGGCGATGCTGAGCGTGGCGCTGCGCGAGCCCGTAGCGGTGGGAGTAAAGATCACCGAAATCGCGCAGTTAGCGCCGGCCGCCACCGAGTTGCCGCAGGTGTTGGTCTGGGAGAAATCGCCGGCGTTCGCGCCGCCGATCGAAATGCTTGTAATCGAGAGCGCGACGTTGCCGCTGTTGGTTAGCGTGATTGTCGAAGCCGCGCTGCTGGAGCTAACGTTGACACTGCCGAAACTAAGCGAGCTTGGTGAGAGCGTCACCGCCGGCGCGGTGCCGGAACTGGAACTGACCGGCATTTCCAGGAGCAGATAATGTTCCGCATCTGTTATATATAAATTTCCCGATGCATCCAGGCTCAATCCGACGGGATTGAGACTGACGCTGGTCGCGAGTTGTGGGGTCGTGCTGGGGGTTTGGCTGCCCCCGCCGGCAAGCCGGATTCCATTCCCACTGCTATCGACTCGCACCACCAGTCGAGGTACAGCGAGAGAGGAGGGGGAAGAAGCAATGTAAAGATTGCCGTCCTCATCGGCGGCAATGGCGACGGGGCTGATACTCAATTGCGTGGCCGCCTGTGGCGACGTGCTGGGGATGGTGTCTGCGCATCCGGCCCAATTGACTAATTGCAGGGTTGAAAGATTGAGTTTGTAAACACTGTCGGTCCAACCGCTGCCGCAATCGTAAGTGATAAAAAGATTTCCTTGACCGTCGGCGGCCAGGTAGCCATTCGCACCGGGGGCGGTGAGCTGCTGTTCACTCAATATTTGTTTCACTTCATAGTTCCCATTCGATAAATAGAGCTCATCCACTGCCTTCCGCATTGGGTCGGAAACGTAAATATTGCCGGCCCCATCCACCGCCACCCCGCCGATGGCAAAAAAGCTCGCATCCTGCGCCGGCATGGGGACGGTATTAGGAATGCTGCTGCCTCCTCCGGCGATGGTTGTGATGCTCCCATCGGGCGTCATCATCCCAACCGTCGTGCCGTCTGAACCGTATACATTCCCGTTTGAATCCACGGCAATTTCACCGACCGAAGTCTGGGCTATGGATTCGATGGTGGTTGTACTCCAGTCGATTTTGTCGATATCGCTTCCATCAACCAGATAGCCGGTGCCGGGGTAACCCAGGGCGATACTGTCGGGGCTTTGGAACAGCACGCTTAGCAGCGATTGCGGTTGATTCGTAATATCGTTCTGGCCTCCGCCTCCAATCTGCACGATGTTGCCGGTAAAGCCGCCCCCGCTGGAAACCGTCGCCCCGGTGCCGGTGAGCGCCACCGTTTGCGGGCTGCCGGAGGCGTTGTCGGCGATGCTGAGCGTGGCGCTGCGCGAGCCCGTAGCGGTGGGGGTAAAGATCACCGAAATCGTGCAGTTGGTACCCGCCGCGACCGAGCTGCCGCAGGTGTTGGTCTGGGAGAAATCGCCGTTATCGGCACCGCCAATCGTAATCCCGTTGATCGAGAGTGCAGCGTTGCCGCTGTTGGTCAGCGTAATCGTCGAAGCCGCGCTGCTTGAGCCTAGGTTGACGCTGCCGAATGTCAATGAACTTGGCGAGAGCGCGACGTCCGGCGCCGGACCACTCGCGGTAGAAAGCATCGGGATGGTCCAGGCGCCGCGGCCAAATGTAGCCGCAATTAAAGTTTTCTCGTCTTGGGATAACTGCAATTGAGTGATCGGCACATCCGGCAAGCCAGGGGCGAGTTGTTCCCATTGTTCGTTGCCGCCGGCAGCACCGCCGTCAGTGGCGGCAAAGACGCCGACGTCGGTGGCAACATAAATGTTTTTTGGGTTGCTTGGGTCAATCAGCACCCCGTTAGCCGGCGCGTCAGGCAGTCCGCCGCTGCCAATCGTCCCACTGATGTCGGTCCAGCTTGCGCCGCCGTCGGTCGAGAGGAAGACATGACCGCTGCCGAAGCCCATGAGTGTGACCAACAGGGTTTGCGAGTTGGTAGGATTCACTGCAATCGAGCTGATAATGTGATTGCCATCCACAGGCAGCCCGGCATCGATTTCCGCCCAGGTGGGGAACTGGCAACTCGGCGAACTTCCTTGCGAACAGGTGGCATTGACCGTGACCCAGAGCTTGCCGCTGGTAGCTGCGGCATAAACCGTATCTGGCGAAGACGGGGCTACCGCCATGGCCAAAATAAATCCCTGCGCCTGTTTGCAATCGAACTCGCTATTGTCGGCGGTTAAATCGCCGCTAATAGCCATCCAGCCAGGCGCTGGATTGCCAGCACTGGTTTGGTTGTTGACTTGGTCGGGACCGGTCCAGATCCGGCAGTTGCTGGCGACCACCAGTTGCGCAGAATGCGAGGAAACGAATTGATAAGGGAATACCAGCGGAATATTTCCACCATCGTTCCAGTCGGTAATCGTATTGCTGTTCGCGATACTGCCAAAGTTGTTCACGGTATTTCCATAGGTTGTTACTCCCAATCCAATCCCGCCCGGGCCGCCGCCGTCGGCTTCAAACAGGTAATACTGAGGATGGTTCGGGTCCGTCATTGTCCAACCGCCGTCGCCGCCAAAGAGCGCCTGCCATTGTGATTTTCCGGTTTGCGAGTTACTAGTGCCATCATCCTGTGCGCCGCCGATGAAAACGGGGTTGCCGCTGGCGTCTTCCCCCTGTGTAACGCTGTAAAATGTAGTAACGCCCAGGGTGGCGTTCATATTATTCCAGTCGCTGCTTTGCCCGGAACCTCCGGCATCCGTGGTGGACCAAAGCCCGCCGTCATTGCCGATCAACCAGGTGCGATTATTCGTCATCGCAATGGCATGCTGATCGGTATGAACCTGGCCGCTGAAATTAGCGTAGCCTTGCGTGATCTGTGTATAGGATTGGGTGGAAAGATCCAAGGCCCAAACATCGATCCCACCGAGAACCAGGGTATTGCCATCCGGGGTGATGCCGATAAACTGATCGTAACCGCCTTGGCATTGTGCGCCGTTGGTGCCCGGCTCACAAAACAGCGCGTTGGAATCCGTATAGCCATCGCTGTCGTTACCTGGCACGGGCAGCGAAGTCCAGCTTTGCCCGCCATTGCTGGAAACCACCAGGCCGGTATCGCAGTTGCCGGGATGAGGCGAGGCAGGGTTCGGACAGGGAGTGGGCATGGATAGATTGCCCATCAGCCCATTTTGGTCGTTGGCGATTAACGCGTAGATTTTGCCTTGGTTCGCGGCCAGGGAAGCGGTCGTGAAATTGTCAGCCGAATAGGGGGTGGCGTTGGCAAAAACGTCGGCAAGTTGAGTCCAACTATTGCCTTGATCCGAGGAGGCGTAAATACCATTCCCCGTGAAGGCGGCGTAATAGGTATGATCGCTGCTATCGTAGGCTAGATCGGTGCAATTCGCCCTTAACGACTGCGACCAGGTTTGTCCACCATCGGTGGAACGATAAATGCCGAATTGATTGTTATTGAGAGATTCCCCGGGAAGAGTGTCGACGGTTAAAGCCAGCGCAGCGAGAACGATCTGGGGGTTCTGCGGATCGACGATTATTTTTGTGACCGAAAGCCCGGCGAAGCTTTCCGCCCCATCATCGGCGCTGGATGCCAGCGTCCAGGTCGAGCCGCCATCGCTCGATTCCAGGATGCCAAGGCCTTGATAAATGTCCTGGAGCCATTTTCCCGTTCCAGCATAAATTTTGGGCTGCCCTTGGGCATTGTCCGGACCGAGCGCGATGGCACCGATATCGAGCGATGGGGAGGAATCGGTGAGGGGAGTAAAGACGGGTTTGGAACCGAGGGCGTTCGTCGTTTTCCAAACCCCGCCATAGGTGGTGCCCACATAGGCGGTATTCCCGCTGGGATCGTTGACCAGATCGACAGCGATGGCGGAAACCGTGCCTGAGACCTGCCCATAATCGCCAAATGGCTCGTTGGCAGTGTAGGTATTGATCGCTTGCGGTCCTTGGAAGCTCCAACTCGTGCTCTCCGCCGTGGCGGCGCTGCTTAGCCCCAGGCGGCCGGAAGATTGCCGGTAGGGAATACGCTTGGCTTCGCCGCGGGCCTGCAAAAGATGTGCGGCCGCCGGCAGGCGATCGGGCGAGCGCCGGCCCATCATGAACCATTGCTGCTGAAGGCGCAGCCGCTCGAAATGCGAAAGCTTGGGTCGGAGGGGCGGGTGCAAGCCGCGGTTTTGGGCGGCGAGCGTAAACACGCCGGCCCCGGCGAATGATAGCACCCAACCCCAACGGTAAAATATTTTATGTCGCATGAAGCTTGCCTCTGGCGTACAGGCCAAAATTTCTGCTTGCCGCAGCGGAAATTACTGTCCTGGGGCGGGGAAATCAATGGCTGAAAGCTTATATGTAGCTAAAATTCGTCGCGGCTCACCCGGCGGCGAGCCTCACTTGATAATGGTCAACAAATACAGTGATTTAGACTGCTTGCTCACGTGATCTCAGATATTTATAATGCACTACACAGTGTGCCGGTTGCGGGCTTCCGACCCGGTGCTGTCAAGGAATTGAGATGTCCGATCGCTCCGAGCATGGTCTGGATTCCTCGATCCACCCCGCTTCCGCGCAATATTGCTTCGGCCCGTTTCGCTTCGAACCCACCTTAGGCCGCCTCTACCGCTACCAGCATCGTATCCGGCTGCAACGCCAGCCGACGCAAGTGTTGCAGCTATTGCTGGAGCACCCCGGCGAGCTGGTGACTCGGGAAGAAATTCAGCAGCGGCTTTGGCCGCCGGATACCCATGTAGATTTCGAAAACGGTTTGAATTCGGTGTTGAACCGCATCCGGCAGGCTCTCGGCGATTCTGCCGAGGCCCCCAGGTATATCGAAACCTTGGCCCGGATGGGCTACCGTTTCATCGCCCCGGTGGGGCGGGAACGCGCAACCGCGCCCGTACCGGCCGCAGGCGATGCCACCGGTGACGGCAACTCCAGCCAGGAGCCGGAGAACCCCTTTATCAATACTTGCCCGCGGGCGCAAACTTGCCCGCTATGGCAAGCGAACGTGGGGGGCGTAGACACGCAGGAACCCGCAAAGATCGCTGCCAGCCGACGCTGGATGGCTGATTGGCCAAGCTGGCCATGGCCGGCCGGTATTTTGTTGGTTCTACTGGTAAGCGGGGGGGCATTTTGGCACTATCGCGCGGCGCGCCCCTACTGGCCCCAGTTGCAGTCCTATAGGCAATTAACGAACGATGCGCAGGCTAAGCCGTTCACCTATCATTTTCAGCCGCTACTCAGCAGCAATAGCCTGGTTTACTTCACGGAATACACTTCGACCGGCCTAAAGCCGGTTATGGTACCCCTGCAAGGCGGAGCCACCCAAAGGCTGCATCTCCCCTTGAAAAATGTATCGTTCCAGGATATTTCCAAGGATGGCCGGCAGATCCTGCTAATTGATGCCACCACTTCCCAATTATGGAAGCTCAGCCTGCCAGAACGATCGCTCTCACAGTTGCCCGACATTCATGCGAACGCCGCCTGCTGGTCACCTCATCTTCGGCGCATCGCTTTTGCGCGAGACCGGCAACTCTACCTGGCCCGCGCCGATGGCAGCCATGCCCGACCGTTAGCCAGTTTTACCAAGTCCATCGCCTGGCTACGCTGGTCCCCCGATGGCCGGCAATTGCGTTTTACCATGGGCCGCCCAGGCTACCCACACACGATTTGGGAACTACGCCTGGCCCATCCCCGTCATCCCCAGCCACTCTGGACTAGCCGGCAATTGCACAACCCCTGTTGCGGTTCCTGGACGGCAGATGGCAGCGAATACTTTTTTTATTCTCGCGAGAGTATTTGGGTATTGCCGCGCGGCGCTACCACTCCGCGGCCACTAATGCATGGACCGCTTGATTTTTACGAACCCACCGCGATCGCCCACCGGCGGCTTCTCGTCTTGGGCGAACGTCCGATGCGGCAATTAATGCGTTACGACGCCACGCTGAGGATGTTCGTGCCTTACTTGGGCGGCATTCAGGCGATTTGGGTCACCACCTCGCCCGATCGGCGCTGGATCGCGTATATCGATTCGAACACGAATTTAGTCTGGCTGGCGCATCCCGACGGGAGCGGTGCCCAACAAATTACCTTTGCGCCGCTGGAAAGTGAAGGTCTTGCCTGGTCGCCCGACAGCCGGCAGTTGCTGATCCGGGCGCAGGTCAACCAGCATCCCTGGCGCATCTATCTCTATTCCTTGTTAACCAAATCCATGCGCCGGTTGGGCAACACCGGCATCAATATCGGCATTCCGTCCTGGTCGCCCTCGGGCCGTCGTATTACCTATGGCGATTTGCCAAATCGTGCCGGTGTCTTTCCCCTGCGCGCCAATCTCCACATTTACACTTTAGCCAGCCATCGCCGCGTCGATGTGCCCCATTCGCGGGGGTTGTGGACTGCACGCTGGTCGCGCACCGGACGCTGGTTGGCCGCGCTCACGCAAACCAATCAAAGGCTGGAACTTTATTCTTTCCGCACCCGGCGCTGGCGGCAGACGCATATTACTCATGTTGACAATCCCATCTGGTCGCGTCATGGGCATTATCTGTACTTCGACACATTGGGACGCGATCGCGCAATTTTTCGCTACGATCCAGCGTTCAATGATTTAGAACGGCTAGCCAATCTCAACCACTGGGGCCATCTTTACGATGGCTGGTGTGGCCTGACGCGAAAAAACGTACCGTTGGTACTTAGTCATGGCGGTATTGACGAGATTTATGTGCTGCGTTGGAATTAGAGTTGTCTGAAAGAACAAAATCTCGACAGCGGCAAACCTTGCCTTGAGAAGACGGTTTTGGGGGCGGCAAGGCTTTTTTACCGTAAAGCGAATGGCAATGCCAGCGTTGCGGGCGGGAGATGGCAGTGCTCGTCTATGAAAAAAATGTGCAGATGGCAGTGATTCCTGCCTAGTATTATGTGTTGCTTAACCAGCGCGAGAAACGCGCCTGTTCCAGCTTCCACGATCAAGGGGTACGGACAGCGCAGCGCCGGCACGGATTCCGGAGAAATATGGTCACCGATCACGGCTTTTAGCGGCAGCTATCAGAGCGTAAAACGAGGTGCGCAATTCGCTCAGAGGTAAGTATTGCTCCGGCACCGATTTTCTGGACAGTTCAGCCATTGGAAATCAAGCGGCGGCAGCCGTCGCCTGAGGGTCATTGCGTGCCGTTAAAGGCGATCGGTAGCCAAGGCGGCCGAGGAGCCAGTGATGGTTGCAATGGTAACGGAACTCGATCAGTGCCAGACAGAGTTCCTCGACATTGCGGAAGTGCCGCAGCCAGAGGAGTTGTTTTTTCAGGGTACGGAAAAAACGTTCGATGCAGCCGTTGCCTTCCGGCTGCCGCACGAACGGGCCGGCGACGGGGTGATACCCAGGAAGGCAATCTCGGCTTGAAAGTGGTCCTCATATATTGCAAGCCGTGATCGTGGCGGAGTTGGAGTCCGGCGGCGCCAGCACCCAAGGCAGCCAATTTCACCTCCCGGAAATAAGCATCCTTGATTTGCGCCTGGCGTTCGAGGCTGAACTCACGGCGCGACCGGACGGCGGCGCGCGTGGCCAATGGCGCCCTGGTGGAGAACCTCTGGCGGTGGTTTGCGCTGCCGGCGAAGTTCGCTAGCTGGTCATTAACGAGATCTCCGCGTAGCACGATTGCGGCATGCCACCACCGCCTTGCCGTAGGTCATCGCCTCGGCTAGCAGTCAGCTATATTTACCGCGATAATAGCCCACATGCCAGCCAATATATCATGGAGTAATCGGGATAGCTCTTATTCCCTAAATCGAGCGCGGCGGCGGCAATACCTCCGGGCGCGTCGTTTATAATCAGATTTTTCAGGGGTTTTCTCCAACTCCGCCCTCGAGCAACTGGGTAAGCCTCCAAATTTATGCGCCACCCGCATGACGCCCGGATCGAAACAGGGCCGATGAAATCATGAATGCCGTATTGACTTCCCCCGCCCGGTTGAAGATGGCCGACACCTCGCTGACCGAGGATGAAATTCAAGCCGCCGTCGCCGTCCTGCGCTCCGGGGCCTTGCGCCAGGGCAAGCAATGCGACGCCTTCGAAGCCGAATTTGCCGCCCTGGCCGGCGCCCGCCATGCGGTCTCCAGCGCCAATGGCTCGGCCGCGCTGCACCTCGCCTATATGACTTTTCTACAGCCCGGGGACGAGGTGCTGGTCCCCGCCTTTACCTTTATCGCCACCGGCAGCATGGTGGCTGCCGCCGGCGGGCGTCCGGTCTTCTGCGATGTCCATCCGGAAACCTTCCTCCTCGACCTGAACGACGCCGAAAAAAAACTGACCGCGCGCACCCGCGCCCTCTCGCCGGTGCACCTATTCGGCAATCCCTGCGACCTGGATGCGGCGCAGGCGTTTGCCGCGCGGCATCGCCTCCGCCTCGTCTGGGATGCGGCCCAGGCGCACGGCGCGCGCTGGCGCGGCCGCGAGCTTGGCGGCTGCGGCGATTTTGTGGCCTATTCGTTTTACCCCACCAAAAACCTCTTCGTCGGCGAGGGCGGCATGACCTGCACCCCGAGCGAGGAAGCCGCGCGCCGCCTGCGCGGGCTGCGCAGCCATGGCGAGACGGGCAAATATCTGCATGCCATGCTGGGCCTGAACTACCGCATGACCGATGTCGAGGCCGCGATTGGCCGGCGCCAGTTGCTTCGCTTGGAGGCAATGCTGGCCGCGCGCCGCCGCCATGCCGAAATCCTGCGCCGCGGCCTCGAGCCGCTTCCCGGCCTGCATCTCCAGCAAGTCCTCCCCGGCGGCGAGCCGGGCTGGCACCAGTTTTGTTTTTGGGTGGACGAGCGGGAGTTTGGCTGCAGCCGCGATCAACTGGCGCAAGCGCTGGCGGCGGCCGGCATCGACACCGGCGTGCACTACCCCCGCGGCCTGCACCAGCAGCCCATATTTCGCGAGTTGTACGGCGATCAGTCCTTGCCGGTGACGGAAAAGCTGGCGGCCAACATCCTCGCCGTGCCCGTGCATCATGGCCTGCCCGCGGGCGGCGCGGAACGAATCGTCGCGGCGATCGCCGCGGCGGGGAAGAAAAAATAAGCTGTGCGCCGCCGCCGGACGTTCGCGTCGCTGCGGCTTGGGCAATGCCATCTATCGATCGGCTGGATCGAATATTTTCATTCCCACCGGCGCTAGCCGGGCCGGAGAAAAGAGCGCGATTCGGTTAAAATCGAACCACCCTCGATGTTATGAACCGTACTTACGTTCAAGACCATCTCCAGCAGCTCGAAGCCGAGGCGATCTACATCATGCGCGAGGTCGCCGGCCAGTTCGAGCGTCCCGCCCTGCTGTTTTCCGGTGGAAAAGACTCCATTACGCTGGTCTGGCTGGCGTGCAAGGCCTTCGCCCCGGCGCGGATTCCCTTCCCGCTGCTGCATATCGACACCGGGCACAACTTTCCCGAAACGCTCGAGTTTCGCGACTGGCTGGTGGCGCAGATGAACGCCGTGCTGTTTGTACATCGCGTGCAGGATTCGATCGATCAGGGCCGCGCGGTCGAGGAATCCGGCCCCATGGCCAGCCGCAACGCCATCCAGACGATTACCCTGCTCGATGCGCTGCGCGAGCGCAAAATCGATTGCGCCATCGGCGGCGGCCGCCGCGACGAGGAAAAGGCCCGGGCGAAGGAGCGCTTCTTTTCCCATCGCGACGCCTTCGGGCAGTGGGACCCCAAAAATCAGCGCCCGGAGCTTTGGCATCTGTTCAACGGACAGCATGCTCCCGGCGAGCATTTCCGTGTTTTCCCGCTATCGAACTGGACCGAGCTGGACGTCTGGCAGTACATCGCCCGCGAGGGCATTCCGCTGCCGAGCCTTTATTTTGCCCATCCCCGGCGGGTGTTTCAGCGCGGCGCCCTGTTGCTGGCCGAAACCCCGTACGTAAAAAACCTGGATGGCGAGCGGGTGGAAGAGCGCCACGTGCGCTTCCGCACCGTCGGCGACGCCACCTGCACCGGCGCGGTGGAATCCCGGGCCGCGACGCTGGAATCGGTCATCCAGGAAATCGCCGCTTCCCGCATCACCGAGCGCGGCGTGCGGCTCGATGACCAGCGCAGCGAGGCGGCGATGGAAGACCGCAAGCGCCAGGGCTATTTCTGATGAACGCTCCCGCTGCCATGCCCGTGCCCGCGTCGGTGCGCCTGATCGAGCCGCGGCCCGATCGCGGCGGCCTCCGCCTCGCTGCCGGCCTGCTGCGCTTCTCCACCGCCGGCAGCGTGGATGACGGCAAGAGCACCTTGATCGGCCGCCTGCTCTACGACACCAAGTCCATTTTTCAGGATCAGATCGAAGCGCTCGAGCGCGACAGCAAGCGCCGCGGCGAAGATGCCCTCAATCTGGCGCTGCTGACCGATGGCCTGCGCGCCGAGCGCGAGCAGAACATCACCATTGACGTCGCCTACCGCTATTTCGCCACTCCCCGCCGTAAATTCATCATCGCGGATACGCCGGGACATGCCCAGTACACCCGCAACATGGTCACCGGGGCCTCCAGCGCCGAGCTCGCCGTCATCCTGCTCGATGCCCGCAAGGGAGTGCTGACCCAGTCCCGCCGCCATACCTTCATCTCTTCCCTGCTCGGCATTCGCCACTTCCTGATTGCGGTGAACAAGATGGACCTGGTGAATTGGGAAGAAGACGTCTTTCGCGCCCTGGCTGCCGAATTCACCGAATTTGCCAGCAAACTCGATATCAAAGACATCGTCTTCATTCCCGTCTCCGCCCTGCACGGCGACAACATCGTCGAACGCAGCCGGAACATGGCCTGGTATCAGGGCAGCACCCTGCTGCACCACCTGGAAAACGTCAACGTGGACGTGGACCGCAACCTGCTCGACTTCCGCTTTCCGGTGCAGGTGGTTATCCGGCCGCATCAGGATTACCGCGGCTTCGCGGGCCAGATCGCTTCCGGCATCATCCGCCCGGGCGAGGAAGTGGTGGTCCTGCCCTCGAATCAGGCCAGCCGGGTGCGTAGCGTCGAGCGCGCCGGAGCCGCCGTCGCCGAAGCCGTGGCCGGCGATGCCGTCGTGCTCACGCTCGAGGACGATATTGATATCAGCCGCGGCGACATGCTGGTGCGGCGCCACAACCTGCCCGCCATGAGCCCCCACCTCGATGCCATGCTCTGCTGGATGGCCGAGGCGCCGCTGGATCTCCGCCAACCCTACCTTTTGCGGCTGACCACCCGCACCACCCGCGCCTTCGTCAGCCATGTCGAGTACTCGATTGATGTGGACACGCTGCATCGCCGCGCCGGCGCTGGGCTTGCCTGGAACGATATTGGACGCGTGCGCCTCACCGCCGCCCAGCCGGTCTTTTTCGACCCCTTCGACCATAACCCCTCGACCGGCAGCTTCATCCTGATCGATCCGTTCACCCATATGACCGTGGCCGCCGGCATGATCCGCGGCGAAGCGCGCGATTTGGCGATCGAATCCGCCCAACCCAAGCCCGCCGTCTCCCCCGGCGCGGTCTGGGAGCCCTGGAACATTCCGCGCGAGGAACGCGAACTTCGCAACCGCCATCAGGCGGCGGTGCTGTGGTTTACCGGCCTATCCGGCAGCGGCAAATCCACCCTCGCGCGCCGCCTCGAGCGGCTGCTATTTGAAGCCGGCTGCCGCACCATGTTGCTCGATGGCGATCAGCTCCGCCACGGCCTTTCCGGCGATCTCGGCTTCAGCCCCGCCGACCGTATGGAAAATATCCGCCGCGCCGGCGAAGTCGCCCGCCTGTTTTTCGAGCAGGGCAACATCGTGCTCTGCAGCTTTGTTTCGCCCTTCCGCGACGACCGCCAGCGCGCGCGCGATCTGATCGCCCCCGGCCGTTTTTTTGAGATATACGTAGATTGCAGCCTGGAAGAATGCCGCCGGCGCGACAGCAAGGGCCTGTACGGCTCCGGCGCGGCCCAGCTCACCGGCGTCAGCCAGCCTTATGAGTCGCCCTCCGCCCCGGAATTCGTCGCGCCGACCGACAAATGCTCCGCCGGCGAATTGGCTCTGCAACTGCTCGCGCTGCTGCGGGAGCGCAAGCTTCTTCCCCCCGGGGTTTGATCTTCCGGGCAGCTTCCGGCGGCTGCGCGCCGCGGCGCGGTAGTCTATCTTGGTTACCCATGATGCGACCCTGTCTGCTTTTGGCGCTGCTGGGGCTGGCGATTCTGCCGGGCGGCAGCCAGACGGCCCCTCGCGGCCGGCCGCTGCCGGTAAAGCAGATTCGCTATCGCTGGCGGCATGTGCGCATCGGGGGCGGCGGCTTCGTGGACGGGGTTTATTTTTCCCGGCGCCAGGCCGGCTTGATGTATGCCCGCACCGACGTGGGCGGCGCCTACCGCTGGAGCGCGCGGCGGCAGCGCTGGCTTTCCATCACCGATTGGCTGGGACCGGCCGGGGATAATTTCACCGGCATCGAAGCCCTGGCGCTCGATCCGCGCGATGCGCGCCGCGTTTACCTGGCTGCCGGATTGTACACTTTCGCGCGCTCGCCCCAGGGCGCGATCCTGCGTTCCGCCGACCAGGGCCGAAGCTGGAAAATCAGCCGCGTGCCGTTCAAGCTGGGCGGCAACGAAGACGGGCGGTTCGACGGCAACCGCCTGGCGGTGGATCCGCGCCAGGACCGGATTTTGTTTTACGGCACGCGCGATCGCGGCCTGTGGCGCAGCCCCGATTTTGGCGCCAGTTGGCGCCCGGTCTCCGGCTTTCCGTCCATCCCCGCCTCGCGCCGCTCTCGCCCACGGTATCCCGGCTTTCGTCCCGCGAGCATC
>JAJYIU010000050.1 GCA_021789895.1 Acidobacteriota bacterium | reverse complement strand
CTCGGCAATCCTCATGTACGTCCATGTACACTGCGGTTGCCTCGCGCCTCCCGCCTCGCTCTGCTCGCTTCTCCCTTCGCCTTGGCGTTACTGAATCGCGGAGGGTCGGGACCTGACAGGAAACCCCTACCTTCCCACTCGACCTCGGCATATCTAACTCCCATCGGTGGACTCGTGGGCCGCCGCTGATGGAATATAACAGCAGGACTGGAGGAGCCATGAGTCATCAACATGCGCGAAAGCAAATCGGCGCCGGGCTGATTTGCGCGGCTGCCCTGGCGGCAAGCGCGGCGGCGGCGCCGCCTCCGGCAAGGGCGCGCCGGCAGGCGGCAATGCATCCGATCGCGCGCACCGCCCTCGCGCGGCCCACGCAGCCGCGCCCGGGGCCGGCGCGGAAGATGCCGGCGGGGCTGGCGAAAATCCGCCACATCATATGGATCATCCAGGAGAACCACTCCTTCGACAATTACTTCGGCACCTATCCCGGGGCGAACGGTTTTCCGCCGCAAGTCTGCGAGCCGAAGCTGCCGGGCAGCCGCGACTGCGTGCGGCCGTTTCATATCGCGCGTCCGCTGCCGGCCTGCGATCTTTCGCATGAATGGGCGATCGCGCACGCGGCCTACGATCACGGAGCCATGGACGGATTCGTCTGGGCCGAGGGCACTCCCTACACCATGGGCTACTACGACGGCAGCGATTTACCCAGTTACTGGGCGTACGCGCGGCATTACACCCTGGCGGACCGATTTTTTTCCTCGCTGCTGGGCCCGAGCATGCCCAATCACGTCTATACCGTGGCGGCGCAGTCGGGCGGTTTGATCACCAACGTCTGCAATCCGCGCCACGAATGGCGGCAACTGCAAAAAGTCATGGATACCCCCGAGGGTTTCGATTTCGCCTCGATCGTCAGCCGCTTCGAAGCCGGCGGGGTGAGCTGGAAATACTACGTCGAGCAATTGAAGCAACCGCCGCGCATTCCCGACCCCTGCCATGTCTTCCATCCCAGACCGAAGCAATTGGGGTTGTGGAACCCGCTGCCGGGTTTCGGCGCCATCCGGCACAACCCGCAGGCGATGGCGCGGCTGGTGGACCAGCGGCAGTACTACCGCGATTTGCGGCAGGGAACGCTGCCGCAGGTGAGTTGGCTGATTCCGGCGTTTCAGGATAGCGAGCATCCGCCGGCGCCGGAGCGCCAGGGGATGTGGTACGTCACCCGGCTGATCAACGCGCTGATGCGCAGCCGCTACTGGCGCGACAGCGTGGTGTTTCTCACCTGGGATGATTACGGAGGCTTCTACGACCACGTCGCGCCCCCGCAATTGGACGCCTTTGGCCGAGGGCCGCGGGTGCCGCTGTTGATCATCTCGCCGTTTGCGCGGCGCGGCTACATTGACCATGCCGCTGCCGGGCTGACCTCGATTCTGCGCTTCATGGAGCTGCGGTTCGGGTTGCGCCATCTGACCGCGCGCGATCATTACGCCGGCAGCCTGCTGGGCGCATTCGATTTTCAGCAGCCGCCCAATCCTCCGCTGATCCTGCCGGCGCCGGCGAACCTGCCGCCCGAGCATTGGGTCACCTATGAAGGATGCACTTACACTCCTTACGTCTTCATTCCTGGGGTTCGGATGCATCCGCTGACCGGGCCGGCGAAGCGGCCGGCGAAGCGGCGCTCGCCGGAGTAAGCCGCTGCCGCGCGATGGAGACGCTACAATCGAAGCGCATGCGCACGAAACTGCGGATTGGCATTGCGGGCGCCGGATTTGCGGCGCGGCTGCACGCGGCGAGCTGGCGGCGGGTGAGCGGGGTGGAGATCGAGCTGGCCGGCGCCTGCGGGCGCTCGCGGGAAAATCTCGACCGCTTCGCCCAGGCGCACGGCCTGCGCGCCTTCGAATCCTTCGAAGCCATGCTCGGCGCCGTGGACGCGGTGGATATCTGCACGCCGGGCGCGACGCACGAGGCCTTCGCGGTGGCGGCGCTCGAAGCCGGGCGCGATGTCATCGTCGAAAAGCCTTACACCGGCTATTTTGGGCCGGCGAACGCGGCGGAATTCAGCGGCCTGAGCTTCGACCGTGCGGCTGCCTACGCGGCGGTGCGGGAAAGCTGCGGGCGTATTCGCGCCGCCCTGCAGCGTTCCGGGCGGCGGCTAGGCTACGCCGAAAACTGGATTTACGCGCCGGCGGTACAAAAGGAGCGGGAAATATTGGAAAAATCGCGCGGCCAGATCCTGCGCCAACTGGGCGAGGAATCGCACTCCGGCTCGCATGCCGCCAGCTACGGGCGCTGGCGCGAATCGGGGGGCGGCGCGCTCGGCACCAAGGGCTGCCATCCGCTCTCCGCCGCCATTTATTTCAAGGCGATCGAGGGAAGAACGCGGCTGGGGCGGCCGATCCGACCAGCGCGGGTGAGCGCACACAGCCATCGCCTGACGCAGCTCGCCGGCTACGTGGACGAAGGCACGCTGCGCACCGACTACGCCGACACCGAGGATTACGGGCAGATGCACGTCACCTTCGAAGACGGCACCGTAGCCGACATTCTGGCCTCGGACGTGGTGCTGGGCGGGGTGGCGAACTGGATTGAAGTCTTCTGCGGCAATCACCGCACCCGCTGCAATCTGAACCCGGTGGACGCGCTGGAGACGTTCGCGCCCTCGGCCGCCGCGCTCGAAGACGTGTACGTGGTCGAAAAGATCCATCCCAAGCAGGGCTGGATGAAGCCGGCAGCGGACGAGGATTGGCAGCATGGCTATCCCCAGGAGATCCAGGCATTTGCCGAAGCGCTGGCGGGCGGAACGGAACCGGAAGCGGGCTGGGAACTGGGCGAGACGGCCAGCCTGACCATCGCCGCGGCTTATTTGTCGGCCAGCCGCGGCGGCGCGGATATTGCGATTGAGTTCTGAACGGCAGGCGGCCCGACCGCCCTCTTCCGCCGCTACACGCCCCCTGCCCTCGCGTGCTTCCCTGATTTTTCAACCATTTACGCTCGGCTTCCCGCCGCCCTGACGCCCGCGTCCCGGTTTTCGGCCTTGCATTTTCATTTCAATGAGTAGATATTCTAGGCATTGGACCGTAAAGGGTGGACGCCATGGTTGACGACCGGATCGAGCTGCTCAAGGGCACGCTCGACATGCTGATCTTGAAAGCGGTCGCAATGCAGCCGATGCACGGCTACGCCATCGCGCTGCGGCTGGGCCAGCTTTCGCGCGATTTCTTCCAACTGCAGCAGGGCACCCTATACCCCGCCCTGCACCGGCTGGAAGACCGCGGCCTGCTGCGCTCCAAGTGGTACGAGTCGGAGACCGGGCGGGAAGCGAAATTTTACGCGCTCACCCGCAAGGGCCGGCGGCATTTGGAAGCCGAGATGTATAACTGGCAGCGCATGATCAAAGCGGTGGCGCTGGTTTTGCGCGCGGCGGATTAGGAGAGCCGGAGATGCGCTGGCACGAACGCTTGTTTCGCCGAAAACGCGCCGAGCGGCGGCTCGCGGCCGAATTGGAATTTCATCTCGACCGAAAGACGGCGGAGCTGATTGCCGCCGGCATCGAGCAGGAGGAAGCGCGGCGACGGGCGAGCATCGAATTCGGCTCGCTCGACCGCTGCCAGGAAGAATGCCGCGACCGCGGCCGCGGACATGGGCTTGAAAGCTGGCTGCAGGACCTGCGCTACGGCCTGCGGCAGATGCGCCGGGCCACGGGGTTTACTGCAGTTGCGATCCTGACACTGGCATTGGGAATCGGCGCGAATATCGCCATCTTCAGCCTGCTCGATACGGTGCTCTGGCATCCGTTGCCCTACGCGCGCGCCGGTCAGCTTTTCCGCTTGTATCCAGTTGACAAAACCGGCCGCGCAATGGAATCAACTTCTTACCCCATGTATCAAAGCTGGCGGCAGGTCAGCCATACGTTTCGCTCCATCGCGGCCTATAAGGAAGACGATTTCAATCTGGCCGGCAATGGACCGGCCATCAGCGCCGCCGGCCTGCGCGCCACCGCCAATTTATTGCCGCTGCTGGGAGTGCAGCCGCTGCTGGGGCGGAATTTCTCGCCGGACGATGGTTCCCAGGTGGTGTTGCTGAGCTATGGACTTTGGCGGCAGCGCTTTGCCTACGATCGGAAGATTGTTGGAAAAACCCTGCTGATCAACGGCCAGGCGCACACCGTTATCGGGGTGTTGCCGCCGCGGACATACTTCCCGCCGAACCGCTGGGGCAACCCGCCGCGGATCTGGCTGCCAGTGGTCCCTAACCCGAGTCGAAACTGGAATTACTTGCGCGTTCTCGGGCGCCTGGCGCCGGGCGTGAGCTCTCGCCAGGCCGCGGCGGAGATAAAGGCCATCGCCGCCCAGTCGCGCCACATGGAATCCCCACCGCCTCTAAGCGGCGTGAAGCTCCAGCCGCTGGAAAAAACCGCAGTCGGTGGCCGCGGCGCCGGCTGGGCGCTATTCGGCGCGGTGACGTTCGTCCTATTGATTGCCTGCGCCAATCTGGCCAATTTGTTGCTGGTACGAGGCGCCGCCCGAGAACGCGAACTGGCGATTCGCGGCGTGCTGGGCGCGTCGCGCCGGCGGCTGGCGCGGCAACTGCTGACCGAAAACCTGCTGCTGGCGCTAGGCGGCGGATTGCTGGGACTCGCACTGGCCGCCGGCATGCTGCCGATGCTGGCGCGCATGGCGCCGCCGCATACGCCATTTTTCGCGCGCGTGCACGATTACGGCGTGCATCTGAATTTTGCCACGCTGATTTTCGGAATTGCGGCGACGCTGGTTTCGGTGGTGCTGTTCGGCCTGGCGCCGGCTTGGAAAAGCGCGCAGCCGGAGCAGCACCTGCGCTCCGGCATCCATACGGACCCATTGCGCGGCCTGCTGGTTGCCGGCGAATTCGCCCTGGCGCTGATCCTGCTTGCGGGAGCGGGATTGATGCTGCGCAGCCTGCGGGCACTCGAATCGGTGCAGGTAGGATTTCGAACCGATCACCTGCTGACCTTGCAGATCAATCCGGCGGGTAAGGCCTATGGCGCCCCTGCCGGCCGGGCGGAGATATATGCTCGCGCCCTGCGCCGCTTGCGCGCTCTGCCGGGCGTGCGCCAGGCGGCGGCGATCTCCGCGATCCCCCTCACCCGCAACGATGTCAATAATGATTTCGAGATTCCCGGAGCGCATCCGCGCCGCGGTGACGCCGATTACAACGTCATCGGCAGCGGATTGTTCCACACTCTCGGCGTCCCCATGCTGCGCGGTCGGGAATTTACGCCTGCGGACGGGGCGATTGCACCCAAGGTGTGCATGATCAATCAAACGCTGTCGCAAAAGTACTGGCCGGGGGAAAATCCGCTGGGGCGGAGAGTCGAGGCAATCCGGATCGAGCGTCAAACCACCGCGCAAGGCACAACGATCCAATTCCGGCAAATGAAATTTGAGATCGTCGGCATCGTTGGCGACATGCGCCAACTGGGTCTGGACGCACCGCCCCGGTCGGAATTGTATCTGCCTTATCGGCAATATCCCAGCCGGGGGATGGGCTTCTTGCTGCGCACCGCGGGCGCTCCGGCGGGGATGGCGGCAGCGGTGCGGAATGCGATGGCCGAAATCGCGCCGGAGGTCCCGGTCACCGATATCGTCTCCATGCGCGCAGTCATGGCGGGAGAAAGCGCGGGCAGAGATTTTCTGCTGCAACTGCTGGGCGCGTTTGGCCTGCTGGCGGCGGCGCTGGCGGCGATTGGCATTTACGGTACTGCCGCATACGCGCTCGGCCGGCGCACACACGAAATCGGCATCCGGCGGGCGCTGGGTGCGGAACGAAACGAGATCACCGGCATGGCCATGAAGCAGGCGGGCAAGCTGATTCTTCCGGGTCTGGCGGCCGGACTGGCCGGCAGCCTGGCCTTGATGCGGCTTTTGTCGCACCTGATTCATGGAAATTTTCAGTTCCGGCTTTACGGCGTCGGACCCAACGACCCGATAACCCTGGCATCGTCAACGGTTGTGCTCGTCTCCGCAGCTTTGCTGGCGGCTTATCTGCCGGCACGGCGGGCGGCGAAGGCCGATCCCTGGACAGCGTTGAGATACGAGTAAAGCTTTTGGGAGATACATCATGCAATGGCTCGAACGCTTCTTTCGCCGAAAACGCGCCGAGCGGCGGCTGGAGGTCGAGCTCGAATTTCATCTCGACCGAAAGGCGGCGGAGCTGATTGCCGCCGGCATCGAGCCGGAGGAAGCGCGGCGGCGGGCGCGCATCGAGTTCGGCTCGCTCGACCGCTGCCAGGAAGATTGCCGCGAGGCCGGCCATGCCTTTTGGCTTGAAAGCTGGTTGCAGGATCTGCGCTACGGGCTGCGGCAGATGCGGAAAGCGCCGGGATTTACGGCGGCGGCGGTGTTGACCCTGGCGCTGGGCATCGGCGCGAATACGGCGATTTTCAGCGTGGTCAGCCAGCTATTCCTGCGCCCGCTGCCCTGGCCGCACGCCGGCCGGATTACCCAAATCAATCTGCCGCTGGTTTCCTTAGGCGGCAATTTGTCGCATCCGCAGCTAAAGGTATTTGGGCAGCAGGAGTTGCAGCGCGTATTTGCGGAGGTTGGCGGCTACACTTCGCATGGCGTAAACTTATCCGCCGCGAGCGGGCTGCCGATGCGGGTGCAGGCTGCCGGCGTAACCGCGAATTTCTTGCAGGTATTCGGAATACAACCCGCCTATGGCCGTTTTCTTTCCCACGCCGATGCGGACAGGCCGGTGGCCGTACTCGGCCATGAGTTATGGCGGGCCTTGGGCAGCGATCCCCATATCCTCGGCCAGACCATCGGACTCAATTCCCACGCTTTTACCGTCATCGGCATTATGCCGGCGGGTTTTCATGCCCCGGGAGAAACCGGGCTGTGGGTGCCCTGGCGGCAGCTTTCGGCGGGCGGGATTCTATTCGAGAGCAGCACGAGCTTCACGCAATTGCTAGCCCTCCGACGGCCGGAAATTCACTGGGACCAGGTGGAATCGGCGCTGCAACTGCTGGAAGCCCGCATGCGGCGGAAGGGATTTTTTTGGGGCGATCCGCAGCACCCGCATCAGCTTCCACCTCTATTTCTGCCGCTGGCGCGGGAGTTGGCCGGAAATCAATCCACGGCGCTGCGCCTATTGATGACCGCGACCGGATTATTGCTGCTGCTGGCCTGCGCCAACCTGGCCAATCTGTTGCTGGCGCGCAATGCCACGCGCGAGCGCGAGTTTGCGCTGCGCCTGGGCCTGGGCGCGACGCGCCGGCGGCTGCTGCGGCAACTGCTGCTGGAATACCTGCTGCTGGCCCTGGCCGGCGCCGCGCTCGGACTGGGGCTGGCCGCCGCGGCCGGCGGGCTGGTGCGGCAACTCGCGCCCGCCGACTGGCCCAGCGGCGAGGCGCAGTGGTTCGATCCACGCGTGCTGGCGTTTAGCCTGCTAGTTTCGCTTGCCTGCGTATTGCTATTCGGCCTGCTGCCCGCCTGGCGCGCGGCGCAGCTGAACCTGAATCAATCCCTCAAGCTGGGCTATGAAAATGCCTCGACGGGCCGGCGCCGTTTGCCCCTGCGCGGATGGTTGATTGCGGCAGAGGCGGCGCTGGCGCTGATGCTGCTGGCCGGCGCCGGGTTGTTAATCAAAAGCTTGAACCGCCTACTCGCCACGCCGATAGGTTTTCAGCCGCAGCATGTCATCAGTTTCAAGCTGACCATTCCCTATCGCCTGCATCTCAGCTTGGCTCTGGCCAAGCCTTCGCCAGAAGAGGCGGCGCGCGAGCGGCAAATGCAAGCGCGGCGTTATCAGTTGCTGGCGAGCATCCGGCGGCGGCTGCTGGGCTTGCCGGGCGTGCGGCAAGTGGGCATCACCAACCGGGTGCCGCTGGAACCGATGGCCTGGTTCGTTGGCAGCTTTAGCATACGCGGAAAGCCACAACCCAAAAATCCGATGATGCAGATGGCGGGCTACCGCATCGCCGATCATGGCTTTTTTCAGGCGCTCGATATCCCTTTATTGACGGGCGCATGGCCGCAACCCAATCAGCCAAACGCTGTACTGATCAATCAAGCTCTGGCGCGCAAGTTCTGGCCGCATCAGAACCCGGTCGGCCAACAAATCTCCTTTGGCGGACATGGGGACTGGCGGCGCATTACCGGCGTGGTGGGCAGCCTGCGAGAAACGGACTTGCAAACCCGGCCCATGCCGAATATTTACTTCCCGATGCGGCAGCAGCCGGTTCCGGAGACCAATTGGGTAATCAAATCGGACCAGGCGCAGGGTATCCTGGCGCCGGAGATCCGCCGGGCGGTAGCCGCCGTTGATCCGCAACTACCGGTCTATCGCATCGCCACGCTCGATCATTGGCTGCGGCGTTCCGTACGCCAGCCGCGGCTGCGCACCGAGCTGCTGGCCATCTTCGCCCTGCTGGCTCTGCTATTGGCCGCCGGCGGGCTGGCCGGGGTGACCGCGTACGCGGTGGCGCGGCGCCGGCAGGAGATCGGCATCCGCATGGCGCTGGGCGCGGATGCGCGGGCGGTGCGCCGCCTGGTGTGGCGCGAAGGCCTGACCTGGACCGGGGCCGGCATCGCCGCCGGACTGGCCGGCGCCTACGCCGCCGCCGGCCTGCTGCGGCATTTCCTGTTTCAAGTGCGGCCGGCCGATCCGCTGGTATTGGCCGCGGCGGCGGCCTTGTTGTTGGGCTTTGCCTGGCTGGCCTGCGACCTGCCCGCCCGGCGGGCGCTGCGCGTCAATCCGGTCGAGGCGCTGCGGAACGAGTAGAAGCGTTTGGTTCAGCCGGGCGGGCGGGCGGAAAGCTTCGGCCGCGGCGGCCGCAGCCAGGGCCTTTGCTTCGCCGGTTTCAGCCCGATCACCCAATGAATCTTTTTCGCCGGCCGGCCGCAGCTATCGTCACGATAGAAAATCCGATACACGCGATAGAAATGGAGAAAGTTGACGGGCAGCGGCCCCCGCCGGCCATTAGCATAAACCACGTAAAAGCCAGGGTAGAGTTTCCCGTTCCAGGTTTTCCGGTTTTTTCTGACAAAACGCAGATCGCCGCCGCGCGACGCGCTTTCGAGTTCCGCATCGAGCGATTTCCGCCCGGCCTGGGGATCGAGAAACTCCACCTGATCGATGCCCCATGACCGGCGGCCGGCGAGCCGCAGGGCGCGATAATGGGCGCGAAGCAGGTATCCCGGCTTGATCGCGTCGCGCAGCCGCGCCTGGTATCCGTAATTGATCAGGCGGTAATGGCCCTGGCCGGCGATCGCCACATGCCAGTAAAAAGTGCGCCGGCGTAAATTCTTGGGCGCCTGAAAAAACACCGCCGATAACGACTGCGGCCGGCCGCAATGCCAACGGGTCAGGGTGACGGTATGGCGGACGGCGTCGAAAGCGGTTACGACGCCGGTAAACAGGCCTCCGGATGCCGGAGCGGCCGCAAGCGGCGGCCAGGCCGCTGGCAGCATCAGCACGACCGCGAGCACCAGGACCGTCTGGCCTGTGAAATGGCGCGGCGCACAACGGATACGCAAACCAGGCTCCTAGGCCGGCCCCAGTTTCCGCAATGCGAAGGCGTAGGCGCCGATGGCGACGGCTTCGCTGGTGCCCAGGCGGCTGATGCCGACGCCGGTGCGCTGCAGCGGATCGTAGGGGACGCGGCGGGAGGAGCCGGGGACGGCCAGCTCGCGGCGCTCGCCGCGCAAAAAGGCTTCGCGCTCGATCGGGTCTTCGAGGTTGAAGCCGCGCGGCACCAGGCGGCGGCGGCCGGGGCAGGCGGAGAAATCGGCGTTCATCGCCGCCACCGCGGCGGGCAAGAACAGTTCATGCGCGCCGCCAAGGCCGCCGCCGATGACGACCAGGCCATCGAGCAGCGTCAGCGCCTGCGCGATGCAGTCTCCCACCACTTCGCCCAGGTTGCGCCAGGCGGCGAGGGCGGCGGCGCGGTTGCCGGCGGCGCGTCCACTGCCGATTTCGAAGATTTCACGCGGCTCGGGCGCGCCGGCGGCAGCGATCCCGACGGCGTCGGCGTACCAGCGCCGGACGGCGCGAATCGAGGCGCCCTCTTCGGCATTGATGCCGGGGTCGAGCGCATTGCGCAGCAGCCAGACTTCGCCCGCATTCGAGTTATCGCCGATATACAACTCGCCATTGCGCACGATGCCGCCGCCGAAGCCGGTGCCAAGCGTCAGTCCGAGCAGGTTGCGATAGCGCTTCGGGCTGCCCGCCTCGGCCAGCAGGCGATTTACGGCAGGCAAAAAACCGGCCAGCGCTTCGCCATAGGCGAAGAGATCGCCATCGTTGTTGATAAACACGGGCACGCCGAAGCGCTCTTCCAGAATCGGGCCCAGGGGCACGCCGCCGCGGAAGGCGGGCAGATTGCCGATATTGTCAATGATGCCGGCGGGGTAATCGGCGGGCGCGGGAAAGGCGAAGCTGATGGCGGCAGGGGGCGCGGGCAGCGCGCGGGCGATCTGCTCGAAGCCGGCAACGATATTGGCCAGGCAGCGCTCGAGGTTCTCCGCCTCGGTGGGCAGGGTAATGGGCGAGGCGAGCAGGCGATTGCCCTGGATGGCGGTAAATTTCAGCCCGGTGCCGCCGGCGTCGAGCGTGAGCACGATGCGCCGGTCGCGGGCCAGCGATTCCTCCAGCGTCAAAGCCGGGGATGAAGGAGAAGAGGCAGGCATAAATCAGGCTGCCGGCTGCGCCGGCGCGCTGCGCCTGGCGGCGATGGCGATGGCCAACTGGTAGAGAATGGCCGCCAGCGGCACCAGGAAGCCGATGCGCATGGAACCGGCGCGATCGGCGACGTAGCCCATCAGCGGCGGCAGAAACGCCCCGCCGACGATGGCCATCACCATCAGGCCGGCGAGCGCGTTGCTGTCCTGCGGCCGGGCCTCGATGGTGATGGAAAAGATCAGGGGAAAGATGTTGGCAAAACCCAGGCCGGCGACGAAAAAGCCCACCGCGGCCCAGGCAGGCCGGGCGGCCCAGACTCCGGCAAAGCCCGCCAGCGACACCAGGCAGGTGAGCAGGAAAAAGCGCGCCGGGCGCATCCAGTTCAAGATCACGCCGCCGGAGAAGCGGCCGATGGTCAGCGCCAGGAAAAACAAGCCGGTGCCGAGCAGGCCGGTGCGGGTGAGGTGAATGCCAAAGTGTTTCCAAAAAAAGATGGGAATGCCCGAGCTCATCGAGACCTCGGCGCCGACATAGAGAAAAATGCCCAGCACCATCACGGCGACTTCGCCGCGGCGCAGCAGGCGCAGGCAGGAGCCCAAATTGGCCGCCTGATGGCCCGGCTCGCGCCGGCTCTCGCCGGCCAGGCGCAGCGTGGCCAGCAGCGTCAAGCCCAAGGCCACGCTGTAGATGGGAAAAATGACCTGCCAGGAAACACCCCACCAGCGGGCGGCCAGCGCCGGGATCAGCGAGCCAGACATCGAGCCGATCGCCTTCACAAACTGCGCCAGCGAAAGATTGCGGGAATATTTGCCCGGCGTCGAGACATCGCGCATCAGCGGATTGCCGGCGACCTGCAAGATGGCGGCGCCGGCGCCCAGCAGCAGCACCAGCAGCAAAAACACGGCAAAACTGCTCAAGCCGGCCAGCGCCGGCGCGAGCATGCTGGCCAGCATGATCGCCAGGCCCAGGCGCAGCACGAAACGCTTGCCGGTGCGGTCCTGCCAGATTCCCATCGGCACCGAAAGCACGCCGAACATGATAAAGCCGGTGAAGGCCACCCATTGCGCGGCAAAATTCGACAGATGGAAGGTCTTCTGCGCCAGGCCGACAAAAGGGCCGACCGCGTCGCCGAAACCCATGGCGAGAAAGGCAAAAAACACCGGGGTGGCGCCCCAACTGCGCGGCGCAGGTTCGGAGCGGGTGAAAGCGGGAGTGGTGGACATGGGAGTGGGCGCCGGAACGCGCCGTCCCCCAGTGTAATGAAGCCGGCGGCGTATGGAAAGCGGGATTTAGCGGCGGAAAGCGTCTTCCCTACTCCCCTCAGTCTTTTACCCGCCTCCACTGCCGGCCACCAATAATCAGCTTTTAGCTACTGGCGGGGCGGAGAGAGTCACGACGGTATAGTGCTCAATCGGGCCGAGGGCGAATGCGGCGGTGCTGCCGTCAAGCGAGAGGCCGGCAAGCCGCGGCGGACCGGCATCCGGCGAAAGGGCTTGAACCTGCCAGCCGGCCAGGTTTTGCACCAGCCCGCGCAGGTCCAGCCGGATTTTGACCGCGTGCGCCGGAGCGAGATGATCGTAGTTGAGCAAGTGCAGAATCAGCATCCGGCCGCCGGGTTTCCGCGTCAACTGGCCCAGCACGCAACCGCGCGGCTCCAGGCGGAGCCGGGGGCCATCGGCCGCGGCTTCGGCGCGCGCTGCAATTTCCGGCCCCGCGTTTTCCGGCCGGACGATCACGCCGCCGGCGCCGGCGAACGCCTCCAAACGGGCTTTTTGCCCGGCATCGAGCCGGGGCAGGCCAGGCGGCAGCACCAGCACCTTGAACCGATCCAGGGGGATTCCCTTCTCCAGGTGCGCCAGCACTTTGGTTTCGAAGAAGATGCTTTGCCGGAGAAATTGGTCGGCGAGCGGATTATACGGTTTGGCGGAAAGCAGGGCGATGCGCGCCGCCGGCTGCGCCTGGTGATACAGTTCCCGATGCCGGGTCAGAAAACGGTTATATTGCGCGATGGCCGACCACGCCGCCCGGGCCTCCGGCTTGCCATGGATCAGCGCGCAGAGGAATCGGCCTTCGAGGTTGCGCGAAAAGGCCGCGCCGAAGGCATAAGCCTCGGCGATGGAAAGCATCTGCTCGGCCGGGCTGGGGATGCAGCGCTCGCGCGGCCCCCCGTGGCAAAGGTCGTTTTCATACAGCAGGGGCTGCCAAAGCTGTTTCTCACCGCATAGGAATTTGATCTTGCGCGCGTTGTCCACCTGCCAATGACCGTCCCAAACCCCGGGCGTGTCCTTCCCCGCCTCCTCCCAGATCACCTCGTTGATGTCATTCATCCCGAAGCGGCCGGGCGAGAGATGGACATTGGCATAGACCACGACCTTTGGACGGCCAGTCTGCCGCGCCCTCCGCTCCGCCATGCGCTGGGTCTCGTCGAGCAGTTGGGCCAGGCCCTGGTTATAACCGATCAGGTTGTCCCAAAAGATCGCGTCCACGCCCGCATCCATCGCCAACTCCGCCTTGTTCAAGAGATAAGCCCGCCAGCCGGGATGGCGAGCGTCCGCCAGCCGGCGATCCCAGGAGATGCGCAGGCCGGGCCAGGCGGGGCCGGCATAGAACATGGGAATGCCGTGCATCCAGAGGCCGTAATGCCGGGTTTCCGGATCGCCGCGCCAGGCGCTGCTGCGGAACATGTTGACCGCCGACAGGTAAGCCGAAACATGGATGCCATGCTCATGGCAGCGGGCGATGACATTTTTCAGGGCTGCGCGATTCTCGCCTTCGTCCTCGAGCGACCAGCCGCTGCTCCAGGTAACCCAGATCCAGTTGAACTCGGCCTGCTGCAGCAAGCTGAGCATGAGATCGAAATAGCGGTCATAGATGTGGGCGAGCACCTGCTTTTCATCGGCGCTGAAATGCCTGCCCCACCAGGTCCGCTCGGCCTTCCAGCTCTCGATCTGCCCACCGTCCAGCCGCACAAAGCGGAAATTTCCCTGCTCCGCCCACGGCGGAACGTCCTCCGGCCGGGCGCGGTAAAGATTCGGAGCGGGTTGAAATGGCAGGGGCAAGCGAAACAATTGCGACCGGGACGGCCAAAGCGACCGGTCGGCTAAAAGAACCTCTCTCCTGATTACGATTCGGCAGGCGGCAGGGTGACACAGCAATTCGACATGATTACGAACAGATCCCGGCGCTGCCGGCGCCTGACGGATGCTGGGCGAAGCGATAAGCGTCGCATAGCTTCGTTAGTTCGTCGCTCGGCAATCCTCATGTACGTCCATGTACACTGCGGTTGCCTCGCACCTCCCGCCTCGCTCTGCTCGCTTCTCCCTTCGCCTTGGCGTTACTGAATCGCGTAGGGTCGGGACCTGACAGCAAACCCCGACCTTCCCACTCGACCTCGGCATATCTAACTCCCATCGGTGGACTCGTGGGCCGCCGCTAGTTGCGTGGCTATACCAATTGATCGCGAGCTTTTCGGGCGACGGGCCGCCTGGCGGTGGCAGCGGCGTATGGCGGAGTCAATAACTGATTTACACTCTGACCATGTCCACTACACGCCGCAGGTTTTTGAAGACCGGGGTTGCGCTGCCGGCAGTGCTGGCCGGAGTGCCGGCATTGGAACGAGCTCGCGAGCGAGCCGAAACCGATCGAGACGCGCCGCAGCCTGCCGCCCCGCCTGCGGGATTCTCGCGCGGGGTGGGGATCTATCCCGGCGATCCGGCAGAATACTTCGGGCCCATGCTGGCGCCCGACACCAGCGGCGCGTACCGCAACCTGGCGCTGCTGCGTCCGGCGTACGCTTCGAGCAGCTACGACTACAACCTCACCGCGCAACTGGTTACCGACGGCATACGCGAGTCGCGGCTGCCGCGCTGGCTGGAAGTGGAAGTTCCAATGCGCGGCGCGCTGCCGCGGGAAGAGCGGGAGTTCGCCTTCGATCACGCTCCCACCAGCGTCACCGAACTGGGCGGCCCCGAGGCTTGGCTGCAGATCAAGCTGGCCGGCGCCGCGCCGCCCGCGATTGACCGGTTTCAAATCCTGTTTACCAATGAAAGTTTCGGCCCGGTAGAGGGCTTGAACTGCCAGGTGCTCGCCTCTAACCACGGGCGCGCCTGGCGGATGCTGGCGGAAACGACTGATCCGCGCCCGATTTCGCCGGCGGCCTTCCCCGCCGGATTCGCCCGTCCCGGCCATATCTTCGCGCCATCGCTGCGGCTTGCGGCGGAAAGCCGCGCGCGCTATTACCGCTTCCGTTTCAGCTCGGCCGCGGGCGGAGATTTCAGCCGCTACCGGGTGGCGGAAATTCGCGCTTTTCGCCGCCGCCAGCGGGTCGAAATCGGCGGGCCCTACGATTTCACCAGCGCCTGGAAACCCGCCGGGCTGGGCGAGGAGTGGGTGTACGTGGATCTGGGCGCCGGCTGCGTGTTCGACAAAATCACGCTGCACTGGATTCGTCCGGCGGCGGCGGGCGAAGTGCAAGTTTCCGACGACGCCGAGAGCTGGCGCACGCTGGCGCCGCTCGAGGGCACGCGCGAGCGGGTGCAAACGGTTTCCTTGCCGCGCGCGGCGCGCGGGCGGTACGTGCGGCTGTTGCTGACGCGTCCGGCATCGCCGCAGGGATACATTCTGAGTGAGTTAGAAGTTTACGGGCGCGGCGGCATGCTGGCGCAGCCCGCGCCGCCGCCGGCGGCCGCCGATGGACGCCGGCAGCTGGCCGGCGGCGGCTGGCGGCTGCAGCGCGACAGCCGGCTGCAGGCCGGGCCGCGCGCGCGCACGCCGGCGGCGTTGGGCCGGGCGGTGTCGCAGCCCGGCTACGACGCGTCCGCCTGGCCGATTGCGACCGTCCCGGGGACGGCGCTGGCTTCCTACCTCAATCTCGGCGCGCTGCCCGACCCCAATTACGGCCAAAATCAGCTCGCCATCTCCGACTCGTTTTTCTACGCCGATTTCTGGTATCGCACCGAATTCGACGCTCCCGGGCTGAGCGCGGGCCAGCGCGCCTGGCTCCAGCTCGACGGGGTGAACTGGAAAGCCGAGGTCTTTTGCAATGGCGCGCGGCTGGGGCGGATCGAGGGGGCGTTCCTGCGCGGGCGCTTCGACCTCACGCCGCATCTGCGCCCGGGCGGGAACAATGCGCTGGCGGTGCGGGTGCTGAAAAACCGCACCCCCGGCAGTTGCAAGCAAAAAACCTTCGCCACCAACGGCAAGAACGGCGGCGGGCTGGGGCTGGATAATCCCACCTTCCACGCCTCCATCGGCTGGGACTGGATTCCCACCATCCGCGGGCGCAACACCGGGCTGTGGAATCAGGTGGCGCTGGCGGTGACCGGGCCGGTGACGATCGAGGATCCCTTCATCGAAACCCGGCTGCCGCAGGCGGACCATTCCGTGGCCGAGGTCAGCATCGAGGCCGCGCTCGCCAATCACGGCGCCAGCGCGGTCTCGGGCGCGCTTGAAGGGCAACTGGGCGCGGTTCGTTTTTCGCAGCCGGTTACGCTGGCGGCGGGCGAGCGGCGCCAGGTGCGGTTCACTCCGGGCACTCACCCGGCGCTGCGCATCGCCCAGCCGAAGCTGTGGTGGCCGGCCGGATACGGCGAGCCGCACTTGTACGATCTCGAGCTGGCGTTTACGCCCGCGGGCGGCGCCTCCAGCGACCGGCGGCGGCTGAAAGCCGGGCTGCGCCAGGTGACCTACAACCAGGACCAGGGCGCGCTGCGGTTGTGGATCAACGGCCGGCGCTTCATTCCCCGCGGCGGCAATTGGGGGTTCAGCGAATCGCTGCTGCGCTACCGGGCGCGGGAATACGACATCGCGCTACGCTACCACCGCGAAATGCACTTCACCATGGTGCGCAACTGGGTGGGCCAGATCGGCGAAGACGCCTTCTACGAAGCCTGCGACCGGCACGGCATCATGGTCTGGCAGGATTTCTGGCTTGCCAATCCCTGGGACGGCCCCGAGCCGGCCGACGGCGCGATGTTTTTGCAGAATGCGCGGGACACCATCTTGCGCATCCGGCATCATGCTTCGATGGGGCTCTATTGCGGGCGGAACGAAGGCTTTCCACCGCCGCGGCTGGAAGCGGGCATTCAAAAACTGCTGGCCGAACTGCATCCCGATCTACCCTATATCCCCAGCTCCGCCGACGGCCCGGTCAGCGGGCACGGCCCCTACCAGGCGATGCCGCTGGAATTCTATTTCACCCGGGGCGCCTCGCCCACGCTGCACAGCGAGATGGGCATGCCCAACATTCCCGAATTCGAAAGCGTGCGCGCGATGATGCCCGCGGCGGCGCGATGGCCGCAGGGGCTGGAGTGGGGGCTGCACGATTTCACCCTGCAGGGAGCGGAAAACGGCCGCAGCTATCGCCGGCTGCTCGAAGCCGGTTACGGCGGCGCCGGCGACGCCGCCGCCTGGACCGCGCTGGCGCAATGGCTGAACTATGCCGGCTATCGCGCCATGTTCGAAGGGCAGGGGAAATACCGCATGGGGCTGCTGATCTGGATGAGCCACTGCGCGTGGCCGTCGTTCGTCTGGCAGACCTACGATTACTATTTCGACTGCTCCGCCGCCTACTACGGCTGCCGCAAGGGATGCGAGCCGCTGCATATCCAATGGAACGCCGCCGAAGACACCGTCGAGGTGGTGAATAACAGCGGCGGCAATCGCGCCGGGCTGACCGCCCGGGCGGAGATTTTCAACCTGGATGGCCGGCCGGCCTGGAGCGCCTCCGCCCCGCTGTCGAGTCCGGAAGACAGTTGCCAGACGGTGCTGCGGCTGCCCGGCGGCGCGGCGGCGGAAACCGCGGCGAGGCCGGCGGGGAGCGCGGCGGCGGCCGCCGGCGGCGCGCGCCTGAGCGCGCTGCATTTTTTGCGCTTGCGCTTGGAAGCGAACGGCGGCGCCGGGCCGGTTTCCGAAAACTTCTACTGGCGCCCGCTCGAGCCGGGGCATTACCATGCATTGCGCCTGCCGCCGCCGGCGCGCGTCAGCGCCCAAACCGAAAGCGCGCGCGCGGGCGATACCTGGCATCTGAGCACCCGGCTGCGAAACCTTTCGCGGACGCCGGCGCTGCTGGTGCGGCTGAGCGCCGCCGGCGAGCGCGACGGCGCCCGCATCCTGCCCGCGTTTTTTGAAGACAATTACGTCAGCCTGATGCCGGGCGAGACGCGCCACATCGCCTGCGAGCTGCGCCATGCCGACACCCGGGGCCAGCGGCCGGCAATCCGGGTGGAGGGCTTCAACCTGAAAAGCCGATGACCGCGCGATGCTGGGCGAAGCGATAAGCGTCGCATAGCTTCGTTGGTTCGTCGCTCGGCAATCCTCATGTACGTCCATGTACACTGCGGTTGCCTCGCGCCTCCCGCCTCGCTCTGCTCGCTTCTCCCTTCGCCTTGGCGTTACTGAATCGCGGAGGGTCGGGACCTGACAGGAAACCCCGACCTTCCCACTCGACCTCGGCATATCTAACTCCCATCGGTGGACTCGTGGGCCGCCGCTAACGGCTTGGCCATTAGACGCCGCGAGTGGCGGGGTCCCAGATGAATTTATGCACCTGCAGTTGCAGGCGCACCGGCAGGCCGTCGGCCAGGATCCAGGCGGCGAGCTCGCGGGGGTCGAGCAGGCACTGGGCGGCGCTGCGCTCGCCGGCGGCGTCTTTGCGGAAGGCGGGCGAGAGCAGCAGATGCGGGGTGATGTCCGCCAGGCGGTGGCGGGCGATAAAGTCGCGGGCAAATTCGTAATCGGCGCGATCGGCGAGCACGAATTTGATCTCATCGCGCGGGCCCAGGCGGGCCAGGTTTTCCAGCCGGAAGGAACCGCTCTCGCCGCTGCCGGGGCATTTGACGTCCACGATGCGGATGACGCCGGCGGGCGCCGGGGCGAGGTCGCGCTCGCCGCTGGTTTCGAGCAGCACTTCATGGCCGGGGAGCAGGCGCCCGGCCAGGGCGGCGACCTCGCCGGCCTGCAGCAGCGGCTCGCCGCCGGTGATTTCCACCAGGCGGGCGGGATAGCGGCGCACTTCGCGCTCGACCTCGTCCACGCTCATTGCCCGGCCGCCCTGGAAAGAGTATTCGGTATCGCACCAGCGGCAGCGCAGGTTGCACCCCGCAAGCCGCACGAAGACGCATGGCAGCCCGGCGCGGCTGGATTCTCCCTGAATCGAAAAAAAGATCTCGATGATGCGCATGAATGGACTCAAGAGCCGCCGCGAGCGGATTCAAAAAGCGGCGCCGCCGTCCGCCGGCGCTCAATTGTCTGTTCCGGCGGCGCCCCGGCCTCAACTTTCGCGGTAGCTGGCGGAGGTGACATCGGTTTCGAACACGGTCACCTCGGCCAGCCGCGCCCGCGGCAGGCCGGCCGCGCGCTCGCGCAAACCCTGGTAAATGTAGCGGGCCAGATTTTCGGCCGAAGGGTTGAGGGTGCGAAACGGCTCCAGGTCGTTAAGAAACTGGTGGTCCAGGCGCTCGACGATTTCGCGCATCCAGACTTTCAACTGGGTGAAATCGCAGAGCAGGCCGATTTCGTCCAACTCGCTGCCTTCCAGGCGGGCGATGATGCGGTAGTTGTGGCCGTGGACGTTTTCGCACTTGCCGCGGTAACCGCGCAGCGCGTGTCCGGCGGCAAACGTGTGCTCGACGCTGATGGCAAACATATCCCGAAGGCCCGCGGCACTCCCCTGCGCGCCTGCTTCATTATATCCGTCCCGGCGCGAACGATTTGCCCGGCGCGGCGGTATTGACTTACAATCCCATCCACTAGGAGGCGGTGGGGAATCTAAATCATAACCGCGACCGAAGAATGGACTTGACAAGCGCGCAGCAGCAGGCGAAATTGAGTGTGGCTGGTTGCTCTGGCACTCCCAACCGGCTCATGGACTTACCCAATCTGATGCCCGCCGGCGAACGCGAAGTGCTGCGTTGCGCAAGCTGCGGGCTGGTGCAGTACCGCACTTCCAATAATCATTGCCGGAAATGCACGGTGGCGTTTGATATGCTTCCCACCGCGCCCGAAGCGTCCGTTATCGCCGAAGCCGAACCGGTGCTGACGGAGTACCGGGTCGCGGACACGATTCGCGGCCTGCGCAAACGGCAGGGCCTCAGCCAGCGCGCGCTGGCGCAGCGCATGCAGGTGCCGCGCACCTACGTCAGCAAAATCGAAAACGGCAAGGCGCAGCCCACGCTGGCCTCGCTGGAACGGATTGCGGCGGCGATGGATACCGACGTCGCCACGCTGCTGCGGCGCAGCGCGGTCCGGCCCGGCCCCGAGCTGATGGACGATAGCTTCATACGCCAGATCGCGCCCTACTTGTCGCGGCTGAAGCCGAGCCAGTTGAAACGCCTGCTGCTGAGCTGCGAGTCGCTGGTGCAGCATCAGCAACTGGCCAGCGCCCATTGATTCGATGCTGGGCGAAGCGATAAGCGTCGCTGGGCTTCGTTGTTTTTTCATGCTTTAAGCAAAACCTGCGGTTTTGCTATTGGCTCGGCAATCCTCATGTACGTCCATGTACACTGCGGTTGCCTCGCGCCTCCCGCCTCGCTCTGCTCGCTTCTCCCTTCGCCTTGGCGTT
>JAJYIU010000015.1 GCA_021789895.1 Acidobacteriota bacterium | reverse complement strand
GCCGCGGCCCGGGCAGGGCGCGCGGGTGCAGGCCCGCGTCGCCGGCGGCGGCGCCGCGCGCCGCCCGCGACGCCAGCCGTATGACCTCGCCCGCGATTTCGATCTCGCTCAGGCGCGAGCGCTTGGCCAGCCCCGCCACCATCTGCCGGTACAGATCGCGGCTTTCGGCGGTCATGCAGGCATAGGCGCCGGCGGGGTCGCGCTCCAGCACCCGGTCCACGTGGCTGAGCCACTCGAACAGGTTCTTCCAATCGGCTTCCAGCAGCGCGCGAATGCTGTCGAACAGTTCGCGCCAGCCGCCGGCCGGGCCGGCGAGGATGCGGTCAATCGCAGCCAGTTGCAGCGCCGCGCGCAGCGACCAGATTTCACTGACCCGCAGCGGGCTGCGCGTTTGAAAGCCGTCGGCGAATTCGGCAAAGGCGATTTCGGCGAAGCGGTTGCCGGCGCGGTCGAAATAGGCGGCGGCGAGCAGCAGGATGCGCGGCTGCTGCGTTCCCGCCGTTTCCACCCAGGGCAACTGATAACGGTTGGCCAACACCGAGCGGCTTTCCTGTTCCGCCGCCTGCAAGAGGCGCAGATGGTCCAGCAGCCATTCCGCATCGCCGCCGTGCTCGCCGGCGCGCACCTGGGCGACGAGGGCTTGCAGGCGCGCGCGGCGGCGCTGCAGGTGCAGGCGCCGCGGCCCGCGCGGCATGTAGGTGCGGGTGATGCCGCCGGCCAGGTCCGCGCCCGCTTCCCGCCACAACTCCCGCTCGCGCTCGCTCAGCGGCGGCGCGCCCTCATCCGCAAACCGCACGCTCGAAAACAGCGGCGCCTGCGCGCGTGGCCACGCCGGCATGCTTTCGGCCGCCAAAAAAGTTGTCGTCCTGCTGCTCATGATCCCGTTCCCATCGCCGTTCGCGCCCGGCCCGCGCCGCCGCGCTTAGCGGTAGCCCGCCGCCTGCATCTCGAACATCTGCGCGTATTGGCCGCCGCGCCCGATCAGTTGCTTGTGATTGCCTTCCTCCGCCACCTGTCCTCGCGCCAGCACCAGAATCCGGTCGGCCATGCGCACGGTGGAAAAACGATGGCTGATCAGCAACGCGGTTTTGCCGGCGCACAGGTCGGCGAAATGCTGGAACAGCTCGTATTCCGAGCGCGCGTCGAGCGCCGCCGTGGGTTCGTCGAGCACCAGCAATTGCGCCTCGCGCAGGTACGCGCGCGCCAGCGCCAGCTTCTGCCATTCGCCCCCGGAAAGATCCACCCCGCCGCTGAAGCGCCGCCCCAGCAACTGTTCGTAGCCGCCCGGCAGGCGCTCGATCACGGCGTCGGCGCGGCTGGCGCGCGCCGCGCCGGCCACCCGCTCCGGCTGGCTGCGCTCCAGGCAGCCGACGGCGATGTTCTGCCGCGCCGTCATTTCAAAGCGGAAAAAATCCTGGAAGATCACCCCGATCTGGCGATGCAGGCTTTCCAGGTCGTAGTCGCGCAGATCCACGCCGTCCAGCAGAATCCGGCCCGCGGTGGGATCGTAGAGCCGGGTCAGCAGCTTCACCAGCGTGGTCTTCCCCTCGCCGTTGGCGCCCACCAGCGCCACCCGTTCGCCCGGCGAAAAGCGCAGTTGCAAACGCTCCAGCACCGGGTGGCGGCGGCCGGGATAAACGAACGACACCTGCTCGAAGACCACCCCGTCGCGGATCGGCCGCGGCGCGGGCAGGGCTGCGGGCTTGCTGCGCACCGCGGGCCGCATCTTGAAAAATTCCACCAGGTCGGTCAGGAACAACGACTGGTCGGCAATGCTGGACGCGGTCGAGAAGATGTTCTGGATGTTCTGGCTGGTGCCGGCGATCGCCCCGGTCAAAAACACCATCGCGCCCAGGCTCAGCGGCCCGTCCACGGTTTTATAGACGACGAAGGCGTAGGCGCCGTAGTAGCCGGCGGTGCCGAACAGCGAAAGCAGGGAGCCGAGCCAGAAACGCCGCCGCGCCAGGGCGACGTTCTCGTCGTAAATGCGGTCGGAGTGGCGGGTAAATTCCCGCGTGATGAACCCGCTCAAGCCGAACAGCTTGAGCTCCTTGGCCGCTTCCTTGCTCGCCCCCACCAGGCGCAGGTAATCGAGCTGCCGCCGCGCCGGGGTCTGGCCGAGGCTGAGCGCATAACCCTCGAATGCCAGATAGCTCTCGCCCAGAACTGCCGGCGTGATGGAAATTACCAGCAGCGCCAGCAGCCAGGGGTAATAGCCCAGGATGCCAACGCAGAAGCTGGCCGCGATGACGAGTTGCTGAAAAACGTTGCCGATGGCATGCACCATGCCGACCCGGTCGGTGGCCTGCACGCGCGCCCGCTCCAGCTTGTCGTAGAAGGCGGGATCCTCGTAGGCCGCCAGGTCCAGGCGGGAAGCATGCTCCATTACGCGGATGCTGACGTGGCGCGAAAAACGGTCGGCCAAAAGAGCGTCGAAATAGCCCGTCAGCCGGCCCAGGGTCCCGCCCAGGCCGGCCAGCGCCAATTCCGCCAGCACCAGCCACCAAAAGTAGGAAGGCAGCGGATGCCCGGAAAAACGCGCCTGCACTACATCAAAAATTCGCTTCGACACCCCCAGCATGGCCAGCGGAATCAGCGCGCTCACGATCCGGGAGGCGGCGTCGCCGGCCACGATATCGCGCGCCGATTCCCATACCAACCGCATCAATGGCGGGATATTGTGCAGCGCCGCAATGCGCTCCCGCCAGGTCGCGCTGAAATTTTTCGCTGGAGACTGCATCGGACTGTAAAAGTCTTTAGCAGCTTGTGTGCCGTTCGCCCGAGGCGAGTCCACTCCGGCTTCCGCCGGCTGAAAGGCGCGCCCTGCTTATTCCCCGCCGGATTTGTAAATGGAATTCAATCCCTTTGTGAAAAGCCTTGCGCGATAACTCCACTGTGCAAAATCGCGGCTAAGGCTTAGGTTTTTCTTATCGGCGGGATCGGTAAAAGGCGGTTATATAGAAGACTTTGTGCTTTTTGGCACGGCCGCTTCCGGCCGATGGCGGCCCGGCACTGATGAATCTGGCCGCGCGATCTCGAAGATTTTCTGCTTCGATTTGCCGCCGCTCGCCAGTCGGACGGCGCTTTGGGGAACATGAAAATATCCGGCGAGGATTTCCACCAGCGCCGCGTTGGCCCGGTTCTCGACCGCCGGCGCGCCCAGCCAGATTTCCAGCTCGCCGGCGGCGCGCTCGACCACGGCATGCTTCTTCGAGCGCGGATGGGCGCGCACCGAGATTTTCATGCAGGCATTGTAGCAGCGGCAGCGAGCGCCGCGCGCGTGGCCACGCTTCACCGGTTATACTGCCGGGCATGCATACCAAGCCGGTATCGGTCAGCATCGTGAGCTGGCTCTTTATCGCGGCCGGCGCGCTGGCATTTATTTTTCATCTCCCGCATTCGCTCGCCGCGCCCGGCGGCGGGGCCGGGGTGGAAGCCGTCGAAATCCTGGCGATCGTGGCCGGCGTTTTCATGCTGCGCGGCCAGGACTGGGCGCGCTGGCTGGCGCTCGCCTGGATGGGATTTCACGTCGCCATCAGCGCGCGCGGCGAGTTGCCGCGGTTGGCGGCGCACGCCGTGATCTTTGCCGCGATCGCCTGGATTCTATGGCGGCCGGCGGCCGGGCGGTATTTTCGCGGCCGGCGCGGCGATGCCGGCGCCGGCGCGCCATGAAAAGCCGCCGGCCAGGGCAGTAGGTTGGACTGTAGATTCCTGCGCGGCGGGAAGCGTCAATACACCGCTTCCGCGGCCGCGGCGGCGTCGTCGGCGCGGAACAGTTGGCTGTAATCCTTGGGCGTGACGTCGAGCCGCCGCGCCTGCACTTTTTCCACAATCTCGGCCAGCGCCTGCTCGAAGGGCATCGCACCGCGGTCTTTTTCCTGGTACGTGCGCACGGAAACCGCGCCCTGCTCGACTTCGCGCCGGCCGGCGACCAGCATGTAGGGAATCTTGCGCAGTTCGGCGGCGCGAATGCGGTAGTTGATCTTGCTTTCCGGCGCAAACAGCTCCGCCCGCAGCCCGGCGGCTTGAGCGCGGGCCAGCAACTGGCGCGCGTAGCCGTCTTGCGCCTCGGCGATCGGCAGGATCGCCGCCTGCACCGGCGCCAGCCAGGTGGGCAGCGCGCCGGCGAAATGCTCGAGCAGGATGCCCAAAAAGCGCTCGACCGAGCCAAACAGCGCGCGGTGGATCACCACCGGGATGCGCGGCTGGTTGTCGGCGGCGATGTATTCCAGCTCGAAGCGGCGCGGCAGTTGAAAATCGAGCTGCACCGTGCCGCACTGCCATTGCCGCCCCATGCTGTCGTGCACCATCACGTCAATCTTGGGGCCGTAAAACGCGCCTCCGCCGGCATCCACTTTATAATCCAGGCGGGCTTCGGCCAGCGCCTGCCGCAGTCCGTTTTCCGCCTGCTCCCACAACTCGGCCGCGCCCATGGAAGAGGCCGGCCGGGTGGAGAGCGTGACCGAGTATTTCAATCCGAAGTAGCCGTAGATTTCCGCCAGCAGCTTGAGCACGTTGGCGATCTCGGCTTGAATCTGCTCTTCGGCGAGAAAGATATGCGCATCGTCCTGGGTGAAGACGCGCGCCCGCATCAGCCCGTGCAGCGCGCCCATGGCTTCGTTGCGGTGCAGCAACTGGCCCTCGCCGATGCGCAGCGGCAGCTCGCGGTAGGAGTGCTGCCGGGTCTTGTAATACAGCATCGTGTCGGGGCAGTTCATCGGCTTCAGCGCCATCTGCCCGCCCGCGGCGGCTTCTTTTCCCGGCGCCGCCGCCGGGGCCGCTGCCCCGGCGCCCTCGGCCACGAGGAAGATGTTTTCGCGGAAATGCTCCCAGTGGCCGGAGGTTTCAAACAATTCCTGGCGGTAGATCACCGGATTGAAAATTTCCAGGTAGCCGGCGCGGGCATGGGTTTCGCGCCAGAGGCGGAGCAGCTCGTTGCGCACCACCACCCCGTGCGGATGCCAGAAGGGGCAGCCGGCCGACCAGGGGTGGAAGCTGAACAGATCCAATTGCTGGCCCAGCTTGCGGTGATCGCGCAGCTTGGAGTCTTCCAGGTATTGCAGGTATTGCTGCAGGTCTTCTTCGCTCTCCCAGGCGGTGCCATAGATGCGCTGCAGCATGGGATTGCGCTCGTCGCCCCGCCAGTAGGCGCCGGCGACGGAGAGCAGCTTGAAATGCCCGCACTCGGCGCCGTTGGCGACATGCGGGCCGGCGCAGAGGTCAATGAAGCGGTCCTGCTTATAGAGCGAGACCGGGTCGTCGCCCAGCCCGGCCAGCAGCTCCAGCTTGTAATCCTGCTGCCAGGCGCGGAACAGCTCCAGCGCCCGCGCGCGCGCGATGGCGGCGCGGAAAAAGCGCGGCGCGCGGCCGACGATCTTGCGCATGCGCTTTTCCAGTTCCGGCAACTCCGCCTCGCCCAGCGGGCGCGGCAGTTCCATGTCGTAATAGAAGCCGTGCTCGATCGGCGGGCCGATGGCCAGCTTGGCTGCGGGGAAAATTTCCCGCACCGCCTGCGCCATGATGTGCGAGCAGGAATGGCGGATGCGCCGCAGGCGCTCGGCGCGCGGCAGTTCCGCCGGCGGCTGGTTGGGCTGCCAGTCGAGTTGCGCGAGAATCTGGTCGGCGGCGGGGGTGGCCATGTCCATGCTTCCTGCAGGCGGGGGCCGTATCCGGCCCGGCGCCGCTGTGTTTAGATTTTAGCAAGCCGCGCCCCCCGGCATGGGCGCAAGCGATGGCGTGCTAAATTGAGCCATGCCTCGGGTCGAGATTCCTGCCGGATGGCCAGAGCAAAGCGAGGCCAATTTATGAACACACGCCGCCATTTTCTCAGCCGCGCCGCCGGCCTGACCGCCGCCGGCTTCCTCGCCCGCCGCGCCTGGCCGCTGCTGCCCGCTTCGCCTGCCGCCGGCTCCCGCGGCGCCCTGGCCTGGCCGCATCCGATCGGTTTGCAAATCTATACCGTGCGCCGGGAATGGGCCCGCGATCCGCTCGGCACGCTCGAAGCCGTCGCCCGCATCGGCTATCGCGAGGTCGAATTGATTGACGTGGAGAAAACCCCCGCCGCCAGCCTGCGGCGCTGGCTGCGCCAGACGCGCTTGCGGGCCGTGGGCGGCCATTTCGGCTACGGCCACACCGCCGCCCACTGGCAGCGCATCGCCGACCTCGCCCGGCGCGTGGGTCTGCGCTACGTCGTCTGTCCCTTTGCCAACGCCGCCGATGCTGCCGGCTGGCAAAAAATCGCCGCCAGCTTCAATCTGGCCGGCCGCATCTGCCAGCGCGCCGGCCTGCAATTCGCTTATCACAACCATCTGCAGGAATTCCGCCCGGTGGGGAACACCACCGGCTACGCCATTCTGGCCGCGCATACCGATCCGCGCCTGGTGCAACTTGAAATGGACGTTTTTTGGCTCACCTACGCCGGCCAGGACCCGATCGCCTACTTCCACCGCTACCCCGGACGCTATACCCTGCTGCACGTCAAAGACATGAAAAAGCGGCTGGGATATCGCTGGAATCCGCGCCAGTTTCCGCCCCGCGGGCGCGATCCCTTCACCGAGGCCGGCCGCGGCCGGATTGACTGGCGGGCAATCTTCGCCCATGCCCGCCTGGCCGGCGTGCGCCACATCTTTGTCGAACAGGATCAGACCCGACGCCCGCCCCTGCAGGCCGCCGCGATCAGCTACGATTACCTGCGCCGGCTGCGCCTGGGCTGATAACCGGCGCGAAATTCGCTTTCGCCGTTGCCGCATTTGGCATACTGAGGGCAAGGAGTACTCCCCATGCCGCTGGAACTGGTGCCTGGTGAAACGCCCGAAGAACTGCTGCACGTTTCCGCCAACGAACGCGTCGAGATCGCCAATTACGAACGCGAAGTCGAGGCCGAGATGGCGGCCGGCATGCTGCGCGCCAATGGCATTGCCGCCGAAACCGGCACGCCGATCATTCCCGGCCTGGCCGCCGAACTTTCGCTCTGGGTGCGCAAATCCGATGCCGCGCTGGCGCGGCAACTGCTGGAGCAGGCCGCGGAAAACGATGATGAGTAATCCGCGCCGAACAGCTTCCGGCCGGATCGCGGCGGGCATCGCCAGCCTGTTCGCCGCTGTGTGCCTGGGCGCGCCGGCGCTGGCCGCACAGGGGGGCTTTTTCGGCCCCGGGGCCCGGCCGCATCCGCTGCCCGCGCGCAATTTCCGCCAGCGGCACGTCAGCTTGCGGATTCAGCCCGATTTTTCCGCCCGCACCCTGGCTATCCGCGAAGTTCTGACCCTGGCGCTGCGCGATCCGCATGCGAATGAAATTCGCCTGGACTACCGCGGCCCGCGCATAGACGCGATCACGCTGTTGCCCCCCGCGGCCGGCGGCGCGGCGCGGCGGCTGAATTATTACCAGGCAGGAGGCCGGGTCAGCATTCAACTGCCGGCGGCGCCGCCGGCGGTGCTGCGCCTCGAACTGCGCTATCGCCTGCACGCCGGCTGGGGCGTCCGGCCCGGCCAGGGTGGGGTGGTCTTCTATCCCGCCAATCTGCGGCAGCCGCAGCGCGCCACCGCGCTTTGGGTTTCCGGCGAGCCGGATGAAAACCGCGACTGGCTGCCGGTGGACGATCATCCCGACGACAAGCTGACCGCCGATTTCTATATCGCCGCTCCGGCCGGCCTGCGCGCTATCGCCAATGGCAGGCTGCTGGGCTCGCGGCCGCTCCCCGGCCGGGGGCCGGCGGCCGGCCGCGTCTTCCACTGGCGCATGGACCAGCCGATTTCGCCCTACCTGCTGACCTTTTATATCGGGCGCTGGACGCGGGTCGAGGCGCGCGGCCCGGGCGGCGTGCCGCTGGAGTACGATGTGCGCCCGGATGAAACTCCGGCCGAAGCCCGCGCCGAATATGGCCGCACGCCGGCCATGATGGCCTACTTCGAGCGCCTGACCGGCGTCGCTTACCCCTGGGCCAAGTATGCCGAGGTGCAAAATCCAGGCTTTTTTTCCGGGCTGGAAAACGCCAGCGCGACGGAATTTCCGGGCAGTTATCCGCAAAATGCGACCCTCGCCGAGTTGCGCGCCGCCGCCGGCGGCGCCGATGTCGGCATCGCGCACGAGTTGTCGCACCAGTGGTTCGGCGATCTGGTCACCTGCAATAACTGGTCGCAGTTGTGGCTGAACGAAGGCTTCGCCACCTTCATGCAGTTCACCTGGGATCAGCATGCGCGCGGCAAAGACCGCGCCATCTGGGATCGCCATGCCAACAACCGCGTCTTCTGGCGCGCCACAGTCGGCGGCGGGCACGCGCTGGTAACCAACGTTTACACCAGCCCGTGGGGCATGTTCGACGCGATTACCTACAATAAAGGCGGCGCGGCGATCCGGCTGCTGCGCGACCAGATGGGCCGGCAGGCGTTCTGGCGGGCCATCCACGCTTACCTGCTGCGCTACCGCTATCGCGGCGCCACCACGCGCCAGTTCCGGCAGGCGATGGAAACGGCTTCGCGGCGCAGTTGGCGGGCGTTTTTCCAGCAATGGTATTTCACCCCCGGCGCACCGCAATTCTCGCTCGCCTGGCGCTGGAACGCCGCCCGCAAGGCCGCGCAGATCAGCCTGCTGCAGCAGCAGGTGCAGGCGCGGCTCTATACCGGCGAAATTGCGGTGGCGGCCTGGGCCGGCGGCCGCGAAATCGTGCGGCGCTTTCCGCTCGCGCGGCGCCGCCAGCAGTGGACGCTGCCGCTTCCGGCCGCGCCCCAACTGGTGTTGCTCGATCCGGAACACGAATGGCTGAAGCAGGCGCGCTATCCGCGCCGGGCGGTGAGTGAATGGGCCTTCCAGGCGGCGAACGCGCCCTATAGCGTGGATCGCGCCGCCGCGCTGCTGTATTTAACGCGGCATCCGGATTCGCTCGGCAAGCCCCGGGTCGAGCAACTGCTGCAGGCGGCGATCACCGGGCCGGACGGCGGCGCGCAGCGGCTGCAGCCCGGCCGGACCTCGAACCTGCTACGCCGCTATGCGCTCCGGCAAATGGCGCGGCTCGATCCGCAGCAAGCCATACAGGACGCGCTGCCCCTGCTCGCCAGCCCGGTGGCCGCCAATCGGGCGGTGGCCGCCGCCTTATTCGCTTCGCTGCCGGCCGCAGCCGAGGCGCGCGCGGCGCTGGAACGCGCCTTCCATCAGGATCCGATTGCCGCCGTGCGCGCGGCTGCATTGAGCGCGCTCGTGCGGCAGGCGCCCGAAAACATCGCGGCGAATCTGCAGGCCGCGCTGGCCATGCATTCTTACCGCTGGCAGGTGGAAGCCATCGCCCTGCGCACGCTGGGACGCTGGGGCCTGCATCAGCCGCCGGCCGCGCGCGCCCGCGCGCTTGCCACGCTGGAGGATTGGGCCGGACCCACCCGGCCGCCGCAGGCCCGCGCGGTAGCGTTGATGGCCATGACCGGCATCGGACGCGGCGCCGCGCCCGCGCTGGCGCTTGAGCGCCGGGCGCTGATGGCGCCAGACGGTAATGTCCAGATCGCCGCCGCGTTCGTGCTCGCCGCCTGGCGCGACCGCGCTTCCCTGCCGGTCATCGAACAGCGCGCGGCCCACGACTGGATCGGCTTTTACCGGTCCGCCTTCGCCGCCGCCGCGGCCGAATTCGGGCCATAGGAGCGCCGGCTTCGCAGCGCCTGATTATATTAAGTTTAATATAGTTTATGATTTTTTAATAAACCATCATAAACTATGCATAATTAATCAATGGACCCTCGCAGAAATCCCTATGCTCCCGGCGCAGGAACGCCGCCCCCGGAATTAGCTGGCAGAGATGAATTGATTGAACGGGCCATGGTGGTTTTAGATCGCTGCCGCCATCAACGCGCGACCCGGGGAATGATCCTGTACGGTCTGCGCGGGGTTGGCAAAACCGTATTACTGAACCGAATTCAGATTGACGCTCAGGCTCTAGGATTTGCCAATATCCGAGTCGAAGCCCCTGAAGAACGCTCCCTTCCCGCCGTCCTGATTCCTGCCTTGCGAGGCACGCTTTTGCGTTTGGATCGCTCCCAGGCAATCCGAGATGTTTTACAGCGGGCGCGAAATGCGCTCTCGGGTTTTGCTCAAGCCTTGCGAGTCAAATACAACGATATTGAGGTGGGTTTGGATTTCCCGGTTGAGCCCGGGCTGGCCGATAGCGGTGATTTAGATTCCGATCTGACCGATTTATTCATGACCATAGGCCAGGCCGGGCGTGAATATGGCACCGCGATGGTGTTGTTCATAGACGAATTGCAATATGTACAGAACGATCAACTCGCATCTTTATTACGCGCTATCCACAATGCCAATCAAGCGCAATTGCCGATCATTATGTTGGCGGCGGGTTTGCCGCAACTGATCAGCCAATTGGGACGCGCCAAGTCGTACGCGGAACGTTTATTCGAATTCATCGAAATTGGCCGGCTGGATGATCCCGCAGCGCGCAGCGCCCTGGAAATTCCCGCTGCTAGAGCAGGAGTGGATTTTACGCCTGAAGCCATCGGCCATATTTTGCAAAAGACTTTGGGCTATCCATACTTTCTGCAGGAGTGGGGGCGATTCAGTTGGGAGGTGGCCGATGAGTCCCCCATTACGGAAGACGTTGCCATCCAGGCTTCCGAGTTAGCTTTAAACGAACTCGACCGCGGTTTTTTTCGGGTGCGGTTCGATCGTTTGACGCCCACCGAACGGCGGTACTTGCGAGCCATGGCGGACTTGGGTCCGGGGCCTCATCGTTCGGGCGATATCGCGGAGCGGCTGGGGAGAAATGTGACCAACGTAGCGCCCGTTCGCAGCTCGCTGATCAAAAAAGGAATGCTGTATAGTCCTGCGCATGGCGACAATGCCTTTACCGTGCCTTTATTCGACGGCTTCATGAAACGGATCATGCCGCCAATTTCATAATGGTATTTATGCTTGCCGTGCTGCGCTTCTTTCGCCTGGCTACCCGGCGGCATCGCCTCCGCCCCTGGCGCAGCCCTTACCTGCGCTGGCGGATTGAAACCTATAGCGGAAGGCCGGCGGAAAGCCTCGGGTTCCGGGCGTTCTGGGCTTTCCTGTGGCGCGAGCGGCGGCGCCTGCCCGCTTATCTCGCCTGGTGCGGCCAGATGCGGCGCTATCGCCGGATGGCGCGCCATCCCTGGCGTTCGGCCTTCGCCGGCCCGCGGGATTGACGCCCCGCCGGGCGGCCTTCAGCTTGCCTTGAGCTTTATTCGCTCTCGCCGGCGGCGCGGGCCGCCTCGACGCCGGCCGCGGGCAGGGCCGAGGTCGCCGGCGGCAGCGCGCGCGGCTCCGGCACGGCGCTGATATCGGCGCCCAGCGCCTCGATCTTTTGCATCTGCGGCAGCAGGCGCTGGCTATAGGAGCCGCGGGATTTTTCGTACGCGGTCACCGCGGTGGCCAGGCCGCTGCCGATTTTATCCACGTGCTCGACGTAAACTTTCAGCCGGTCGAGAAAGATTTCCAGTTCGGTATGAAGCTGTTTGGCTTCCCGCGTAATCTGCTGCTCGCGCCAGCCATAGGCAATGGTCAATATCAGCGGCATCAGGGTCAACGGCGTTGCCAGGATCATCGGATCCGGCTTGAGCTCGGTGCCATAGGCGAACAGCGCCGCGTCCGCCTGCACCGCAGCCCGGTAAACCGCCTCGCTGGGCACGAACATAATCACGCACGGCAGGCTGTTGTCCAGGTGCCGGCTGTATTGCTTTTCCGCCAGCTCGTCCGCATGCTGCTTCAGGGCTTTCGCCTGGCTGCGCAATAACTCCCGTTGCTGCTCGGCATCCGGCAGCGCCAGCGCATCGAAAAAGGGCTTCATGCTGGCTTTGGAATCGATGATCAGCCGGCGGCCGGAAGGCAGGGAAATCACCGCGTCCAGGCGCTGTTTTTTCCCCTGGTACTCGATGGTGTATTGCAGCGCATAATCCCGGCCTTCGGTCAGGCCGCAGCTATCGAAAATATTTTTCAGCTCCAGCTCGCCCCAGTTGCCGCGTACGCTGTTGCCGCTTTCGAGCGCCTCGCGCAGCCGGCGCGCCTCCTGGCTCATGTCCAGGCCGGTGGATTGCAAATTCACGATCTGCTGCTCCAGCCGGGCGGCGGCGGCTGCGCGCTCGGTCTCGAGCTGATGGATGCGCTGCTGATACTGCTGCATCTGCTGCTGCATCTGCTCCACCGATTGGCGCAGATCGGCGTTGCTCTGCCCCACGGCGTGCCGGGTTTGCTCGCCAATCGCCTGCAAATCGCGCCGGGCCAGATCGGTCAATTGCGCGCTGGTCGTCCCCAGCACCTGCTGCGCCACCTGCGGCAGCAGAGCTTGCAATTGGGTGCGCAGCCGGTCTTCGCCGGCGGCGGATTCCTGCAGGCGGCTTTCGTATTGCTGCCGCGCTTCCGCCAGCCGGCTCTCCGCCGCGCTCCACTGCGCTTGCGCCTGCGCCCGGCCGTCGCGCTCGGCGTTCAAGGTTTCGCTCCAATGCCGCTGCCGCCGCCGCGCCGCCCATTCCACTGCGGCCCCGCCCGCCAACAGACCTATCGCCAGCGCCGCCAGCCAAGGCATGGCCAACCCTCCCTCTGCGCTTTCCCAGGGTAATCCTTTCCCGAAGGCGGGCCTAGCGCTTTCTCCCCGCAGACACGGTAGCCACTACGCAAGCTGCGATAATTGACTCATGGCCATCCTGGTAACCGGCGGCGCGGGCTACATCGGCAGCATCGTCAGCGAGGCGCTGCTGGAAGATGGGCAAGCAGTGGTCGTGCTCGACAACCTCAGCCACGGCCACGCCGCCGCGATCCCCGCCGGCGCGAAATTCGTGCGCGGCGACGTGGGCGATGGGGAAGCCTTGGACGCCCTCTTCCGCCAGGACCGCATCACCGGCGTCATCCACCTGGCCGCTTACATCGAAGTCGGCGAATCCATGCGCGATCCGGGCAAATATCTGGACAACAACTTTGCCCGGCCGCTGGCGCTGTTGGCCGCGATGCGCCGCCATGGAGTCCGCGACTTCGTGCTTTCCTCCACCGCCGCGGTCTATGGCATGCCCGACGCCACCCCGATCGAGGAGAACGCGCCCACGCGCCCGATCAACGCCTATGGCAGCAGCAAGCTGATGCTGGAAACCGCACTGGCGTGGCAGACCCGCAGCCATGGCCTGCGCTATGCCGCGCTGCGCTACTTCAACGCCGCCGGCGCCACCGCCGAACGCGGCGAACGCCATCAGCCGGAGTCGCACCTGGTGCCGCTGGTGCTGGAGGCGGCCGCCGGCGAGCGGCCCGAGATCGCCATCTTCGGCCAGGATTACGCTACTCCCGACGGCACCTGCATCCGCGATTACATCCACGTGCGCGATCTCGCCGCGGCGCACCTGATCGCGCTGCGGCGGCTGCGCGAGGAACCCGCGCCCGCCCCGCCGGAGGATGCCGCGGCGCCGTCGCCGCCCGACCTGGCGGCGCGCGCGTACAACCTGGGCAACGGGCGCGGCTTTTCCGTGCGCGAGGTGATCGCCGCGGCCGAGCGCGTCTGCGGGAAAAAGATTCCGGTGCGCCTGGCCCCGCGGCGTCCCGGCGATGCCCCGCGCCTGGTCGCCGCATCCGCGAAAATGCTGGCCGCCGGCTGGCGCCCGCAACACACCGGTCTGGAGGAAATCATCGCCTCCGCCTGGCGCTGGAAACGCTCGCACGCGGCCCATGAGCGGCCCCGGAGTTAGTTTCCACTTGCAGCGCAACTTAGCTTGCACTTAGGCCGCTAGCGGCGGCCCACGAGTCCACCGATGGGAGTTAGATACGCCGAGGTCGAGTGGGAAGGTCGGGGTTTCCTGTCAGGTCCCGACCCTCCGCGATTCAGTAACGCCAAGGCGAAGGGAGAAGCGAGCAGAGCGAGGCGGGAGGCGCGAGGCAACCGCAGTGTACATGGACGTACATGAGGATTGCCGAGCGACGAACCAACGAAGCTATGCGACGCTTATCGCTTCGCCCAGCATCGCGCTTCCACCGGCGCAGCCGCAATTCCCGGCTTGACGGCAGCTATTTTCAGGCGAGCTTAAGCTTTGAAATTTTGGCTTCGTCTTAAGCGTTATTTCACATCTTAAGGTTTAAATATAAAGATGTTCCGTGGTATGTAACGGAAATCATAGGCGGGCGTCCTATGATAGTGGATGTGGTAAGTCCGCGGGCGGAGGTGGCCCATGGAACGCGACCAGACACGCAACAATGGCGGCAAGGGATGGCGGCGCGGGATGGCGGCTGCCGGATTGGCAATGGCCTTGAGCCTGGCGGCGGCTGCCAAGCAACCCGGACCCAGCGTGGCACGGCTCAGCTTGATGCAGGGCAAAGTCAGCCTGCTGCAGACCGGCAGCCGGAATTGGCAAGATGCGGTGCTCAATACGCCGCTGGTCGCCGGGGACTCGATTTACCTGGCCGGCCAGGGCCGCGCCGAAGTGCAATTCGACCGCAATGACGTCGTGCAAATAGCCGGACACACCGAGCTGATCCTGACCCGCTTCCGCGGCGCGCGGCTGCAATTGCAGATGAAGCTGGGCACGGCGACTTTTTCGCGCTTCGATCATGCCCGGCTGGATGCGGAAATCGACACGCCCAACATGAGCGTGCGGCCGCTGGGCACCAGCGAGATCCGCGTGGACGTGGTGGACGCCTCGCATACCGCCGTCACCGTGCGGCACGGCCGCGCCCTCGTCTGGACGGCGCAGGGCCAGGTGACCGTCAAACAAGGCAAGCAGATTCAGATCGCCGGCAGCCAGAACCCGCAATACCAGGTCGTCAACGCGCCCGCCCGCGACGCCTGGGACCGCTGGGTCGGCCGGCGCGATGAAGCGCTGTTGAAAGCGCCTTCCAATCATTACCTGAATGCGAATATCTATGGCGGCGGCGATCTGGACCGGTACGGGCATTGGGTTTGGGTGCCCGACTATGGCGAAGTCTGGCATCCGGTTGCCGTGGCGTCCGGCTGGACGCCTTACTACTACGGCCGCTGGGTCTGGATTCCCGATTACGGCTGGACCTGGGTTTCGTATGAACCCTGGGGCTGGGCGCCATACCACTATGGCCGCTGGTTCTTTACCGCGGGCGAGGGCTGGTGCTGGTGGCCGGGGCCGTTCTACGGCGCCGACTGGTGGGCGCCGGCTTACGTCAACTTCTTCTACGCCGGCGCGGGCTGGGGGTTTGGCTTCGGTTTCGGCGGCGGCCCCTGCATCGGCTGGCTGCCCCTGGCTCCCTATGAGCCCTACTACGGCTACACCCAGGTCAATTACATCACCAACGTCACCAACATCACCAACGTTTACGGCTCGACCGGCATCATCAACGGGGTCAAGATGGTCAATGGCCGGCCGCTCAGCCGGAGTTATGGCTTCTATGGCGCGCATAAACCCCAGCCCGGAGGCTTGAGCGTGCGCGGTGGCGTCAAAGCGATCAACGGACAACCGCTGGTGACGCGCTATGGCCTGCAGCACATGAAAAACTATCGGGTTCCCGGATCGGTGGTGGCGATCACCGCCACCGGGTTCGCCAACGGGCGCGTGGATCGCCTGGGGAAACGGCTGAGCCATCCAGCGCTGACGCGGGTGGGTTTCGTTCGCGGAACCGCGCCCGTGGCGCCTACCCGCGCCAGCTTCCGGCTGATGCCCGGAGCGGGGCCGGCCGTGCGTCCGCCGGCCCGCCTCAGCCGCATCCGCGTCTTCCAGCACACGCCGGCACGCGTGGCGACCCGCAGCCTGTCGTTGACGCGAGTGCGCGCGGCCATGAATCAGGTCCAGCAGCGCTTCAACGCTAGCGGATTTTATGCGCGGAACGCCGCCCACGGCAGCGTGGCGGCCGCGCATAATGCCTCCCGCACCGGCGGCGCGGCCGGGGTCCGGCGCGCCATCTCCAGCCCGGCGGCTTCCAGCCGGGTGTTTGCAATCAACCATGAGTCGCCGGGCCGCCAGAACGGGTGGCATAGTTTTGGCGGGAGCGTCAATCCTTCGGCTCAGCGCCTGGGCTCGGGTACGCGCAATCTCCCCCTGGCGCGGCAGAGCTCTCCGGCTTCGCGGCAGGGATTCCCCTCCGGCCGCAGCATCTCCGGTTATAGCCGCGGAAGCAATGGCAATTCACCCCGGAGCCAGGTGTTCATGAATCACCCTGACTTCGGAGCCCGCGCCTCGGGCAACAATGCCGGCAGTTCGGGCGGCGGCCGCAACAGCGGCAGCAGCGCGGATTATGGCGCGCGCAACGTCGGCGCGAGTCAATCCGGATGGGGCCGGCGGGTTTCACCCCCGGCGGGCTCCAGCGGCGGCAACGGCCGCTGGTCCGATAGCGGCTCGAGCCCGGGGCAATGGGGCCGGCGGGTTTCTCCTCCGTCGCGCGCCGGCAACAGCGGTTATAGTCACTCCGGCGATAGCGGCTATGCCCGGCCCGCGCCGAGATCGTATGGCGGCTATCATTCGTCCGGCAACTCCGGCGGTTACCACCCCTCCCCCCATGCCTATGGCGGCTACCATGGCGGCGGCGGGTACCATAGCTCCGGCGGCGGCTATCATCCCGCAGCCGGTGGTGGCTATCATCCGCCCTCCGGCGGCGGCTACCATGCCCGCTCCGGCGGCGGGTTCCATCCCCATGCTTCCTCCGGCCCGCATCGCCATTAATCCGTAAATCCGCTGCGGTTCAAGGCTCCCTCGGGAAACCCGGTTACGGTTTTCCGAGGGAGTTCCCGCATTGAGGCGCTTCCTGGAGCATGATAATGAGTACCAATCATGGACTGGCAGCTTCACTGGGGCGCTTGGCTGGCATGCGGGCTTGCATTCGGGGGACTCGCAGCCTACTTCTACTGGCGGCGCCGCCCGACCCCGCAAGAACGCGAGCGGCAGCGGCGCGCATGGCTCAGGCAGAGCGGCCGCCTCGCTTCCGGCAAGATCGTGGATATCCTGACGCCCATCCCCGCGGGCGATTCCAAACCCTCACGGCGCCTGTTGATTTCCATGCCGGAAGAATCCATCATCGCGGTTTACAAATATGAGATCGCCGGGGTCGAGTACGAAAGCTCGCAATCCATTACCCAGGCCGAGGCCGAGTATTTTCTGCCCGGCAATACGGTCGTCATTCGCTACGACGCCCGCAATCCCGGCAATTGCATCCTGACGAATAGCACCCGCGGGTAGCCGGCCGCGGCGAACCGACCCGGCCGGAATCAGCCCCCGCCCGGCCGCGGTTTTCCTTCGCACGCCGCCGCTATCAGGATGCCGGTATGGCGGCCGAACCCAGGGCATTGCCGGCCAGCTCGCGGAACTCATCCGACAACTCCAGCGAGCGGCGCATCGCTGCGCGGGCGCTGGTTTGGGCCTCGGGAGTATTGGCGTACTTTCCCAGCATGCGGATGGCGAATTCGTGATGCGCCGCCTCTTCCGGCTGTACGACATTGCGGTACATCGCCGCCGACGGCAGATCGCCCGCTTGCTCGAGATATGCGATAAAGCGGCCATTCATCTTGTGGGCGATGCCTTCGCGCGCGAACTGCGCCGCCGCCAGCCGTTCGACCGTGCCGTGCAAAGTGCGCAGGTAGCGGAATAAGGGGGAATAGCCGTGCGCCACGGGATTGTAATCCTGCGCCGGGAAGCCCAATTCGAGCAGCCGCTGCTGGATGAGATAAAAATGGCGGGCTTCATCGCCGCATTGCCGCGCCAGCCCCAGCTTTAAATCCATCTCCGGCGTGGTCAGCATCCACGAGGCGGCGATTTCGCTGGCTTCAATTTCGCTCTTGAGCGCCAGCTTGAGTAATTCGATCACCGCGGCCGGCGCGGATTGTCCCGGCTGCGCCAGGGGCAAGGCATCCAGTCGCGCCAACTCCAATTGAAGTTCGCGTTGCAATTGCTGAATAAATTCCCGATGATCCATAGGTTTTCGACCTCAATCGCGCGGCGTAAGCCCCGGCGGGCGCGTTCCTTATTGTAATTCGGCCGGCCGCTTTGCGGCTCGAACCCGCCAGGCCTGCACCATGGCGCCGCTCAAGGGCACGGTCCAAACCAGCATGCTCAGCGTGGTCCCCACGCCCGTCCATCCGAACCCGGCCAGGCCGGAGAGCAGCCACAGCGGACGCACGCGCGAGCGGGCCTGGAAAAGCTCGCAATTGGCGCCGGTAATCCATAATCCGCCCATCAGCGCCATCAGCCAGGGAAATGCCGTCGCCGGCTGGAGTTGATGCAGCAGCCCCGCCCAAAGCGGGACCGATGCCGGGGGATGGTATCCGGCATTGACGAAGAGGCTGTAGAGGCCCCGCGCCAGCAGCCAGGTCCCGGCAATAATGGCTAGAAATGCCGCCCATCGCGAAATGTGGCTGGGACCAGACATAAAAATCGGCTCGGCCTGTTTTTTTATTTTAGGCGCGATTTCGCGGCTTCCGCGCTCGGCGCCAGCAAAGCGGGCATAAAAACAGAAAAGGCGCGGGGGAGGTCAAGGCCCGCGCCTGTGGGGATTACTGCCCGAAGTTGAAAATAATTTATCCAATCCGGATTTTGAATGCAAGCGATTTTTGGCCGTTTGGAGGTAAAAACCGGCTCTTGCCAAAACCGCCGCCAGCCGCCAATTCAATTTCCCTACCTGCCCGTATGTTGATGATATGACTGGAATTTTGAGCGAATCCCAATAATGGCCCACATCCGGCCGGCGCGCTCGCCCTGCCTTCGGAAGGAGAAAAATTGACCGTCGTCGCATACCGTACAGCCAGGCATTATTTCCAGGTTTTCCGGACGCAGTCCCGCATCCAGCAATTGCCGCCGGTTGGCTTCCGCCAGATCCAGGCAGAGCTGGGTCTCGGCTTGCCAGCGGGGATTGCCGGCGTGGCCGGGAGGCGCGCCGGTTAAAAACAGATTCGGATAGCGCAGGCGAAGGGCATCCGGATTGGCCGGCTGGAATAATTCTTTGGCGTATTCGAAGCGCGCCTGAAACGCCTCGAGCAGTTCCTCGCCCACTTCGTAGCAACAAGCCCGGGCGCAAGGGCCAATGGCGGCGCGAAGGTCGGCCGGCCGGCATCGCCATGCGGACCTTAGCTCTCCGACCGCTTTTTCCGCGATGCGCCCCAGCGTGCCGCGCCAGCCGGCATGCACTGCGGCGACGGCCGGAGCGTGGGGATTCGCCAGCAGGATGGGCACGCAATCCGCGCTCCGCACGGTTAGCCATAATCCCGGAGTCCTCGTCATCAATCCATCGCCGGCGGTGTCGTCAGGCAGGCGCTGGCGCCGGTCCACCCTCCAGATGACGGTCGAGTGGATCTGGCGCAGGCTGATCACGTCTTCCAGCCGCGCCGGGGAGAGCCAGGCGCGCAAAAAACGGCTGCGGTTGGCGGCCACGTTTTCCGGGGAATCGCCCCCCACCTCGGCCAGATTCAACTCTCCCCGCCCGGCGTCGCGGCCTCGCCGGGAGAGATCCAGCCGGGATACGCCGCCGTAGCGAGTGCTGAAGCCATGCGCCACCTGGGGGATATCGGCCAGCACCGCGCTTTGCAGTATGCTGATCCGGCCGCCGGGCCCGGCGTCCCCGTTGGCCGTCGCAGTTGATTCCGGTGCCGGGCGGCGCATATGGTTTCATTGTAGCGGGCAGGGACGCCGCCCCGCGCCGTCCGCGCTGGCCGGCGGCCGGCGAAGGCGGCTAAACTCGTGGGCAGCATGATCTACGGAATCGGCATTGACCTGGCCGAGGTGGAGCGCGTGCGGCAGGCGATCGAGCGCCACGGCGAGCGTTTTCTGCGGCGCGTCTTCACCGCCGGCGAGCGGGCTTACTGCGAGCGCTTTCATTCGCCCTGGGAGCGCTACGCCGCCCGCTTCGCCGCCAAAGAGGCCGGCATGAAGGCGCTCGGCACCGGCTGGCATGGCGTTGCCTGGCGCGATTTCGAGGTGGGACACGAAGCCGGAGGCCGGCCGCGGCTCGAACTGCATGGGCCCGCGCGGGCGCGCGCCGAGCAGCTCGGCATACGAAAATTCTCGCTCTCGCTCTCGCATACGCATGAATATGCGCTGGCGGAGGTGCTGGCGGAAACCTGACGCGCTTAGCCGATGAATTTATAGCCCTGGCCGTGCACGGTCAGGATGTAGCGCGGGTAGCGCGGCGCCGGCTCCAGCTTTTGCCGCAGCCAGGCGATATGCACGTCCACGGTGCGGGTGGAAGTCTGGGCGGAATAGCCCCAGACTTCGTGCAGCAACTGCTGGCGGGAAACGATCTTATTGCGGTTCTGCACCAGGTGCTGCAGCAGCCGGAACTCGCGCGCGGAAAGCGACACCGGGCTGCCGGCGCGGCGCACCTCGCCCGATTCCCATTGCACTTCGACCTCGCCGAAGCGGGATTCCCCGTGCAGCAACGCCGGGTTGGGCTGGCTGCGGCGCAGCAGGGCTTCCAGCCGGGCCAGCAGTTCCGCCATCTCGAAGGGCTTGGTCAGATAATCGTCGGCGCCCAGCTTGAACCCCACCACCTTGTCGAGCAGTTGGTCGCGGGCGGTCAGCATCATGATCGGCGTCGCCACCTGCGCCTGCCGCAATTCGCGGCAAACCTCAAAGCCCGGGCGCCCGGGCAGCATCAGGTCGAGCAGGATCAAGTCGAACGATTCGGAGCGGCCGCGCTCCAGGCCGGCATTGCCATCGGTCGCGCAAGCCACCTCGTAGCCTTCCGCCTGCAGGCGGTGCGATAAGGTCATGACCAGGCCTTCTTCATCCTCAACCAGCAGGATTTTCTTCCTCACGAATCTCCTTCGGGAATGGCGCCGCCGCCGGCGGGGCCAGCGGCAGTTGTATGAAAAAGCGGCTGCCGTCGCCGGGCGCGCTTTCCGCCCAGACGCGCCCGCTCATGGCCGTGATGCTCTGGCGGACCAGGCTGAGTCCCAATCCGCTGCCGCGGATCTGATCGGCGCGCGCCTGGCTGCCGCGATAGAACGGCTCGAAAATTTGCTGCAGTTCGGCGGCGGGAATGCCCGGGCCGTTATCGCTGACGGCGATGCGGATTTGTCCGCTCCCGGCCTCCAGGCCGGCCGTGATCTCGATCTGCACCCCGCCGCCGCCAAACTTCACCGCGTTGCCGATCAGGTTCTGCAAGGCCTGGCTGAGCGCGGCGCGATCGGCGCTGACCGGCGGCAGCGCCGCGGCGCCGGCCAGCCGCAGCGTGGCCTGGCTCTCGGCCAGCAGCCCGCGGCTTTGCGCCGCCACTTCTTGCAGCAACTCCTCGAGGTCCACCGCTTCCAGCCGGTAAGCGCGCTTGCCCGATTTGAGCGCCGCGAACTCTAAAATCTGCTCGATCATCTGGGCCAGGCGCCGCGCCTGGCGGCGAATGGCTTCGCCATGCTGTCGCACCGCCGCCTGGGTCAAGACCACCCCGTCGGCGAGATTGTCGCTGGCGGCCGCCATCACCGCCAGCGGCGATCGCAGCTCGTGGGTGATGCCGGCGACGAAATCCATCTGCCGTCCGGCCAGTTGGCGGGCGCGCCGGCTTTCCAGCGCCAGCAGCAGCAGGCTGGCCGCCAGCACCGCGAGAATGCCGAAGGAGAGCCCCAGATTGCGCCAGCGTTCCGAGGTGATCAGCGCTTCAAAGCGGCTCGGCCGCGGTTCCAGCCACAGCCGCCACATCACTCCCGGGCCGCCCGCCATCAGCCAGGCCGGACGGGGAGCGGTGCGCAGGGTCAGGAAAAGCTGCCCCCGCCGTGGCTGTGCCGCGTCCGGCCGCAGCCGCGGCAGGACGCCATGTTCCACCTGCATACGCAAAATCGGCCGCCCCCACGCCAGCAGGATCTGGCGCACCGTCGCCGCTTCCGGCTGCGGCGCCGGCACGGTTTCAAACAGCGTTTTCCGCTGCGGGCTGTACGCGTAGAACCCGACCCGGTAATTCTCCCGCCACTGCCGGCCCAGTTCCCGTTCCAGCAATTGCGGCATAATCTGGCGCAGATAGTCCGGCTGCAGGCGCACCGCCAGCATATCGGGAAAGACCGCGGTCGGGATGCGGCGCCGGGCGCCGCCGGGCCGGCGGCGGACGGGGGGTGGCGCCCAGATCCAGTTTCGCCGGAAAAACCGTATGCGATCGGCGGCACGCGCTTTCCCCGGCGGAAGGAAACTCAGCAGCGGCTGCACGATCATGGGCGAGCCCCGCCAGGGGGCCGGCATCCGGCGCATCTTCGCGCGGGGCCGCCGCACCAGCCGCTCTCGCTTGCGGTCCCAGCCGTACACCACCAATTGCCCGTTGCGGCGGTGGCGGAGAATCGCGATATCGGCAAACAGGCTGCCCTCGCGGTGCTGATGCTGCCAGCGCCGCCAGCGCCGGTTGAGCCAGTGCCGTTCCGCCGGCCACGGCAGCGGCGCCAGCGCCGGTGCGCCGGGGTGGCTCAACTGCGGCGAGGGCAACGGGCGCAGGCTCGCCAATTCGCTGGCCGCCTCGAAGCGCAGGTCGGCGGCGATGCGGACGGCGGCTTGATGCAGTTGTTCGTGGCGGTGGCGGGCTTCCGCGCGGCTGATCTCGCCGATCCAACGGAACTGCAGGCTGCCCAGCACTACCAGCAGCGTAAGCAGCACCAGCACCGCCAGCGTTCGGCCCGACAGGCAACTGCGAATCATTTGCGCCGGCTTGCGCGCCGTCCAGCGATTGGTCATTTGCGCTCATTATAGGCGCCGGCCGCCCCGGCCGCGGGCCGCCGCCGCGGCAATTTAACGTATTTAACAAGAACTTTGCCGGATTTTAACGACTCCGGGCCCTCTTTGGACGTTACCCCGGGCATGAATTGTCGTATAGAGATAGGGGGAGGAAAGTTGACATGGAAAAAGTGTCTCGCCGCCGGGCTTGGATAACGGGAGCGATCTTGGGCGCGGGGCTGGGGTTGAGCGTGTCCGCGGCGGCTCAGGCGGCCGCCCCCGCTGCCGACCGGGGGCCGGGCTTGTGGCAGCAAGCGGCCGCGGCGATGGGCGCGGCGCCCTACAGTCTGGATATTCGGGCGCATCTTCTGACCCGCCCCCTGGGCAGCACGCGCGAACAACAAGGCCGGCTGGAGATCAAGCTGCTGCTGCCGGAAATGTATCAGCGCAGCATGACGACGCGGATGCCGTTTGGCAGCTTCGGCATGGTGCAGACCTTGAACGGTTCGCAGTTTTGGACCCACCGCGTCCTTCCCGTCGGCGGGCCGGGCTTTTTCATGCGCCGGGGCGAAGGCAATCGCCAGCCGAGCGCCGCCGAGCGGAAACAGTTTCAGGCGCGCATGCTGGCCTCGCTGCAGGCGCAATTCGCGCGGGCGCAGATTGTCTGGATGCTGCATCTGCCGGCAGGCTTCGCGGCGCAATACGGCGGCGTCGCCCAGGCGGCGGATGGCAGCAAGGCGGAGTGGCTGAAGCTGAACGGCGCGAACGCTTCGCCGGATGCTGCCGCCCTGCTCTTTCTCGACCCGAAAACCATGCGCCCGCTGATGCTGCAGTACCAGGGCGTCGTGCCGCAGGCGCCGCGGAATTTTCGCGGTTTCGGCGGCCGCGGGCCGCGCGGCGGTCCCGCCGGGACGCCGCCGCCGCCGGGCGCGCGGCGGCGCTTTTTCATGCGCATGATGAAACCGCAGACCATCCGGCTGCATTTTTCCGGCTGGCGCAAGGTGCAGGGCCGCTGGTTTCCCATGCGCCTGGTGAAAACCACTTTGCAGGGCGTCACCTTCGAGCAACTGGACGTGAAAAAAATTCAAATCAACTCGAAAAAACTGACCGCCGCACAATTTGCCAAACGCTGACCGGGCCCGCCGCGGAACAAATTTATGCCTTCTCTGAATAGCGATCGCGAACCCTGGAGCGGCGGGCATGCGCGCCGCCGTTTTCCTCGACGCCGGCTGCGACGAAACCTCCGCGGGCTGGCCGGCCTGCTGATCGCCGCCGCGATGCTGGCCCCGGCCGGGCTGGCGGCCGGATCCGCCGCCGCCCGCCTGTCCGCCGGCGCGCGCAGCGGCCCCGGCGCGCGCCTCCAGTTGACCGTGCTCGACCCCAGCGGAGCCTCGGTGCCGCACGCCCGCGTGCAATGGCTGCCCGCGCGCGGCAAGCCGCAAGCGCCGCGCGCCGCCAATGCTCACGGACGGGTGGATTTGACCTCGCTGCCGGTGGGCGAAGTGCGCCTGCTGGTGTCCGCGCCCGGCTTCAAAGCGCGTTTGCTCCGGCTGCGTTTGCATGCCGGCAACAACCAGGCCAAAACCCAATTGCAACTGGCGGCGGTGGTGCAGCAAACCACCGTGCGGGTCAACCGGGCGGAGGCCCTCACCAGCCCCAACAGCACCGCCTTTTCCTTCGTGCTCACGCCCCAACAGTTGCAGCAACTGCCCGATGATCCCGACCAGTTTCAAGCCGCGCTCCAAGCCATGGCCGGCCCCGGCGCCGGCCCGACGGGCGCCACCATGCGGGTGGATGGCTTCGGTGGCGGACAGTTGCCGCCCAAATCCGAGATCCAGTCGGTCGAATTCAATCTCAATCCCTATTCCGCCGCCTACCATACCCCCACCGGCATCCGCATCATGATTCATACCAAGCCCGGCATCGGCGCCTGGCATGGCCAGTTCAGCATTGCCGGACGCAACACCTATTTCGACGCCCGCAATGCTTTCTCCCCCGTCGCCACCCCGGAAGCCTACCGCCGCGGCGACATTGATCTGCAGGGACCGCTCTGGCAGCATCACACCTCGCTGTTTCTTTCGCTGCGCGCGATGCCCGATTACAGTTCCTCCACCATCCTGGCCACCACCCCCGGCGGCGTGTTGCAAAGCCTGGCCATCCAGCCCGCCAAAACCGTTTATGGCTCGGCGCGCGTCAGCCAGGTGCTGCCGCACAACCAGTTGTTGCAGTTCACCTACCAGCGCAATTATCACTACAACGGCAACCAGGGCGTGGGCGGCATTTCCCTCGATCCGCGCGCCTATTTTTCCAGCAACTTCGAGCATCTCTTCCGCCTTTCCCTCGAAGGCCCGCTTGGCAACACGGTCTTGAACCAATTGCAATTCCAGGGCGACTTGACCGACGGCGGCTCGCATTCCAACACCCTGGCGCCGGGCATTGACGTCCTGGGCGCCTTCAATACCGGCGGCGCGGGAGTGGAATCCATCAATCGCGATCATGGCTGGTATTTGAATGAAAACCTCGATTGGGTGGACGGCCACCATACGCTGCATTTCGGCGGGCGCTACGACGATACGACCGCCCGGCTGGAAAACGCCGGCAATCAGTACGGCACGTTCACTTTTTTAAATCTCGCCGATTACCTGGCCGGCAAGCCCAGCCTGTTCAGCCAGCGCCTGGGCGATCCCTGGATTCAATATACGCAGCACGATTGGGCCGGCTACGCCCAGGACGATTGGCAAATCCGCGACACGCTTTCATTCAGCCTGGGCTTGCGCTATGAGCGCCAATCCCATATCAACGGCGGCTTCTGGTCGCCCCGCGCCATGCTTTCGTTTGCGCCCTTTCACGATCGCAAAACCGTTTTCCGGCTGGGATTCGGGCTGTTTAATGAATGGTTCGACGCCAGCACTTACGGCCAAACCCTGCTTGACAACGGGGTGCAGCAATACGACATCACCATCCTGAACCCCGGCTACCCCACTGCCGCCAGCGGCGGCACCGCGCGCACCTTGCCGCCCAGCATCATCGCCTATAACCCCCAAATGCGCCTTCCCTACCGGGAGCAGGGCTCGCTGATGGTGTCGCGCACGTTTGCCAATTCCTTCCGCTTCTTCGGCGGCTACTTCGTGCAGCGTGGCGTCCATTCGCTGCGCAGCGTCAACCTGAATGCGCCGCTGCCCAATGGACAGGTTCCCGACCCGGCCCTGGGCAACCTGGATCAGATCAATTCCATCGGCAATTCGTTCTATCAAGCCATGCGCATCGGGGTGATGCATTTTTCGCCGAAACTCTTCTTCGCCGTCAATTACGCCCTGGCGCAATCGTTGGACGACAACAGCGGCGCGCTCAGCCTGCCCTCGAACAACTACGACCTGCACGCCGACTGGGGCCCCTCCGCCAACGATGCCCGGGACCGCTTTTTCGGCATCTTTAGTTATGGACTGACCAATTCACTGCGCTGGTTCAATATGTTTCGCGCCAATACCGCGACCCCCTACAACATCACCCTGGGCCAGGTCAGCCAGAACGGGCAAACCAACGCCCGCCCGGCGGGCGTCGGACGCGATAGCGCGCGCGGCGCCGGCTCCTGGACCCTCGATACCCGCCTCAGCTACTCCATCAACTGGGGCAAAGGCGGAGGCGGGGGCATGCGCGGAATGCGGGGCGGAGGGCCCCGGCGCGGCGGCCCGCGCGGCGGCTTCTTTTTCCGCGGCGGCGGCAATTCCGAGTACCGCTATAATATGGAACTGTACCTGCAAGCCTACAACGTCTTCAATCACGTCAATTTGACCAACTTTGACGGCGTTCTAAGCTCGCCCTTTTTCGGACACGCGCTGGCCGCCAGCCCCGGGCGGCGGCTGGAAACCGGGCTGTGGTTCCGTTTTTAAGCCGGCCGAAAAATTCTCTGCAACTTCCGGCGCTTGCCGCATTCTAACCGGGGAGATTGTTGGATTGCAGACCACCTTGCCTCAACCCGATGCTGCGGCCGAGGCCTTCCGGCCGGACGACCTGGCCGAAAAAATCGGCTTGGGCGCGGAACAGTTGCAGGCCATCCTCGAACAACTGCAAGCCGAATCCGGCGGCGAGACCGGCAACTGGCTGACCGACCGGGTTTTAGCCCGGGCCTGCGCCGCCGGCCATGATGGCGCATGGCGCCACTTTATCGCCGGCTACGAGCCCCGCTTGATGGCGATGGCGACCCGGCTGACCCGCGATCCGGAGGCCGCCCGCGAACTGGTCTCCGATTTGTATGGCGACCTTTATGGGCTGCGGCGGGGGGATGATTCTGCAGCTCCGGATCCGAGCCGGCTGCGCTCCAAGTTCCGCCTCTACTCCGGCAGAGGGCCCCTGCTCGGCTGGCTGCGCGCGCTCCTGGCCCAGATGCGCGTCAACCAAATCCGGCGCCAGCGCCCCCAGATTCCTTTCGACGAAGCCCCCCTGGAAGCGCATGCCGTCCACGACCCCGAATTCGAAGCTCCTCCCCTGCTTCGCCAGTTGGCCGCGCCGCTCGATCTGGCGCTCGCGGCCGTCCTGGAACAGTTGCCGCCCAAAGATTGCACTCTGCTGGCGCTCTATTTCCTCGATCACCAGACCCTCGCCGCCATTGGCGCTCTGTACGGCGTGCACGAAGCCACCATCAGCCGCCGCTTAGGCCGGGTGCTGCGCGGCCTGCGCCGCGGGCTCCGCAAGGAGTTGCTGGCCCGCAACTGCTCGCTGCGGCAAATCGAAGAGCTGATGCAGGCGGATGTGCGCGACATCCCCTCCCGTTTCCGTTCGCTGTTGCGCCGCTGGTCGCTGCGCCAGCGCGCCCACAGCCGGCCGGCGGATGTGGCCCTCGACGAAAATCAGCCCGCCCCCGCCGATAACCTGCAAGCTTCCTCCGCCGCATCGTTCTCTAAATCAAAGACACAGCAACCTGACCGCCGGGAGAGGCCGGCCATGCCTTTCGGCCTCTCCCGTTCTTAATGTGTGTGGAACCATGCGACCTCATCCCGAATTAAAACCGCAGCGGAGGCCCTGGGCCTGCCTGCCGCGCGTCTTGCAGAATCGAACGCCGGAATCGCCCCATCTGGATGCCAACCAACTCGCAGATCTAGTCGCCGGCTCCGCCCCCGACGCCGTCTGGAGCCATCTCAGCCGGTGTGAAACCTGCCGCCTGGCTTCCGTGCTGGCTGCAGAAAGCGGCCTGCCCGAACCGCGCCGCAGCTCCGGGCGCGTCTTCTCGCTGCATTCTCCCGTTCCCCGCTGGGCGCCGGCGGCGGCGGCGCTGTTGCTGATTGGCAGCGCCGTCTGGTGGCGAATGCGGCTGCCGCTGACGGTCCATTCGCCGGCGGCCAATTCGGCGCCCCCACTCCGGGTCCGCCGGATTGCGCGCGTCCTCCCGCGGCTTGCGCCGGCGCGCCGCCAGGCGGGATTAACCCCGGGCGCGCGCCTCGCCGCAGCGCCGCCTCCCGCCCGCCCGGCCCGGCCCCTCGTTTTACCCGCGCCCACCCAGTTGGCCATCACCACCGAGCCCGCGGCTTCCGCCGGAAACAATGCAACCGCCGCCATTTCGCGGCCCAGTTTAGCCGGCCGCCGCATCGCCGCCGAAACGGGAATCGCAGTCGCCCTTCCCTTTCCCAAGCGCACCTATGCGGCCTTGAATTTTCCCGCCGCGCCGGTTGGCAATAAAACCGTGGAAATGACGGCCGCGCCGCCGGCGATGGCCAGCCAGCCGGTCGCCACCCTGGCCTCCCGTCAGAATGGCGGGCATGGCATCCTCACCGCGTTGTTTACGCTCCGGCGCATGGGATCGCCCTTGTTGCAGGATGCCTGGAACACGGCCCTGGCCGGGCATGCGCATGCGAGCGCGCTGAATTTCGCGCTCGCCAGCGAGGGGATGCAGCCGCAAAATACGCTGGTGGCCAACCCGCCGGCCGGCATGTTGGATTCCCTGCCGGCCGGCGGCTCTGAAACCACCCCTGCAGCTTTTACCACGGCGCATTGGCGGCTTTGGCATGGCGAATTACAGCGCAGCCTGGTCGGCCGCCGCTATTGGGAACCGATTTCGGCCGGCGAAGTTCGTTTCCGCAGCCTGACCGGCAATGGATCCACCCTCTGGGCGGGCAGTGACGATGGCCGCCTCTTCTTTACTCGCGATGGCGGCGAACATTGGCAGGTGGTGCAGTTGCGCAATGCCGCCGGCCAGCCGCTGCTGGCGCCGATTACCTATCTGCGCATGCACGGCCGTCAGGGGGAACTCCGCGCCGGCGCCAGCTTCTGGCGCACCCGCGACGGCGGCCTGCACTGGCAGCCGCAACCTTAATCCGTCCTGGCCTTGCGATGCCCGCCGGTAGGGCGGCGATCAGGGCAGCGGGTTGGGATTGGCCGCCGGCAGCGGGGTTTCACTCGGCCCGCCCACGGCAAACAACTGCGGGTGGCGGTCGAGCGCGGAAGGCAGCGCCGGAAAAGCCGCATGCGGCTCATTTTGATACCAGTAGCCGACGCTGTAGTAATTATCCGAACGGGCATTGGCGTGGCCATGCTCGAGCGTCATCCGCAGGGATTGGCGAAAGCGGATCGGATCGGGCAGATGCCAGCGATACACACACCAGCGCCCGCCCACCCGTTCCGGATTGACCACCAGCGGCGCCCCGTTAAAGGGATAAGCGAAGCTGCGATCGCCGAAATCCCAGGCGCCATTGAAGTAGTCTTCCGAGCCGGTGCCATTGATGGTCGGCAGAACGCGCTGCCCGGGGTTGGTATCAATGAACACCATGTCGTCGCCTTCCCCCCACCAACCCTCCTGGTTTTGCAGCACGCCCAGGCTGGTGCCGATGTATTGGCCCTGCCCGGTGGCTTCCATCACCACATAGTTGCCCTCGCCATACAGATTAGTCTGGCGCAGCACGATGGGGTCGCCGTTCGATTGCCAATCGTCGGTCCATCCGGTGCAGGGCGCCGCCTGGCGATATTGCGCGTGCAGATAGAGGGTGTCGGCGGGGAGCTGCGGCACCAGTTCATAATCCAGGTTGGCGTAGAAGGCCGCCACCGGCGCCGGGCCTTCGTTGGTGACGGTCACCAGCGCCGAGCTGCGAAAAGGCATCGGCAGATAACAGTTCAACGCTTTCATCGGCGCCACCGTCATGGCTTGCGAGGCGTAAGTAAAATAATCGCCCAGGCTGAGCCCAAAAAAATCGCCGATCGGCGTTTCCACCGAGGGCGCGGTTTCCTGGTCCCAGTACATTCTCAAAACCAAGTCCTTCAGATGATGGGGGCCAGCGGCAATCGTGAACCAGCAGTGGCGGATAATCCCGGGGCCGTTGGCGGCCAGCACGGTCAGCGTTTTTCCCGGCGCGATGGTGTAGGCATCGGCATTCCCGCCGGTGCGGTCATAGCTGGAGGCTTTTTGTGAGGTGCCGGGCCGCAACTGTGCCGGCCCCAGTTCGGGCCCCGCTCCTGCAACTCCGGCCGGCGTTCCGGCCTGGGCGCTCCGCCCCAACAGCGGCCAGGCGCCGAGCGCACCGGCCATGCTGGCCAACAGCTTGCGGCGGCGGGGAGAGACTGGAGTTAATGGGAATTTCGGCATGCCAGGCTCCTGCACAGCCCGCGAGCCTGCGCCGGCGCGGAGAAAATCGGATTCCGCCCGGAGCACGCCGGCGATCGGCTGCGCCGTTTTTTACCTTCCGAACTTAGCACATTGCCGTGGGCGCGCCGCGGCCGCCCAGGCAGACGGGCGGTCAAGTTGGGGATGGAATCGAAACCGGAGGTTTATTTCCAAAGCTCGCGGGGTGGCTTCGGCGGCGAACTCGGCGGCACCACCTTGGCTGGATGCAGCTCCGAGGCCAGGTAGCGTCCGGGCCAGCCGCACAAGGGGCAGAGCGCGCGATAGATGCTGAAATGATGCAATTTCTGCCCCATGGGCGTGAGAAATTTCCGGCCGCAACGCCCGCACTTGACCTGATATGCCTCGATGGCCGCCATATCGTACCCCATTTCGCTTTTCTTTTATCAGATGAATGATCCCGTGCGAAAGCTGTCAACCCGAAAACAAAATCCCCCCGATCGCGGGCTCTTTGTGCCAAAACTACCCCTGTACCCGCCGCAAGCCATATATAATGGACGCTTTACTTCCCATCGAGCCACGCTGGTCCAGCGGGGGAAAAGGTTTTATTTGGTGAGTGTTTGCTTTTTTTTGCGTCGCTACCGTCTGGCGCCAGCCGCCGGCGGATTCTGGCGGGCCGCCATGTGGCTGCTTGTGGCCGCATCGCTCGGCTTGGCGGCCCAGTCGCCGGCCGCTCCTCCGCCCCCGGCGGCGCCTCCGCAAATCGTGATTGGAGTGCGCTGCCATGGCAATCATCGCGTCCCCTGCTCCACCATCAAAACCCGGATCTTTACCAAACCGGGCGATATTTACAGCCTGGCGCAGGTCAATCGCGATTTCATGTCGTTGTGGAATACCGGCTTTTTCGATAATGTCCGCATCGGCAGCACCCAGACTCCTCACGGCATCTTTCTCGAAATTTACGTCACCGAGCGCCCGCTGATCCGTTCCATCAAATATCAGGGCCTGAAGTCGGTCACCGAATCCGATGTGATGGACGCCTACAAGGCCCGCAACGTCCACTTGGATATGGACAGCCAGTTCGATCCGACCGTGGCCAAACACGCCGAAGACGCCATCCGGGAACTGCTGGCCGAGCATGGACGCCAATACGCCACGATTAGTCTGAAGACCACCCCGCTGCCGCCCAGTTCCGTGGCCCTCACCTTCGTCATCAATGAAGGCCCCAAGGTCAAAGTCGGTCAAATTAAATTCACCGGCAATCGCCATATCGGGAGCGAAACCCTGGTTCGCAGCATGAAAAACATGCGCCCGATCGGCATTCCTTATTCGTTGTTCCTGGAGAATCTGTTCAGCAAAACCTACAGCCAGGCGGGGCTCTCCGAAGACCTGGAACGCATCCGTGAAGCCTATCGGGACCGCGGCTACTTCACCGCCGTGGTTGAAGATCCCACCCTCAAGCTGCGCACCTCCCATACCTTCCATTTCCTGTTCTGGGGCGGGCATGTGGCGAAAAGCGTGAATATCCATATCCCCATCGTCGAAGGCCGGCGCTACCGGGTGGGGCAGGTCAATTTTGTCAACAATCATTTCATTACCAACAAAACCCTGCTGCTGCACGTCTTCGAAATGCAGCCGGGCGACATCCTCAATGTTTCTAAGGTCCGCAAGGGACTGAAAAACCTGACCAAGTTGTATGGCCAGTTTGGCTATATCAATTTCGTCGCCGATCCCAGCATCCAGCCGGTGGAAGCCCGGCGCGTGGTCAATATCACCTTCCACGTGCATGAAGGCAAGCCCTACTACATCCGCCGCATCGAATTCACCGGCAACTCCACGACCCGCGACAAAGTCATCCGCCGCTCGCTGCTGGTGCAGGAAGGCGAGCGCTTCAATTCCGTCGCCTGGCAAAACAGCCTGCTGCGCCTCAACCAACTCGGCTACTTCAACAAGCTCACCCCGCAGGACGCCACCATTACCCAGGACAATACCGGCCCGATCGGCCACGTGGATATCAATCTGCACGTCAGCGAAAAGGGGAAAAACACCATCGGCATGACCGGCGGCGTCAGCGGCATCACCGGCAGCTTCCTGGGCGTCAATTACCAGACCAACAATTTCCTCGGCTTGGGCGAGACGCTCTCGATCTCCACCGAATGGGGCTCGCTGCAACAATCCATCAACTTCGGCTTTACCCAGCCCTATTTCATGGATCGCCCCATCCAGCTCGGGTTTTCCGTCTACGACACCGATTTCCACTTCGATCAGGCCAAGGAAGCGTCCATCTTTTATGGCGAAAACCTGACCCCGCTGTTCCAGGCCCTCGGTTCGAACAATTACCTCAACTATGCCCAGTCGAGCAAAGGCTTCACCATCGGGTCCAGTTATCCGCTCCGGAACTTCACCCGCGTGGGCCTGACCTATGGCTATGACGATTCCTCGCTGACTTCCTTCAGCAATCAGGCCAAGCTGTTGTTCAATACCTCGCCTTATGAGCAGTTCAGCGGCCCCAATAGCCTCACCGGCATCCGCACCAGCAGTATTACTCCCAGCCTCACCTTCAACACTGTCAATGGCGTTTACAACCCCACCGCCGGCCATGAGTTGGATTTCGCCGCCCAGATCTCCGGCCTCGGCGGCAACGTGAAAATCCTGCGCCCGAATTTCACCTTCCGCTATTTCCGTCCTGCGCCGTGGGGCCACGATACGCTCGGCTTCCGTTTTGTGGGCGCTTTCATTACCGGCTATGGATCGCACAACAGCTTGATTACCGGCAGCGCGGAGCCAAATTCCCCGCCCACCTTCGACCGCTTCTACATCGGCGGCGAAGATACCATCCGCGGCTTCGACCTGATGGCGGTCACGCCCTTCGCTTACGAGCCCACCATCCAAGCGGTTTGCCTGCACGATCCCACCAATCCCAGCGCCTGCTTTACCGAAACGGTCGCCGAGCCCACGCCGACCAATCCCAACAACACCATCCCCATCACTTTTAACCTCAATCTGCCCGAATACCAGCCGGTGACGCCCGGCGGGGATACGGAAGGCGTCTTCAATTTCGAGTATCGCCACCCGATCATCGGCCCGGTGACGCTGGCCTACTTTGTGGACGCCGGCGTCAACCGCATCAGCTTGCCCAATCAGATGGAGATCAATGACGCGGCCTTGAATAGCCTCCAAACCGCCTTCGGCCGCAAGTTCGATCCCCATGTCGTGCTCGCGCCCGGCACCAATTCGCTGGTCCGTGTGTCCACCGGCCTGGAGTTGCAGGTCATCTTGCCCATGTTCCAGGTGCCGTTGCGGTTATACTTTGCCTGGAACCCCTCGCGCCTGGATACGACGTTGACGCCCCCGGTCCTGTTCACGCGCAGCGATTTCCTCAAAGGCATCCCGGCCGCTTTCCAGACCGATGCCGCCGTGCAAAATGCTTTAACGTTTACTCAACACTACTTGGCCGCCCAGCCCGGCTTCCATTATTCTGAAGCTCCGCATGTATTCCGCTTTACGATCGGACGAACTTTCTAAAGCAGCCTACCGGCTCGCTCCTTCGAGGATCGCATGAGAACCACCCCTCTTCTCGCCGCCTTGGGTCTGACCGTCGCCCTGGCCGCGGCTCAGGCTCAAACCCCCACCGCCCCGGCGCCGCAGTTTCGCGTCGGCATCGTCAACATTCAGTTCGCCATCCTGAATTCCCAGGAAGGTAAAGCCCAGACCGCCCAATTGCGCGCCCGCTTCGCTCCCAAGCAACAACAGTTGCAGGCCGAGAGCGCCGCCATCAAGGCCTTGCAGCAAAAGCTGCAGGCCGGCGGCGATACCCTCAGCCCCGAAGCCAAAGCCGAGCTGAGCAGCTCCATCAATACCAAGCAGAAGAACTTGCGCAACGATCTCGCCGACGCCAATAACGACTTCCGCAATGCCTACAACGACATGGTCAACCGCATCGGCCAGAAAATGGTCGGCGTGCTGGCCGCTTATGCCAAGCTGCATCATTTTTCCATGGTGCTCGACCGCAGCCTGCGCTGGCCGCAGAACCCGATCCTCTTTTCCCAGGCCACGATTGACATCACCCCCCAGGTCGTGCGGTTCTATAACCGGCGCTATCCGGTTGCAACCCCGGCCAGCCATCCCGTCCGCCGGCACCCTGTTCGCCACGCCGCCCAACCCCGTCCGGCGCATCGCCCCTGAGCCCGGACCGGAGCCGGCGGGCAACGCGCCAACCCTTTTTTTTGTTATACTTAGGCGCTCACAACTTGCGCCAATTTCAAGTTGAAAAACCTTTGAGGAACGTATGAAATTTTCGACGCTGTTTGCCGCAGTTTGCCTGTTCGCCGCCTTCGGCCGGGGACAGGCCCAAACCCCCGCCGCCGCTTCGGGGCTTCATCCGGCGGTCCGGATCGGCATCATCAACATTCAGATCGCGATTGCCAATACCCAGGAAGGCAAAGCCGACGAAGCCGCGCTGAAAACTCGCTTTACTCCGCAGCAGCAACGGCTGCAGGCCGAGAGCGCGGCGATTACCGCGCTGCAGAAAAAGCTGCAGGCCGGCGGCGATACCCTCAGCCCGGAAGCCAAATCCGATCTGGCCAGCACCATCGCCACCAAGCAGAAGGAGCTGCGCAACGACGTCGCCGATACTCGCAACGATTATCAGAATGCGATGAACGATATGATCAACAAAATTGGCCAGAAGATGGTATTGATCCTGGCCAATTATGCCAAGCTGCACCATCTCTCGATGGTGCTCGATCATAGCTTGCAATGGCCGCAGAACCCGATCCTCTACGCCACGCCCACGATTGATATCACCCAGGTAATCGTCAACCTGTACAACCAGAAATATCCCGTTTCCGTGCCGGCCGCCCCGGCTTCGGCGCCGGCGCCCAAGCCGCATCAGCCGTAACCGCCGCGGGGCGGCAACGATCGCTTTAGCGCGGCGCCCCGCCGCCGTTGCGGGCGCGCGAAAGCACCGCCGTGCGCAGTCCGGGATGCCCTTCCAGGCAGTCGCTGAGCGCAATTTTTAATTCCGGAAAGCGCTGCCGCGCCGCCTCCACCAGTGCCGGAATGTCGCGCGTGACGTGCAGGCCGGCGGCGAGAAAATAGGGCACGACCGTGAGCTTGCCGAGGCCGGTGGCGGCCGCTTGCTCCACCACCTCTTCCAGCCGCGGCCGCGCGGGCTCCAGGTAGGCCGCCTCGCAAAAGCCGAAAGCCGGGCGCAATTCGCTTAGCAGCCGCTCCACGCTGGCATGCCACTCGGTTAACGGCGATCCGTGCGCGATCAGCACCAGGCCTGTCTTCTGCGCCGCGTCCGCGGGCTTCGCCGCCGCTTCCGCCCCCTCCGGCCGCCGCAGCCGCTGCCGCGCTCCAACCGCCTGTCCCACCACCACCAGCGCGGGCGATTCCATTTCCGCGCGGCGGGTGGCGGCCGCCAGATGCTCCAGCGGCGCGCTCACTACGCGCTGTTCGGGCAGGCTGGCGCTGGCCACGACCGCTGCCGGCGTGTCCGGCGACCAGCCGCCGGCGACCAGCCGCCGGCAGAGCGCTTCCAGGCGGGCCAGCCCCATGAAAACCACCAGCGTATCGGCGCGGGGCAATGCCTCCGGCTCGCCGCCGGCGCCGTGGCCGCTCATGAAGGCCACGCTCGAGGCCGTGCCGCGCAGGGTCACGGGAATATCCGCCAGGCCCGGCGCGGCGTATCCCGCGCTCACGCCCGGCACCAGTTCCCATGCGATGCCGGCGGCGGCCAGCGCCAGCGCTTCCTCGCCGCCGCGGCCAAACACAAACGGATCGCCGCCCTTCAGCCGCACGATCCGCTTGCCCTGCCGGGCATGCTCCCGCATCAGGCCAATGATTTCCGCCTGCGGCATGGCATGGCAGCCGGCGCGCTTGCCGACATAGATCCGGCTCGCTGCCGCCGGCGCCAGCGCCAGCAGCGCGCGGTTGCAGTACTCGTCGTACAGCACCAGGTCCGCCTGCCGCAGGCGGTCGGCGGCCTTGAGCGTCAGCAGGCTGGCGTCGCCGGGCCCCGCTCCCACCAGCGCCACGCTGCCCGCCGGAAAGGGCGGCAGGGGAATATCGGTGGTGGCCAGGTCGCTCATACTCCATTTTCCGGCAAAGAATCCAGGTTAGTTTAATCGGCGCCTCCCGCCCGCGCGGCAAAGAAATTTGAATGCGTGAAATTTGCCTTCCGGGCCGGCATGACTGCGGCTAATCTGGAAATTCGCTGCCATTCCCGCACCCCCCCGCCGCGGCATCGGGTTGACGCCGGCAACCCGGCTCCCGTAGAATTTAGGATTAACCTCGGAGATCACTCAAATGCAGGCAGTCATACGTAGTGGCGGCAAGCAATACCGCGTCGCTCCCGGTGCGGAGTTGCGCGTTGAGAAGCTGCCCCAGTCGGAAGGCGCGGTGGAATTCAAGCAGGTCCTGACGGTGTCGGAAGACGATGGCAAGCTGCTGGCTGCCGCCGGCGCGCTCGTCAAGGCCACCGTGCTCGGCCGCGAAAAGGGCGACAAGATCAAGGTTTTCCACTACAAGCGCAAGAAGCAGTATAAGAAACTGGCGGGGCATCGCCAAAACTATACCCGCGTGCGCATAGACGAAATCATACCCGGCGCCTGAACGGCTGCCCTCGATCGGAATCAGGATTCTTTATGGCACACAAAAAAGGATTGGGCAGTTCGCGCAACGGGCGCGATTCGAATGCGCAGCGCTTGGGCGTCAAGGTCTTTGCCGGTCAAAAAGTCCAGGGCGGCGCCATCCTCGTCCGCCAGCGCGGCACCCCGTTGAAACCCGGCGCCAATGTCGGGCGCGGCAAAGACGATACCTTATACGCCCGGCTGGCGGGCATTGTCGCCTACGTGGATCGCGGACGCGCCGGCAAATTCGTGCAGGTAACCCCGGTCGCGCCGGCCTAGCCGCGCTGGCGTTCGCTGCCGCGCGCCGCGGGCGCGGGCTGAGTTTTTTTTACAATTGGATCCGGGCGGCCCTCACGGCCGCCTTTTCTGCCTATCAGCCCTATGTTCGTTGACGAAGCCGAGATTCGCGTGCAGGCCGGCGGAGGCGGCAACGGCTGTCTGGCCTTCCGGCGGGAGAAATTTGTGCCGCGCGGCGGCCCCAGCGGAGGCGACGGCGGCCGTGGCGGCGATATCGTTTTATCCAGCTCGGAACGCCATAATACCTTGGTGCATTTCCGCTTCAACCCCGAGCACAAGGCCGAGCGGGGACGGCACGGCGAAGGCTCCAACCGGCAGGGGCGCGTCGGCCGCAAGCTGGTGCTTCCGGTCCCGGTCGGTACGGTCGTTTACGATGCTGTTACCGGCGAGCGCCTGGCGGATTTTACCTGCCCCGATCAGCAGATCGTCATCGCGCATGGCGGCCGCGGCGGCCGTGGCAACGCCCGTTTCGCCACCTCCACCAACCGCGCCCCGCGCCGGGTCGAGCCGGGTGAGCCGGGCGAATCCCGCCGCCTGCGCCTGGAACTGAAACTGCTCGCCGATGTCGGCCTGGTCGGCCTGCCCAACGCCGGCAAAAGCACTTTGATCGCGCATATCAGCGCCGCCCGCCCCAAAATCGCCGATTATCCTTTCACCACCCTCGAACCCAACCTGGGCGTGGTCTCCGCCGATGACGATTTCAGCTTCGTGGTCGCCGATGTGCCCGGCTTGATCGAGGGCGCTCATGCCGGCCATGGCCTGGGAACGCAATTCCTGCGCCACCTCGAGCGCACCCGCCTGCTCGCGCATCTGGTGGATGTCTCCCCCGCCGCCGCCGCCGACCCGGCGCATGACTTCGACATCATTGCCCAAGAGCTGCAACGCTTCGGCGCCGGGCTTGATCGCAAGCCGATGCTGTTGGTCGCCTCGAAATGCGATGTCGCCGATCCGGCGCGGCTGCGCGCGCTGCAGCGCCTGGCGCGCCGCCGTCATCTGGATTTCTTTCCCATCTCCGCCGTCACCGGCGCCGGGCTCAAGCCCCTGGTGCGGGCCATGGCCGGCCGGCTGCGGGCCGCGCCGGAATTGGCGCCCGGCGGCGATTTGCAAAAACCGGAACCGGCTCCTCCGCTGTCATGAATGCCCCGCCCCGTTCATCGTCCGCCGGTCTGCGGCGCATTGGCGTCCTGGGCGGAAGCTTCGACCCGGTGCATCTCGGCCACTTGCGTTTGGCCCGGCTCGCCCGCCGGCGCTTTCAGCTCGACCGGGTATATTTCCTGCCTGCCCGCCGCCCCTGGCATAAACCGCGTCCCCAGGCCGATTTTCATCACCGTTTTGCCATGCTGGCGCTGGCGCTTTGCGGCTTGGATTGGGCCGTGCCCGCCGCCCTGCCCGACCGTGGCCGCCCATCTTTTACCTGGGACGAATTGGCCTGGGTCCACCTGCGCCATCCCCGCGCCCGCTTATTTTTTCTCCTCGGCGCCGATGCCTTCCATGACCTGCCGCATTGGCATAAATTTCCCGCGCTGCTCGACCGCTGTGATTGGATCGTTGCCCATCGCGGCAGCCTCCCGCTGAGCGCCACCGAGGTCGTCCCCGCTGCCTGGCTGCGCCAGACCCGGCGCCAGGGCTTGCGCCTGCGCCATAGCAGCGTCTGGTGGCTGCCGCGCTTCAATCAGCCCTTCTCTTCCAGTGGCATACGCCGCCTGGCTCGCGCCCGCTCCCTTTCCGGTTTGTCCCAATCACTGCCTCCCCGTGTGGCCGAATATGCCCTCCGCGCCGGTCTCTATTAGAATTGGAATTGTTACAAAATGTGCCAAAGTCACGCCCGCATATTATGATGGTTCAGCATTGCCTATGAGCAAGCTTACCGATCGCCAGCTCCGAACCAGGTTAAAACGCGCTTTGCAGGCTGCCGAATCGAAAAAGGCCCAGGAGATCGTGGTCTTGGATGTGCGCCAATTAACGTCGCTGACTGATTACTTTATGATCTGCCATGGCGCCAATAACCGCCAGAACCAGGCGATTGCCGAGGCTATCGAGCGCGCGCTGGCGGGCTCGGGCATGTCCAGTCCGCACCTCGAAGGCTTCCGCCGCGCGGATTGGATCGTGCTCGATTACTTCCAGATCGTTGTGCATATCTTTAGCGCTAAAACCCGTAATTTCTATGGATTGGAACGGCTTTGGCGCAATGCGCCGAAGTTGGCCTTGCTCTCATGAACCCCGCTCCCGCCCTCGATCCCCTCTCCGCCTGGGTGGCGGGAGATCCGGTTTCGCATCGGCTCTTGGAGCTGACTCGCAAGATCGCCGGCACCCCCTCCACCGTTTTGATCCGCGGCGAGAGTGGCGCCGGCAAAGAATTGCTGGCCCAAATCTTGCACCTGCTCGGCCCGAATGCCGGCCAGCCCTGGATCAAAATTGATTGTGCCAGCCTGCCGGAAGAACTGCTCGAAAGCGAGTTGTTCGGCTACGAACGCGGCGCCTTCACCGGCGCCGAGCATACCAAGCCCGGCCGCCTGGAATTGGCCGGCGAGGGAACCCTGGTGCTCGATGAAGTCGCCGCCTTGGGGCTGCCCTTGCAGGCCAAATTGTTGCGCGTGCTGGAAGAAAAATCGTTCGAGCGCCTGGGCGGAAATCGCAGCCTGCATATACAGGCCCGCATGGTCGCGCTGACCAGCGTGGATTTGGAGCGCGCGGTGGCGCAGCACACCTTCCGCGAAGACCTGTTCTACCGCCTGAATGTGGTGCCGCTGCTGATTCCTCCGCTCCGGCTGCGCCCGGACGATGTTCCCCCGCTGGCCGCTCATTTTCTCGAACGCATGTGCAGCCTGCACCACCGCCCCTCCATGCAGCTCGAGCCGCCGGCCCTGGCGGCGCTGCGAAATTATGCTTTCCCCGGGAACGTGCGCGAGCTGCGCAATATCATCGAGCGCACCGTGATCCATTGCGATGGAAATCTCATACGGCTGCGCGACCTGCCCTTGGATTTGGGACCCCAGGGAAAAGCCGACTCCGCGCCGGAACGCACTCTGGCGGAAGTGGAACGCGATTATATCGCCCATGTGCTGCAGCGCCATCGCGGGCATAAAACCGAGGTCGCGCGCATCCTCGGCATCAGCCGGAAAACGCTGCTGGAAAAGCGCCGGCGCTATCGCCTGGATTGATCCGCCGGGCAGCCTCCGGCTGGCGCCTTCTGCTAAACTGAATGGAGAGCACGCTGGCTTTCTTTAACCGCCGGCGAGGATAAACCCAGTGCCTATATACGAATATGAATGCACCCAGTGCCGGCGCCGGCTGGAAAAAATCCAATCCTTCCGCGATGAGCCCCTGCGGCAATGCCCCGCCTGTGGAGGCTCGCTCGAACGCCTGGTGTCGCCGCCCGCAATTCAGTTCAAAGGCAGTGGCTGGTATGTCACCGACTATGCCCGTAGTGGCGGCGCCCGGCCTGCGGATGCCAAGCCGGCCTCATCCGATGCCAAACCGGCGGATTCCACCGGGAAAACGGAATCCAAGCCGGCAGCTCCCGCCGCCTCCCCGGCTGCCCCTTCATCCAATGGCGCCGGCCCGGCCAAGCGTTGATTAGGCTAAATCGCCGCCCATAATCTTTCGCGCTTCCATGTAGATAGGATCTTGGAAACTCTCCAGCTCGCTTTTCAAACAGTTGAGCCCGTGCATGCAGCGTTCGAATTCCGACGCCAGCATGGCAAACAGCACGCCTGCATAGGGGCCGCTGCCGCGGGTCTCCTGCCGTTCCGTGCACCCGCCCGCCTCTGCCGCCTGCCGGCTCGGCTCCGTCGCCTGGCTGCGCTCGTAATCGCTCACCATCCGGTACGACTCTTTCCCCGCGGCTACATAATCCAGCAAAGTGTCCGCAAAATAATTCGCGCCCAGCAGCAGGGCATGGCGCCGCCGGCTGCGATTCAGGCTTTCTGGAAACATGCCCGTAAAAAACAGGGCGAAGTCGCCGACGTGCTGCCTCACTTCGCGCTCGCGCGATCCTGCCTCGCCTGCATCCCCGTGCGCGTTCCCGCCTGAGCTGGAAATAGGGTTTGAGCTGGAGAGCATTTCCGCCACCGTCTCCAGCGGCTTGCCCGCCGCCGACCGCAGCCGGTAAAGCTGGCGCGTGGAGGCGAATTCCTCCAGCATGCCGGCAACGTAGTGTGTCAAATAGGCATCGCGCAGGCCGATGCTGGAATAATTCTTTTCCACCAATTGTAAAAATAAATGCCGCAGGGGTTCCCGCAATAGTTCCGCCATGCCTTCCTGTACCTGATCCGGTGCGTGGCGTCAAGCCCTTCCACGTACCTTTTGCGCTGCCCTCTTTTTAAAATAGATTCCTCCCGCGCGGCCCGCGTTTCAGCCGTCCATTCCGCAGGGTGTAGTGGCATCAGGCCGTCGGTGTGAAAGCCGATAAGCGCAGCCTGTTTCCCTGGCCAATGTGGGAATCGCGCTCAGCCGGATGCGGCCTCGAGTTCGCGCAGAAAGGCGGCGGCCGGGTGGGATGGATCGAGCCGCAGCACGGCTTCCAGGCCGCGCCGTGCTTCTTTCCGCTGGTTGAACCCGAGTAGCGCCAGCGCCTCCAGCCAATCGGCTTCGATGGCATGCGCCATGCTCAAATCCTGGGGAAACACGGAGAAATCCGGCGCTGAAGTGGCGAAATAATCCGGCTTGCCCGGCGCGGCGCGGCGGGCGCGGGCGAATTCACGCAGGCGCTCGAGGCAGGCCCTCGCCTCGGCTTCGCGGCCGAGGGCGCGCAGCGCCAATGCGCGCCAATAGTCGGACGCCGCGGGCGCGGCCTCGACGGCAGCGGCAGCGCGCTCGAAATCTGCCCGCGCCTCATCCGCCTGCCCCAGCGCCTGGTGAGCCAGCGCGGCCTGGTAATCAACCGCGGCGAGCGAAGCCAGCGGATGGCGGAACTCGCCCAAATTTTCCGGCAGGCGGCGCGCCGCGCGGCAATGCTCGAGGGCGTTGGCAGCCGCGCCGGCCTCGCGCGCGGCCTGCGCCAGCCGCAGGTGCGCCTGGGTATAAACTTCGCTCGCCAATCCTTCGCCGCCTTCCCAGGGATGATAACGGCGGGCGGCAAGCTGTTCGAGCGCTGCCTGCGGGCGATCGAGGCGCAGCAATAGCGCCGCCCGCTCGAGCGCCAGCGTATCGCGTTCGGCCAGAAGCTGCGGAAAGCGCTCGAGCCGTTCCAGGCGATCGGCGGGCGCGGCGCCCAGGCGCTTTTCCAACTGGTCGAGCTCTTCCAACAGCCGGGCCTGGGTCGCAGCCGCCGGCGGGGAATCCTTCTGCCCGGCGGTAAACGCCTGGCGGGAATAGTTGCGGATTTCTTCTGGCGGATAGCGCAGCCGGTAGGCGGCGATCGCCAGATTGCGCCAGGCCGGGGCGAATTCCGGCGCCAGCCGCGCCGCTTCGGCCCAGTGCCGGGCGGCGTCCTCGCGCCGCCGCTTGTCGTAATAGAGATTGCCCAGGTAATAATGCGCCCGCGCGGCGGCGCGAAGCTCCGCCGCCCGCGCCGCGCCGGAATCGTTGTTTTCGGCCCCGGCCGGATCGTCCAGCGCAGCCAGCGCCGCCTCCAGAACCAGCATCTCGTCCAGCCGCGCCGGAAAACAATAATCCGCCGGAGCCTCGCCCGCGCGGCGATAGCATGCCCGCGCCGCCGCGGCCTCGCCCGCCTGCGCGGCAAAATAGCCGCTGGCATAGAGCGCCATCGGATGGGGCCGCTCGGCGCGGCCATGCGGCAGCAGCAGATCGCGGGCTTCCTGCCAAAGTCCGGCGGCGGCATAGTCGAAGGCGGCATCGAGCGCAAGCTGGAAATCGGCGTCTAACGCCGCCATATGGATTTGCAGCCGTCCCGGCGCCGGCGGCGCTGCGCCCGGCGCGCTGGCCGCCGCAATCCCCAGCAGCCGCGCTTCATGGCGCGCTCCCGGATTGAGCCAGTCGCTCGCCATCGCTTCCGCCGCCAGCCGCCGCGCCGCTTCCGTTTCGCCCGAATGCCGCAGCAGCGCGGTTTTCAGATTGCGCGCTTTGAAATTGGCGGCATTGGCGGCAAGGGAGTGGTCGAGGTGCTCCAGCGCGGCGGCCAATTCGCCGCGCCGGGCGGCGATTTCCGCCAGTGAATAAAACGCGGCCCCGCGCCAGGCCGCATTCCAGGCCGCTTTATAAAAAGCGATATACGCCTCATCGTCGCGGCCGAGATGATGGAGCGCCACGCCCAGTTGGTAAAAAACTTCGCCCTCGTCGGGATTGGAATTGCGTGCGGTCAGCCGGGCAATCGCCGCCTGGAAATGCTCCAGGGCGGCGCTGAATTCTCCCTGCCGCAGGCGCCGCCGGCCCAGGGCCAGGTGGGCGCGGTTGTCGCCGCCGTCGCGGCGCACGGCTTCCTGCCAGTAAGGCTCGGGCGCGCGCGTCGCATGGCGGTATTGTTCCAGGTGCATGCCCGTCAGGTACAACTCGTCGTTGCTCGCGACCTCCGCCGGCGGCGGCGGCTCGGTGGCGGGCGTAGCCTGAGCGGTTGCGCCGTCACAGCGGGCCGCGATGGCCTTGGCGCGCCCCTTCCCCTCCCGGCCGCCGTCTGCGGGCGGCGCGGCGTCCACCGGCGGGAGCGGCCGGTAGCGGATCAGTTCCCTGCCCTCGCCGTCCAGGACCCGCAGCAGATATTCCTCGGGCGCGCGGCCGCTGGCCGGCTCGAACTCGCGCACGAAGGGCCGGCCGGGCGCGATCTCGCATTCCTCTTCCCACAGCCGCCCGGAAGCGGCGCATAGCTCGACGCGCGCCGCGATCCGCTCGCTGGCGCAGACGCCGGCCCGCGCCCGCCCCGCCTCCACTTCCAGGTTCACCGCCAGCCGGCGGTTGGCGTTTTTGACCGGGCCGATGCGCTGGATTGGATACCAATAATGCGCGAATTCGCGGCTTTCGTACGGACGCAGCCAGGAAAAATCGGGCTGGTTATCGGTATAGGCGCCGAGCATCAGCTCGATATAGGGGCCGTCGGCGTCGGTGAGATTGCGCTCCCAGGCGCGCCCAAATTCCGAGTTGCCCCAGGTCCACAGCTTTTTCCCGGGCGCGATGTGGCGATCGGCGATGGCCACCACCCCGGCCTGCCGGCGATGATCGTAGCCGCCCATGAAGTCGTAATTCGAGGCGGTGACCATGTAGGAGGTGGGCGCCGGAATATTCCGCCACCAGGATATGTCGGTGCCGGGGCGGTAATCCACGCCGTAATAAATGCCGCGCGCGATGGGATAGCGGGTGACCGCGCGGCGGGCGTGATCGGCCACCCAGGCCACGTCGGGAGGAAAGAAGGCCTGGTACTCGTCATGCACGTGCACCGCGGCGTTGGCCCACCAGAGAAACGATTGCGTCTGGCGGGTGCGGTTGAAGATGTGCGCCTGGGCTTCGATCAGCGATTTGCTGGGCCAGAGCGTGATTCCCAGGCGGCAGCTCATGCGCTCCATCGGATCGTGCTCGCCCAGCCATACCGTGCGCCCGCCGTCGGCGCGTTCCTCGATGGCTGCATGCGCCGGCATGAAAGTCGAGGGGCGGTGATGCTGCGGCCAGTTGAACTCCACCCCGCCGGAAATCCACGGCCCCAGCAGCCCCACCAGCGCCGGCTTGATCACCCGCTGGCGGTAAAAAAAGTCGTACTGGTTGGTCTTATCCAGCCCGGCATGGATGCGCCCGCCGATTTCGGGCAGGATCAGCAGTTGCACGTATTCGTTTTCCAGATACACCGCGCGATATTCGCGCTCGGTTTTGCCGTCGGCGATGCGCTCGGTGATGGGTTGGGGATAAACCCGGCCGCTGCTGCCCTGGTACACCCGGGTTTCGAGAAACATCGGGTAGGGCTCGGGCGCGCCGGCGGCGTAGGTGGGAATCGTCAGCGGCTGTTCCCAGGCGCGAACGCCGGCCGCCGGCGGCGGGGTGGAGTTGGGCCGGTGAATCTTCATCGGCGGCGCGTTTTCCAGAACTGCTCGATCTGCTCCAGGCTGCGGGCTTTGGTTTCCGGCAAGCCGCGCCAGACCAGCCAACAGGTGAACAGCGACAGGCCGGCATAGATCCAGAACGCGCCCGCCGGGCCCAGCGCGCTGACCAGCGAGAGGAAGGTCAGCGTCAGCAGCAGCGATGCCAGCCAGAGACAGACGGTGGCCAGGCCCATGGCGCGGCCGCGCAGGCGGGTGGGAAATAGTTCGGAGAGCACCACCCAGACCCCGGGACCCAGGCCAATGCCGAAGCTGGCGACATAGGCCAGCATCAGCAGCAGCACGGGCAGCACCGAAACCTTCGGCGCGTGAAATTCCAGGCCGAGAAAGAGCAGGCAGACCGCCATGCCGCCCGAGGAGAGCATCAGCAGCGGCTTGCGCCCCAGCCGGTCAATCACCCAGATCGCCACCAGGGTCACCAGCAGGTTCACCAGCCCGATATAGACGTCGAGCCCGAGCGCGGCCGAGCTGCTGCTTTTCACCTGGTCCTGAAAAATCAGCGAGCCGTAGTAAAAGACCGTGTTCACCCCGGTAATCTGCTGCAGCACGGCCAGCGCCAGCGCCAGGCCCAGCGGGCGGCGCAGGCCGGGGCTGAACAGTTCCCAAAACGAGCCCGCCTCCTCGCGCACCGCCTGCTCGATCTCGGCCAGCTCGCGCCCGGCCTGCTGCGCCCCTTGGAGTTGCGTGAGCACCGCCAGCGCCTCGCCCCGGCGGCCTTCCTTCACCAGCCAGCGCGCGCTTTCCGGAACGAACAGCAGCGCCAGGCCGAGCCCGGCCGCGGGCACGGCGGCGGCCGCGAACATCCAGCGCCAACTGCTCGGCCCCAGCCCGGCCAGGCTCCAATTGACGACATAGGAAAGCAGGATGCCGGCCACGATCGCCAACTGGTCGAAGGTGACTAGCCGCCCGCGGATGCCGGCGGGTGCGTTTTCCGAGATATAGAGCGGAGCGAGTACGGAAGCGATGCCGGTCGCCAGCCCGGCGAGCAGGCGGGCCGCTACGAATTCATTCAAATTGCGCGGCAGCGCCGCTGCCAGCGAGGAAACGCCGAACAGCGCCGCCGCCAGCAGCAGCACGCGGCGGCGTCCGAAACGATCGCTCAGCCAGCCCGCAATCCCGGCGCCGGCTGCGCAGCCGAGCAGCAGGCTGGAGGCGGCGATCTCGGTGCCGAACTCGGTCAGGTGCAACTGCTGGCGCAGGAAAACCAGCGCGCCGTTGATGACCGCAATGTCGAAGCCGAATAGCAGCCCGGCGGTCGCCGCGACCCCGGCGATCCAATAGATATAGGCGGAGCGCGCCGCCGCCGGTGCCGGAATGTTGTCCGTTGCGGGCAAATCTGTTTCCTGACTCCAATTCAAGGTCGCATGGGAATTGTAAAGGGTTGCCGCCTCTCCGCGGTAGACTCGTGGCATGGCCCGCGCTCCAGCTTCGCCCCCGCCTTCCGGCGCCCCCGGCAGCGTAATGCCGCCCGCATCGCGGCTGGAACCGCAGCGTCTGGGACGCCAGCATGCCCTGGTGCGCGCGTTTCATCAGGCCCTGCGCGGCCATGCCGGCCGCGAGGCCTCGGTGCTCATCCTGCTCGAAACCCCCAAGCTGATTGGCGATGCCTTGCGCAGCCGCATGAAGCTGGAAACGGTCTTGTTCACGCCCGCGGGTTGGCGCCAGCATGGCGCGCCGCTCGGCGCGCAATTATCCAAGCACACCACCGTCGGCCTGGTCGAAGAATCTGTCTTGCGTTCCTGCGTCGAGGTCGAGACTCCGGCCGGAGTCGCCGCCCTGGCGCATCCGCCCCAGGCGCGCCTGGAAGAAATCTGGGCTTCGCCTGCCGCCGGGCCGGCGCTGGTGGTCGCCGCCGCCGGCCTGCAAGACCCCGGCAACCTGGGCACCCTGGCGCGCGCCGCCGAGGCATTCGGCGCCCAGGCGCTGGTCACCCTGCAAGGCAGCGTGAGTTGCTGGCGCCCAAAAACCATTCGCGCCGGCGCCGGCGCGCTCTTCCGCTTGCCGGTGCTGGATGGCGTCGAGCCCGGGCTTTGGCTCGATTTCTGCCGCCGCCGCGAGGCGGCGCTGCTGGCCGCCGTCCCCCGCCGCGGCCGGCCGCCGGAGTCGCTGCCCTGGAGCGGCCGGATTTGTCTCCTCATCGGCGGCGAGGGCGCCGGCCTGCCGCGCGCCCTCGAGCGCGCCGCCACCGCCGTCAGCCTGCCCATGCGCCCCCAGGCCGAATCGCTCAACGCCGCCGTCGCCGGCGCCGTCCTGCTCTATCTCGCCTGGCGCGGCCGCCCGCCCGACCCGGCTCCCCCCGAGGGCGGCGCTATCATGGCTTGATCCCCATGTCGCTGTTTCCGCTCGAGCCCGCCGCCGAACCCGGCTCGTTGCTGCGGCCGCTGGCCGACCGCATGCGCCCGCGCACGCTCGATGAAATCGTCGGCCAGGAGCATCTGCTCGGCCCCGGCCAGCCGCTGCGCGTGCAGCTCGAACGCGACGATTACGGCTCGATGATCCTCTGGGGCCCGCCCGGCGTGGGCAAAACCACCCTGGCGGAAGTGATCGCCGCCCGCACCCGGGCGCAGTTTGTCCCCTTCAGCGCCGTCACCAGCGGCATCAAGGAAATCCGCGACGTGATGGCCGCCGCCGCGCGCGCCGCCCGCGGCGGCGCCCGCACGCTGTTGTTCATTGATGAAATTCACCGCTTCAACAAGGCCCAGCAGGACGCCTTCCTGCCCTACCTCGAGCGCGGTCAACTGCGGCTGATCGGCGCCACCACCGAAAACCCCAGCTTCGAGCTCAACTCCGCCCTGCTCTCGCGCGTGCGGGTCTATGTGCTGGAGCCGCTCACCCCCGACCAGATCGTGCGCTTGCTGCGGCGCGCCCTGGAAGATGAGCCCCGCGGCCTCCGCCGCACGCTGCCGGCGCAGGCGCAAATCGCCTGGGGCGATCCCCAGGCCCCGCCCGCCGCCGCCGCCGCCGAGCAGGAACGCCTGCTGCGCCTGATCGCCGTCTTCGCCAACGGCGATGCCCGCGCCGCTTATAACCTGCTCGAATCCGCCGTCGCCGGCACCACCCCCCGCGGCCGCCCGCCGCTCGTTTTACTCGATGAAGAGCGCCTGCGCCAGGCCATGCAGCGCCGCGTGCTGCTCTACGACCAGGCGGGCGAAGAGCATTACAACCTCATCTCGGCGCTGCACAAATCGCTGCGCAATAGCGATCCCGACGCCGCCCTCTACTGGCTCGGCCGCATGCTCGAAGCCGGAGAAGATCCCCTCTATGTCGCCCGCCGCCTGGTGCGCTTCGCCAGCGAGGATGTCGGCCTCGCCGATCCACGCGCGCTCGAGCAGGCCAACGCCGCGCGCGCCGCCGTCGAATTCATCGGCCTGCCCGAAGGCGCCCTCGCCCTGGCCCAAGCCTGCGTGTACCTGGCCCTGGCGCCTAAATCCAATGCCCTTTACCGCGCCTACGGGCGCGTGCTCGAGGATGTGCGCGAACAGCCCGCGCTGCCCGTGCCCCTGGCGCTGCGCAATGCTCCCACCGCGCTGATGCGCGGCCTCGGCTACGGCCGCGATTACCAGTACGCTCACGATCTGCCCGAACAGGTGGCCGATATGCAGTCGCTGCCCGACAACCTCGCCGGCCGGCATTACTACCAGCCCGGCTCCGCCGGCAAGGAAGCCGAATTCCGCCGCCGCCTGCAGGAAATCGCCGAGCGCCGCCGCCGCGCCTCCCGCCCCGAAAAATAAACCCTGCCGCTCGAAATGGACGATGCATTCCGGCTAAGTCTCTGGCCGAAACCATTGCCTGTGAGTTGCCTGTTTTTAACTGCATCGTGCTCCCGCTTCAGTTTTTTCACAGCCACGCTGGATCGAAAAAACCAGCGGCTTGCCGGCTTCGCGCTATGTTGCCCATTTTGAAACCGGCGCCGGGTTGCCTGTGACTTCAGGAATTTACCGTGCCGCCGGCTTCCACTCCAGTCAGTGAATCAAACTTTGTATCTGCATAAATTCATCTAATAAAACATGAGCTGGAGTTGGAGCTGGCGCGCGGCAGTGGTTCTGGCCTGTGCCGGCGGTTTGAGTATCGCCGCCGCTCCCGCTCCGCGCGTGCAGGTCGGAATCGCTTCCTGGTATGGCTCGGCTTTTGCCGGCCGCGAAACGACCTCTGGACAGCGCTTCAACCCCAATCTGCTCACCGCCGCCAGCCGCAGCTTGCCGCTGGGCAGCATCGCGCGGGTCACCAACCTGCGCAACGGACGCCGCGTCTTGGTGCTCATCAACGACCGCGGTCCCTATTACGGCCGGCGCATTATCGATCTTTCCCGCGCCGCCGCCGGCAAATTGCGCATGATCGGCCGGGGAATCGTGCGCGTCCGGGTGCGTTGGCTCTTCCCGCCCGGCCGCCGCGCGCGCCGCATCGCCCGTCATCTGCGCCGCACCGCCCTCGCCCGCCGCTAAGCCATCCGGCGCCGCCGTGTGGTGCTTTTTCGCGGCCCCGGGGGCGCGGCGGCGAGTGCTCGTTTGCGGTGGGTTGAAGGCTGCGGGCGCTTGGGCTTATCCGGCCAGCAGCCGGCCCGACGCCCATTGCTGCGGCACGATTTCCAGCATCTGCTGCGGCGCGTGCCGGCCGCGCAACCCGACTTTTAGGTAATTGTCGCTCAGCGCCGGCGTCTCCTCCGCCGCTGCCGCGGCCAGCGTGATCACGCTCAGCTTGCGGCCGATCCAGCCGCGCGCAAATGCCGCCTGCTTGCGCGCGCTCAGCTCTCTCAGCCGCCGCGCTCGCCGCCGCGCTACCGCCTCCGGCGTCGCCGCCCACCGCCCCGACGCGAGCGCCTCCGCCGCCGCCGTGCCCGGACGCGCCGAAAACGGAAACACGTGCAGGTATGTCAGCGGCAGGGCTTCGATCAGCCGCAGCGTGTCTTCAAATTCCTGCTCGCTTTCCCCGGGAAAGCCGGCCATCACGTCCGCCCCGATGGCCGCCCCCGGCGCGGCGGCGTGAATGCGCGCGATGCGCTCGGCGTAATGTTCCGGATGATAGCGGCGGTGCATGCGCCGCAGCACCGCGTCGCTGCCCGATTGCAGCGGCACATGCGCGTGGCGCGCCACCCGCGGATGCGCCAGCAGCCCGATCAGCCGCTCATCCCAATCCATCGTCTCGATCGAGCTCAGCCGCAGCCGCCCGGCCGCCGTGCGCTCGAGCAGCAGCTCAACCAGCTCCGCCAGCCGCGGCTGCCCCGCCAGGTCGCGCCCCCAATGCCCCAGATTGATGCCCGACAGCACGATTTCGCGGTAGCCTTGCGCCACCAGCCGCTGCGCCCGCGCCAGCACTTCCTCCCGGCTGCGCGAGCGCCCCGGCCCGCGGGTGGAAGGAATGATGCAAAACGAGCAGCGCAGACTGCAGCCTTCCTGCACCTTCAGCGTCGGACGCGTGCGCTCGGCCTCGGCCGCTGGCGCTGCCGCCGCCGGCGGCCGTGGCTGAATCTGCAGCAGCGCGCCCGGCGCCTCCGCCTGCCACGCTTCGCCGGCCGCCTGGCAGGAGGGCGCGTACGCCTGCAACAGATATTCCGCCAGCCGCGGCTTGTCGCGGTTGCCGGCTACCCAGTCCACTCCCGGCAACTCCTTCAGCTCCTCCGCGGCGCGTTCCGCATAGCAGCCGGTGATCATCACCCGGCACTCCGGCCGCCCGCGGCGCAGCCGCCGTACCCATTGCCGCGCTTCCGCTTCGGCCGCCGCCGTGACGCTGCAGGTGTTCAGCACCGCCGCCTCCGCCTCGCGCCAGTCCGCCGTCCGCCGCCAGCCGGCGGCGGCCAGTTCGGCTTCCAGCTCGAAGCCGTCGGCCTGGTTGGCGCGGCAGCCGAGCGTGTGCAAAAAATAGGTGGCCACGGTGCCTCTATTGTACAGGCGGGCGCGCCCCCGGCGCGGCCGCCGAAAACCATTTGACAGCCCGCCGCCAAATGAATAAATATTACTAGAGATGAATAATTATTCATCCCCGGGCGCGGTGGTCTTCGGCGCCGGCGGCTATGCCGGCCAGGAACTGCTGCGCCTGCTGGCCGGCCATCCCGGCTTCCGCCTCGCCGCCGCCTTCACCTCCGGCCGCGCGGCCCGCGCCCAGCCGCTGGCGGAAATCGCCCCCGCCCTGGCCGGCGCTTTCCGCCTGCGCGGCCGGCCCGAGCCCGTCTGCGGCCCGCCTTCGCTGGAAGCGGTGGCCGCAGCCAGGGCGGAAATCGCCTTCCTCGCCACCCCCCACGAAGTCTCGCTGCTTTGGACGCCGAAGCTGCTTGCCGCCGGGCTGCGCGTGGTGGATTTGAGCGGCGCCTTCCGCTTCTCCGATCCCGAGGTCTTCGAGCGCTGGTATGGCGTCCCCCAAACCGCCCGCGAGTGCCTGGCGCAGGCCGTGTATGGCTGGCCGGAATTGCACCGCTCCCGCATCGCCGGCGCCCGCCTGGTCGCCAACCCCGGCTGCTACGCCACCGCCGCCCTGGTCGCCCTCTGGCCCCTGCTGCACGCCGGCGCCATCGAGCCGCAGCGCGTCGTGTGCGATGCCAAATCCGGCGCCAGCGGCGCCGGCAAGGGACTGCGCGAAGACCTGCACTTTGTCGAGTTGGAAGGCAATTGCAAGCCCTATGGCGTCTATACCCATCGCCATACCCCCGAAATCGCGCTCTATGCCGGACTCGATCCCGCCGCGCTGACCTTCACCCCGCACCTGCTGCCGCTGCGCCGCGGCCTGCTCGCCACCTCCTATGTGCATCTCCGCCCCGGATTCGATGCGGCCGCGGTGCTGGCGCTTTTTCACCACGCCTACCGCGATGCGCCCTGCATCCGCATCCTGGACGACGGCTTGCCCGAAATGCGCGCGGTGGCCCATACCTGTTTCTGCGATCTCGGCCTCCGGCTGCATCCGGCCCGCCCGGAAGCCGTCGTCGTGACCTGCCTCGACAATCTGCTCAAGGGCGCGGCCAGTCAGGCGCTGGAAAACGCCAACTTGATGTGCGGCTATCCGCAAACCGCGGGCCTGGCATGCTGAGCGTGATCAAACTCGGCGGCAGTACGCTCGATGGCGGCGTGCGCCCGGAAATGCTGGCCCCCCTCGCCGCCTGGGTCTGCGCCGGCGAGCGCCTGGTGATCGTGCACGGCGGCGGCAAAACCCTGACTTCGCTGCTGGCCACGCTCGGCGCCGGCACGCAATTCCGCCAGGGACTGCGCGTCACCGACCCGCCTACGCTGGAAGCCGCGGTGATGGCGCTGGCCGGTAGCGTCAATACCCGCCTGGTGGCCGCCCTCAACCAGGTGCTGGCCGGGCGCCGGGCGCCGCCGCGCGCCGTCGGCCTGACCGGCTTGGATGGCGGCAGCCTCCAGGCCCGCCGCCTCGATCCCGAACTCGGCCGCGTGGGCGAAACCCAGCCCGCCGATCCCCGCCTGCTGCAGTGCCTGCTGGCGGCGGATTACATCCCCGTGCTCGCCAGTCTGGCGCCGGAAACCGGCGCCCCCGGCGAAATCCTGAATGTCAATGCCGATATCTTCGCCTCCTCCTGCGCCGCGCTGCTCGCGGCCGACCGCCTGCTCTTCGTCACCGATGTGCCCGGCGTGCTCGATCGCGGTGGCCGCCGGCTCGACGTCGTTCGCCTCGCCGAATTGGAAGCGTTGCAGCAATCCGGCCAGGTTTCCGGCGGCATGCTGCCCAAGCTGCAGGCCTGCCGCCAGGCGCTCGCGGCCGGCGTGGCGCAGGTCGCGATCCTGGGCGCCGCGGCCCTGCCGCCGCGCCTCGATGCCGAGTATCCCCATACCCGCATCTTGGCCTCGGCCCGGGAGTCGCGCGTATGAGATGCCGTAAAGCCCGGCTCTGCGACGCCGGCGAAATCCACGCGCTGATGCAGCCGCACGTTTTGCAAGGCTTGCTGCTGCCGCGCAGCCTTTCCTACCTCTGCGAAAACATCCGCGACTTCACCGTCATCGAAGACGCCTCCGGCCGCGTCGTGGCCTCCGGCGCTTTGCACTTTTTCGACGAAGACATGGCCGAGTTGCAGTCCCTGGCCGTGCTCTCCAACTGCCAGGGCGTCGGCTTGGGACGGACATTGGTGCGCGCGCTCCTGCGCGAAGCCCGCCGGCATCGCGTCTGGAAGGTCTTCTCGCTCACCCATGCGCCCGATTTCTTCCTGCGCCAGGGCTTCGTGCTGACCGATATCGCGCAATTGCCGCGCAAGTTCATGCGCGATTGCATCACCTGTCCCAAGCTGCGCCACTGCCATCAGACGGCGGTCATCTGCGACGTCTTCACCGCCCGCCCTTCCCGCCCCGCCCAGCCGGGCCAGGAAGCGGAAGCATTGTCGCGGCCGGCCCTCGCCAGCGCCTGATCGCCACCCGCCGCATGTAGCATCGGCCGGCTATGCAGGTTCCGCCTGGGGATGCCGCCGGCTGCCGATGATCCAGAGCGCCAGCAGCCAGGCGGCGGCGGCGGCCATCAGCAGCCCGCCCGCCAGCCGGTAACGCGCCGGCGGCTGCTGCCAGAAATTCCAGCCCGCGGCCAGCCACATCGCCGACAATGCCAGCGAGAAATATGCCAGGCAGTTGCCGCGCAGGAAATACGCTGCCAGCATCGCCACCAGCGCCAGGCTGATCGCCGCGGTAATGGCGCCGAAGGCCAGCCCGCGCCAGGTTTCGGCCTGCGGCCAGATTGCCCCCCAGGCCAGCGCCAGGGCGGCGCAGGCCAGCCCGCGCCGGCCACGCCCCCAAAGCCAGTGCAGGCTGGCCGCCAGGGTTCCGGCCACTGCCCCCAGCCATACGCAATAAACCGGCGCGGCCAGCAGGCTGCTGAGCCCCGGTATCCAGGCGTCCACCCTGGGTGCTGAGGGCGGCATCACGCTGCTCCAGGCATGGAAGCGCCGTTCGAGCCAGGCCAGCCAACTCGTCCAGCCCGCTAGCCAGCCGAGTCCCAGCAGGCTGGCGGCGGCGGCATCCCGCCCCCAACTCCGCCACCCTGAGCGGCGCAGCACTGCCTGCGCCTGCGGCGCGGCCACCGCCAATGGCGCCAGTGCGATCACGGTCAGGAAATAGATCGCTCCGGCTATGACCAGCAGGCTGATCCCAATCGTCGCCAGCCAGGCCGCCCAGGGCAAGGCGGTGGGATATTGCGCCAACATGCTGTTGACCCCGTCCAGCGAAGCCAGCAAGATCAGACCGGCGCTTGCCGCGGCCGCCATCAATAGCGGCCTCGATCTGGAGCGGCGCGTCCCTTCGGTGCGCGCACGAGTGCCGGGCCAGCCCTGTCCCCGCGCCGCCCGGTATAGCAGCCAGATGAGCCAGGCCGCCAGCAGCATTCCCGCCAGAATTTTCAAAGCCAGGGCCAGCAGCCTGGGCGCGGTCCATGCCTCGCGGCGGCGCATCTCCGCTTGGGGCAGGCGCAAATAGCTGGAAAAACCACCCGGCTGGCTCCCTTGCAGCCGCGCCGTCACCCGCGCTTCGGCCGGAGCGATCGCCGGCGGCGTCGCCTGCCAGCCGAAGTTATAGTCGCGGCGCGCCGCCCGCTGCTTCGCCTGCTGGCGAATCAGCGGCATCCCCTCGAGTTGGATCCCCTGGCCCGCCAGCCATGCCTGGATGTTGGCCTCCGCCGGCCCCGGCGCGAGCGCCGCTCCCGGCGCGGCGTCGCGCACCTCGTGGCGATAGCCGGCGATGCGCGCCGCCGCGGGATCGGTCCAGACCCAGAACTGCTCCGCATCCAGCGGCTTGAAAAAGCGCGTCTGCCAGCCCAGTTCCGGGCCCCAGCGCGCCGCCGCGGCTTGCGCCGCCGCGAGGCCGTGGCGCTGATAAATGGCGTTGAGCGCCGCATCCCACTGCCGCTGCCGCCGCGACCAGGCCGGCGCCGTGATCACGTTGACGCGATAGCCGTCGAGTGAGAATCCCTGCTGCTGGAGAAAGCTGCGGGCGCGGGCGGCCGCGGCTGCCGGCGTGGCGCGGTAGCGCGTCTGCGGCCACGGCCGCTTCGGCAGCAGCCATCCCGTCAGCGCCAATAAGGCGATGCCGGCGCCCCAGGCCCAGCGCTTGCGGAGTATGGGTGAATAGGCCGGCGGCGCTTCTGCCGGCCGCGCCGGCGAGGCCGGCAGCGGCGGCGCCACCCCCAGATCGGCGTTGCGCAAGCCTTCTTCCGGCTCGAATCCGCCGCGCCGCCAGTAGGCGAAGGCGGCAACCAACAGCGGCAGCACCGCCATCAGGGCTGAGACCCCGCCGCTGATGCGCAGGTAGGCATTGTGCGCCCGCAGCAGCAGCATGGCGGTATAAACCGCATCCACGGTGTAATGCCAGACTACGGTGGTCAAAATCCCGAAACGGATCATGATCCAGCCCAGCAACACTCCGCCCAGGCCCACTTCCAGCCCGCGAATGTAGAAGGGCTGGTTGGGATAGTTCGCGTGCGCAAAGCCCCAGATGAAGGCCGCGCAAACCACCGCCGCCCACAGCCGCCCGCGCCGCCATGGCGATCGTTCCGCCGGAATCCGTCCCGGCCGCCATTCTCCGAACCAGCGGCCGAGCAACGGTATGGCCAGCATGCGGAAGGTGAACTCTTCGAAGATCGCCGGCCAGAAGCCGATCAGCATGATGAATACCCAGGGATAGCGGGTGTTCAGCAGCGAGCTGTAGGGCACGTCGGCCGGCGCCCAGGCGCCGAAATGGTTGGCGATCAGGTAAAAAACGGTTTGGTAGGCGAAGAAAAAGCAGGCCAGCGCCAGCCCCAGCGTCACGCTCCAAAAAAACGATTTCGTGCGGAAGCCGCGCCGCGTCAGGTACGCGCCGGTGAATAGTTGCGCCGGAAAGCGCTGGCGATAGAGCGGCTCGGCCCCGGCCGCCAGCAGCGCGAGAAATGCGCCCACCCCCAGGCCCGCCAGCGCCGCGCTCAAGACCTGCAGCAATAGAAAGACCGCCCAACTTTGGGTCGTGTCGTATTTGAAGATTGCGCTCGGCAGCGCGTTGAGTTGCGCTAAAAAGGTCAGCGTCCCGCCCGCCGCCGCGATCCACAATGCCGGCCGCCAATGCACGTCCCCGCGCCGCAGCCGCTCGACCAGCACCGCCAGCAGCGCCGCGATCAGCATCAGCAGAAAAACGTCCGCGATCAGCGCGGTGGTGTCGTTCCGGGAGCGCAAGCGCTGGTAGCGCCGCTCCCACCCCTGGGGAATTTTTAAATATTCGCGGTAACGGCTGACCACGTCCCCCGCGACCGTGACCTCATAACGGTAGCTGGCGCGCTGCAGGTCGGCGTTGCGGCTGCCGGGCGCGAGCGGCCAGCGCGCCGCCCAGGTGAAGGTCGTGTCCGTGCGCCGCGGGCGCCGCTGCCGCAGCATGCCTATAAATTTCAGCTCCTTCGGATGGAGTTGCAGAAAGCGGCGCAGAAATGCTTCCGCCAGCCGGCGCGCGGCCGCGGGCGGCAGCCGCGCCCCGGCGGCGTCGTTGGGCAGCACATGGCGGAAACCCGCCAGCTTGCCCGCCGGCGTCACCGCGACCCGCAACTCCTCGGCGCTCAAGGGACGGAACCAGCGCGTCTGCCAGCGCCAGAGGTGCAGCGGCCCGGCCAGCAGTTTCTCCGCCTGCGCCAGCCCCGCCTCGCGCTCTAAAAATGTCTTGGCGCTATCGTCGTATCGAAATTGCGTGGCTTGGCGGTAGCCGGCCGGGTTCAAGCCTTGCTCGCGGAGAAAACGCCGCCCCGCCTGCGCCGCCTGCCCGCGGGAAAGCTCGAAGCGGATGCTGGCTTCGGGAAAGGCGCGGCTAAAGTATCGCCGCGCGATCAGCAGCGAAACGATGATGACAACGCCGGTGACCGCCAATTTCCAGATGTCGCGCCGCGTCAGCTTGACCGGCATGTCCAGCCCCCGTCCCGCTTAATGCGAATGCGCCTGAGCTTACCATGCTTTTCCGCCGCCTTCGCCCGCCGTGTCACAATGGGTCCGATGTTGATCGCCGCGGGACTTTTGCTGGCGCTGGGCGCGGCCGCCGGGCTGGCCCGCGAGTGCCTTCGCGCGCAGCCCGCCGCGTCTTTTCCCCGCTCCGGCTGGATCGCTTTGGCCGCCCTGGCCGGGTTGGAACTGCTGCTCGCCCTGCGCGTCGGTTGGGTCTCTACCTATTTCACCGCCCTGGTCTGGACCGCATATCTGTTCGTCGCCGACGCCGCAGTGCGCCGCCTGCGTGGACGCTCCCTGTTCCAATCCCCTGCCCGCGCCGCCGCCCTGGCGTTGCTCTCGATTCCCGTCTGGTATCTTTTCGAAGCCTATAACTTTCGCCTGCGTAACTGGATCTATACCGGCATGCCCCGCAACGGCCTTGCTTCCCTGCTCGGCGCCAACTGGGCCTTCGCCACCATCCTGCCCGGCATTTTTTTAACCGCCGAACTGCTCTATGCCGCGCATTTTCAGGCCTGGCGCTGCCGTCCCTGGCGGCCCGGCGGCCTCCTGCGCGCGATGCTGGCCGGGCTGGGTTTCGCGCTGGTCGCCGTGCCGCTCCTCCTGCCCGCGAATCGCGCCGCCTATTTGTTCGGCTTGGTCTGGGTCGGCTTCGTGCTCCTGCTCGATCCGCTCAACGCTGCCCTCGGTTGGCCTTCGCTGTTGGCCGATTTGCGCCGCGGCCTTCCCGGCCGGGCCCTGGCTTTGTTGGCTTCGGGCCTGGTGTGTGGTTTTTTTTGGGAATTTTGGAATTTCTGGGCGGCCGCTCGTTGGCGTTACGTTTTCCCCATCGCTCAGCAATGGAAGATCTTTGCCATGCCCCTGCCCGGTTTTCTTGGTTTTCCGCCGTTTGCCCTGGAATGTTTCGCCCTCTGGATCTTCTTCAGCCGCCTGTTGCTGCCGGCCGGCTTGGCTGCTGGCGTCTGCGATGAGGTTCCCGGTCCAGGTTTGCCGCAACCGGCTCAGACATTAAAATAATGTAGAGCCGGACCGGGGCGCCATGCGCCGCGGCGAGGCTCGTGCTAGTCTGGCTTTTCGGAAGCGGCGCTGGGGGGCAGGTTTGCCATCGCGATCCGATTTGAGATGGTCGCAGTTGAAGGTCGGCATCTTAGTGGCGGTTGCCGCCACGGTCCTGCTGGTGGTCTTCTTTGCCATGAGCAGCGAGGCCGGCCTGTTCCGGCCCAAGATTCATCTCATCTCCTATGTGGATAATGCCGCCGACTTGCGTAGCGGCGCCGTAGTGGATTTGCAGGGCGTTCGCATCGGGAACGTGTTGAAGGTTCACCTCGCCCGCCATCCTCCCGATCCCCGCCTGCCGGTGCGCATCGACATGGAGGTGGAGGCGAATCATAGACAGTGGCTGCGCACCGACTCCTTGGTCAGCCTGGGAACTACTACCTTTCTGGGCCAGGCGCTGGTCAATATTCAAAAGGGCACCCCTTCGTCGCCGCCCGCCGTCAATGGCACGGTTTTGAAGGCCGCCGTCGCCACCGGCATTTCGCAATTGATGGTCAGCAGCCATACCGTGCTGCAAAACGCCAACGAGCTCGAAACCCGGCTGGGCAATATCCTCGACCAGATCCAGAATGGCCAGGGCTCGATCGGACGCCTGATCTATTCCGACGTGTTGTACAACCGCTTCAACCGCATCGCCCATAACGTGGACATGCTCACGCACGATATCTCGTCCGGGCAGGGCACGGTAGGGCAGTTGATCACCAACAAGTCGTTGTACGACAAGCTCAACCACACCCTCGATTCGCTCGACCAGTTGCTGGCGCAGGTGCGCACCGGCCATGGCACCGCCGCCATGCTGATCAACGATCCGCGCCTGTACCGGCACTTCGATCAGGTCTCGCTCAACCTCAACCGCATCTTGAAGGCGGTCAACTCCAGCCAGGGCACGTTGGGCGAGCTGGTGAATAACCGCCAGTTGGCGCGCAAGATCAGCAGCAGCGTCAATAACCTCGATTCGCTGCTGGCGGGCATTCATGCCGGCAAAGGAACCCTGGGCCAGCTCGCCAATAATCCCACGCTCTACCACAACGCCAATGCGCTCACCGTCAGTTTGCGCAATCTGGTTCAGGCGATTCGCAAGCAGCCGAAGAAATACCTGACCATCCACCTGAAAATCTTCTGATCGCGCGTGCATTGATCATGCCCAAGGCGGTGAACGTTACGGCCGATCCTCCCCTCGCGCTGAAAACCAGCGTCGCTATCTTTTCCAAGCCCGGCCATCGCGCCGTCCCGATCGTGGCGACGGAAATCGCGAACCGCCTGCACGAGCGCGGCTTCGAAGTGCGCTACGACGAAACCACCGCCGCCGCGCTGGGAGAGACGCCCGCCGCCGGCTTGCTGCCTCCTCCCGATCTGGCCATTGCCCTGGGCGGAGACGGCACGCTCCTGCACGCCGCCCGCAGCCTGCGCCCCCATCCCGTGCCCTTGTTGGGCGTGAACCTTGGCACCCTGGGCTTTCTCGCCGAAATTTCGATTCATGAGCTTTATCCCCGGCTCGACGACGTGCTCGCCGGCCGCTATGAGCTCGATCACCGCACCGTGCTGGCCGCCGAGGTATGGCGCGGGGACCGCCTCCTGGGCCATTTCGACGCGCTCAACGACATCGTCGTCAGCAAGGGCACCCTCGCCCGGATTATTGAATTCGAGCTGGCCGTCAACGAGGAGCGCGTCGCCGAATACCGCGCCGACGGCCTGATTGTCGCCTCCCCCACCGGTTCCACCGCCTACTCGCTCAGCGCCGGCGGCCCCATCGTCCATCCCGCCCTCGCCGCCTGGGCGATTACCCCGATCTGTCCCCACGCCCTCACCAACCGCCCGTTGCTGGTGCCCGATTCCGCCCGCATCGGCATCCTCATGCGCACCGTCGCCGAGCACACCTACCTCACCCTCGATGGCCAGGAAGGCGTGCAACTGGCCCCCGGCGATCGCATCATCTGCCGCAAAAGCCCCGATCATGTCAGCCTCATTCACCTGCCGCAATGTTCGTTTTTTGACGTATTGCGGCGCAAATTGAAGTGGGGATGAGCGCCGCGCGCGGCTGCGCTACAATAGAGGGCGCATGGCTTCTGTAGTAAGCATCTTGCTGGCCTGCTGCTTGGGCCTGTGGCCATTCGGCGGTAAAAAAACCCATCCCCCCTTCGTGCGCGTCGAAGTGCATCTGGCTACGCCCGGCGGCCGCCCGCTGCCCAATGCCGGCGTCGTCATTGATCAGTACTCCGATCCGCACGGGCACAAGGTGCACAACCCCTTCCAGGCCGAAATCAAAACCAACGCCCAAGGCATTGCCTCCCTCAATGGCTACGTCCCCGGCGTAGTGCTGATCCAGGTGATTGCCCCGGGCTACGATACCGTCGGCAACTATTACCGGGTGAGCGCCCCTAAGCAAGTCATCTACATCAACCTGAAACACCCGCAGCCGCAGGTCTCGATCTATCCCGGCTCGCATCCCAAGGCGGCGCCGCCCAAGCCCAAGGCCAAGCCCGTCACGCCGCATCCCCCGCTGCCCTGAAAATGGTGCACCCTTCCCCCGCCGCAATCGCCAGGCGGGGTTGCGCCGCCCTGGTTCGGTTTTTACACAACCTTTCCCACAATTCTGTTGAAAACGTGGCCGCCGCGGGGGCATCGAGACGCCGGCCCGGCTGCTAGCCGCCGGGGTTGCGGCGCCGGCGGCCGTCCATGGCCTCCAGCCGCCTCAGCGCGGCCCGCGCCGCATAATAGCCGCCCAGCCCGTGGACGCCCGCGCCGGGCGGAGTCGAGGCGAAGCAATGAAAAATGGCCGGATTCGAGGTGGTGTGGCCCAGCGCCGCCCGCAGCGCCAGTTGTTTCAGCGTCTGCGCGCCGCCGCCGATGTCGCCGCCTTCGAGATTGGCGTTATGCCGCTCGAAGTCAGCGGTCGTCCATGCGCTGCGCGCCAGAATGAGCCGCCGGAAACCGGGCGCAAAGCGCTCGATTTGCGCCTCGATGGCCTCGCCGGCATCCGCCGCGGCAGCGTAGGGTGCATGGCAATAGGCCCAGGCGATATGCCGCCCGGCCGGCGCCCGCGTGGGATCGAAGCGCGTGGGTTGCGCCAGCAGCACGAACGGACGCGCGGCGCATTGGCCCTTCCACGGCGCCCGCTCCGACGCTTCGATCTCCTCCAGCGTGCCGCCCAGGTGCACCGTGCCGGCGCGGGCGCAATCGGCGGCAGCCCAGGGAATCGGCGCCTGCAGCGCCCAATCCAGCTTGCAAACCCCCGGCCCCGGCCGCAGCGCGCGCAACTGGCTGCGGTTGCGCTCTGAAATCGGGGCCAGGCGCGCCAGTTGCCGTGGGGAAAGATCGCAGATCACGACCTTCGCCGCCGGCATCTGCTCCCAGCTTTCCACGCGCATGCCGGTGCGCAGCTCCCCTCCCAACTCCCGAAAATGCGACGCCAGCGCGTCGGCGATCGCCTGCGAGCCGCCGCGTGCGATCGGCCAGCCGGTGAGATGGGCCGCCGCCGCCAGCGCCCATGCAAACGCCGCGCTCGGACGCCGCTCGAGCGGCAGCATTGAGTGCGCCGCCAGTCCGGCCCACAACCCGCGCGCATTGCGCGTGCGCCACCACCGCCTTGCCTGGCTCGCAGCCGCCGCCGCGGCCTGCGGCCCCAGCCGCAGCGCCGTCCACAGCGCCGTCGGTATTCCTCCCGCGCCCGCGATCGCCGGCGCCAGCCGCGGCCAGGCTGCAATCGCCGGCTGCAGCCGCCGCCGCCAGGCGTCGCCATCCCGCCCGAGTTTCGCCGCCGTGGCCCCTAGCGAGCGCTCCAGCGTTGCCGCCGTACCGTCCTCGAAGGGATGCGCCAACGCCAGCGGCGGCTCGATCCAGGCGAGCCCATGGCGTGCGAGCGGCAGGCTGCGGAAAAACGGCGATAGCGCCGCCAGCGGATGCACGGCCGAGCAGACATCGTGTCGAAAGCCGGGCAGCGTCAGCTCTTGCGTGCTGGCGCCGCCGCCCGGCGCCGGCTGGGCTTCGAGCAGCAGCGTCGTTCGCCCGGCGCGGGCCAGCGTTATCGCCGCCGCCAGCCCGTTCGGCCCGGCGCCAATCACGACGGCATCCCACGAAGTTGCCATGCTGGGAAAACCCGGCGGCTACCGCGCCGGCTGCGATTGCGGCAGGGCTTCGGCAAAAACCGCGCCCGGCCCGGAAGCCGCCGGCTCGACCGCAATCGCATGGCCCGGCTGCGCCGCAACCCGCTCGCCCGCCACCGGTATGCCGGCCAGATTGAGCGGATCCAGCGCGCTCAACTTTATGGGCGCGGCCAGCGGCGGCAGGTGGCGCACCGCGCGCAGCGCCTCCACCGCCTCCGGCAGTGCATACTGCTCGCCGGCAAAGCCGGTTATAAACCGCCCGCCGCGCAGTTCGCCCCGGGCTTCCAGCCGCCGGCACGCCGATAGCAGGTCGCGCCATCCCAGCCGCGCCAACGCGGCCGTTTCGCGTTCGAGCAGCGCCCGGAACAACACCCCATAGCGGGCCAGCAGCAACCGGACCATGAACTCCGCCTGCGCCTCGCGCTCGCCGGGCCGCTCGGCATTTTCTCCGCCCGCCGGCGCGGCCGGGGGAAAACCGGGGGCGGCCGCGCCGCCGGCCGGCGTCCAGGGCAGTAGATGGCCGATCGGCGACCAGCGGCCGCGCGCCTGGCGCGGACGTGCATGCCGCCCGCGCCCGCGCCCGTTGCGCCGCTGCGCGTCGTAGAGCGCGCGCAGATTGTCGAAATCATCCGCGGTCGCCAGGCCGGCGGCGGCCAATTCCCATAGCGCCAGCTCGATTTCGCTTTTCAGCAGCCGGCCGTCCGCCGCCGCGGCCGGCGCCGCCAGCGCCAGCTCGAGATCGCGGAAAAAGCAGGCGCCGCGGCGCTCCAGCACCTCCCAGACGCGCGCGGCGGCGGGACTGAGCGCGCGCCGGCGCTCGGGCTCGCTCCAGCCGCAGGCCGCCAGCAGCGGCGCGGCCTCGGCGCGGGCGAAGAAGGCCAGCGGCGACGCGCGCGTGGGCAGCACGCGCCGCATCCCGGCCCCCTTTTGCAGCGATTGTGGCGGCGTCAACCGCGCCCAGGCGAAATCGCCGGCCAGGCACAGCCGGTCGAGCCATTCCGGCTGGTAGCCTTCGACCCGCGCCGGCAGCAGTTCCGCTTCCCAGGCCGGCGCGGCGGCTTCCAGCCCTTGCAGTTGCCGCATCGCCTCGGCCAGGCCGCGCGCCCCATGCAGGCGCGTTCCCGGCTCGAGATGCTGCCAGCGCAGCAGAAAGCGCAGCCAGTGCTCGGGCGACGCCGGCTCGATCGCGTCCCGCCATGCCTGCAGCGTGCGGCGATGGATGCGCGCCAGCAGGTGGCGTTCGCAAAATTCCAGCTCCGGCCCCGACTCGGCCAGCCGGCCGCGGAAATGGCCCCGCAGCAGCACCCCCTCGTTTTCCAGCCGCAGGCAGGCCGCTTCCATCCCCTCGCGCGCTACTCCCAGCCGGGCGCTCATCTCCGGCACTGTAAACGGGCCGCTAATCTCCGCCCAGCCGCGCGCCACTTCGGTCATCGCGGCTTCCGCGTCCATGGCGCCCTCGCCCGCCATGCCGCCGCAATCGGCAGGGTCGAATTTCAGCCCGGCGGCCGCGCCCACGCTGGCGCGCTCGGCCGGCGCCCAGCCGGCCCGCGTCCCCCAATGCGCTTTCGCCACCCGCCCGGCGGAGCGCAGTTCTTCCAGCCATGCCGCCGCCCGGCCGCCGCCGGCAAGCCGTGGCAGTTCGTCGTCCGGCAGCCAGACCAGCGAAAGCAGCAGGTCATGCAGCTCTTCGCGATCCAGCGGCGCCGGCCGGGCTTCTTCCTCGACTGCGGCCATCGCCGCGGCATCGAGCATGCCCGCGGTAAATTCCGCCGGCAGGCTCGAACGCAGGCTGACCATCCGCGCCCGGCGCTCTTCCAACGGCGCTTCGTCGAGATATCCATAGGGCGCCAGGTTGAGAATTTCCTGCGCCAGGCCGGAAGGCGCCGGCGTATCCACCGCGCTGAGCCGTATGCGGCCGGCTTCCATCGCCCGCAGCGCCTGCAGCAGCCGGGGCAGATCCAGCGCTTCTTCCAGGCAGTCGCGCATCGCCTCGGCGACGTAGGGATGGTCGGGCAGTTCCAGGTCGCCGTCGTGATTGTCCTGGCAGCCTACCGCCGCGGGAAAGACCGACGCGAGCAGGTCTTCCGCGCGCATGCGCACGATCTGTGGCGGCAGCTTGCGCCCGGCGTGCCAGCGCGGCAAGGCCAGCGCCCGCGCCGCCGTCCAGCGCCAGCGGGTGGGAAACAGGGGCGCCTGCAGCACCGCTTGGGTCAGCACTTCTTCCGCGCGCAGCGAGGAAACGAATTGAAAGATGGTCTCCAGCGGAAAACTATGCTGCTCGGAAAGCGACAGCACCAGCCCGTTTTCCCCCGCCGCCGCCTGCAGCTCGAAATCGAAGCTGCGGCAGAAGCTTTTCCGCAGCGCCATGCCCCAGGCGCGGTTGACCCGGCTGCCCAGCGGGGCATGGATCACTAGTTGCATCCCGCCGCCGTCGTCGAAAAAGCGCTCGGCGACGAAATGCCGCCGGGTTGGCATCGCCCCCAGCATCCGCTGCGCATCGGCCAGGTAAGCCGTCGCCTGGGCCGCGGCGGCGGAAGTGAGATGGCAGCGCGCTTCGAGCCAGGCCGCCGCCGCCTCCGGGCCGGAGCGTTCCCGCCGCTGTGCCACCTGGCGCCGCAGGCGCGCCACCGCGCGCGAAAGTTCCGGCGTTCGCCCCGGCGCCTCGCCGCGCCAGAACGGCACCGAGGGCGGCGCGCCATGCGCGTTTTCCACCTGCACCCGCCCGCCGGCGATCCCGCGGATCTTCCACGAGGTCGTGCCCAGCAGAAAAATATCGCCGGCATGGCTTTCGACCGCGAAGTCCTCGTCAACCGAGCCCACGGGCAGGTTTTCCGGCTCGGCCATGACCATATACGCGGCGGTTTCCGGAATCGCGCCGCCGCCGGTCAGCGCCGCCAGCCGCGCCCCGCGGCGCGGCCGCAGCCTGCGATGCACGCCGTCGCGGTGCAGCCAGGCGCCGCGCCGGCCGCGGCGGGTCGAAACCCCTTCCGCCAGCACCCGTACGATGCGGTCAAATTCGCTCCCCGGCAGGCGGCGGTAAGGCCAGGCGCTGCGCGCCATCCGGAACAGCCCGGCTTCGCTCCAGCCCTCGTGCTCGCCGCCCATGCCGCCGGCTTCGCCCGCGCTTCCGGCGCCGGGGCCCGCCCCGGCGCGTGCCCCGGGCGCCGTGGCCGGCGCCGGCCATTCCGGCCCCGCCGCCACCGTCGCCACCAGTTGTTGCGCCAGCACGTCGCGCGGCCAGTGCGGAATCTCCAGTTGGTCCAGCTCGCCGCGCTCCAGCGCGCGCACCAGCGCCGCGCATTCCACCAGGTCGTCGCGGGTCAGCGCGAAAAACCGCCCCTTGGGCTGCCGCCCGCGGCCGTGGCCGGCGCGGCCCACGCGTTGCAGCGCGGAGTTCAGGGCGCGCGGCGAGCCCAACTGGCATACCAGGTCCACCGCGCCGATATCCAGCCCCAGCTCCAGCGAGGCGGTCGCCACCATCACCCGCAGCTCGCCGCGCTTGAAGCGCTCTTCCGCCGCCAACCGCAGCTTGCGCGACAGGCTGCCGTGATGCGCCGCCACCGCGCCCTCGCCCAGCCGCGCTTCCAGCCGGTGCGCCACGCGCTCGGCCAGCGCCCGGGTCGAGGTAAACACCAGCGTGGATCGTTGCTCGCCGGCAAGTTGCGCCATCCGCTCGTAGCGCTCTTCCCACTGCTCGTTGGTGGCAATCGGGCCTAGCGGCGTCGAGGGAACTTCCACCGCCAGATCGGGAACCTGCCTTCGCGCGATATCCACGATCACGCAACTGCGCGCCGCGGCTTCGCTGCCCTCCTCCGCCGGCTCGCAGCCGGAAAGGAATGCGGCAATCTCGGGCAGCGGCCGCACCGTCGCCGAAAGCCCGATCCGCTGCGGCCGCGCCCGCTTCGCCGCGCCCACGCCCTGCTCCAGACGGGCCAGCGAAAGCGCCAGGTGCGCGCCGCGTTTGTTGCCCGCCAGCGCATGGATCTCGTCCACGATCGCGCATTCCACCGCCGTCAGGGCGCGCCGCGAACGTCCCGCGGTGAGCAGCAGGTAAAGCGATTCCGGCGTGGTGACCAGGATGTGCGGCGGGCGGCGCAACTGCGCTTCGCGCTCCGCCGCCAGCGTGTCGCCGGTGCGCAGCGCCACCCGAATCGCCCCCGGCAGCTGCCCGGCCGCCAGCGCCCGGCGGCATATCCCCTCCAGCGGCAGCTCGAGATTTTTATGGACGTCGTTGGCCAGCGCTTTCAGCGGCGAAACATAGACCACCAGCGTCTCTTCCGGCAGCGCGCCTTCCAGCGCGCGCCGGAACAGGCGGTCAATGGCGAATAGAAACGCCGCCAGCGTCTTGCCCGAGCCGGTCGGCGCGGCCACCAGCACATCTCCGCCGGCCGCGATGCGCGGCCAGCCGGCCGCCTGCGGTTCGGTCGGCTCGCCGAATTGCTCGGCAAACCAGCCGGCGACGATCGGATGAAACAGCGAGTGCATGCGCGGGAAAACCGGCGAACGGAACGGGCGTTAACCTATCCTAGCAAAACTGCCCGGCAAGCCTCGGCCGCTCGCGGTTTCAATTCACATTCGACTTCCGCGGGACCGAAGGCAATCACATTTTTTGTCGCCATTCCTCCCGGCGCCGGCCGGCCGTCATGTTTCCACTGGACAACCGTGTTTTTGCGCCGGCGTCTAATGCGCCTAGCGGCGCCCCTGGCGGCGCGAGTGGCGGCGTATGGCCCCTGCCCCTTCTCACTCCCGCCTCGAGCGGCAACCCGAGCTGGATGCCTTGCGCGGCCTGTTCCTGGTCTGGATGACCTTGACGCACCTGCCCACTCACTTCAGCGATTTCATGAACTCGACTTTCGGATTTGTTTCCTCGGCCGAGGGGTTTGTCTTTATTTCCGCGCTCCTCGTGGGCCGGCTCCATATCCGGCTCTGGATGCGCGATGCCGCCGAAGCGCGGCGCCGGCTCTGGAAACGTTCGCTCAGAATTTACGGCTATCACCTGGTCATGCTGGCGCTGGCCTTTACCGTGGCTGCGGCCTATGCCGTGCACACGCATAAAGCCGCCCTTTACCACCTGCTCAATTTTTATATTGCCCATCCGGCTACCGCGATTGCCGGCTCGCTGCTGCTGCTCTATTGTCCGCCCCTGCTCGACATCCTGCCCATGTTCGTGCTTTTCCTGCTGTTGACGCCGTTATGGCTCTCGCTGGCCCTGCGCTGCGGCTGGCGCAAGGTGCTCGCCGCCAGTGGCCTGGTATGGCTGCTGGCCCAGTTCGGGTTGCGCCGCTGGACACATCACGCGCTGGTGCTGGTGACCCATCTGCGGATTCCGTTGCAGGAGACGGGTGCCTTCAACCTGTTTGCCTGGCAGGCCTTATGGGTTTTGGGGCTTTGGCTGGGCGCGCGTTCGGCCGCGCCGGCCTCTCCTGTTCGCCGGGTTCCGGGCTGGGTCGCGGCGCTGGCCTGGCTGGTCTGCCTGTTTTTTGTTGGCGTGCGCTGGGGCTGGCTGGGATCGCACTGGTCCCGCGATGCGCTAAGCACGTCGCTGGATAAGTGGCATTTGGGGCCGTTGCGTATGCTGAATCTGGCGGCCTTTGCTTTGGCTCTTTACTGGCTGCGCAACTACCTGCTCCAGGGCGTGCTCATCGAACCTTTTCTCACGCTCGGCAAGGCTTCGCTGCAGGTTTTTTGTACTCATCTGGTCTTTGTATTTCTTGGCCTCGCCTTCCTGACCCGCGATGTGAATGAGGACGTCGGCGCACCCGCCGAGCAGCTGCATGGCGTTTGGGCGGCGGGATGGGTGGCCCTGACTCTCGCCGCGCTCATCCTGGTCGCGGCGCGCCAGGTGCGAAAGCGGAAGGCCAAGTCGGGCCCGCAAGTTCAGGCCGCCCACCGTTGAGCCGTGCCCGCATCCGGAAAACGTCATCGCCCTCTGCCGTGCCGCGCCGCCGGGCAGTCGCGGCGCGTTTCCGCCGCAGCCGCCCTTCAGTCGAAATGCCGCTTGAGCTTGCCGCGCAGGAATTCGGCCGAGCGCCTTAGCTCATCCATGCCGTTCACGCCGTCTTCGATCGACACCCAGCCGCGAAAGCCGGCCTCGTGCAGCAGCGCGAAGATGGCGTCGAAATCGTTTTCCCCCTCGCCAATCACGCCGTGCTCCAGGATGCCGGCATAGCCGGCGCCGGCGTCGAGCGCGCGCAGCTCCGCGAGCGTGTGTCCGGGCTTCAAATGCCGGTCGCTGGCGTGCATGGTAATCACCCGCTGCCGCACCCGGCGCAGCAAGCCGATCGGATCCTCGCCGGCCAGCAGCGCATTGGACGGGTCGTACTGCACGCCCAGCCAGGGCGAGGGCAAGCGGTCGAGAATCTCGCAGAAAATCTCGCCCGCCTGCGCAAACTCGGGGTATTCCCAGTAGTGGTCTTTGTAATGGTTTTCCAGCGCCAGTCGCACCCCCAGCCGCTCGGCCGCCGGCAGCAGCGCCCGCAGCGCTTCCACCACCCAGGCGATTCCATCCTCCCGCGTCACCTCGGGCCGGCGCTGGCCGGAGAGCACGCGGCAGGCGCCGGCGCCCAGCTTCGCCGCCCGCTCCATCGCCGCCCATTGGCGCTCGATTTCGCGCTGCCGCTGCCGGGCGTCCGGATGCGTGAAATCCGGAGAATGGCAGAGCATCGGCATCGCCAGCCGGTGCCGCGCCAGTGCCTGGTTGACCGCCTGCAGCTCCGCCGCCTGCTCCTCCGGCCTCGCGCCGTGAAAAAACCCGCTGTAGAGCTCCAAGCCGTCCACCGGCAGCGTGGCCCCCAGCTCGATCCACTGCAGCAGCGTCATCGAGCGCTCGCGGCAGATCTGATCCATGAAGCACTTCGGCATCACCGCCAGGCGTGGAGCGCTGGGAGGCATAAACCGATGCTATCCCAGCTTGGCTGCCGGCCGGCGCCCGGCGAATTGATGGCTGCCGCCTTTGCATCCCCGGCGGCGCGATTTCAGGCCTCGCCGCCCTGGCTTTCTTCCACCACCCACCGCACCGCCTCCACCACCAGCTCCGGCTCGTCAATCGGTATCCAATGCCCGCTGGCGCGCGCCCGCCATTGCCGGCAGCGGCGCGAGAGCCGGGCGCAGGCCTGCTGTTCGGCGGCGCGTTCCGGATCGGCATCCGCCGCGGTCAGCAGCGCCAGCGGCCGCTCGCCGTAACCGGCATCCTCCAGCATCGCTGCCGCGCCCTCGGGTAAATGCTGCATCATGCCGGCCAGCGCGGAATAATAGGCCGGCCGCACCCAATTGCGCCGCAGGTATGGACGCAGCTCCGGCGGCAGCCGCAGCGCCGGCGCCAGCAGCAGGTCGCCATGCGAGTGTTGTGGCGTGGCGCGCCCGTGCAAAACCCCGCCGCTGACCGCCCCGGCCGAGGCGCGCGCCAGCGGGCGGACGCCATGCTCCACCATCCAGGCCACCGCCCGCGACAGGCCAATCCGCGCCGCCCAGGCGCCGCGCCGCGCCAGCCGCGCCCCGATCCTCAGCCGCCGGCGGTCCACCCGCGAGGGCCGGGCCCACTGTTCCGGCGCCGCCGCATCCACCAGCACCAGCCCCGCCACCCGCTCGGGATTTTGCTGGGCATATCGGCGCGCCACTAGCCCGCCATAGGAATGCCCCACCAGGATGTAGGGCGCTGGCAGCTCCGAGCGCTCCAGCAGCGCCTTCAGCTCCGCCGCCATCGCATCCAGCGTTCGCGGCGAGCGTGCCGGCGAGCTGTAGCCGAAGCCGGCGCGGTCGTAGCTGAGCACGCGGGCAAAGCGGGCCAGCTCCGGCTGCACCCGCGCCCAGCTCAACGATGTGGCGCCCAGCGCGGCATCCAGCACCACGCTCGGCCCCCGCGCGCCGGCAACGATGGCGTGCAGCCGCTGCCCGGCGCCGGTTGCATACAGTTCGCCCGGCGCCGGCAGCCGCCGGTCTTCCCGGCGTCGCGCCATCGGCTGCGCCAATGCTCCCAAAACCGCCGCGGCGGCGCCAATGAAAATGAGGATGATGAGCGTCGGCATTCGGCCATCCGCCTGCTCCGGCCGGTCAATGAAATCGCGTGCGCCGCCAGAGCAGCGACCCGCCCGCCAGCAGCAGCGCCAGCATCGCCGCCAGCAGGGCAGCCATCCACCCCGTATGCACGGCCAGCGGCTGCCGGCGGGCGATGAGCGCCAGGCCGGCAAAACATCCCAGGGCGGCGAGCACGATCAACCCGTCCCCGGCGCGCCGCCGGGGCGCGGCCGGCTCGGCGGCTGCGAATTCGCCCCGCTGCGCGCGCAGCGCCTCCTCCCGCCGCAGCCCGTAGCGCCGGCACTCGCGCTCTACCGCTTGCCGCCAGCAGGCCTGCTCGGCTTCCGAAGCGGACGCCCCCGCCATCAGCAGCGCCCCCATGATCATCGTCGCCGAGCCGGCTATCACCCAGGCCCGCGCCGCCCCGCTCAGGCCCCGCAGTTCGCCAAACACCAGCGCTCCCCAGGCCAGGCCCCAGAGCTGGTTGGTGTTGGAAAGCGGAATGCCGCGGCCGATCCCGATGTACTTGGCCGCATATTGCTGGAATAAATCGCCCACCACCCAGCAGAAGCCGCCCAGAAAAAGCCAGAACAGCGCCGGACGCGCCCGCGCCAGCGCCGCCGCCAGCCCCGAGGCGCCGCCCAGAAACCCGAGCGCCAGCGCCGTCATCGTCACCCCCTCGCCCAAAGTGAATATGGTGACGAACGAAAGCGGGTTCATCCCGCTCAGATAGGCTTTGCGATAGGGCACGTACATCGTGCCCCACAGCAACCCGGCGCCCAGCGCCGCGGCAATGCCGGCGCCGGCATGCGCCGCCACCCCCGCCGCCGAGGCGGTCCGCGCCGCGCCCGCCAAAATCACCGCCCCGCCCGCGATCGCCACCGCCGCGACCACCACTTGCATCCATTCCCTGCGGCTCGCCGCGCGTAATTCGCGAAAAAACAGCCAGCCCCAGAACACCCCCACCAGGCTGTTGATATTCCAGATCGGAAAGGCGATCGCCAGCCCGACGTCGCGTATCGCAAACACCGTCAGCGTGTTCGCCACCGCCCATAGCGCCCCCGCCAGCACCGCCCAGACGATTAGGTGCGGGCGCGAGCGCAAGTCCAGCATCACCTGTCCCGTGCCGGCGAGCAGCGCTGGCAGCGTCCAGCGCGCCACAAACACCCCCGCCACAAATACAAAAGAAATCAGAACCGGCGAAAGCCCCAGCGTGACGAACTTGACCGGCGCTTCCGCCGCCCCCAGCCAGGCTCCCGCCGCCAGCCCGCATACCACCCCCAGCCGGTGCAGCGATCGGTAGGTATTAGGGGTTTGGAGGGCCGCCGCCATGCCGCTTCCTCAATGCAGTGCCACGATCAGCGCCAGCCCCAGCGCCAGCACCGCCACCGGCGCCCAAAACTGCGCGTCGCTCAGAATCGCTCGTAACATTCCCCTGGGCCGGGCTTGCATGGGTTTCAGCTTACCAGTGCCGGGCTGGCGTCTTCGACTCCGGTCGGGCCCGCTACCAGTTGGGCGGTGCGCCCACCGGCAACTGCTCGTAATCGAGCACCGCGCCCGAAATGGGCGAGTCGGCCAGCAGCAGCACCGCCTCGCCAATCTCCGCCGGCGTCAGCAACCGGCCCCGCGGACGCGTCTTGACCGCCTCCGCCAGCCAGCCGGGGTGGCCTTCCTGCTCGCGCTTGACCCGGTCTTCGCCCTCGGTCAGCGTCCAGCCGGCATTCAGGCAATTGACCCGTATGCGATCCGCCGCCAGGCCCGAGGCCAGATTGCGCGTCAGCGTCATCAAGGCGCCCTTCGAGGCGGAATAGGCCATCAGCTTGGGCTCGCCGATATAGGCATTCACCGAGCCGATAAACACCATGGCGGCGCGCGGCGAGCGCCGCAGGTGCGGCAGCGCGTAATGCGCCAGCAAAAAGGCGGCGCGGCAGTTGATCGCAAACAGCCGGTCCCAGAGCTCGGCCGTGGTGCTGGCCAGCGTGCCGCGGCTGGAATCGCCGGCGCTGTGTACCAGCAAATCCAATCCGCCCAGCCGGCCGGCGGCGGCTTCGATCAATTCACGGCAGGCGTCCTCCCGGGTCAGGTCCCCGCCTTGAAATGCGGCCGGCGGCCCGGCGGCGGTGAGTTCGGCGGCGAGCCGCCGCCCGGCTTCTTCTTCCAGCCCGTGCAGCATCACCCGCGCGCCGGCGGCGTGCAGCCGGCGCGCAATGCCCGCGCCCATGCCCTGGGCCGAGCCGGTCACCAGCGCCGCGCATCCGGAAAGGTCGCTCATTTTATCCTTGTCGTGCCGCTGTGGCTTCGTCCTCGGCGCCCGCGCCCCAGGCATAGCCGTAGCGGCGCAAAAGCGGCCCCGCCAGCGCGGAAGTGATCAGCCGGTCCATCCGGCGCAGCGGCTTTTTCCTGGCTTGAAGCGGAATTTCGTATTGGCTGCGGTACTGGAATTTGTCCGGATTCCCCAGCAATACATGCTGCGTTTTTCCCCCAATCCGCACCATGCCCGGGGAGATGACGCTAAACCCTTGCATCGGCTTCTGCAGCCGGGCGGCAATTTGCTCGAGCTGGAGCTGCGGCGCCGCCAGCAGGTCTTCCAACCGCAATCGCCCGAATGCGCCCGCATCGCGGGCCAGCCATTCCGCCAGCAGATTGGAAAACCACCATCCGGCGACGATCTGCCGCGGCGGCAGCCGCGGCAGATAGGCCTTCGACTCGCGCCAGCTGGCGACGATATCGCGCACGTCGCGCACCAGCTGCAGCGAATGAAATTCGATCTCCGGCAGATCGCGCAGGTATAAGCCGATCGCCGCATTGGTGGAAGTGTCGATGATCCAATCGGATTGCGCCCGCTCGGCGATCGCGCCATAAAGCCGCCGCAGCGCCCGCAGCAGTTGCGGATAGCCATCGGGCCGGTTTTTCCCGCGCCGCCAGGCGCGCCAGAGATGGCGCGTCTGGTAATCGCGCGCGTAATCCCGCATCGCCCCGGGCCGCTCCGGAACGATATCCCGCCAGAAAGGGCACGCCGTCTCCTCCAGCCCGCAGCCGCATGCCACCTGAAATTCCCGCACGTCTTGAAAAAGCAGCTGCAAGCCCAATTCGCCTACGTTGCAGACGCCGGGCAATTCGCCCAGGATGCGCGCCAGCAGCGTGCTGCCGCTGCGCCCGCTGCTGGCCAGATAGAGGATTTTTAGCCGCGGCGTGGACATGACGCGATAGCCGGCATCGGCCGGGAACGGCTTACGCCGCCGGCGTCAGCACCGCCTTGATCAATTGCCGCTGGTGCATGCTGTTGAAGCAGGCTTGCCACTCCTCCAGCGGCGCGACGCGCGAGATCAGCGGCCTGAGATCGAGCTGGCGCTCGGCCAGCAGCGCCAGCACTTCTTCCCAGATCGGGTAATTGTGGCTGAAACTGCCGCGCAGGGTCACGGCTTTTTGCACCAGCGGATCGAGGCTGAAGCCCAGCGGCTGCGGCCCCCAGCCTACTTTGGTGATCTGGCCGCCGGGGCGCGCCAGCGCCAGCGCGGTTTCCAGCGCCGCCGCCGATCCGCTGGCGTCAATGACCACCGCCGCGCCCAGCCCGTCGCCCAACTGCCGCAGCGCTTCGCGCCACTCGCTCGCGTCGCCGTCGAGCGTCCAGGCCGTATCGGCCCCCAGCGCTTTCGCCAGCGCCAGCCGCGGCGCGTCGGCGCGCAAGCCGGCCACGATCACCCGCCCCGCCCCGCTCAGCCGCGCCATCGCCGCGCAGAGCAGCCCGATCGGCCCCGGCCCCAGCACGATCACCTCGTCGCCCGCCGCGATCTCGCTCCGCCGCCGCACCGCGTTGAAGGCCACGCAGGCCGGCTCGGTCAGGGCCGCCTGCGCGAAGGGCAGGCCGGCCGGCAGCCGGTGCAGGCAGCGCGCCGGCGCCAGCACGTATTCCGCCATCGCCCCATCCAGCCCATAGCCAAACCCCAGCCGCTGCGGGCATAAATGATAGTCGCCGCGGCGGCAGTACGCGCATCTCCCGCAAATCCGCGCCGCGGTTTCACACGCCACCCGGTCGCCTTCCCGCCAATGCTTCTCTCCTTTGCCCGCCGCCGCCACCGTTCCGCAAAATTCGTGGCCCAGCACCACCGGCACCCGCACCGGCCAGCTCTGGGTGTTGCGGTATTGGTGCACGTCGCTGCCGCATACCGCGACCGCGCCCACGCGCAGCAGCGCTTCGCCCTCGCCCGGCGCCGCCGGAACCGGCATCTCGCGCAGTTCGACCGCGCCCGGCGCCAGCGCATAATGAACCACCGCCTGCATCGTCCCTATTGTAGGGTGTGTGCGCCGGTTTGCAGCGCCGCTCGTGGGCGCTTAGGCGTGCCGCTTGCGCCGGGCGCTGCACCCGGCCGCGCCTCGAGGGTGGTAGCTTGTGCCCGGCTATGGATTTTGCTGGCCCCGGCGCCCGGCGCTAATTGAGCGCGGCCATCTCGTCGCGGCTGATCTTCAGCCCGTTCAGATTGCCCAGCACCGCCAGCGCCAGCCGGTCCGCCTGGAAGCACTCCCGCGCCAGCGCCTGGATTTCTTCCGCGGTTACGGCTTCGATGCGGGCGATCATTTCGTCCAGGCTGGTATGGCGGCTGAAATACAGCTCCTGCCGGGCCAGGTTCGACATCCGCGCGCCGGTGGATTCCAGCCCCAGCATCAGGCTGCCCTTGAGATTGTCCTTGGCGCGGCGCAATTCTTCGGCCGGAATCGGCTGCTCGCGAAAGGCGCGCAGTTCCTCCAAAATCGAGTGCACCACCTGGCGCACGCTGCTGGCGCTGGTGCCGGCGAATACGCTGAATACCCCGGCGTCGCTGTAGGGGCTCAGATCGCTGTACACCGCGTACGCCAGCCCCTGCCGCTCGCGTATGTTCTGGAACAGCCGCGACGACATCCCGCCTCCCGCCACCGTGTTCAGCACCGACCAGGCGTAGCGCTGCTCATGCACGATCGGATAGGCCGGCAGCCCCAGGCAGACTTGCACCTGCTCGAGCTGCTTCTTGTTCCGCAGTATGATGCGCGCATGATTGCGCGGCGGGACGTTGGCATGCCCGTTCGCCGACGCCTTCATCTCGAAGCGCCGCGCCACCTGCTCCACCACCGCCGCGTGCTCCAGGTTCCCCGCCGCCGCGAATACCAGGTTGTTCGCGGTGAAGCATTCGCCGTAATAGCGCAGCAGCTTTGTCTGCTGCATCGCGCGCATGGTTTCCTTGGTCCCCAGAATGGGCCGCCCCAGCGGATGCTCTTTCCAGAAATTTTGCGTAAACAGCTCGTGGACGAGGTAGTCGGGATTGTCCTCGTCCATCTTGATCTCCTGCAGAATGACCCCCCGCTCGCGGTCAATGTCCTCGGCGCGGAACAGCGGATGCTGCACCAGGTCGGCGAGCACGTCGAGCGCGATCGGCAGGTGCTCGTCCAGCACCTTGGCGCTGAAGCAGACGGTTTCCTTGGCGGTGAAGGCGTCGAGATTGCCCCCGATCGAGTCCACCGAGCGGGCAATCTCCTCGGCGCTGCGGCTGGTGGTGCCTTTGAACAGCATGTGCTCGATGAAATGGGTAATCCCGTTTTCATCCGCGGCCTCGCGCCGCGACCCGCTCCGCAGCCATAGCCCGATCGAGATCGAACGCACGTGCGGCATGCGTTCGGTCACCACCACCAACCCGTTGGGCAGTGAAGTGCGTTGAATCCCGGCGGCGCCGGCAAGACTTGGACTGGTCATCATGCTGGGCACCGGCGCTCCCTCTATTTAACTGCGGTCGCCACGACGGCGGCCGGATTCGGCTTCCAGAACCGCCGCCCTACCTATTATTGTGACACAACGAAAGCCGGGGATTTCGGAGCTTTCAGAACACCTCGATTAAATTATAAGTCATTTAAAATGAATTACTTGCCAAAAGTGCCCGGCATTTCCACCATGCTAAAACCGGCCCTCCGGCGGCGGGTTCAGCCGCGAGCCGCCCGGCGCGCCAGTTCCAATTGCACGTGCAGCAGCGAGATTGCCGCCGGGGTGACGCCGGGGATGCGCGAGGCCTGCCCCAGGGTCAGCGGCTGCACGCGGCTGAGCTTTTCCCGCATTTCCCGCGATAGCCCGGGCAGGGCGGAATAATCGAAGCCCGGCGGAATGGCATGCCGCTCGGCGGAGCGCAACTGCTCGATCTGCCGCTGCTGCTGATCCAGGTAGCCCTCGTACTTGATCTGGGTTTCGACCGTCTTGCCTTCCCAGCCGGCGGGATCGAGCTCGCGCAGGCGCGCCGCCAGCTCCGGCTCCTGGGCTGCCAGCAAGGGCAGGAAATCGGCAAAAGCCAGTTCGGGGCGCTTGAGCAGTTGGGCGGCGCTGGGACGGTCGGGCAAGGGCCCGTTCAGCTTGGCGGCTATCGCCGCCGCCGCCGGCTCTCCCAGGTCGGGCCGCGTGCCCGCAAACCAGCTTTGCAGCCGGCGCTGCCGCTCCTGCCGCCCCCGGAAAGCCTGCCAGGCCGGCTCGGGTAGCAGCCCCAGCCGGTGCGCGTGCGGCATCAGCCGCGCGTCGGCGTTGTCAATCCGCAAATGCAGGCGGAATTCGGCGCGCGAGGTGAACATGCGGTAAGGCTCGTCGGCGCCGCGCGAGGTCAGATCGTCAATCAGGATGCCGGTATAGGCTTCGGTGCGGCTCAGCACCAGCGGCGGGCGCCCCGCGACCTGCAGCGCGGCGTTGATGCCCGCCATCAGCCCCTGGCAGGCGGCTTCCTCGTAGCCGGTGGTGCCGTTGATCTGTCCCGCCAGAAACAGCCCCGCGATGGCCTTGGTTTCGAGCGCCGGCGTCAGCTCCGTGGGCTGCACGAAATCGTACTCGATGGCATAGCCGGGGCGCAGCATCTCGGCCTGCTCCAGGCCGGGTATGGTCGCCAGCAGCCGCGCCTGCACCTCCGCCGGCATCGAGGTCGAAAGCCCGTTGACGTAGATCTCGTTCGTGTCCAGCCCCTCGGGCTCGAGAAAAAGCTGATGCCGCTCCTTTTCCGGAAACTTCACCACCTTGTCTTCGAAACTGGGGCAATAGCGCGGGCCCAAACCCTGTATGCGGCCCGAATAGAGCGGGCTGCGGCCCAGGTTTTCGCGGATGACGGCGTGGGTGGCGGCATTGCTGAAGGCAAGGTGGCAGACGATCTGCTCCCGCTCGATGCACGCCGTCTGAAAAGAAAACGGCGTCGGCTCGGCGTCGCCGGGCTGCGGCTGGAACGCGCTCCACTCGATCGAGCGGGCGTCGAGCCGGGGCGGCGTGCCGGTCTTCAGCCGCCCGCAGGCAAAGCCCAGGCGCTTCAGCGCTTCCCCCAGCAGATGCGCCGCCGGCTCGCCGCTGCGCCCCGCCGGGTAGGTGTTTTCGCCGATGTGTATGAGCCCGTTCAGGAACGTGCCGGTGGTGATCACCACCGCGCCGGCGGAAATCTCGCGCCCATCGCGCAGCTTGACCCCGGCGCAGCGCCGCCGCGGGCGGCCGTGATTCCCGTTCCCCGCCCCCTCTCCGGCCGCCGGCGCGGCTTCGGGCTCGAGCAGCAGATCGCAAACCTCCGCCTGGCGAATCCGCAGATGCGGCTCGCTTTCCAGCGCCTGCCGCATGCGGTTGCGGTACTGCTTCTTGTCCGCCTGCGCCCGCGGCGACCAGACCGCCGGACCGCGGCTGGTGTTCAACAGCCGGAATTGGATCCCGACCTCGTCAATCACCCGCCCCATCGCCCCGCCGAGGGCGTCAATTTCCCGCACCAGATGGCCCTTGCCGATGCCCCCGATGGCGGGGTTGCACGACATCTGCGCGATCAGGTCGAGATTGAGCGTGAATAGCGCCGTCTTCAGCCCCAGCCGCGCCCCGGCCAGCGCGGCTTCGCAGCCGGCGTGGCCGGCGCCGACGATGACCAGATCGTAATGTTCGCGAAAACCTGGCATAAATGAGCGTGAACGGTCGAGTCGGATCGAAGTGCTCGCCGGGCCCCGGTCCTTCTATCATCGCCTGGCGGCGGCCCACGCGTCCACCGATGGGCGTTATCGCGGGGTTGGAATTTGCGCCCGGCAATAAGCCGGCTCATTCCAGTTCCGTCACCGGCAGCACCCGAAATCCGTTCGGCAGCGGGTAGCTGTTCGCCGCGCGCGCCACGATCGCCCCTTCGGTAATGCCCGATTCCCCCGCCACCCGGCGAACATAGTCGAGATTGACCGTGTCCCCCGCCGTCGGTAATTCGGTCCATTTCGCCTCGTATAATTCCAGCCGGCCGCCGGCATCGCTTACAAAATCCACTTCGCGCGAGCGATCGCGCCAATAGAACAGGTTGCCGGCGCGCCCCGCGCGCCGCTCGCGTTCGCGCAGTTGCGCGAAGACGAAGGTTTCCCAAACCGCGCCCGCCGCCGGCGATGCCCGCAGCGCCTCCTCCGACCGTATGTTCAACAATGCGCAAAGCAGGCCGCTGTCGGCCAGATAGAGCTTTGGGCTTTTCACGATCGTCTTGGTGCGATTCGAAAACCAGGGCTCGAGAAAAACGATCTGGCCGGACGCTTCCAGCGTCGAGAGCCAATGATTCGCCGTCGAGGGAGATATGCCGACGTCGCGCGCCAGGTCCGCCTTGTTCAGCAAATTCGCCGAGCGCAGCGCGCAGGCCCGTAAAAAACGCTCGAAATCCCGCAAGCTGCCCACATTCGCCAGCGAACGCACGTCGCGTTCGAGATAGGTGGCGAGATAGGAATTGTAAAAAGCGATCGCATCGATCTCCGGGTTCGCATACAGCTCCGGAAAACCGCCGCGGATCATGGCGGTCTCGGTCCCGATCTCCGGCCTGGCCGCCCGAATTTCCTTCAGCGATAGCGTTTCCAATTCGATGATATCGGCGCGCCCCGCCAGCGATTCCGAAATGTTCTTCATCAATGTGAATTTCTGGGAACCCGTGAGTAGAAATTGTCCCGGACGGCTTCGGTCGGCATCCACCGCAATCTTCAAGTGCCGGAATAACCCCGGCGCATATTGAACCCCATCCAGGATGACGGGCGGCGGATGGCGCTGCAGAAAGTGTCCGGGTTCTTTTTCCGCCTGCTCCGCTTCGGCCGGCAAATCGAGCGAAACAAACGCATATTGTGGAAATAAATGTAAATAGGTGGACGTTTTGCCGGCTTGCCTCGCTCCGGTTAAAACCACCACCGGCCGCGTCTTCACCGAACGCAGCAATCGGGGCTCAATCGTACGCGGTATCCACATATGCAAAATATACGATGCCATCGAATATTTTGCACAGCCGGAATGATGCCGAGCCGCTATCGGGTCTGCGGCGGCTCCATCCGTCGCCGCTTCACTTCCGCCTCCAGCCAGCCGGTGGCGAACTGCACATGCACGCCGTCGCCGGGGTTGACCGCGCTCGGAGTCGCCACCAGCCGGCCCTCCAGGTCGTAGACCAGGGCATAGCCGCGGTTGAGTATGGCGATCGGATTGCGCTCCTCCAGCCGCCCGGCGGCCTGCTCCAGCCGGCGGCGGGCCGCGTTCAGGTACAGGCGGTAGGCGCTGCGGCAGGCCTGCTGGCGCGCTTCCAGCGCCTGCTCCAGCCGCTCCAGCCGGCGGCGCGGGCTGTGCTCGCGCACCGCGGCGGCGGCGCGCTCCAGGCTGCGGCGGCGCGCCTGCAGCCCGCGCCTCAGCCCGCGCTGCATCCGGAAGCTCAGCTCGTCCAGTCTCTGCGCCTGCTGCCGCAGCCGCGCCCGCCAGGGCTCGAAACGGGTGAGCAGGTCCAGCCGCCGCCGCAGCCCGACCAGGCGATAGCGCAACTGCTGCGTCAGCCGCCGGCGCAAATTTTCGCACTCGGCCGCCCAGTCCTGCTTGGGACGCACCACCAGCTCGGCGGCCGCGCTGGGCGTGGGCGCGCGCAGGTCGGCGGCGAAATCGGCGATGGTGAAATCGGTCTCGTGCCCCACCGCCGAAATCACCGGCAGCGGCGAGCGGGCGATGGCCCGGGCGACGCTTTCCTGGTTGAAGGCCTGCAGGTCTTCCAGCGAGCCCCCGCCGCGCGCGACGATCAGCACGTCGGCCGCCCGCCGCCGGCCAAACCAGTCCAGCGCGGCGCAGATTTCCGCCGCCGCCGAGGCGCCTTGCACCTGCACCGGATAGAGCAGCAGGTCGAGATTGGGGTAACGCCGCCGCATCACCCGCAGCAGGTCGTGCAGCGCCGCCCCGCGGGGAGAAGTAATCAGGCCCACCCGCCGCGGCAGCAGCGGCAGCCGCCGCTTGCGTTCGCGCGCGAACAGCCCTTCGGCTTCCAGCTTCTGCTTGAGCTGCTCGAAGGCCGCCTGCAGGGCCCCGGCGCCCACCGGCTCCAGCCATTCCACCAGGCATTGCAGCTCGCCGCGCTCTTCATACACGCTGATCCGGCCGCGCACCCGCGCCAGCAAACCGTCGCGCGGCGGCGTCTTCAGCCCCCGCGCCGCCGAGGCAAACATCACCGCGCGCAACTGCGCGCGCCCGTCTTTCAGCACGAAGTAGTAGTGCCGCGCCGCCGACTGCTTGAGATTGGAAATCTCGCCTTCCAGCCAGCAATCGAAAAAATCGTGTTCGAGCTGCTGCCGCAGCCGCGCCACCAGCGCCGAGATCGTCCACACCCGCCGCTCCGCTTGAAACTCCAGCCCGAGTTGCTCGTTGACGTCCATATGGGCTTGACGGCGCGCGCGGCGGCCTGCGCGCAGCGGCGAAAAGCGGCAGTAAGAGCCGGCGCGGCCATGAAAAAATCTATTCTCCGATACTATGCCAGATGCGCGTATGATCGAGGCTGCAATTGCAGCCAGGATTCGAAAGCGCGCCGGAATTTATCGAAGGATGGATTATTGGCTCGTGCATCCTTCAAGGCCTTTGAATTTGATGCGTCAATTCAGAGACTTGGCTGTTATGCAGCTATGTGGATTTCTAGGTGGTGTGGTGAAGATTGGCACGACTGCCCGGGTCAGTCTATGCGAATCGGAACTCGTTCAATTTGCGCCGAGTTATCCGGGATTTTGGCGGGAGCGATAGGAAACTGTGCCAAGAAGCCGTGACCGCATTAGGTCCAACACCGTTCGAAGGGGCGTTTCTCCTTTTCGAAGGAACCTAATTCCGAGTTGCTTTATGTGCTGAATGGTCTCCTTATCAGTTATTACGCTAAGGCAAAAAGCGTCGAGGTTCGGGTAATGTCTCGCAATTAGATCGCATAGGTAAACCCCTGCTCGTTGTGCGTCGACGCTGCCTTCAAAGTCGGGGCCAGGCGATAACATTATGTCAACCGACACAAGGTCAATCTGCTCTTCCCTCAATATTCTGACTGCGGTACTGGCATCGCGGGCCTTGAGGACACGATACCCTTCGTAGGTCAGAGCATCTTCCAAGGGTTCCAGGAATCCTTGCTCATCGTCGATGAGGAGAATCGTCTTTCGGGCCACGTTCTTTGGTCTTCCCTTCGAGAGCCCGGATGGGTAATGTTACTGTAAACACGATGCGGCGGCGATCATCGAAGGATACAGTTATCGTACCTTCGTGGAGCTGAACAATCTTCTTAGCAATGTACAACCCAAAGCCCGTTCCTGCCGGATACATGTTCTTTGCCTCTTGCGTCCGGTACCCGCGCTCGAAGATGCGTTCCATATCTTGCGGCTTGAGTGGTATGCCATAATTACGCACGTTTACGCTAACGGCTTCGCGTGTGGGCATATGGGAGCCGTCAATGACAATCGCGGAAGCCTTGCTTGCATATTTCACTGCATTTTCAATTAAATTGCTGAACACTTGGCTCACGAGAGATTTTATAACCAGAACATCAGGCGCGCTTTCTAACGGCCTTGCTTCAACGCCAATCTGCACCTCCCTGTCCCACCCCTGGGGCTGGAAGTCGTCGGAGAGGTTAATCAGTAGTCGGCACAGGTTTACAGGTTCGAGCGGTTCGAGGAGTGCGTTCAAAGCATGATCCGCTTCGAGATTGGACATCAACGCAAAGTTCTTGGCAAGGTGCACAGCAATCGTAGCTTGGGAATACACAGAACGTAGCACCTTCTGCGCTCGCTCGACACCCACTCGGGCCGAGGTGATGTTCTCAATGTGCCATTTAATCGCATTCAATGGCGCAACAAGTTGATGGGAAACATTCTGAAGGTACTCAATCCGTTCTCTATTCCTGCGGTCAAGTTCCTCTCTTAGCTTACGATTCTCCTCCTTTAACGCGGCCATTTGCTCCTCGGAACTCTGGACGTTCATTGCGCCTCCATCAACATGTCAGTGGTCAATCGCCGCAAGTTCGCGACGGATCTCTTCGGTGGCCGCAGCTAAGCCAGCGGAAATGTCAATATAGACAATCCCGCTGAGATCGCTCGGAACATCTAGCGCTCCCTTGTAAAGAAGAAATACGCGACCTGAATGCCTGCCCATCATACTCAGGAAGAATCCGAGCTCAAGGATTACGTTCTGCCGGGCCCGCCGTTTGTCCGCTTCTAAGTCGCCTGGGCTCGCGAGCTTGTCATCAGGCGTGAGCAGTACAAACGCAAGGTCAGCAGTGGTAGCCAAGTCTTCGAACTTCTCGATCAGCGTGCGGCCGAGATTTGGCTGCTCATGTAAAATAATCGGTTCATCCATCCCTAGTGTATTTTGAAGTAGGTTCTTCAGTTCTAACTTGGTCTTTTCGTCCTGACCATGCACAATGAAGGGACGCAGCCGCCCTGTTGATGCTTGGGCGCCAGCCATCTCGAGGACTATGCTTATGAATTCTGAAAAGCTCGGAGATGACCAACGACCGATGTATCTGGCGTGCCGATCAGCATCGATTATCTGCCGCGGAGCGGGGTCCTGGTTAGCTGTGAATATCAAGATTGGCAGATTGGCCCGTTTGCGCCTAATTTCGCGATACAGTAACATACCAGCACAACGTTCGCCATCGGGGCTGTCCGTGGGTATGTTTCCTAATCGAGGCATAATTAAGTCTAGAACAACAAGGTCGCTATTGATAATACATTCTATATCGTGAAGTGCGTCCTCCAAACAGGACGTTCGATGTACTTCGTGACCGCGTTGTGTGAGATTGTCAACAACGAGTTGCGAAGCGCAATCATCATCAATGAAAAATATGTTTGCCAAGGCGAAATGTCCCAACGCGCAGTCTACGCCTCTTTGTTGCGAATGTCCAGACTTCTCACGTCCGCGGATATGCGCCCACTGAGTCGATAAGTGCAGATGGAGTAGGTATTTCGTATCATGTTTGCGATCCCTCTGACCGGTGCCGACAGCAGATCTGGGATGCATTTTTATTGCCAATGGAAAGCTGGCAGACGCAATGGTTTTCCTCGCCTTCGTTTACCGAAACGCTTTCCGGCGCAACCTTAACCGGTGGCGCCGATCCCATTCCGCCTACGGGTATTTACTGGCTGCAAATTTCCTATGCTCCCGATGGCGATATCGCCGAAGCTAACGATGCCGTCAATGGCAAGTGGGTTTATATTTATGACGATATGAATCGCTTGCTGGCGGCCAATTGCTCTTCGAATTGCCCGGATGGGAACGGCAGCCATTTCGGTCTGAGCTGGGATTATGATCGTTTCGGCAACCGTTGGGACCAGAATGTCACCGCGGGTAGCGGGTTGACTCTATCCGGCTTGACTTTCAATGGCGGCAACAATCGCATGGACCATTATAGCTACGACGCCTCCGGCGATCTGCTCAATGACGGCCTGGGACATAATTTCAGTTACGACGCCGAAGGCCAGCTGGCTTGTGTTTATGGCAATGGCGGCAACGGTTCGAGTCCTGGGGCAGTGGATTACTTTTACGATGCCGCCGGCCACCGCGCCGCCAAATGTACGATGGACAACAACGGCCAATGTGCCTCGTTCACTTCATTTCTTTACGATCTGAGTGGCCATATTGTCTCCGAGCTGTCGAATGGAGCCTGGCAGCGCACCGAAGCTTATCTTGGCGGTCGGCACCTGGCTACCTACGGTATGCATCTCTTCAAATCCGCAAGGGGGGATCATCATTAAGAAATGACCATGAGAATTCCTAAGCAACTGGTACTTCTGGTGCTGGTCCTCTTCCTGACTGGGCAGACCGGCTACGCGACGGAGCTTGTTGTGCAAAAGAAAATCTCCGTGAGTCGTGCTCTGGCGGGGCGGGTACTCATTAAAGGAATGGACGAACCAGCAGACGGAGTGACAGTTGAACTGCGTAGCTCTGACTGGAAGAATGTGCTCGTGTCGACTAAAACTGATGCGAAGGGGCATTTCTGCCTTGAACCGGCGAAGAGCGGAAAGCTTTTCTATATCCGAGTGTCGGCGCCTGGCATGAACATTTATGAGCTCCGGGTGCGCATCGACAAGCATGCGGCTCAGGAGCTGACAATCCATCTCAGCGTCGCCACGTAGGAGCAGACCATCCATTACCATTGACCTGATCCCCCTCCTCCGCACCAAGCTGAGTATGATTTTGAAAATCCGGCGGCGCGGCCGCCGTTGGATTCCCTGTAGGAATGGCCCCGGCGCTTGGGTTGTGGTGCTAACTCTGGCCCTAAAAATCGGTTTAGCACCACGCGCAGACTGCGGATCTTATCCGCCCTGGCCCGGACTGGCATTCGGCCCGAAATAAACCGAAACTGGAAACAGCCATGCGCATCCATGTTTTGTTCTTCGGCCCCTTGGCGGAGGCCTGCGGCGGGCGCGAGCATTGGCTGGAACTGCCCGCCGGCGCCCGCCTGTCCGACTGCCTGCGCGAGTGCGAGCGGCGCTTTCCCGCCCTCGCCGCCTGGCGCGCCCGGCTGCACCTGGCGCGCAATCTCGATCCGGCGGATGAGCAAACGGCGCTGTCCGATGGCGACGAGGTGGGCTTGTTGCCCCCGGTCAGCGGCGGATAAACCGCTTTCCCCGCCGCCGCCCGGACAGCCTCGGCGGCAGCCATCCCTTGCTAAAATGAAATCAATGCCGCCATTGAATTCCTGGCCGACGGTGATTGAGCTGACCCGCGCGCGGCTGAACGCCGCCCGATTGCAGGCGCGGGTGGCCACCCCGGCCGACGGCGCGGTCGCCGCGTTCAGCGGCCTGGCCCGCGAGCGCAATGGGGGACGCGCCGTGCTGCACCTGGAGTATGAAGCCTATGAAGCGCTGGCGCTGCGCCAGATGGCGGAGCTGGCGGAGGAGTGCCGCCGCCGCTGGGCGGTGCACGGCATTGGACTGCAGCACCGCCTCGGCCGTGTGGCAATCGGCGAAGCCAGCGTGCTCGCCGCCGTCGCCGCCGAGCATCGCGCCCCGGCGCTCGCCGCCTGCGCCTTTCTGATTGATGAGCTGAAACGCCGGGCGGCGATCTGGAAAAAAGAATTCTTCGCCGGCGGCGCCGACTGGCTCGTCAATGACGCCGCCGCCTCGGCCGGCGCCGGATGCGCCCAGGCATGAGCCCGCCGGGCATGAGTCAACCGGTCTTTACCCCGATCGCCGCTGAGATCGCCCGCGCCGCCGGCCATGTGTTGATGCGCCACTTCGGACATGTGCGGGTCGAGTACAAGGGCGGCATGGATCTGATCACCGCCGCCGACCGCGCCAGCGAAGCGCTGATTGTCGAACGCCTGCGCGCCGCCTTCCCCCAGCACGACCTGATCGCCGAAGAAGGCAGCCAGCATAACTCCGGCTCTCCCTACCGCTGGTATGTGGACCCGCTCGACGGCACTACCAATTACGCCCACTCGGTGCCGGTCTTCGCCGTCTCGCTGGGCCTGGAGCGCGAGGGCCGGCGCATCGCCGGCGTCGTCTATAACCCCGCGCAGGAAGAGCTCTTCGCCGCCGAACTGGGCTGCGGCGCCAGCCTCAATGGACGCCCGATCCGCGTCTCGACCGTGGAAAAACTCGAGGAAAGCCTGCTCGCCACCGGCTTCCCCACCCAGAATCAATCCCAGAACCCCAATATCTGGCTGTATTACGCCGCCACGCTGAAAACTCACGGCGTGCGCCGGCTGGGCTCGGCGGCCCTGGATCTTTGCTATGCCGCCTGCGGTCGCTTCGAGGGCTTTTGGGAATTTGGCCTCAAGCCCTGGGATATGGCGGCGGGCGCCTGCATCCTGGAATGCGCCGGCGGCTGCGTCAGCGCCCTCGAGGGCGGCCCGTTTAGCTTGACCGGCCCCACGATCCTCGCCACCAACGGCAAAATTCACGCCGCCGCGCAGGCGCTGTTCGCGCAGGCCCGCGCCGGCGAGCGCGAAGCGCCGCTGCCCGGCTTGGCCGCGGGACGGAGCTAGCCGGCCGGCGATGCCTGCGTGAGCATGTTTACCCCCATGCAATCGTTGTTTCATACCCCGCCGCGCCGTCGCTATTGGCCGCGCGCCCATCGCTGGCTGCACGCCCACCGCCGCCGCATTGCCGATCCGCAAATCACCCGGCTGGAACTCGCCTTCCCCGGGCTGGCGCGGGAATTGTCCGGGCTGCGCATCGCCCATCTCTCCGACCTCCACTACGGCCTGTACGACACTCCCCACCGCCTGCAGCGGGTGTTGGCGCTGACGCAAGCGCTGCAGCCCGACCTGATTGCCATTACCGGCGACTTCGTCACCCTCTCGCCGCAGTTCATACCCCCGGTGAGCGAGATGGTCGGACGGCTGCGCGCCCGCCTGGGCGTCTTCGCCGTGCTCGGCAACCACGACTTTCGCGCCGGCGCCGAGACGCTGACCGCGGCGCTCGAAGCGCGCGGCATCTGCGTGCTCCGCAACCGCACCGCCTGGCGCGAAATCGCGCGCCGGCGGCTGCTCGTCGCCGGCCTTGACGACCGCCGGCAGCGGCCGGTGCTGCGCCGCGCCCTCGGCCCCGATGCCGCCCGCGCCGATTTCACCCTGCTGCTGGCCCACAACCCGCTCGAGCTGCCGGCGGCGGCGCGCGCCGGCGTGCACCTGGTGCTCTCCGGCCATACCCATGGCGGGCAGGTGCGGCCGCGCTTCGCCCGCCCGCTCTTTGACCGCTGGGCCCCGGAAGGCTGGCAGCGCATGCAGCAAACCCAGATGTATATCAGCCGCGGGCTGGGCCAGGTCATCGTCCCCTTCCGCTGGGGCTGCCCGCCGGAGTTGGTCATGCTGACCTTGCGCCGCGGCCACCGCGACGACGTGTAGCCGCCCGATTAATAGCCGCCCCTCCGCTTCCTCCCCATCAGCCCGGCCGCGATCAGCTCCCGCTTCACCAGAGCGACGATCTCGCGCTTCTCTCGCCCGCTCAAAACCATTTGCGTCAGCGCGTTGCGCAGCAATCGGCGCAGTTCTTCCGCCGGCGCATACGCCACCCGCCGCGAATGCACCACTGCCCCCATCCCGTGCCGTACCCAAACCAGTCCTTCCGCCTGCAGCTTGCGGTAGGCAACCGCGATGGTGTTCAGATTGACGCCCAACTCTTCGGCCGCCTGCCGCACCGACGGCAAGACCATGCCCTCGCGGAGCTTGCCGCTGGCTATCTGCGCCTTCACCCCGTCCATGACCTGTTGATGCAAAGGGCGCTTGTCCTGGGCGTTGATGGTCAGGCGCATGTCCTTCCTCCCCGGCATAAAGTGTATGCTCATTGCATACACTAGCATGATGTAAATAATTCCACTACGGATGGGCTCACGCAAGTCGCTGAGAATAAAGGAAAAATAAATTTTGTGACATTTTGTGTAACTTGTTGTTACATAATTAGCCCATCTCCTTGATATTCTTGGATTTAATCTTAGTCCTGGCGGAATTTTCCGTGTGCTATACTGCCGCCGTGTTCAGTGAATGACACTGTCACCCGGGATGGGACATGGGCGAGACATCCATGCTCTCTCATCCCGCTGTATGAGCGTTCCGCCGCGCCCCGCCGCGGCGGAAGCGGGAACCCAACCACGCGACGCAGGGCCTCATACCCCTGCCGGCCCGCGCCGGACGGCAAACTGCATCCGGCGGCCGCGCATCGCTTCTTCGCGATCCCGGCCAGGGCAGCCGCCCACTTCCTCGGGCCGGCTGGCCAGGTTTGAGCCCCCGCAGTGTAGAAGTGTTGCTCGGCGATGCCTGATCCTTCCGGCATCGCAGCCCGCTTTCTTCGTCTGCGCTGAATTGTCGTCTGTGTTATTTGTTTCGTCCGCGTTGTCTGTTTCGTCCGCGTTGTCTGTTTCGTCCGCGTTGTCTGTTTGAGTCTGCGCTGTTCCGCCGAACCCGCCATCGCGGCCGGTTCGGCTTTTGTGTTTCTGTCTGTCTTCTGTCGTCCGTCTGCTGATGGTTGATAGCTGATAGTTGTCCGCTGAATGCTCTGCTGTTCCGCCGAACCCGCCTTTCCGGCCGGTTCGGCTTTTGTGTTTTTGCGTCTGTCCGCTGTCCGCTTTCTGCCGTCGTCTGTCGGCTGAAAGCGGACAGGTTCCTTTAGCGGTGGCCCACGAGTCCACCGATGGGAGTTAGATATGCCGAGGTCGAGTGGAAAGTCGGGATTTCCTGTCAGGTCCCGACCCTCCGCGATTCAGTAAAGCCAAGGCGAAGGGAGAAGCAAGCAGAGCGAGGCGGGAGTCGCGAGGCAACCGCAGTGTACATGGATGTACATGAGGATTGCCGAGCGACGAACCAACGAAGCTATGCGACGCTTATCGCTTCGCCCAACATTGGTCCGCCACCCCGCTGCCGGCCTCCCGTGCCGGCCGCTCAGGAGTTTTTTATGCTGAGATTCCGCAAACCCCATGGCCTCAAGGCCGTGGGCAACCTCTCCCGCTTTCCCCAAACCCCTGCCGCCGATGCCGCCGGCGGCGGCAGCGCCGCCTCGCCGGCCTTCGCCTTCCATCCTTCCCCGGCCCAACTCCGCCTCGCCGAAGGACTCCAGTTTG